>DBFEIO010000012.1:0-212458 GCA_048330275.1 Collinsella sp.
GATCGCCGGCGCCATGTTCAAGATGAAGGACGACCCGCGCGTCACCAAGATCGGCAAGTTCATCCGCAAGCACTCCATCGACGAGTTCCCGCAGTTCCTGAACGTATTCCTGGGTCAGATGTCCGTCGTGGGCCCGCGCCCGCCTCTGCCCAACGAGGTCGCGGAGTACACCGAGTTCGACCTGCAGCGCCTGGCCGTCAAGCCCGGGATAACCGGCTGGTGGCAGGTGACGGAGCGCAACTCGACCGGCTTCGACGGCATGGTCCGCCGAGACCTGGAGTACATCGCCAACCGGGGCATCTTCACCGACCTCAAGATTGTGATCCTCACGGTTATTGAGGTCATCACCGGTAAGGGTGCGTGCTAATGCTCGAGGACTATTCGAAATACTCTGAGTTGAATCGCGTTCCCGTAATCGGTGTTCCGATCACGGGAACCAATATGTACGAGTGTGTCGAGTTTCTTACTCGTCATATAGATGAGCTTTACGGTGAGTATATTTGCGTCTCCAATGCGCACACATCGGTTATGGCCCATGACGACCCTTCCTATTGGGCCTGCCAAGCTGACTCCCTCATGTCCGTTCCCGACGGTAAGCCCTTATCGGTTGTCGGACGAAACACAATCGAGTCAATGGGGCGCGTGACCGGACCGGACCTGATGCGTGAAATATTTAGCATTTCCGTGCAGCAAGGATGGACTCATTACTTCTACGGTAACGAGCAGAAGAATCTCGAGGCTCTCAAGGATTCACTGCAAGAGGAATATCCGGGTTTGAAAATCGCCGGCATGGAGCCTTCGGTCTTCCGCCCACTCTCCGATAGCGAGAAACAAGACCTATCGCGACGCCTCGCAGAATCGGGCGCAGACTTTGCCTGGATCGCTCTGGGCGCCCCGCGCCAAGAAGTCCTCATGCATGAGCTTAAAGGCGGCCCTCAACCGTTGATGATAGGCGTTGGAGGCGCGTTCAATGTTCTCGCTGGCGTGGTGCCAGAGGCGCCGATATGGATGCAAAACCTGAGTCTCGAGTGGCTATACAGACTTATTCAAGAGCCAAAACGGCTTTTCAAACGATACCTCGTAACCAATACGAAATTCCTCTTTTACCAGTTTACAAAAGCCAAACGTAAGGAAGGCAAATAGATGAAAGATTCGACCACCTTTAAAGACAAGACCCTCATGATCACGGGCGGCACCGGCTCGTTCGGCAACACCGTGCTCAAGCACTTCATGAACACCGACCTTGCCGAGATCCGCATCTTCTCGCGCGACGAGAAGAAGCAGGACGACATGCGCCACCGCCTGCAGGAGAGGTCGCCCGAGCTCGCCTCCAAGGTGCGCTTCTTCATCGGCGACGTCCGCAACGCCCAGAGCGTGCGCGACGCCATGCACGGCGTGGACTACATCTTCCACGCAGCCGCCCTGAAGCAGGTGCCCTCCTGCGAGTTCTTCCCCATGGAGGCCGTGCGCACCAACGTCATCGGCACGGACAACGTGCTCCACGCCGCCATCGAGGAGGGCGTCGACCGCGTCGTGTGCCTGTCCACCGACAAGGCGGCCTACCCCATCAACGCCATGGGCAAGTCCAAGGCCATGATGGAGTCCATCATCTACGCCAACGCCCGCAACGGCGCGGGCCGCACCACCATCTGCTGCACCCGCTACGGCAACGTCATGTGCTCGCGCGGCAGCGTCATCCCGCTGTTCATCGACCGCATCCGCAAGGGCGAGCCGCTCACCGTCACCGACCCCAACATGACCCGCTTCCTCATGAACCTGGACGAGGCCGTGGACCTGGTGCAGTTCGCCTTCGAGCACGCCAACCCCGGCGACCTGTTCATCCAGAAGGCGCCGGCATCCACCATCGGCGACCTCGCCGAGGCCGTCCAGGAGGTCTTCGGCCGCGTGGGCACCCAGGTGATCGGCACCCGCCACGGCGAGAAGCTCTTCGAGACCCTCATGACCCGCGAGGAGCGACTGCGCGCCGAGGACATGGGCGGCTACTACCGCGTCGCCTGCGACTCGCGCGACCTGAACTACGACAAGTTCGTCGTCGACGGCGAGGTGGAGACCCAGGCCGACGAGTCCTACACCTCCCACAACACCGAGAGGCTCGACGTGGAGGGCACCATCGCCAAGATCAAGACCGCCGAGTACGTGCAGCTGGCCCTCGAGGGCCGCGAGCACGAGGCGGTGCAGTAGGGTGCGCGTCCTCGTCACCGGCGCGAGGGGCTTCGTCGGCAGGAACCTCTGCTGCGTGCTGAAGAACGTCCGCGACGGCAAGGACCGCCGCGAGAAGTACCAGCCGCTCCTTCCCCTCGAGGTCATGGAGTACGACGTCGACTCGGCGCCCGCGGAGCTTGACGACTACTGCTCCCGCGCGGACTTCGTCTTCAACCTCGCCGGCGTCAACCGCCCAAAGGACCAGGCGGAGTTCATGGAGGGCAACTTCGGGTTCGCTTCGACGCTGCTCGATACGCTCGAGCGACACGGCAACCATTGTCCCGTCATGCTCTCCAGTTCCGCCCAGGCGAGCCTGTCGGGCCGCTTCGAGGGCTCGGCCTACGGCGAGTCCAAGCTCGCGGGGGAGGGCCTCTTCCGCGGGTACTCGGAGCGCACCGGCGCCCCGGTGCTCATCTACCGCTTCCCGAACCTCTACGGCAAGTGGTGCCGCCCGCGCTACAACTCCGCCGTGGCCACCTTCTGCGACGCCATCGCGAACGGCCGCCCCTACACCGTGAACGACCCCTCCGTGGAGCTGGAGCTCCTCTACATCGACGACCTCGTCGACGAGATGCTGGGCGCCCTGCTGGGCGAGGAGCACCGCTGCGGCTATGAGGGCCTCGAGCGCGTCGACGGTGACGGGTTCTGCTACGTCCCCGTCACCGACGTGAAGTCCCTGGGCGAGATCGTCTGCCTGCTCGACGGCTTCCGCGACAGCCGCGAGACGCTCTCGGTGCCCGACCTGGCCGAGGGCTCCTTCTCCAAGAAGCTCTGGAGCACGTTCCTGTCCTACTACGAGCCGGGGCACTTCGCCTACGGCCTCAGGCCCAACGTGGACGACCGAGGCTCGTTCACCGAGTTCCTGCGCACGCCGGAGCGCGGCCAGGTCTCCGTCAACGTCTCGAGGCCCGGCATCACTAAGGGCAACCACTGGCACATGAGCAAGTGGGAGAGGTTCCTGGTGGTCTCCGGCACCGCGTCGATCAAGCTGAGGAAGGTGGGGGAGGACGCCGAGGGCAACCCGTTCCCCGTCGACGAGTACGTCGTGAGCGGCTCCGACATGCGAGCCGTGGAGATGATCCCCGGCTACACGCACTCCATCACCAACCTGTCCGAAACCGAGGACCTCGTGACGGTCATGTGGGCCAACGAGCCCTTCGACCCCGAGGACCCCGACACCTACTACGAGGAGGTCTAGCCGCATGGGCAAGGACTATTCCGATATCGCATTCAAGGACGACGGCCGCCTGAAGCTGCTGATCATCGTGGGCACGCGCCCCGAGGTCATCCGCCTGTCCGAGGTCATCAAGAAGTGCCGCCGCCACTTCGACTGCCTGCTGGCGCACACCGGGCAGAACTATGATTACACGCTCAACGGCATCTTCTTCCGCGACCTGGAGCTCGCCGACCCCGACGTCTACCTGGACGCCGTGGGCGCCGACCTGGGCGAGACCGTGGGCAACATCATCGCGGCCTCGTACAAGCTGATGGTCCAGGTCCAGCCCGACGCGCTTCTGATCCTGGGCGACACCAACAGCTGCCTGTCCGCCATCGCGGCTAAGCGCCTGCACATCCCCATCTTCCACATGGAGGCGGGCAACCGCTGCAAGGACGAGTGCCTGCCCGAGGAGACCAACCGCCGCATCGTCGACGTGATCTCCGACGTCAACCTGGCATACTCCGAGCACGCCCGCCGCTACCTGAAGGATACCGGCTGCGCCCCGGAGCGCACCTACGTCACGGGCTCGCCCATGGCCGAGGTCCTTCGCGTCAGCCTGGACAAGATCGAGGCATCCGACGTCCTCTCCGAGCTCGGCCTGGAGCCGAAGAAGTACATGCTGCTTTCCGCCCACCGCGAGGAGAACATCGACACCGAGGCGAACTTCACGAGCCTGTTCACCGCGATCAACGCGCTGGCCGAGAAGTACGACATGCCGATCCTGTACTCCTGCCACCCGCGCTCCCGCAAGCGCCTGGAGGCCACGGGCTTCGAGCTCGACCCGCGCGTGCGCATGCACGAGCCCATGGGCTTCCACGACTACAACTGCCTGCAGATGAACGCCTTCGCGGTCGTCTCCGACTCCGGCACCCTGCCCGAGGAGTCCAGCTTCTTCGCGAGCGTCGGGCACCCGTTCCCGGCGGTGTGCATCCGCACCTCCACCGAGCGCCCCGAGGCCCTGGACAAGGCGTGCTTCACGCTGGCCGGCATCAGCGAGCGCGGCCTGCTGCAGGCCGTCCGCACCGCTGTCGAGCTTGACGCGGAGGGGTCGCTGCCCGAGGCGCCCGTCCCCGACTACGCCGACGAGACCGTGTCCACCAAGGTGGTCAAGATCATCCAGAGCTACACCGGCGTCGTGGACAAGATGGTGTGGAGGAAATCTTAGCCATGGGCGCTGGGTACAGATTGCTTGATGGTATCTCGCGAGCTTATAACAAATTGCTCTTGCTTCCTGCCCTACGACGCTCCTTTGCATCATGCGGTAAAAACGTAACCATCGGTCGTCGTAGCGAAATTCAGGGGATTGAAAATATTTACATGGGACATGATGTATATATTGGCCCAGGAGCAACTTTTCTGACGACCCGTGCGAAGATTCATATTGGCAATTACGTCATGAGCGGCCCTCATCTCACAATTATTACTGGAGACCATCGTACAGATGTTCTCGACCGACCCATGATGACGCTTGATGAGTCGGACAAGCTTCCAGAGAATGACCAAGATGTCGTCATCGGCAATGATGTATGGATTGGCAGCGGCGTAACGATTCTTAAGGGCGTTAGAATTGCCGACCATTGTGTGATTGCTGCCGGTGCGGTAGTGACAAAAGACGTTGGCCCGGAGTTTTCAATCTGGGGGGGGGCTTCCAGCTCGCCGTCTAAGCTTTCGGTAAGAGGAAATCAATGACTAAAGGTTATCCGCACGTCCATGCAAAGGTGTTGATGGTCGGACCCGATCTCTCTCTTCACGGCGGAATTGTCTCAGTCGTGAAAGGTTATCTAGACGCAGGTCTCCCTGAGGCTTGTGATGCCTTTGAGTACCTGGGGACGGGCATCGGTTCCTCAAAGCTCGGTAAATCCGTCGCATTTTCCCGAGCGTTGATTCGCTATGCGATGATCATGCCATCCTATGACATCATTCATTTACACATTAGCGCCCGTGGCTCCTACAAACGTAAGTCAATTATGGCTCGTATGGCCCACAAAGCAGGCAAGTATGTAATACTCCACGATCACGATGGCGAGTTTAAGAAGGCTTTCGAAGAGGGCGGAGATCCCTACCGTCGTGATGTAAGAAAGACCTTTAGTATCGCCGACCGAGTTGTGGTTCTGTCGGAAGAGTGGCGCGACTACTTTTCAAAAAACGTTTGCGACCTGGAGAAGATTGACGTTGTTCATAACGGTGTCAAAGTTCCAGACCAGCCGTGCTCACCTTGTTCGCGTCAAGACGTCCTTTTTTTAGGACGTCTTGACGCGCGCAAGAGCCCTGACGTGCTCTTGCGCGCGTCAAGAGAAATCCTGTCGCGTTTTCCCGGCACCAAGGTCGTATTCGGCGGAGACGGAGAGGTCGAAAAGAATAAATCTCTTGCGGCAGAGCTCGGTATTGCCGACCGCTGCGAGTTCCACGGCTGGGTCGCGGGCGCAGAACGCGAAGAGCTCTTTGAGCGTGCCGCGGTGTACTGCCTCCCCTCCAAAAACGAGGGGCTCCCCATGAGCGTTCTTGAAGCCATGGCTAGAGGAATTCCAACTGTCGCCACTCCCGTTGGCGGAATTCCTCAAGTAATTAATGATGGTGTTGATGGGGTTCTGATTCCGGTTGATAACCATCAAGCTCTGGCCGTTGCATTGAGTCATCTTCTCGAATCAAGCGAGCTTAGAAAAGAAATGGGAACTTTGGCCCGAAAAAAGATACTCAGCTCATTCGATATCAATCTACTCTTGAGCGAAATACTCGACATCTACTGCAATGCTACCAGCGGTAATTAGAGGCTTAAATTGAATTCAAATAAGTTAACACATGAAGCTGGGCATATTGTTTTTGTTCACCCTTCCCTGATGGGTGGCGGGGCCGAGCGCGTCTCGCTTGCGCTCGCGTCGTACTTCGCTGCTCATGGTATTAGGTTTACCTATCTCCTGACTAAAAGTAACGTTGTTGAATACGATGTTCCCGAAGGAGTCGAGGTGCGTTCTGAGTTTGCAAGCGCTACGCTCAAGCCATTCGACCAAATTAAGCTTATACGACGTTTTATTTCCGAGCGGCCCAACGCTACGGTAATTTCCTTTTTACCTCATCAAAACATGTATACGCTTATCGCGACTATCGGACTTCCAAATAGGGTTATTGTTTCGGTGCGAAACGATCCGAGATATGATTTTCCTGGCAATAAGATCCTCCCATTCATTAGAAACATGTTGTATCGAAGGTCCGATGCAATTGTGTTTCAGACAAAAAGCCAGGCAAGTTTAATGCCGAGATACCTTCAGGCGAATTCAAAAATCATCTTTAATCCAATATCTAGTGAACTTCCTGAACCGTATTCTGGGCTTAGAAGAAAAGCAATCGTCACAGCGGGACGTCTTGAACTTCAAAAAAATCACTCGATGACAATCAGGTCATTTGCGCTGTTTCATAAAAAACACCCTGAATATATTCTTGAAATCTTTGGCAAGGGAAGCCTTCAATCAGAACTAGAAAACCTTGTTCATAGCCTTGACATGGATGATTCAATTATATTTATGGGCTTTTCTTCTGACGTTCTTATGCACATTAGAACTGCATCGGCTTTTGTAATGTCATCAAAGTTCGAGGGCCTATCTAATTCTATGCTTGAGTCCTTGTGTATGGGGGTTCCAACAATTTGCACCAAATGTGGCGGTGGTGGAGCAGAGGCAGTTATTCGGAATGGCGAGAACGGCATTTTGGTCGATATTGATGACGATCTTGCTGAGAGCGAAGCGTTCAACAGGATCGTCGAAGATCAATCATACTCGAATCGACTGTCTAATAATGCCCTGATGTTAAGGCAGTCTCTCTCTTTAGAAGCTATTGGCAATGAATGGGCGGATCTTATTTTTAACTAGATTTCCCCTGGAGCCTCCAATAAGGAAAACAACATTGCGCAACAAAATGACACTGCATAATCAAAACAAAAGTATATCTGAGTTGCTATTAGGAATTGCAATAATATCTGGTCTAATGGTCCCCTTTGTTCGAGACCTGGGCGCCTCATACTCATTTGCAACAGATTGGGAGATTAACCGTTTTGCATTCAGCACCTCTAATGGGCGCTTTGCTTCCTTATTTAATCTCATTCAACAAATCTGCTTTTCCATTCTTTTGCTGCGCGCAATAAGTAAATCCCGAAAAGCAAATTGGCTCATCATATCTTGTTCATTTTTTGGACTAATAATATATAGCTTATTCGCCATTGCCAATAACGAGGGCGATTTATCCAGTGTGCTCTTTGGAGATGTCCCAACCACAGTATTTGTAATTCCCTTGTTTTACCTATTGGCGGAGGAGCCAAGCATCAAGTTGCTTATAAAGAAATGGGTCCCTCTTCTTTCTCTGTTTTGCTTTATCGCTTCACTTATTTCAATTCTTAAATTTAAATCTCTTTGTGGCTTTGGATCTTATATTGGATGGTGTCCTGCGAGGGACTATTTTGCATTTGGCATCAGTTTATATTGGTCAACCGTGGTGCTTAAATCTAATGATGAACACGCGTATTTCATAACGATGGGTATAGGCATTCTAGCCTGCATCGCCGCATTAATGCTGGCAACCAGAAGTTGGTTAATTCAACCAATGTTAGTCATGCTTGTTGCAACTTTTATGGCTAAAGGAATTGACAAAGTTTTTAAACGAACAGTAATTGTAATTTTTGCAACTGGAACAGCACTTTTGGCGTTGTCGTTTATCTATCCTGAAGTTCTTGATTCGTTTTTAAACAGAATCGGAGAAGATACACGGTCTAACCAATATGAAATTTTCTATAGCCAGGTTGAACCGGCATCGCTTATATTCGGTAACGGTATTAGCGCTGGATATAGATATGGCACGAATTCAAATTATCTCTTTTTCGATAATCAAATAATTTATTTGATGTTTCATTTTGGCGTTTTAGCCGTTGTTCCGCTTTTGTATGTCCTGTCGCGATGCTTATTTGGTTCTTCCAAAAATAGCCACTGCAAATTTGTTGCCCTCTTTTATCTCATGGCGATTCTGGGATTATCAACTTATTACTCTTACACAATTAATGTCGGGGTCGTTCTTCTATTTTCATCCTTTGGTTTTGCCCTAAACAACATAGAACCAGAAAGATCTAAGCGTATGTGCAATGCGGATGGTGAAAAATAATGGCTTCGAACAAGGCTGCAACCAGTATGTTTTGGGCAATAGGTGAGAGATTTGCCACGCAAGGTGCCCTATTTGTAATTTCCCTAATTCTGGCGCGTTTGCTGTCCCCGAGTGATTACGGTACTCTTTCGCTGCTGCTTGTATTTACAAATTTGACAGACGTGCTTGTCACAAATGGACTTGGCGAAGCGCTAATACAAAAGTCTGATATCAATCAAATTGACTACTCGACAATGTTGTCATGTTCAATTGCATTGTCGAGCATCTTATATGTATTGATATTTATTTCGGCTCCAAGCATTGCAGACTTCTATGGAAATGCAGATATGTGTCTTTACCTAAGGGTTCTGGCATTACGTCTTCCTCTTTCTGCACTGAATGCAATTCAAAAGGCCTATATTGCAAAGAACTTTTTATTTAGATTGCAATTTTCTGCATCGTTCCTCAGCTCCTTGATCTCAGGATTAGCAGCTATCGTAGTTGCAATGTTGGGTTTTGGTATTTATGCGCTAATCATTCAACAGATACTTACTGTTCTGATGACAACGGTACTAATGGCTTGGTTAACAAAATGGACGCCTAGACTAAAATTCGTGGTTGGTTCAGCAAGAGAGCTGTTGCCCCTTGGAATACAATTTACAAGTGCCAACCTTATTAATTCTATTTATACAGAAGGTCGTTCTTTAGTCATCGGAAAATTCTATTCCTCCGCAGACTTGGCTTTCTTTAATCGCGGCAACCAATTCCCGGCTTTAATTGTAGGCAACTTAAACACTCCAATTAGCAATGTTATGTTACCTCTAATGGCTGAAAAGAAAGACAGCCAAAATGCGCTCAAATCAGTTCTTAGAAAAGCGATGCAGCTTTCTGCTTATCTCGTTTTCCCCATGATGGGAATTTTGGCTGCGTGTGCGCGTCCTCTGGTTCTTGTTCTTTTGGGTCAAAAATGGGCGGAATGCGTCCCGTATCTTCAAGTTGCGTGCTTGTTCTATCTATTTCAACCCCTTCAATCTATGAATTGGCAGGCACTTAAAGCAGCAGGTCAAGGTGCCCTTTGTTTTAAGCTTGAGGTCATTAAGAAGGCTATTTCGTTCATCGTTTTAATTATGTCGATTCCTTTTGGTGTATTTGCGATTTCCCTTTCAAGTGCCTTTTGCGGATTTGTCTCAATGTTAATTAACATGACCCCGAATAAAAAAGTGCTCGGCTATGGCATATTTGAGCAGCTTATTGACGTTCTTAAGCCGTCAATTGCCACATTGTTTTCCGTGGTGATCGCATTATTATTAATCCACATTTCAAACGGGAATCTTATTTCGTTAATCGTTGCCCCTCTCGGGTCCTTAGGGTGTTACATCGTGCTATCTAAGCTGATGAACATCGAAGGATTCAATTTGCTTATGGACAAATTGTCCCTTCGTCGGAATTAACCGTTATTTTCTAACGGCATTGATGAATCGATCAGAAATGAACTACAGAATGAATAAACAGGTTTTATATCTAGTTCAATCAATTCCGGGGGATAATGCTCCTACAAAACATGCTTTCGCAATTTCCGATTTGCTGGTTAAATGTGGCTTCAACGTCCATTTTGTTCTTGCTGGAATAATTGAGCCGTCATCCAACGCCATAAGCAGCAATTACGACTATCCCTTTGATTTTCCGTATGAGGTGAAATTCGGGCACCATCAAATAGCAAAAAAGTATTACGAGCGAATCTCTTCTTCCTTCAGCTTTAAAGCCTTCACTCGATGTTTCGATCAAATACAGCCCGACTTGGTTATTTATTACGGGATACAACATAAGCTTGCAAAACGGGTTTTAGATCATTGCCATGATTTTAACGTTCCCGTAATCGTTGATGAGACCGATTGGTTTACTCCGAAATTTACAGGAGATTTAGCTGCTTGGCTTGTGGAGAAATCTCGTTCTAAACGGGTGGCTGAAGTGGATAGATTGCTAGATGGAGTTATCGCAATCTCGCCCTTTTTTAAAAAACATTTCGATTCACTCTACTCCTCTCAAGGATATCCAAAGGTTATTTATTTGCCACCCTTAAATAGGGCCGGAGACTCACTTAGTGACCCTTGCTCTTTAGAAGGATTGAAGCGGAGAACTATAACCAAGTTTGTCTATGCAGGTTCACCCGCTGGGGGAAAAGACTCACTTACAGAGTTTATTTCGCTTATAAGTAATGACGCTATTCCTGCAATCACTCAACCAGTACTCGATGTAATTGGAATTGATTTAAACCAGGCAGTCAGTTTAATGGGAAACATTGCCAGATCTAATAAGGTTCATTTTCACGGCCGTGTTTCCCATGACAGCGTAATCAAAATGCTGCAAGGATCTGACTTTGGAATTCTATTTAGAACTCCTGATTTATATTCTCGCGCCGGATTTTCAACAAAATTCGCTGAGTGTATGTCAAACGGTGTTCCGATGTTATGCAACGCGGTCGGAGGAGCCGATCTTATTCTCGAGAATATGATTGACGGAATTGTTATTCCGGATTTAAGCAATCAAGCTCTTCTAGACGGAATCACAAGCGCATGCAATTTGACTGACCATGAGTTGACCAGCATGAAACGAGCTGCACTAGAAAAGGCTTTAGAGCTTTTTGAGTCAGACAATTACATAGATTCATTTTCATCATTTCTCAAATCAGTACTTTCAATTCGCAACTAGTTATTTCGATCATCCAAAGGAGCAATATGTCAAATAAAGTACTCGTCACCGGAGCAGCCGGCTTTATCGGCGCGTTCCTCGTCAAGAAGCTGCTCGAGGAGACCGATGACGTTATCGTCGGCCTCGACAACCTAAACAGCTACTACGACCCCGGCATCAAGGATGCCCGCCTGCGCATGCTGGCCGAGGCCGACGCCGACGGCCGCTTCACCTTCGTGCGCGGCGACCTGTGCGACGCCGCCCTCATCGAGCGCCTGTTCGCGGAGAACTGCTTCGACATTGTGGTGAACCTCGCCGCCCAGGCGGGCGTCCGCTACTCCATCGAGAACCCTCGCGCCTACCTGGAGAGCAACCTCGTGGGTTTCTTTAACATCCTCGAGGCCTGCCGCCACCACCCCGTGAAGCACCTGGTCTACGCCAGCTCAAGCTCCGTTTACGGCGGCAACAAGAAGGTGCCGTTCTCCGAGGAGGACCGCGTGGACTCGCCGGTGTCGCTCTACGCCGCCACCAAGAAGTCCAACGAGCTCATGGCCGCCGCCTACTCAAAGCTCTACTCCATCCCGGCGACCGGGCTGCGCTTCTTCACCGTGTACGGCCCCATGGGTAGGCCCGACATGGCCTACTTCGGCTTCACCGAGAAGCTGCGCCGCGGCGACACCATCAAGATCTTCAACATGGGCGACTGCCGTCGCGACTTCACCTACGTCGACGACATCGTCGAGGGCGTGAGGCGCGTCATGGACAACGCGCCCGAGGTGGAGATGGGCGAGGACGGGCTGCCGCTAGCTGCGCACCGCGTCTACAACATCGGAAACTCGCACCCCGAGAACCTGCTCGACTTCGTCGACACGCTTCAACGCGTGCTGGTGGAGGAGGGCGTGCTGCCCGACGACTACGACTTCGAGGCCCACAAGCAGCTCGTGCCCATGCAGCCCGGCGACGTGCCCGTCACCTACGCCGACACCACGGCGCTCCAGCGCGACCTGGGCTACAAGCCCGCGACGCCACTTGAGGACGGCCTGAGGGCCTTCGCCAAGTGGTATAAGCGCTACTACAACATTTAGGAAATCATGGCCCTGTAACAGGGGCCATTTTTAATGCGAATTATTGTTCTTTGACAATTGGAGAATGACATGAAGATCGCTGTCGCCGGTACCGGCTACGTCGGCCTGTCCCTCGCCGTCCTGCTCTCGCAGCACAACGAGGTGCACGCGCTGGACATCGTGCCCGAGAAGGTCGAGAAGATCAACAGCTACGTATCGCCCATTCAGGACGACGAGATCGAGCGCTTCCTAGCGGAGGCCAAGGCGGGGGAGCGCGAGCTCGACCTGCACGCTACCGTCGACGTGGCGGAGGCCTATTCAGGTGCCGACTACGCCGTCATCGCCACGCCGACGAACTACGATTCCGATAAAAACTTCTTCGACACGAGCTCCGTCGAGGCCGCCATCGCCGCGGTGCGCTCGGTGAACCCCGACGCCTGGATCGTCATCAAGTCGACCATCCCCGTCGGCTACACCGCGGGCCTGCGCGAGAGGCTGGGCGACAGCAAGATCTTCTTCAGCCCCGAGTTCCTGCGCGAGAGCAAGGCGCTCTACGACAACCTGCACCCCAGCCGCATCGTGGTGGGCGCACCCAAGGACGATGCCGAGGCCGTGGCCGCCGCTGAGAAGTTCGCCGGCCTGCTCGCGCAGGGCGCCGACCCCGCCGAGCTGGAGCGCGTGAACGCCGACTGCTCCAAGGGCATCCCCGAGCTCGTGCTGGGCACCACCGAAGCCGAGGCCGTGAAGCTGTTCGCCAACACCTACCTGGCGCTGCGCGTGGCCTACTTCAACGAGCTCGACACCTACTGCGAGGTCCGCGGCCTCAACACCCGCGACGTCATCGACGGCGTATGCCTAGAGCCGCGCATCGGCAGCCACTACAACAACCCCAGCTTCGGCTACGGCGGCTACTGCCTGCCCAAGGACACCAAGCAACTGCTTGCCAACTACAAGGACGTACCCCAGAACCTGATCGAGGCCATCGTGGAGGCCAACCGCACCCGCAAGGACTTCGTGGCCGACGAGGTGCTGCAGATGGTGTGGGACCGCGTGTACGAGGGCAAGGAGAGGCCGGTCGTGGGCGTCTACCGCCTGACGATGAAGTCGAACTCCGACAACTTCCGCGCGAGCTCCATCCAGGGCGTCATGAAGCGCGTGAAGGCCAAGGGCGTGCCCGTGGTGGTCTACGAGCCCACGCTGGACGCGCCGGAGTTCTTCGGGTCCGAGGTGACCCACGACCTGGATGCCTTCAAGGCCGGCTGCGACGTGATCGTCGCCAACCGCTGGAGCGACGAGCTCGCGGACGTGTCGGACAAGGTGTACACGAGGGATCTGTTTAAGCGGGATTAGGGGAGAGCGGATTGCGCGGGTCTGCCGCGATCTAAATAAAAAACTAAGTTGAGCACGGGGTGTATCGGCTGGCGCCGATACACCCCGTGCTATGTTATTCTCACTATTTACAATAGCATTCGCTACTGTAACGAGCTCGATGCCTTACCGTTACGTACGAAGTAGTTATCTTTAAGACTGGCAGAACGCGTAACGTAGCCGTCAGCGGAATTTTTCTTTTGTGGCCCGGATGTGCAGTTGCCATGAGCTCATCAATAATGCAGAAGTAGAGATGACGCTGGCCTAGACCACCGTATAAGTTATCGGTTTAATCATCCCAAATATAGTCAACCTGATACCATTCGTCATCGAGCTTTACTGCATTCCACGTATACCCATCATAGATATCGCGGGTTTTTGCGTTTTCTATGCCTGCGGCGGAAAGTAGTTTCGCATACGCTGATTCATAGGCTTGGAATTTGCTAAGCTCGCTCGTGAGAGCGCTTTCTACCGAAGGCCACTTGAGCGAATTGTCGTATTTAAGTTGATCGAGAAGCCAGTCATGAAGATAGGGAGCCATTTCGTATTCAGTACCGTCTGTTTCTTGCTTGGCTTGTGACTCCGCCAAGCCAACAGTGCTCGCAACGCTGGGATGCGCATCACCTGCAACCTGGATATATGTGTTAGTGCGCAAGTGAGTAACGCCCAATGCCTTATTCATTAGGTAAAAGCGGAAGTTGTATGTTTCGGTAGCCATCGTTGTGAACGTGAAGTCGTGGCTAACGCACGCATCGGTGTACTTTGTCCACTCTACGCGGCTTGCGTCGGCGACTGGCTTGTAGGCATTTTCATTGGGGTTAGAGTACGAGGGCGCATACATGCGGAAAGAAAGCTGCCACTACCGCCTGTTGCGCTCACATGAAAGTTTGTTGGCTGCCCAAGTACCGGATCGTTCCATTCGACGGTGAGGACGACGCTGCCGCTGGTGGCGCTATCGCTGCGCTGATATTCACTTGCTGCGGCCTTTGTGGCTTGTTCCGAATCAGGCGACATGTCGGAAGCTAAGTAAATCTGAGGTCCCGTCTGATGTGAAATTTGATTCGCAAGATCGGAATCATTTTTGATGGACTTATTGTCGATCTCGCCTGTATCGATGTCGCTTTTTAATCTGCAGACCGAATTGTCCGCTGCACCAGCATCAACCTGCTCTAGGGTGTTTTCTTGCCGCCGTTCTTCTTCCGCTATAACCCTTACAGGTATTGCTGCGCTAAGCCTAAGGAATTTCCCTTCGAAATGATTTGCGCAGCATCCTCGCGCCTGAACTCGGCGGAATATGCAACCGCTGAGTTGACTATGCTTGACGTCTTCTGCCATAAATTATATGTATTCAAAAGAAGCGTCTTCTTCAGTATAGATACTTGATAGAACGATACAGGTTAACCTGAAACCCTGCCTCGTAGTGCCGTATGCTGTACAGATGAGTTTCTATCATGAACGAGCCCAGTCAGAAAATCGTGCATGTCATCTCTTTAGAAAACAAGATCGTCAAACGGCAAACGAAAAGGGGTGCATTGTCGTTTACACAATCAACAAGCTATATATTTCGTTTGACGGCTAACTTAGTATTGGCCTAAGCTTCGAGCACTTCACAATGGGAAATGCGGTTGAACACGTTGGGGGCGCTAAAATGAATAATGAGCCGAAGGAGCCCAATGGGGAGCCCAATGTTGTATCAGGTAAAATCTGCTGGTCAGAGCAAAGCGCTTCTCTTCCTCTTAAGAACATTCCAGTTTGGCCAAAGGCTGAGCTTCCCGACGAGACCCTGAAGGCATTAGCACAAGCGCAGGAGTTATCCAGTGGTATAACCGCGACGGTAGAATCTATCCAAATGGGATACCAACAGATGCAGGATTCCATGGCTGCGACTCGCGAAGTCATCAATACGGCCTCAATCGCTTTTGCGAATCTCCCCGATTACGCCTCGATATTCCGTAATGTATACCCGGCCCTGCAGCGTTTTGCCGACTATGCCAAGGAGATTGCGCAGGGGATAAACTACGGTGCAATTGCTGGTGCTTTACGCCCGATTGCCCTAAAGGCGAAGAGAATCGAGCTTCTCAGCAAATCTAATTGGCCAATGTACCTGGTCGACGACGCCGAGGTTTGCAACGCTCTCGACATGCTGTCACCGCAAGCCACCACTGATGAGCTGAAAGATTTGATCGCAGGGATTGCTTACGACAGCCTGGACTCAGATTGGCTTGAGGAAACTCGCTCTAGGTGGGAGGATCATGCCGAAATCTCATCTGGTGAGAGGGGCGTACTTGCTCGCGCGCTAAGCCGTCACGAGCAAGGTGATTACGAGGGTTGCGTCGCCCTTCTCATGAACCTGTTAGAGGGGCTTGTCGAAAAGTACTTTCCTAACGAAATGAGTAAACTTGAAGACGAACAAGCCGAGCTTTTCGATATACATGCCAAAAAGCTCGGAGTGGGACTGTCACACAAGAAGAATGGCGAGCCCAGGAAATTAACCAACGTGAAGGATAAAGTCCTCGTAATGGTCGTTCTTTCTGAGAACGGTTGGTATACCTTCAATTATGCAGCAGAGTATATCGTAGGTATCACGTTCGCGAACACAATGGACGCGGATCTTGCTGCTCACAACCCGCTTCGCAACAAAATCTGTCATGGTCAGCAAACCGAATATGGAACTTTGGAACATTCCCTGAAGGCTATATTGGTAACAGACATCGTTATACGCTATGGCGCGGCCATACTTGAAAGCCAAACTGAAATAGAGTGCTGAGGCTGGCATAAATTGGCATTCGCTCCTCAATGCGATAAGTTGATTATTTAGCATATATAGCTTTCAAGCGATTGCTTTATCTGGAACTGATTGCTTATAGCATTAGTTATATTTGAAACCCAGCATGAGAAGCGATTTCTAAATTCCAACCGTTTGGATAACGAGTGCATCGCATTCCGAGCATGGAATCTGAACCAGCAAGCGAGGGATTTTTAGACGGAACTAGGGGAGTGGGCTGCCTACCACATTGCCTCTTATTAGTAAGGTCCCTTTTGAACCAAGAAACTTGTTCGTTTTCGACCGAAAAACTGCCGCATAATAATGTTTGATTGCAGTTCATGTTGGACGGTATTGCTATGGGTTTTAATTACAACGCCTTGGATAGCTTCGAGTTCGAATCTCTTGCGTGCGACGTTTCGGAGAAGATTACCGGCGTAAAGTTATCTTGTTATACCGAAGGTGCAGACGGCGGAGTCGATGCGTCAGATTTTTATTATCAAAAGGGTGAGCAACGACATGTTGTAATGCAGGCAAAGCATTGGACGAGATACGTTTCTCCAAAACAGTGGGATGACATGGTGAGCGGTCTTGTTATGCGGCTAAAAAACGCTAACAAAGTTCCTACGGATAAATTGGTCATTGTTACTTCAGCGGGCCTCACGGAAGATGTTCAACGTAGGATGGTCGATAGAGCCGAGTCGCTGGGTATCAATTGTTGCATCGTAATTGATAGTGTCAAATTAGACGGCTTTCTCAATCGTGAGGAAAACAAGGCGATCCTAAAGCGTCATTTTAAACTGTGGATAGCAGGAACCAATGTGCTCAGCCTAATGCTAAACCGATCCTTGGACATCGACACAAAAGTCTTTCTTGGCCAGGTCGAAGATAATAAAGGGCTGTACACTCAGACGAGCGTGTTTGATAAGGCAATTGAATCCTTAGGGCAAAGCTCCACTTTACTTATCGTGGGTGACCCCGGAACCGGCAAAAGCGTTCTAACCCAAATGATTGCTCTTCAGTTTATTAATGCGGATTTCAAGTTGATCCATTCCTCCTGCAACAACATTGACAGGATAAAAAATGCAATAGAGAACGGTTGCGAAAATACGTTATTTATTCTCGACGACTTCTTAGGTCAACGCTGTCTTGACGTTGATTCATCGAGGATGAGGGAGTTAGTTACGCTCCTTCGATATACGTCGAAATTGAAAAACTGTTACGCGGTACTTAACTCTCGGATTTCAATACTGAATGAAGCCAAAAGAGTCGATGACCCCTTTAAAAAGTATATTGATAGCATGAGCGCCGGTATCGTTCTAATAGATACAACTGAGATGTCTCTGCTCGATAAGGCAAGAATAATGCTTGCGAATCTATCCTTTGAAAAAGTCCCCCTGGAGTATGTCGATGCAATAAGGGAGCGGTCTTCATCGTTCCTTTCGCACCATATGAAATGCATCGACCTCTGCAAACACAACAACTTCAATCCGCGGATTATTGAGTTTTGCTACAGGGAGGATTTTTGGAAGGACATGGATCCTTCTGAATTTCCCGCCGCAATTAAAAACAAACTCGATCATCCTAACGATGTATGGCAAAACGAATTTGAGGAACGGCTTGATCAGCCCGAACGCATTCTTGCTTATCAGCTTTTCTCTTTAGGGGACAATTCCATTCCGCTCTCTTCACTGCAAAAAGCTTATGAGGCAAGAATGTCTCTCGAACCCCGAACTGACTACTCGCTTAATACTTTTGACAGAGCATTAAAACGTTTACAGGAGACCGTAGTCAGAACTGTATACATTGAGGGTGAGCCATATATTTCAATGGCCAATCCGTCTGTTAACGATTATTGCGCCTGGTTTTTAGCCAACAACAATTTGGAGGCTATCGCTATGGCGAAATCGATCGTATTTGTGGACCAACTTGAGAGAATATCGAGCGTAAATCATTGCCCTGAAGTCGTCTCCATTCTGAAAAATACCTTTATTACAGGACAGATCTATGATTTAACCTTTGCAGACAATAAGCTCAGGCCTTATGAGTTGCCAGGATATAAAGCCATTTCCAATTGCGAGGAAATGCTTTCAGCTTCGGATTTCGACTGGGTTGCTAGTTTTATTAAAAACGCTCTTGAATCACCTACGCAAAGAGCGTGGTCACTTACGGCTTCATATTTATTTGGCAAATCGCATAAGTGGGGGATACTTGAATCAAGAATAATCCTTGAGTTGATTTGTGTTAAACCGCATCTATCCAACTTGCTTTCTGGCACATCATATGATGATGCACAAGATTTATATGACGCCTTAATTAGAAGCATGGAAATGGGTTTTGTCGAAGATCACACGTCAATAATGGAGCTCGTTTGTTCGCGATGTGAGGAATGGCTCTGCGAATACGCTATGCGCTATCTAGACGATTGGTATCATTCCAACTACGACTATGACCTGCATCGACGCTGCAGTCCTTGCGGCGATTCTGACGAATGGGACTGCACGGTGCGCAGCGACGCCGAAGCGCAACTAAAAGAAGATTTCGATGAGGACTTCCTAAAGGAAGTATTTGCCGAATGCGTGGGTGACGAAATAGCCGATCTCCTAACCGTAAATTGCTATAAAACAGAGCTGGATAACGCTATCGATAATTTCATCTGGAATCTGGAAGTGCCTGATCAAGAATCAGTATTTGATCCGTACAATAAACCAATTCTGTCAATAGATGGGGCTCACGAAAGCCTGATCGTTGAGAAACTAATTTCAGACTACTGTTCCGAGCAGCAAGAATAAATGACAACCTGACGATGAAGTCCAACTCCGACAACTTCCGCGCGAGCTCCATCCAGGGCGTCATGAAGCGCGTGAAAGCCAAGGGCGTGCCCGTGGTGGTCTACGAGCCCACGCTGGACGCGATGCTATGTCGTTCAACTAAGCAGTTTCTCAATTGGTTCATTTGAAACCGCTCTTACATATCTCTGGAGACCACTTTGAGAAATTATTACCAAGTTAAGGCCGTCGCTTCAGCTCCTCCGAAAAGGCTTATTGCAGTTGGAAAGGTTGTCTGTGTTATTAGACTCCTAATTACACTCGGGGGTCCATTTTTAGCTTGGCTACTGAGCGTTGGCGTAAATCACGTGTCGTCTTTTCCGTTTATATCTCTTGGATTGTTCTTATTTATCGATGGCCTGCTGTTAGTCTCGAGCGTGTCGAGGCAGCAAAAGGAACTGTTGAATCTACGCCAATCTCTCCTAGAAGATAATCCGCAGATCTCTGCAAGCGCCGAAGAGTTCATGTCTCAGCGAAAGGCTCTGATTCAGCAAGGCGAGGTTACGGGGGGTTTCATTATCAATAACGTAACCAAAGACCTGTACTACGTTGGCCAAAGCGCAAAAGCGATTGGTCGGGCCGCCCTGCAGTTTCTCGTTAGGGGCAATTGTGATGTGTACGCCGACTTCAGATACGGCGACTCGTTCGATGTGCGTATAGTCGCGCTGCCTGGAAGCCGTTATGAGAGCCTCACTGAGTTAAAGCGCTTGGTTATTTAGACGCTTGAGGCCGCTGGGGACAATCTTTATTGAGGTTAAACGACGCCGTCGCAGAGGCCAGATACTCGAATACCGAAACGCAGATCGCCGCGGGGCAGAAATACGGTGTCTGCAGCTTGTACCTAAATGGCAACGATAAGGAAAGCCATAAAAGGGTGTTGCGCTATATGCTTGATAACGGGTTGATCAGGAAAACGAAAAGCGACAAGCCGTATAACATCTCGTTTAGGTACGACTCGCAAACCTATGCGGGAAAGTACAAGGGAAGTGGCTTCTCCGGAGAGATAAAGCTCGCGGACTTCGTTGATCTGGAGACGGGGGAGTTTGTTTAGGGGGCGGAACGAGCGCTCGCTCTACTTAGATTCGTCACCCATCACTAGCAACAGTGTCAACGCGCAGTGATGACCCAATTGACAGTACCAATAGGCTCGGTTGAATTAAATCTCAATTTAGAGTAGATATTTGTTCAAAACAAACAAATATCGCCTTTAAAAGCATATAATTGTTCTTGTAATTACGGTACGCCTGTGATAAACGAACAGTAGCTAGAAAGATTCTGACGATGATCCTCAATTTTTCTTTTAAGAATTACCTCAGTTTTCGAGATGCACAGCAGTTTTCATTTGAACCAATTTCCGGTAAAAAAGAATTTGGTCCCGTACGCGTCGCCGCGGTGTATGGCGCCAATGCTTCGGGAAAATCCAATTTTATTGACGCCCTGAATTTTGTTTCGTATTTCGTCCGCACGGGCTTTGCGGCAGGCGATGCGCAAACACGAATTCCAGTCATTCCTTTTTTGCTAGATTCCAACTCCAGTGACGACGATACCGAGTTTTCTATTGACTTTACTTCCGGTAATGAAAAATATGAGTTCTCGTTTGGGTTAAATAAAAATGAAGTTACTTACGAGAACCTCGTCGTCTATCGATCAAAGCAACCCTCCCTTCTATACGATCGTACTTCGGTAAATGGAATGCAGTCCATTAAATTTGGAAGCTCCTTTACGGGCGTAAAAAAGCAGCTATGGGATATTACACGCAAAAACTCTCTCTTTTTATCTGCCGCGGCAACTGCCGGCAGCACGGTTATCCAACCGGCATTTAAGTCGCTTGCTTACGATATAAAGCACTATGATGCGACGCGATACGCCAACGAGCTAACAGAAATAAAGAAATTATTTATCAAAGGCGATTCGCGAGCCCGAGTATTATCCCAGCTTATTAAGTTTGCCGATATCGGAATTGACGATATCGATGTTCGTCAAGCGGAAGGCGTCTTTGGTTTAAAAGAACCGTTCGTTGACCTTAAAGGCATTCCAGAAGAAGCGCGGAACATAATTGAAGAAGATTTTAAATGGTCCTTTTCTTATGACCTATTCTTCCATCATAAAGGGGTGGGGGATGGACTTTGGTTCAATTCAAATCAGGAATCCGAAGGAACAAAAGCTGCTCTAGCGTTTTTCTTCGTTGCCCTTAACTCGTTAAGTAGCGGAAGTCTGGCGCTCATTGATGAGCTAGATTCGAGTCTTCATCCCACACTCCTACGCGACTTTGTTTCACTGTTTTCTGATCCTGAAACAAATCCTAAGGGCGCGCAGCTTATCTTTTCTACTCATGATGTCACCTTGATGACGCGAACGAGCCCCATGGAAGAGGTGCTTGAGCGCGATCAGGTCTGGTTTGTTGAAAAGGATTCAGAGGGAACTTCTCAATTAATTGCCGCAATGGAGTATTCTCCTCGCGCAAATGAGAATCTGGGCCGTAATTATTTGAACGGCGTCTATGTGCCACTGCCCAATCCAAGCTTTCATCAACTTGTGGCCCAACTCATGAAGGAAGGCGCTGATATAAATGGCTAAGACAGAAAGGAGAGGCCTTGCTCTCGGTCGCAAAAAGCAGACAAGAGCCAAACGAAAGCGCCACTTGATTGTATCTAACGGTAAAGTGACCGAAAGCGAATACTTCAACTTCCTAATTAATGAGATGGACGTTCGCGGAAGTGTGCGATATAGGTATATTGACGGAGATCCGCTAAAGGTAGCGAAGCAGGTGTCCCGTGAGCTTGAGTCAGATAAAAAGGCCGTTAAAGCAGGTGAAATTGAGGAACTAAATTCTGTATGGATTGTTGTTGACTCGGACGAGTTCAGGAATTTAGCCGCTGCAGAACGCGAAGTTAGGGTCAAAGGATTCAAACTTGCAATTTCCAATCCATGCTTTGAAGTATGGCTTATCGACCACGTTTCACCATGCCCTGAAACTTTTGGATCGACTCCCCAATGTGAGAAACGGGCGCGCGATCTTGGCGTACTAAAATCCACAGACCACAACAGGTCGTCCGCGTCAAAGTACAAGTCTGTAAATCTAGAAATGATTAGCGGCAACAATGGCCAAGCTTTAGTCAATGCTGCTAAGCACAATACAGACGATAAGCGTCGCGCAAGGCGGAGCAATCCGAACAACGTCTCCTCTTATCAAGTGTGGACGGACTTGCCTGAACTTATAACTGACGTATTTTATTCTGGTAAATAACAGGAGGTGGAGCCTGCGCGGTTAAATGCGCAGGCTCCACCTCCTTTCACCGATTGGCAAAACGATTTACACCTAATTATCGTTACTGTTTAGGGGCATTTTCTTTGTTTTCGCCTTGATCTCGCTACACTAATAACTGCTGCTACCAGGTAGTTTTCTGGCGCAGTTTCCATTGGCTCTTGCGAAGATCGGAGCGGTTATGTTTGCTGCCGCGTTCCACACCAGCCGTCACTACATCCTGTTTACTGCCATGGCTTGCCTATGCGTTTTGCTGGGCGGGCCTTCTTATGCCGCGGGCGCGGAGAGCCTGTTCATCGCGGGTGCCACGTACTACGAGCCGGGCGTGTCGGGCCCCGGGTGGGCCTGGACCGATGCCGACCATCTGGAGCTAAACGGCTACGCGGGCGAGGCCATCGGTGCGGACGACGACCTGGTGGTGACGCTGACTGGGCAGAACGCTGTTGTCGAGACGAGCGCGCCCGACGTGGACATCTCGCGGTGCGGAATGGAGGTGTGGGGCGATCTGACGCTCCGCGGAACCGGGTCGCTGGTGGCCACGGGCTCGCAGTGCGGAATCTACGTGTCGGGGACGCTCGCGGTGGACGGCTGCAAGGTTGACGTGCGGGCCGACGGCGCCGGCATCGCGGATGCGCGGGTGGCCGGCGTGATCGCGGACGGTCTTGCCGTTCGCGGCGGTGGACGAGTTGTCGCCGCGGGCGCGGGCTCCGGGGCGGGCGTGCGCGCCTATGGTGTGTGTCTGCTGGGCGGGACTGCCGGCGGTGGTGCGGCCGGGCAGCTTACCGTCGATGCGTCCTGGCTGGATGCGTCGGGCGCCGACGGCGGCATCGCCTGCCTGGGCGGCTCGCTTGCATCCGCGCGCTTTGTGGCGCCTGCGGGCGGGGCCTTTGGCGCAGGCGGCGTGGTGGATGCCGACGGGTCCGTGGCAGCGCATGTGACGATCGAGCCCGTGGATGCCACGGCGTCGGCGGGGGAGACCGGTGGGCCCGATGTGCCGGGCGATGGTCCGTCCGCCCCTGGCACTGACCCCGCTACCGGCGAGCCAGCTGCGGATCCGTCAACGAATCCCACACAGAAGCCCGCGGCGGCGACTAAGACGGTGACCACGACCACTGTGGCCAAGACCACGGCCACTAAGGCCTCTAGGCCCAAGGCCACCACCGCGACCTCCTCGTCACTCCCCAAAACCAGCGACAGCCATTGGATTGCCGTGTCCGCATTGCTGTTCGTGCTGGGAGCAGCGGTTCTTAAAGCTGCACGCCGTTGCTGATGCTCCCGATTTCCGGATGTGCGGGAAAACCGGAGCCCGCCGAGCGCAAGTCAAATTCTGTTAATAAAACCGCAGGTCGCGAAAGCGCAAAACCGGGTTCTGGTCGGCAGAACTCGGCCCCCACCACTTCTGGACAAGGCCAGCTGTCAGAGTTCGTGTCTTATAGGAATAATTTAATTCACGCCGCGTTACGTCTAGACTGCTCCTTATACTCGAATATAACCACTAAGGAGGTAGTCATGTTTTGGAGCTACGTTCAGCTTGATGATGGCACCCAGTTTGCCTACTCAGAGACAGGAGAAGACGGAACCGTTCGCGTAGCCGTTGAACGGCCGGTTGACTTTGACTTTGATCATGCGGAGTGCTTCTTGCCTGCGGTCAAATGGTTCAACGTCGAAGGATTTACTGCTGATAACCACAATTTCTTGACTGAATTTGTTAGGTCAAACGCCCCGTTTATCTTCGAGCTCGCCGAACGCCAAAAAGCCGGACCGGCGGTTTCGACGCTGGCCCTCTGACGTTCTGCAGTTGAACGGCAAATAGCCCATGATTTCGCCTTCCGACATATCCGCCGTCGTTTCCCACGTGCTGGCTCGTTACGACGTCAGCGAAGCATATTTATTTGGCTCGTTTGCCCGAGGCGAGCAAACGCCCGATAGCGATATTGACTTGCGCCTAGTCTGTGGCAACACCATGACGTTCGGCACGCTTTACGAACTCTCCCATGAGGTCGAAAAGGAACTTGGGCGAAAGGTTGATATCGTCACCAACCCACCAGAGCACATGCGCCCGCCCTTCCGCAAAAGCATCGAACAGGATGAGGTTCGCATCTATGAAGCAACATGTGCGGGACGATGAGTTTGCGAATACCATCCTGCTACCTGATCCTCCCGATGTACTCAACGTTGAGAGCCTAAAGGCCATCCGCGATGGGGATGCGTTAATAGCCAGGGGAAAGCCCAGCCGGTCTAACGCAAAAATAGCTCACCACCCAATCGGGGGTTTACCTCGCACTATACAGCTCTACGAGCAGAACCAACTCGACCTACGCCGTGCCTCGGTCTCTTCGGCATTGGCGCTCGCAAATGCTCTAAACTGCGCCATCGAAAACCTCATCTGGCAACCGGTTACTCTGGAGTACGATTCGAAACCCTGTTCATCCTAAGCAATCAATAGTAAGACTATTGCTGTTTAACTTTCCTTTACATACGTATTTAAATGAGACTATAATACGTATTAGAGACAGATTGAAAAGGAGGTTGCTATGGTTGCCGTGATAGACAAGAAACTCGTTTTCGGACGCGAACAGGTGCTGACTTCGACGCAGGCAAGCAAAAATTTTGGCGAAGCGAGACGTCGTGCTCGAAGGGAGCCGCAATTTGTCTCAGACAGGAACGATGGCATCGATACTGTTATCGTCGGCTTCGACGAGTTCGAAGCGATGGCGGTTGAACTCGAACAGCTCCGAGAGGAGCGCCTGCACGCCATAGCCGCTGCAAGGCTCGCGCAGGGCGACGCTGATTCGAATCGCAAGGGCATCCCGTTCTCCGATACCGTGGGGCGTGAGAGGTTCGAGTCCATGCTAGAAGCCGAGGCGACCGATCCCATTTCCGACGAGGAGCTGTTCGAGTGAGCGTGGCTAGGTTTAAGGTTGAGTTTTACGACAAGACTGCCGAGAAAGAGTATCTGTCACTCGATGGCTCGGTTCGCGCTATGGTGGACAAAGGTATTGCGCGTCTTGCACTTCGGGCCGATGAAATTGGCAAGCCGCTTTCGGGTCTTCTTGCAGGTTGTAGGGAACTTAAGTTTCGTACTGATGGCATTCGCGTAATTTATCGCATCCGCGATGGGCACGTCGAAGTAGTTCAAATCATCGCAATAGGTGCAAGGGACAAGGGCAAGGTTTTCGACCTGGCATCTAGACGCTTGGACAGCGATGATTGATTGCCTCAAGAATGTCAATTTAGGTTACATGGTCGAAATCCCCGGGTTAAACGCTCGGATTCAGCCAGCAGAGGGACGGCGTGATGATAACGTTAAACGCGACGACATGCCCTGATAGTTTACTGATGTGCGATAAAGAAGTAATAGAAGTGTAAAAAATTTTGCCGTTCCTATCCGGCACTTGCGCATTGTGTCGGATAGGTCGGGCGGTTATTCGGGCAAGTCCACCTTGCCAACAAAAGAATAATAAATCTCAATGTCCTGTCTGCGGGTCTTGTTCTCGTCATAGCTGCACTCATGCACAACAATTTTCTCTACAAACTCCCGCAGCAGAGTAGGGGTAAGTTCTTCAAAGCTGGTATGCCGCCGGACAACATTCATAAACTTTTCTGCGTTCACGGTGGCTTCCTGTGCTTTGGAAAGCTCCGCTTGAATAGCAGCGGCTCTTTCTTTCAGCTCCCGTTGCTCTGCTTCATAGTCTGCCGACAGCTCTGTGAAACGCTCGTCTGATATGCGCCCGGTCACGCTGTCCTCATACAGCCGCTTGAAGATAGCGGATAACTCGGCTATGCGTTTCTCGGAGGCTTCCAGTTCCTTTTTCTTGGCGGCGTTCCTGCGTTTGCCCCCGTCCTCGTTCTGCTCAATCTTCCTGTGTCATTCCCGATTGTGTTCGCAGATGACGTATTTGCTTTCCTGTTGTAATATCCGTCTGTTTCTGGTTCAAAATGGTTCCTCCTCTCTGATGCTGATTTTATCAATGATATTTCGCAATAGCCAGCAATGAACGCTTGCATTGCGCAAGACGTTACATTATCTTCTGAAACATATGCCGGATCTTGTCTAAACGGCTGTTCGGGCGGCGTGGCTGAAATACAGGCTCGCCGGAAGTTTCCTGATACCCTTTTAATTCTGTAATGCAGACACTTCTTCCATTTGTATAAAAATTCAGATCATTCCTATATTCACCGATACAACGGGCAGGGATTTCACCCTTAAAAATAACTTCATCTTTTTCAAGTCTGGTTGATTCAATGATTGCGCAATACTTTGGTGCATCATTATAAGCCCGTGAAAGATATTCCTGCGGTGCAAAAAGGGTAAAGGAAAGGTATGGTTCCAACAGTTGTGTCCCTGCTTTTTTCAATGCCTGCTCCAACACGACAGGCGCAAGAAAACGAAAATCAGCGGGGGTGCTGACCGGGCTGTAATAAACTCCATAATCAAAACAAATTTGGCAGTCTGTCACTCCCCAGCCATATAAGCCCTGCTCCATTCCATAACGCACACCCTCCATGACGGCATTTTGAAAACTTTGGTTTAAATAGCCGAGAGATACCTCGCTTTTATATTGTGTTCCGCTTCCAACAGGAAGCGGTGTTACAGTCAAACCAATAGATGCCCAAAACGGATTCGGCGGCACTTCAATATGAATCGTGCAGCTCGCTTTTTTTTGCGGTCTTTCCAGATAAATAACCGAAGGCTCTTTCATAGCCACGCCCACATGATATTTTTCTTCTAATAGCGAACAAATAACTTCTAACTGTACTTTTCCCAAAAAAGATAACAAAATCTCATGGGTAACAGTATCAATGTCAAAATGCAAAAGAGGGTCTGTATCAGCAATCTCTGCGAGGGCATTTTTACCGTACATGAGCATTGTTGCAGCAATTATCCCGAAAGCATGACTTTTGATAACTGTACAGTAGACGCAACCGAACCTATCGCGCCGAAAGCACCCCGCACTTTACCCGACGATCTGGACAGCATCGCCTTGATCGACGAGGCCATTCGGTCAACTATTGCGGACACGCCCAACGCACTCAGGCTCTTGGAGAACTCATGATGGCGTTCGCGTCGCGGGGTGCGGATCCGTTCGCGCCGCTGGTGCTCGATGATGCTAGATCGCTCGAAGTCATGGCCACGGCCGTCAAGCGCCTGCACGGCACGCTCATGACGATCGGGCACTGTTATACGACCGACGTCGCAGGCGATCGGGCTGCGCTCTAGCTCGGACGCGTCGAGTACGTGATGGCGGGTGCACAGTTCTACGACGACCGGATCCAGCTACTGCTACCGCTGTGCCTGACCGTCGACAAGCCCGAGCTGGCGCTGACCATCCAGCGCGAGAACGGCTTCTATGCAGCGCGCACCTGCTTCACGCTCGAGATGACCTACAACAATGCGCGACTTATCTGCCACCCCGAGACGTCGTGGTTCAAGCTGTAAATCGGCGTTGAGCTGCGGTTTTACTGGTTATGGCGTTTGCCATGGCGCGGCTGACGCGCACGATTTTCAAATCGAGGGCAAAAAGTTCTTGGTAAACCACACGCGGCTATGATAGTATCTCTTTTGCCGAAAGGCGATGGGCGATTGGCTCAGGGGTAGAGCATATCCTTCACACGGATGGGGTCACAAGTTCGAATCTTGTATCGCCCACCATCAAAAACACAGGTCAGAGGTGTTAAGCCTTTGGCCTTTTTCTTTTTGACACCGAGCTTGACACCAAAAAATAATCGTAGTCGTCTAAGGCGTCATTTTATATCGCATCCTTTTTACTGACGCCATTGCCCGTTTTGTATAAAACGCATGCGTATTTTCATTGAATTCCCCATGTGATTCATGCGCAAATGTGGAGACGGGGACCACGCGCCCAGAACTCCTTCCAGCGGATTTCTATCACACGAGGGATTTTCGGCAGAACTCGTCAAGCTATTGGTCAGCGTTTGGTCAGCTTCCGGTACTTACCCGCATGATGCCCCAGTAGATAATCGGCGATGTCCGCAATCCGCACAGCCTATGGCCGATGCCAGGGGAGGCGCAAATGGACGAAATCGTCTGCGCAAACACCGCATTCCGCTACTGGCGCTGCCCGCCGCAGGTGCGTGATCTCTACCCTCGCCTGCCCAACTCCGAAGACGGCTGGCGAGCTCTATCCCAAGCCCCTTTCGTAACCGACATCCTCAAGGTCCCAATTATTACCTCGACGGAGCCCGGTGGCGTTAACTGCCATTCGGGATTGCGGACAACAATCCATTGCGGAGACGCTTCTGGGGTGGACAGTACACTGGAAACAGAGATGGGCTTTAGGGTAACCAATCCGCTTGCAACGTTGTTTACCATGGCGCGCTTTGTGTCTCAAACCGATCTCGTCCTTGCCATGTACGAGTTCTGTGGGTGGTTTTCTGTCTTTGAGCCCACCGCCGCAGCCGAAGTAGAACTGAGCAAGGCCGATGACGCCGCTCAAGATTCCACGACCGAATCTCTCTTTGAACTAGATGAGAGCCAAGACGAAGCGCAATGGAAACGAGTTTATGCGCGCGTAAAAGTTAAAGAGCAGGTAAATGCAAAGGGAACAAACGTCCAAAAGAAAACGAAAGAGATCACGAAGCTCAAAGGCACTTCGCTCTGGATGAGGAAGCCGCTTATCGAACTGCACGAACTTAATGAGTACGCCAGGAAGATGAAAAGCCGTAAGTGGGGTGCCAAGTTCTATAACGCCGCACGGATGGTTTCGGGTATAGCGGCCTCTCCGCTAGAAGTAGCGGGAATTCTATTGCTGTCGCTTCCTCGCTCCCGCGGCGGTGCCGGCTTTCGGAACGTCTTCGTCAACGATTTTACGCCGCTTACTGCATCGGCCCAGAGCATTGCGGGGCAAAAAGTCTGCTACGGGGATATCGTGATCGTAAATCCAACCATAATGAAAGCAGGAATCGTGGAGATTCAGGGAGAGGTCATCCACGGATCAGGCGCCGTTCTCGACCACGATGCCAAACGCATGACGGCGCTGCAAAGTATGGGGTATGACGTCTTCCTGGTTACACACGATATGCTTAACGATGCCGAGCAGCTTGATGCGATCGTGAGAAGTCTTTGCTCGCGCTTGGAATTGCGCTATAGGTGCAAAACCAAGGCGCAAAAGACAGCGGAAATGGAGTTACGAGCCAAAGTACTGTGCAACTGGCTGGAAATCGGTCGTTAGAAGGGTGCCCTTCTCACTGCCGGGCGCCCTCGGTCGGCTGCCTGCGATGCCGCCGCCACGAAACCGGCCCATCTACTACGTTTAACCCCGACCCCTCGACCATACCCCGTATTTCGCGAAAACCGCAGGCCGTCTACCTGCGGTTTTATTTTTGCCCGAGACGCCATGGTCGGGGGATGTCGCCCAAACGTAGTAGATGGGCCGGTTTCGTGGCGGGGATCCCGGGGGCGACCGGAGTGAAGCCTGATAGGCGGGCGGCGGCAGCGCCGACCGCCCGCGGGGCGCGCCCCGCGGGCTTAGTCGGGCATGAGGGGCCCAGACGCCCTGGACGCGCGCCCACATCGGCCCCCGTGGGCGCTGGTCTCCGCCGTCGCGACTCCGCGGGACGCCGGCGACCGCGCCCCCGGAAAGTTTTCCTAAAATTGTCCTTGCATCGGCGGGGGAGTTCCCGTATAGTACTTCTTCGCACGGGGGCGTAGCTCAGCTGGGAGAGCGCTTGACTGGCAGTCAAGAGGTCAGGGGTTCGATTCCCCTCGTCTCCACCCGAGCATTGAATGAGGCCCCAACGCAAGTTGGGGCCTTTTTTCACATCTAACGATTTAAGCCATGTGTTGGTTGGGTAGCAACTTGGCGACATGCCCATTGTTAATTACGAATATGAATGTTAATAACTTTACGTCTCTGGATGGCAAAGCTAGTTTGCAGCGCTAACAACAAAGAGGCCGGGCGTAATGCCCGGCCTCAAAATACTCTGGTGGGCCCTCCGGGATTCGAACCCAGAACCCAGGGATTATGAGTCCCCTGCGCTAACCGTTGCGCCAAGAGCCCTTATGAACGGTGAATGCAATTTCAACAAAGGCAACTCAGGCCTAATTTCTTCGCTTCACGTCCTGAAATACTATCATGCACGAGCAAGTCGCACAACGCCAGATCGAGTCCCATGCTAAACAACAGCCAATCCAGGCGCGTCGCAGAAAAGACGTGTTTTAGAAGAAGTTAATGTCATTAATTCAGGGCTCCAACACATTTAACCGTGAAATCAAGCTGATGTCATTTCAAAACCCTGCCGGTTTACTACGACGGATCGGCGACTCCCGAGCACCGCGTGTTCTCCGTTTGCAAAATCGCAGGTAGGGAGCTCGACGGTTACACGAAAAGCCATGCGTGGTCGAACATTTCTGATTCATCGTAGTAAACCGACATGGTTCTGAGACGCAGATGAGGGGCGGTGCGCAATCGGACCCGATAATGGGGCTGGCGGCGCACGGGAAACCCGGTTGCGCGGGGCGGGTCGTGTTCCGCGCGCGCGGGCGCGGAGCGGAAGTTTTTTAAAATTGTCCTTGCATCGCCGTCCGAGTTCCCGTATAGTACTTCTTCGCACGGGGGCGTAGCTCAGCTGGGAGAGCGCTTGACTGGCAGTCAAGAGGTCAGGGGTTCGATCCCCCTCGTCTCCACCCGAGCATTGAATGAGGCTCCAACGCAAGTTGGGGCCTTTTTTCATATAGGCACACAAGGTCAAAGGCGGCACCATGATCCTCCTGGTCGACAAGATCGAAAAAAGCTTCGGCGCGCGCGTCCTCTTTAGCGGCGCGTCCTTCCAGATCAACCCCGGCGAGCGCTTTGCGCTCGTGGGACCTAACGGCGCCGGCAAAACCACCATGCTTAAAATCATCATGGGCATCGACAGCCCCGATGCCGGCCAGGTCCAGTACGCCAAGGACTGCCAGGTGGGCTACCTAGAGCAGGAAACCAACCTAGAGCAAAAGGATACCACCATCCTCGCCGAGGTCATGGCCGCCGCCAAGGAAATCCGCCGCATGGGCGAGCGCGCCAACGAGCTGCAGGCCCAGATCACCGAGCTCTCCGAGCAGGGCAAGGACGTCGACGCGCTCCTAAACGAGTACGGTCAGGTCCAAGACCGCTTTGAGCACCTGGGCGGCTACGAGCTCGAGAGCAACGCCCGCAAGATCCTGTCCGGCTTGGGCTTTAAGGTCACTGACTTTGAACGCCCGTGCTCCGAGTTCTCGGGCGGCTGGCAGATGCGCATCGCGCTCGCCAAGCTCTTCCTGCGCCATCCCGACTTGCTGCTTCTGGACGAGCCCACCAACCACCTGGACCTCGAAAGCGTCCAGTGGTTGCGCGGCTTTATCGCCAACTACGACGGCGCCGTCCTCATCGTCAGCCACGACCGCGCCTTCATGGACGCCTGCGTCGACCACGTTGCCGCGCTCGAGAACCGCCGCGTAACCACCTACACCGGCAACTACAGCAGCTATCTCAAGCAGCGCGAGGACAACCTGGAGCAGATGCGCGCCAAGCGCGCCGCCCAGGAGCGCGATATCGCCCACATGCAGGTCTTCGTCGACAAGTTCCGCTACAAGCCCACCAAGGCCGCCCAGGCCCAGGAGCGCATCCGCAAGATCGAACAGATCAAAAAGGAGCTCGTCATCCTGCCCGAGGGCCACAAGCACATCGACTTTAAGTTCCCCGACCCGCCGCGCTCCGGCGACATGGTCGTGGGCCTGGAGGGCGTTTCCAAGTCCTACGGCAACAAACACATCTACAGCAATATCGACCTCAAACTCTACCGCGGCGAGCACGTGGCGCTCGTCGGCCCAAACGGCGCCGGCAAGTCCACCCTCATGAAGATCATTGCCGGTCTGGAGCCCCCCACTACCGGCACGCGCGACCTGGGCACCAACGTGGGTGTGGCCTACTATGCCCAGCACGCGCTTGAAGGCATGACCGAGTCCAACACCGTCCTGCAAGAAATCGACACCGTCACGCCCAAATGGACCGTGCCGCAGCAGCGCAGCCTGCTGGGCGCCTTCCTGTTTAGCGACAACGATTCCATCGAAAAGCAGGTCCGCGTCCTCTCCGGCGGCGAAAAAGCGCGTCTGGCCCTGGCCAAGATGCTCGTGGCGCCCGAGGCGCTCCTGTGCCTGGACGAGCCCACCAACCACCTGGACATCGACTCGGTGGATATGCTCGAGAACGCCCTGCAAAACTTCCCCGGCACCATCGTGCTTATCAGCCACGACGAGCACCTGGTGCGCGCCGTGGCCAACCGCGTGATCGATATCCGCGACGGCAAGGTCACGGTCTACGACGGCGGCTACGACTACTACCTCTACAAGCGCGAGGACCTCGCAGCCCGCGCCGCCGCCGAGGCGGCAGGGGAGAGCGTGCCTGCCGCGGCCAAGTCCACCAAAGCCAGCGCCGGCCAGGCCGACACCCCCGCCGCGGCGCCTAAGCCTGCCGAGGGCAAAAAGACCAAGGAGCAAAAGCGCGCCGAGGCCCAGGCCCGCGCCGCGCTCAACAAAAAGCTCAAGGGCGTGCGCAACCAGCTCAAGAAGATCGAGACCGAGCTCGACAAAAAGCGCGCCCGCTATGACGAGCTTATGGAATTGATGGCAAGCGAAGAGCTTTATGCCGATCAGGACAAGTTCAACGCCGCGCTGGGGGAATATAACGGGCTTAAACAAGAGCTGCCCAAGCTCGAGGACGAATGGCTGGAGCTTTCTAGCCAGATCGAAGAGGAGACCGCGCGTGAACTCTCGTAAGGCCGCCGCCGTGGCGATGAGCATCATCGCCATCGCCTGTCGCATCTGCGGCATCTTTATGAGCGCGATGACCGTGCTGCTGTGCTTTAGCGGCCTCACCGCCAAGCTGCAGATCGTGGGCTTTGTCGTTGAGCTTTCGCGTGCACTGCCGAGCGCTATCGCCGGCTACGGCGTCATCACATCGCCCTTTGGCGGCGTTTTCCGCCTGGATTACGCCATCGTGGCCGTCATCCTGTTTGTGGCCGACTACCTGCTCACGCGTGCCTCGCGCCGCGTCCGCTAGGGGAGCGCCATGTCCAGCAGCTACCTCATGAACCTGCTCGCGAGCGCCGTCGCCGTCATCGTTGGTATCGTCATTCACGAGAGCGCGCATGCCGCGGCGGCCTGGGCGCTCGGCGACAAGACGGCCCGCTCCCGTGGCCGCGTCTCGCTCAACCCGCTCAACCATATCGATCCGTTCGGTACCATTCTCCTACCGCTGCTGATGCTCGCGGCCGGCGGCCCGGTATTCGCCTTCGCCAAGCCGGTTCCCGTCTACCTTAACAACCTTAAGCACCCCAAGCGCGACGAGGTCCTAGTGAGCGCGGCCGGCCCCGTATCGAACATCGCGCTCGCGTGTCTCGCAGCCGTCCTCATGCACGCAGCGTACGGCAACCTCTACACCAGCATGTCCTTTGCCGTGGCGTCCCAAATCATGAACTTCGGCGCCACGTTTATCGTGGTCAACCTGTCGCTCGCGTTCTTTAACCTTATCCCGATCCCGCCGCTCGACGGCTCGTCGATTATCGTCCCATTCCTCAAAGGCAAGGCGCTCGCCAACTACTACCGCCTGCAGCAATACGCCATGCCGATTCTTATCATCGTGCTGTACCTGCTGCCCATGTGGACCGGCATCGACGTGATCGGACGCTATTTCGACGTTACCGTGTATCCGCTGGCTGAGCGGCTGCTCGACTTCGCAATCGCCGGCATCTAGGGTAAACTTACAGGTCGACCGTGCAAAACGGTCGCAACATGCACCCAAACCGCGCCGCGAAGGCGCCGTCAAAGGAGGTCGAAGATGTCGTATCGCGTGTCGACGCAGGTCTACAGCGGACCGTTCGACCTGCTGCTGCAGCTGGTAACCCGCCAAAAAGTAGATATCGGTGCCATCTCGATCAGCGAGGTGGCCGAGCAATACCTTGCCGAGGTCGAGCGCATCGAGGCACTAGACCTGGACGTGGCGAGCGACTTTTTGCTGGTCGCGGCAACCCTTCTGGACATTAAGGCCGCCTCGCTGGTACCCCAGGAGGCCCCACGCAAGGACGACGACGATTACGAGGATGACGAAGACCTCGAGGAGCTCAGCGCGCTCGACGGTGACGCCCTGCGCGAGGTCCTGATCCAGCGCTTGATCGCCTACAAGCAGTTTAAGGGCGCGGCGGCGGCCCTTGGTGCCCGCATGCAGGCCGAAAGCCGCATGCATCCGCGTGTGGCCGGCCCCGACCCCGAGTTTTTGGGCCTTATGCCCGACTACCTTGCCGGTATCACTCTGCGCGGCCTGGCCGTCATCTGCGCCGACCTGGACGGCAAGCGCCAGACCTTCCTACTGGAGGCCGAGCACGTGGCGCCGCATCGCATGCCGCTCGACCTGACGGTGGCCTCGGTCGACCGCTTTACCATGGCGCACCAAACCTGCACCTTCCGCGAGCTGCTGGACGGCGACGCCACGACTGAGCAGCTCGTTGTCACCTTCCTGGCCATGCTCGAGCTCGCCAAGCGTGGCTCGCTTACGCTGAGCCAGGACGAGATCTTTGGAACCATTCAAATCAACCGCGTCGAGGGCGCCGAGGCCTATGTGCCCGGCGAAGGCCCCGAGCTCACCGAATAGGAGCGGCAACCATGTCAACCCTTTCCACGCTTGAGGCAAACAGCCTCAAAGGCGCCCTCGAGGCGCTGCTGCTGGTTTCGAGCGACCCCGTGAGTGCGCCTGCTCTGGCAGGTGCGCTGGATATCGCCCCCGGCGAGTGCGCATCGCTTTTGGCCGAGCTCAAGGTTGAGTATGAGGAGGCCAACCGCGGCTTTCAGCTGCGTGAGGTCGCCGGCGGCTGGCGCCTGTTTACACACCCTGCCTACCACGACGTGGTCGAGGCCTACGTGCTGAGCTGGGACACGCAAAAGCTGTCGCAGGCGGCGCTCGAGACCCTGGCCGTTATCGCCTACCACCAGCCCGTCACGCGCGAGGTGGTCAAGGGCATTCGCGGCGTCAACTCCGACGGCGTCATCGCGTCGCTCGTGGACAAGGGCCTGGTGCGCGAGCTCGGCCACGACCCCGAGCGCGGTCAGGCCATCATCTACGGCACGACCAACGCCTTCTTGGAAAAGTTCGGTCTTCGCTCCACCCGCGACCTGCCCGATCTGGAGCAGTTTGCCCCCGACGAGCAGTCGCGACAGTTTATCCGCGAGCGCCTGAGCGGCCGCAGCATTCAGTCCACGCTCGAGGAGCAGGCCGAGGACCTGGACGAAGAGCGCGAACTGATCGACACCGATGTTGAGGACGCCGATGACGCAGAGCTTCTGCCCACCGGCGATATCTCGGAGGACATGCATGACGAGGACTAACGAAGCAGGGGAGACGAGTACCTCACGCGCCGCGGGCGCTACGGCGCTCACAGGCGGCGCCCAGCCTGTCTACCCGCACATCATGCGCCTGCAGCGCTTTTTGGCGCGCGCGGGCGTGGCGAGCCGCCGCGGCTCTGAGGACCTGATGACCGCCGGCCGCGTGACCGTCAACGGCCAGGTCGCGACCGAACTGGGCACCAAGGTCGACGTCGACCGCGACCATATCGAGGTCGACGGCATGCCCGTCAAGCTCAACCAGGGCGCCGTGTACCTGATGCTCTACAAGCCGACCGGCTACCTCACCACCATGAGTGACCCGCAGGAGCGCCCTTGCGTGGCTAATCTGGTCCCGCGCGATCGGTTTCCGGGGCTCTTTCCGGTGGGTCGCCTGGACCGCGACACCACGGGGCTTTTGCTCTTTACCACCGACGGCGACCTGTCGCAAGACCTGCTGCACCCCAGCAAGCACGTCTACAAGACCTATCAGGCGCTGGTGGACGGCCACCTGACCGATCGCGACTTGGAACCACTCCGTCGTGGCATCGAGCTCGACGACGGCCTGTGTCAGCCGGCGATCTGCCGCGTCATTAACGCGCGCGAGGCCGAGGCCGTGGCTCCGCAAGGCGTAAAGCCAGGCACCACCGCCGTGGAGGTCATCATCCGCGAAGGCCGCAAGAACCAGGTCAAGCGCATGCTGAGCAAGATCCACCACCCGGTGATCCGCCTGCATCGCTGCAACTTTGCCGGCCTGGAGCTCAAGGACGTGGCCAAGGGCTCGTGGCGCGAGCTCACCGATCACGAGGTGCAGATCCTCAAGGCCGGCGGCATCCCGCCCAAGCAGGCCGGCGCCAAGCGCGGCGACCCCAACGCGACAGCGGCCAACCCCGCGGCCCGCACGCGCCATCACGGCAGTCACGGCTCCGCGCCCAAGCGCAACACTTACCGCGAGCGCTACACGGGCTAGGCAACCCGCCGCACCCCAACGCCCGCGAACCATACCAGCACGTCAACCACCGAAAGGAAGCATTGCATGATCGTCGCCATCGACGGCCCCGCCGGTTCCGGCAAGTCCACCATCGCCAAGGAGATCGCCCGCCAGCTGGGCTTTAACAAGCTCGACACGGGTGCCATGTATCGCGCCGTCACCTTCGCCGCGCTCGACCGCGGCATCGATCTGAACGACGAGGCGGCCATCGACGCTCTCGCCGAGCAGATCGAGATCCGCTTTACCAACGGCACCGGCGAGGACACGCGTCTGACCATCGACGGCGCGGACGCATCGGCCGCCATTCGCACCCCGCAGGTCGATGCCAACGTGTCCAAGGTCTCGGCCTACCCGGGCGTACGCGCCGCCATGCTCATCCACCAGCGCCGCGCCGCCGAAGACCGCGACATCGTCGCCGAGGGTCGCGACATCGGCACCGTTGTATTCCCCAACGCGCAGGTCAAGGTGTTCCTGACCGCCGACCCGCGTGAGCGCGCCCGCCGCCGCGTGCTGCAGCGCCACCAAAACGACGCCCAACCGCTCAGCGCAGAGCAGCTCGAGTCCGAGGTCGACGAGACCCTCGACGCCCTCAAGCAGCGCGATAAACTCGACAGCAGCCGCGAGGTCGCACCGCTCGTGCCCGCCGAGGACGCCGTGCACGTCGACTCCACCGCCCACACCATCGACGAGGTCGTCCACATTATCGAGGACCTCATCAACCAAAGGAGGTAGCCCATGCGCCTGTTTAAGCAGACGCCCGAGGATTACTACAACGCCCCCTACGCCGAGTTCCCGGCGCTCATCCGCGCCGTCGTCGTGGTGGTCATGGCTATTCTGTGGGCATTCTCCAAGCTCATGTGGCGCTGGAAGGTCGAGGACGCCGACCTGCTGTTTGAGCGCCAGGAGGGCCGCGGCAGCGTGGTCATCTGCAACCACACCTCGATGGCCGAACTCTTGGCCGTGGAGACGGCGCTGTTCTTTGGCGGCCGCCGCATCCGCCCCATCTTTAAGTCCGAGTTCGCCAAGAGCAAGATCATACGCTGGGCCTTTAGCCGCGTGGGCGGCATTCCCGTCGAGCGCGGCACCGCCGACATGAAGTGTCTGCGCGCCGCCCAGCATGCACTGCAGCGCGGTGAGGATGTCCTGATCTTCCCCGAGGGTACGCGCATCCGCTCGCGCGAGACCAAGCCCGAGGTCCATGGCGGCTTTGCGCTTATCGCCCAGATGGGCAAGGCTCCCGTCAACCCACTCGCCATTTGTGGCTGGTCCGATATCACGCCCAAAGGCAAAAAGCTCATGCGCCCCAAAAAGTGCTGGATCCGCGCCGGCAAGGCCATCTCGCTATCCGACGCACCGGCCGAGCTTAAGCGCAAGGAGCGCCTGGCATGGTTTGAGTCCGAGGCCATGAGTCGCGTATACGCCATGCGCGACGAGCTGTGCGTCGAGCACCCGGGTAGGTTTTAGTCATGGGTAAGAACGTCATAAATACCGCCGCGGCCGCCGCTGAGGAGGTCGTCCCCACCATAGAAATCGCTGCCCACGCCGGCACCTGCTACGGCGTGCAGCGTGCGCTCGACATGGCACTGGCCGCCGCGCCGCAGGCGGAGGAGAGCGCTCAGGTCCACACGCTGGGCCCGCTCATCCATAACCCCATCGTGGTACGCGAGCTTGCCGAGGCAGGCGTTGGTCTGGCAGACACCTTGGACGACGCCGCATCGGGCACCGTGATCATTCGCGCGCACGGTGTGGTGCCGCAGGTCATTGACGCCGCTCGCGAGCGTGGTCTTACCGTGGTCGACGCCACCTGCCCCTACGTGAAGAAGGTCCATGTGGCGGCCGAGCGCCTAGTGCGCGAGGGCTACCGCGTGATCGTCGTGGGCGAGCCGGGCCATCCCGAGGTCGAGGGCATTCTGGGCCACGCTGGTGATGACGCTCAAGTCGTGAGTTGCGCCGCCGATGCGGGCGCACTGCCGCTCAAGGGCAAGGTGGGCCTGGTTGTGCAGACCACCCAGACCGCGCAGAACCTGGCCGAGGTTGTGGCCTCCATCACCCCGCGCGTGCAGGAGCTGCGTGTGATCAACACGATCTGCGCCGCCACGAGCGAGCGCCAGCAGGCAGCCGCAGCCCTCGCCAACCGCTGTGATTGCATGGTCGTCGTGGGCGGCAAAAATTCGGGCAACACGCGCCGCCTGGCGCAGATCTGCTCGGGCGCCTGCGAACACACGCATCACATCGAGGAAGCTTCCGAGCTCGAGGCCGCATGGTTTGCCGACGCGCGCCACATCGGCATCACCGCCGGAGCCTCCACCCCGCAAGAACACATCGAACGCGCCGTTGCGCGCATCAAGGAGCTTTGCCGCTAATCATGGATCAGACCGTACCCGCATACGCCGCCGAGGTGGCCGATTACGGGCGCAGCCGCGACCCCGAGCCGGGTGAGGGCGCGCTCGTTAAGAACGTGCGTCCCGAATCGCCTGCATGGGATGTGGGTATCGAGCCGGGCATGCGCGTGCTCACGGTCAATGGCGAGCGACTCACCGATATGATCGTGTGGCTCTGGGAAGCCGACGACGACACCGTCGAGTTGGATGTTTTCGACCCGCGCGACAACACAGTCACCCCCGTGGAGCTCGACCGCTTCCCGGGCGAGGACTGGGGCCTTGAGTTCGATGGCCCCATCTTCGATGGCATGCGCACCTGCGTCAACGCCTGCGTGTTCTGCTTTATGACCATGCTGCCCAAGGGCGGCCGATCGACGCTCTACATCCGCGACGACGACTATCGCCTGAGCTTTTTACAGGGTAACTTTGTCACGCTGACCAACCTTTCCGACGAGGACGTGCAAAACGTCATCGATCGCAACATGAGTCCGATGAACGTGTCGGTCCACGCCGTGAGCCCCGACGTCCGCCGCCGTATGATGGGCCGCAACGCCCAGCGCGGCATGGACGTGCTCGAGGCCATCATGGCAGCCGGCATCGAGATCCATGCACAGATCGTTTTGTGCCCCGGCATGAACGACGGAGAGGAGCTGGAAAAGACCCTGCGCTACTGCGAGGAACATGAGCAGATCACCAGCCTGGGCATTGTGCCGCTCGGTTTTACCAAGCATCAGAACCGTTTTAGCTGGTCCTACAGCGATAGGCCCGAGCTCGCGCGCGAAACCATTGCCATGATCCGGCCTTTCCAGGACCGTGCCTTCGAGCGCTTTGGCCGCCACACCTTCCAGATGAGCGACGAGTTCTATCTGGATGCCGGCATCGAGCCGCCCGAGGCGGACTTTTACGACGGCTACCCGCAGTACTACGACGGTATCGGCATGATTCGCTCCTATCTGGACGAGACCGACAGCGTTCTTGCCGCCGATGCCGAGCGCCTTGCCCGCGTTCGCGAGGCAATCGCCGCAAGCAGCCAGCGTCTGCTGTGCCTCTCGGGCGCCAGCGCGCGCGATACGGTCGCGCGCTTTGTTGAATCGTCGCACGGCCTCGCCGGCACCGTCACAGCCATCAAAAACCGCTACTTTGGCGGCAACGTGGACGTGACTGGCCTCATCGTCGCGAGCGACATCCTGGAGCAGCTGCCGCAAGACCTGTCGGGGGTTATGCTCTTTGTGCCTAAGCTCATGTTCAACGCTGACGGCATGACGCTTGACGAGTATCATCGTGACGATTTACTCGCAAGCCTTACCAGTCGCGGCGCCGAGGTTCATGTGGTATCGACCATGCCGCATGAGCTGCTCGATACCCTGGAGCACATCCTTGGCATTGTGCCTGCCGACTCTACTAATTCCGCTGACCCTACCCATTAAAGGAGAGCAGATGAAACCTATCGTCGCCGTCGTCGGACGCCCCAACGTGGGCAAGTCCACGCTCGTTAACCGCCTGGCCCAGACCTCGGACGCTATCGTCCACGAGTCACGCGGCGTCACGCGCGACCGCTCGTATCACACGGCCGATTGGAACGGCCGCGAGTTCACCATCGTCGACACGGGCGGCATCGAGCCGCTCAAGAGCGACGACGTCTTCGCCACGTCCATCCGCGACCAGGCACTCGCCGCCGCCGAGGAAGCCGCCGTCATCCTGTTTGTGGTCGACGGCCGCACGGGCGTCACCGAGGAGGACGAGTCGGTTGCCCGCATGCTCAAGCGCTCCGACAAGCCGGTCTTTCTGCTGGTGAACAAGCTCGACAATCCCGATCGCGAGAACGACAACATCTGGGAGTTCTATTCGCTCGGCATCGGTGAGCCCACGCCGCTCTCGGCCCTGCACGGCCATGGCACGGGCGACCTGCTCGACGACATTGTGGCGCTGCTGCCCGAGGAGGAGGACGAGGTCGCCGACGAGTTCCCCGACGCCCTTAACGTCGCCATCATCGGCCGCCCCAATGCCGGTAAGTCTTCGCTGTTCAACCGCATTCTGGGCGCCGACCGCTCCATCGTGTCGAACATCGCCGGCACCACGCGCGATGCCATCGACACCGTCGTCGAGCGCGACGGCAAGCACTACCGCATGGTCGATACCGCGGGCATTCGCAAGAAGAGCACCGTGTACGAGAACATCGAGTACTATTCCATGGTTCGCGGCCTGCGCGCCATCGACCGCGCCGACGTGGCGCTGCTCGTCGTCGACGCCTCCGTGGGCGTCACCGAGCAGGACCAGAAGGTCATGGGACTCGCCATCGAGCGCGGCTGCGCCATCGTGGTGCTGCTCAACAAGTGGGACCTGCTCGACGACGACCGCAAGCGCGAGGCCTGCATGGAGACCGTCGAGCGCCGACTGGGCGTCATGGCTCCCTGGGCCCAGTACCTGCGCATCTCTGCCCTCACTGGCCGCAGCGTCGAGAAGATCTGGGCGATGGTCGACGCCGCCGAAAAGACGCGCTCGCAGAAGATCAGCACCTCGCGCCTCAACACGTTCCTCACCGACCTGCGCGAGTTCGGTCATACCGTGGTGGACGGCAAGCGCCGCCTGCGCATGCACTACGTGACCCAGACGGGCGTCAACCCGCCGACGTTCACGTTCTTCGTCAACCATAGCGACCTGGTCAACGACACCTACCAGCGCTACGTGGAGAACCGCATGCGCTCGACTTTCGATTTTGCCGGCACGCCCATTCGACTCTTCTTTAGGAAGAAGGAACAAAAGGATGCATAATCCGATTCTGCTGACCGCCATCTGCGCCGTGGTCTCGTTCTTTATCGGAGCGATTCCGTTTGGCCTGATCCTGGGCCGCATGTTCAACCACACGGACATTCGCAAGGCGGGCTCCGGCAACATCGGCACAACCAATGCGCTGCGCGTGGCCGGCCCTAAGGTGGCCGCGCTCACGTTGTTGCTCGACTGCCTTAAGGGCGCCATCTGCGTCCTTATCGCGCGTCCGCTCATTGCCGACTTGGGCTATGGCTTCCCCGTAAGCATCATGGCGCCCGGAGCCCCCGGCGATTGGATGCTCGGCGTCATTTGCCTAGCAGCGGTGTGGGGCCATATCTTCTCGCCCTACCTTAACTTCCACGGCGGCAAGGGTATCGCGGTTGGCCTGGGCGTCATCCTCGCCTGGTACTGGCCTATTGGCCTGTCGCTGCTCGGCATGTTTATCGTAGCCGTCGCCATCACCAAGTATGTGTCGGTGGGCTCGCTTGCCGCTGCCATCGGTCTTCCCATCGCTGCTTGCGCGGTCTTTCCGTACAGCAGCCTGGGCCTCAAGTTTTGCATGGCGATGATCGGCATCACCGTGGTGTGGGCCCATCGCGCGAACATCAAAAAGCTCACGTGCGGTAAGGAGTCCAAGCTCTCGTTTACCAAGCGCGTCACCGAGCCCGACGATAAGTAGGAGAGAGTCATGAATGTTGCGCTGATTGGCTCCGGCTCCTGGGGAACCGCCGTCGCCGGCCTTGCCGCCGCGCGAGCCGAGCGCGTGACCATGTGGGCCCACAGCGAGCAGACGGCCGCCGGCATTAACGGCGAGCACCGCAACCCGCGCTATCTGGTGGGATACGAGCTGCCGGACAACGTGGTGGCAACGACCGAGCTCGCCCAGGCGCTCGACGGTGCCGATGCGATCATCTTTGCCGTGCCCTCCACGCACTTGCGCGACGTGTGCCATCAGGCGGCGCCGTTCATCGCGGACGACACCCCAGTGCTCTGCCTCACTAAGGGCATCGAGCCCGAGTCTGGCCTGCTCATGAGCGAGGTCATCGCCAGCGAGATCGGCAACGAGACGCGTGTGGCGGCGCTTTCGGGCCCCAACCATGCCGAGGAAATCTGCCGTGGCGGGCTTTCGGCCGCCGTCATCGCCAGCGAGGACCAGCAGGTGGGGGAGACCTTCAAGGACCTGCTCCTGTCCACGGCTTTTCGCATCTATCTGTCGCAGGACATGACGGGTGTCGAGGTTTGCGGCGCCATGAAAAATGTCATCGCCATCGTGTGCGGCATTTCCGCCGGCTCGGGCGCGGGCGACAATACGCTTGCCCTTATCATGACGCGCGGCCTGGCCGAGATCAGCCGTCTGGTGCACGCCCGCGGCGGTCAAGCTATGACCTGCATGGGACTTGCCGGCATGGGCGACCTCATTGCCACCTGCACCTCGGAGCATTCGCGCAACCGCACCTTTGGCTACGAGTTTGCCCACGGTGTGTCGCTCGACGAGTATCAGGAGCGCACGCATATGGTGGTTGAGGGCGCCGTCGCGGCCCGCAGCGTCAGCGAACTTGCCCGTTCACTGGGCGTAGACATTCCGCTCACCTTTGCCGTGGAGCAAACGCTCTACAACGGTGTTACTTTGGATAGGGCGCTCGAGATTCTTACCGATCGCGTCCCCTCTCAAGAGTTCTACGGACTCACCGACTAGCGCAGAAAGGCTACTACCATGGGTTCCATTAAAATCGCACCGTCCGTCCTCTCGGCCGACATGGCCAACCTCAAGGGCGAACTCGACAAGATCGCCGGCGCCGACTACGTGCACTTCGACGTCATGGACGGCCACTTTACCGGCAACCTCACCTTTGGCGTTGACATCCTTAAGGCCATCAAGCGCTCCACCAATGTACCGGTCGACGCGCACCTCATGGTGTCGAACCCCGACGAGACGGTCGATTGGTACGCAGACGCCGGCGCCGATATGATCACCGTACACTACGAGGCCTCCACGCACCTGCACCGCACGCTCACCCATCTGCAGCAGCGCGGCGTTAAGGCCGGCGTGGTGCTCAACCCCGCCACCCCCGTGTGCGTGCTCGAGAGCATCATCGACGTCGTCGATACGGTGCTGCTCATGAGCGTGAACCCGGGCTTTGGCGGTCAGAGCTTTATCCCGGGCACCATCGCTAAGCTCCACGAGCTCAGGGCCATGTGCGAGCGTCACGGCGTTTCGCCCCTCATCGAGGTCGACGGTGGCATTTCTTCCAAGAACATTGTCGAGGTCGTCAAGGCCGGCGCCAACGTGCTCGTGGCCGGTTCTGCCGTATTTAAGTCCGAAGATCCCGCTGCCGAGGTTGCGCTGCTGCAGAAGCTGGGCAATGAGGCCGCACAGGAGGCATAAACCCTTATGACCGCAGGTCAAAACCGCATACCCGTGAATCTTGACTATGCCGCCTCGACGCCCATGCGCGCCGAGGCGCTCCTTGCGCAGCGCGAGTACGACGACAGCGAGCTTGCCGGCGTCAACCCCAACTCGCTGCATTCGCTCGGCCGCAAGGCTGCCGCGCGTCTGGAGGTTGCACGTCGCGAGATCGCCCGCAGCTTTGGCGCGCGCGTCCGCCCGTCCGAGATTGTACTGACCAACGGCGGCACCGAAGCCAACCAGCTGGCGCTGCTCGGTCTTGCCGAGGGCGCTCGTCAGCGCGATCGCAAGCGCGATCGTGTAATCGTTTCGGCCATCGAGCACGATTCGATTCTGGACAACCTGCCGTTGCTGCGTGCCGCCGGCTTTACCGTCGACCTGGTGCAGCCCTGCCGCATGGGCTACATTGAGCCTGCCACGCTTGTCGAGCTGCTAGGCGACGACGTGGCGCTCGTGAGCATCATGGTTGCCAACAACGAGACCGGCGTGGTGCAGCCCATCCGCGAGCTTGCCGCGGCCACGCATACCGTTGGCGCCCTGTTCCACACCGATGCCATCCAGGGGTATCTGCATATTCCGCTCGATGTCACCGAGCTGGGCGTCGACGCCATGTCCGTCGCAGCCCACAAGATTGGCGGTCCCGTGGCATCTGGCGCACTCTACCTTAAGAGCCGCACGCCGCTGCGCCCGCGCATCTTTGGCGGCGGACAGGAGGCCGGTCGTCGTGCCGGCACGCAAGACCTGCGAACGCAGCTCGCCTTTGCCGCTGCCGCCTCGTCTCTGACGCCCCATGTGGCTCAGGAGCGCGCGAAGCTGCAAGCCCTTTCCGACAAGCTCTACGCCACGCTTACGGCTCATCCGCGTATTCATGCCACCATGGGCGACTACGCACAGGCCGATCGCCTGCCGGGCATGGTGTCGATCTACGTTGATGGCATGGACTCCGAGGAGCTCATCGTCAAGCTCGATGCCGCCGGCTTTGAGGTTTCGGCCGGCTCGGCGTGCTCGAGCGGCAGCATGGACCCGAGCCATGTGCTCAGCGCCATGGGCATTGGTCGCGAGCAGGCACTAGGTGCACTGCGCATTTCCTTTGACGACCGCGTGAATCCGGACGATCTGGACGAGTTTGCCCAGACGCTGCTCTCGATCGCAGGTGCCGCATGATCGTCGCCGAGCTCGAGCGCGCGCTACTGGCACGCTATCCCAAGACGGACACCGAGCCCTGGGACCACGTAGGACTCTCCGTTGGCGATCCGGCCGCGGAGATCACCGGCGTTGCCTGCGCACTCGATGCGACTGAGGCTAATGTTCGCCGCGCCCAAGAAGCAAGCGCCAACGTGCTGCTGACGCATCATCCCATATACATCAAGGCACCCGAGGCCTTTTGTCCGGCGGATGCCACACGACCCCAGTGCAGTGCGGCCCTCTACGAGGCTGCCCGCTGCGGGGTGAGCATTATCTCGCTCCACACCAACCTGGACCGCTCGCACGAAGCCCGTGTCTGCCTGAGCAAGCTGCTGGGTGCCGCACCCGTGAGCTCACTGGAGCACGTGGACGACCCCGAGGCCACCGGCCTGGGCGCACTTGCAACGCTCAACGACCCGTGCACGCTGCGCGATCTTGCCACCCGTGCTGCCACGGCCTTTGGCAGCGACCCGCGTGTGTGGGGCAAAGCTGATCGCCCGTGCCGCACCGTCGCCATTTTGGGCGGCTCCCTGGGCGACTTTGGCGAGCTTGCCATCGCCGCCGGTGCGGATGTCATCGTGACGGGCGAGGCGGGCTACCACGTGGCGCAAGACCTTGCCTTGCGCGGGCTGCCGGTGATCTTGCTCGGCCACGACCGCTCCGAGGAGCCGTTCGTTGATATCTTGATGAACTCTGCAGTTGACGCCGGGGCCGACCCCCGTCATGCGATTAAAATACTGAACCCTTGCCAATGGTGGACTGTGACAAAAGGAGAGAACTTATGAGCGCCGGCGCTACGCTACTCAAGCTGCAACAGATCGATTTGGAGCTCGCCCGCATCAAGAGCGAACTTGCCAATATGCCGGAGCTCAAGGAGCTCGCTTCCAAGCGCAAGACCTACGTTAAGCTCAAGGCCGAAATGACCAAGCTCTACGCCCAACGCAAGGACCTGGATATTGAGCTCGACGATCTCAACACCACCGAGATCCAGACCAATAACGCCATCGAGGCCGCTAAGAAGCGCCACGTTGACGGCTCCGACTACCGCGAGGTACAGGACCTGGAAAACGAGCTCGCCACCCTGGCCAAGCGCCTGGACAAGATTGAGCACACCCGCAAGGATGTCGTTGTCGCCCACAAAGAGGCGCTCGACCGCGAGACCCGCGCGCAGGCCATCATCGCCAAGTTCGAGGAGGGCGTGAAGGCCGATACCAAGGCCGCCCGCGCCAAGGCTGCCGACCTGCAGGCTCAGATCGAAGCCGCCACTAAGGAGCGCACCGCTCTTGCCGCCACGCTGCCGGCCGACGTGCTCACCGACTACGAGCGTCTGCTCAAGCAGTTCCGCGGCTTGGCCGTCGAGACCATCCAGGGCAACATCCCCACGGTCTGCCACACCGCGCTGCAGGCATCGTCCATGAGCGACCTCAACCACGACGGTAGCGAGATTACGCACTGTCCGTACTGCCACCGCCTCCTGGTGCTCCCGAGCAAGGAAGCCTAGCGATGACGGCGGCATCCAACAATTCAATGCAACTTGAGGGAAAAACGATCCTGCTGGGCATTACCGGCGGGATCGCCGCCTATAAGTCGTGCAATATCGTGCGCCTGCTGCAAAAGCGCGGCGCACGTGTCAAAGTCGTTATGAGCGAGCATGCTACCGAGTTTGTGGGCCCGCTCACCTTCCGCGCGCTCACCAATGAGCCGGTCGCGGTTGGGCTATTCGACGACCCGTCTGACCCCATCCACCATATCTCGCTGGCGCAGGAGCCCGACTTGGTGGTCGTGGCGCCCGCGACGGCCAATATCATCGCCAAGATGGCCAACGGCATCGCCGACGACCTCATCTCCACCACGCTGCTTGCGACGCCGCGGCCCGTCGTGATCGCGCCGGCCATGAACAATGGCATGTGGAAGGCGCCGGCGACGCAGGCCAACATGGCCACGTTGCGCGACCGCGGCGTTCACGTGGTGGGACCCGGCAGCGGCTACCTTGCGTGCGGCGACGTGGACACGGGCCGCATGAGCGAGCCCGAGGACATCGTCGAGGCTGTCTGTGAGGTGCTCAACCCCGTGCCGCAAGACCTGACGGGCAAGCGCATCGTCATCACCGCCGGCCCCACGCACGAGCCGATCGACCCGGTGCGATTCATTGGCAACCGTTCTTCGGGCAAGATGGGTATCGCCCTGGCGGGGGAGGCCGCACGTCGCGGTGCCGCCGTCACGCTCGTGCTGGGACCGGCATCGCTCGACGTTCCCCGCGGTGTGGAGTGCGTGCACGTACAGACCGCCTCAGAAATGCTCAAGGCAGCGCTGAGCGCCTTCCAGACGGCCGACGCGGCCATTTGCGCCGCCGCCGTCGCCGACTACACGCCGGCGGCCCCGGCGGACCATAAGCTCAAAAAGGCCAACGAGCGCCTGGATCGAATCGAGCTCGTCGAGACCGTTGACATCTTGGCCGAACTTTCACGCCAAAAGGGCGATCGCCTCGTAATCGGCTTTGCAGCCGAGACTGATAACGTCGTCGAGTACGCCGAGCGCAAATTGACCCGCAAAGGCTGCGATGCCATTATCGCCAACGATGTCTCACGCGCCGATTCGGGCTTTGGAACCGACACCAACAAGGCTTGGATCGTGAGCATAGCGGGTACGCAAGAACTACCCGTACTAACAAAACCCCAGCTCGCAGATACAATTTTGGACTTGCTTCAAAATTTGTAAAAAAGTTCTTGCACAAGGACAAAGTTTCGGGTTAATATACTCCCTGTTGCGAGCGAGAGCAGAGCAACAAACAAAAGCTTCGGGACGTGGCGCAGCTTGGTAGCGCACTTGACTGGGGGTCAAGGGGTCGCTGGTTCGAATCCAGTCGTCCCGACCAGAAGTTTGCAGGTCAGGCACCTTGTGCCTGACCTTTTTTGTTTTATGCAATTGCTTAATTTTGTTTAAGCAACAGGGTGCCAAAAATCTACCTGCGCGATAATCGCCTTTTGCGGCTACTTGCGCGTTTTGCACGCGCTTGAGCCGATTTATTAACGCGATATGAATCTACATACGCGTAGCTGGTATGCAGCCGAGTACAGGCTGTATTTATCGCGGCGATTAACACAGATATAGCGACTGTAACGGACAAGCGTGTCGCTGTATTTATTCCAGTAGTTCACTTGATCGGTGGACAAGTGGGCTGTTGCAACGAAACGCCAAGCAGGATGGGCTCTATACGAGGACGCCGCAGGGTAATGGCGGGGGAGTGCGGCGGGCGCTCTGAGAGCCGCTGTGTGACCCCATGTCTCCTTAACTCGATAATTTGTGTTTCAAGCCACGAATCGGTCGAGCAATTGCCAAAAGAACGGCCCATGCAGGATTGCACGGGCCTTACATCAGATCAAATTTGAGCTAGAAGCACCAAGCGGGGCAGACGCAACACCATCTCGTCGCGGCCTCGGCGAGCGACATATCGCAGTCGAGGTAGACAACGAGGAAGTCGTCAGATCCCGCACAGGGGGACCGCGATGGTGGCCACCGCGCCGCCCGAGGGGCTGTTGGCGAGCGAGACGGAGCCCCCGTGGGCGCTCGCGGCCTCGGAGGCGGCGTGGAGGCCGAGCCCGTAGTGGCGGCCTCCGTCGCGCGAGGAGCGGGAGGAATCGTCTGTGAAGAGGCGCTCACAGCCGCGCTCGAGGGCGGCGGGAGAGAAGCCCGGTCCGTCGTCGGCCACCTCGATGACGAGGTGGCCGCCCTCGACGTCGCAGGAGACCGCCACGCGCGAGCGCGCGTGCTCGGCGGCGTTGGCCACGAGGTTCGCGGCGGCTCGCGCCAGGGCGGTTCGGTCGAGCGGGGCCTCGGGCGCGCCCGCGACAGCAGGGCCCGTGGCCGCGTCGAGCGTCACGCCTCGCGCCCGGGTGATCTGGGCGGCCTCGGCGAAGACCTGCTCGCAGAGCTCGGCCGGCCGCATGGGGGCCCTCTCAGCCCCGCCGGACCCGCGCGAGGCCTCGATGAGCAGGCGCACGTAGCCGTCGAGCCTTTCGACACTGCCGGCTATGTCGCGCGCGGCGGCCGCGAGGTCGGCGTCTTTCTCGTCTTCCAGCTCCTCCGCCACGAAGTCGGCGTTGGCGCGCAGCACGGTGAGCGGCGTCTTGAGGTCGTGGGCGAGCGACGCCACCTGCTCGCGCTGCCCCCGCTCCGCGGCCCAGCGGGCCTCGAGCGACTCGGCGAGGGAGGTCCGCATGGCGTCCATCGCGGCGAGGACGTCGTTCACCTCGCGCACGTTGGTGCCGCCGACCGCGAAGTCGAGATCCCCCGCGCCGACGCGCCCCGCCGCCTCCGCGAGCGGCGCCATCTTGCGCGAGATCACGCGGCTCGCGCGGCGCGCCACGAGCGCGAGCGCGAGCGCGCTGCCCGCAGCGGCGCCGACGAGCATGAGGTTCTGCGGGCTGGGAAGCAGGCCGGCGAGGTCGCGCGAGACCCACTGCGGCAGGTACTCACTGACGAGTGCGCAGGCCCCGCCGCCCTTGAGCGGGAACGCGGCGTAGGTGAGGCCCGAGCCCCCGCCCTCAATCTCCACTGTGCCCGGATCCGCGGCGAGTGCCGCACGGGCCATTTCCGTCGCGTCCTCGAGCCGCGTGCCCTCGAGGTCTGTCATCAGCACGAATCCGTCCTTATTCAGGATGAGGTAGCGGTACGCCGTCGGCACGTCCTGCTGCCCGCAGACGCCGTCGCGTGCCAGGCCCTCCGCGACCTCGCGCGCATTGGCCGGCCCCCAGCTTGCCTCGTAGACGAAGCCCGCGTTGATCGCCGCGGAGAGCGCCATGAACGAGGCGAGCCACGCCGTGGCGACCGCCGCGAACGCGTAGGCGAAGTAGCGCGCGATGACGAAGGAGAGCGGCATGCCCCCGCGACCTCGCGCCCCGGTCTTCAGAGCTGTCACTTGTACCCCATCCCCCAGACGGTCGCGATCGGATCGGCGCCGGCCTCGGAGAGTTTCCTCCGGGCGCGGCTGACCTGCATGGATATGGCCGCGTCGTCGGCGTCGCTCTCCCAGCCGAGCACCGCCTCGCGGATCTGCGCGCGGCTCATGACCTGCCCGGGGTGGCGGGCGAGGTACTCGCAGATGGCGTACTCGGTGGGCGTGAGCGGCACGGCCTCGCCGCCCACGGCGAGGCCGCGCGCCCCGAGGTCGATCCGCACCTCCCCGAAGGAGAGGGCGTGCGAGCGCGGCCGGCGCTCACGGCGTAGATGGGCCGCGACCTTGGCGCGCAGCTCCGCGGCCCCGAAGGGCTTGCGGACGTAGTCGTCGGCGCCCAGGCCGTAGCCGGCCACGGCGTCCTCCTCGGCCACGCGCGCGGTCAGGAAGATGATGGGCCCGTCGAAGTCCGGGCGGATCTGCCGCACGAGCTCGAAGCCGTCGAGCCCCGGCATCATGACGTCGCAGAGCACGAGGTCGAAGCGCGAGAGGTCCGTCCCCGGGACCGCCGTCGGGTCCGCCGCCTTGACGACCTCATGGCCGTCGCGGCCGAGGACGCGCGCGAGCGCGTCGAGGATCGCCCGCTCATCATCCACTGCCAGTATCCTCGCCATATTCGACCTCCTGAAACTCCCGTTGCATTGTACTTGCGCCGCGCTCAGCGGTCCAGAGCCCCGCGCGCAGCCGCGGGCGCCTCGGCCGCATCGCACGCGCGGTAGCGCACGCCCGAGCCGCCGCGCGCCTCGATCTCGAGCCAGCCCTCGCCGTCCGGCTCCCGTCCGAAGAAGATGAGCTGGAGCTCTCGGACATTGCCCCTGTCGTCCGCCGCGTCCACCAGGTAGACGTAGTTCGCCCCCGCCCCGATGGCGTCGGCGTAGGAGCTCGCGTGGCTGCCGGGCTCGGGCGCGGGCGCCCACATGGCGATCTCAGGGTTGGGCAGCACGCGGTCGGCGATCGAGCGCAGCGCCGACCCCCAGCCGGCGACGAGCAGGGCATTCCCGCCCAGGACGAGCGCTGCGGAGAGGAGGGCGAGCACGGCGGCGAGCGGCTTCCTACGCATCTGCCCTCCCGTCCTCGAAGCGGCAGAACCAGGCGATAAGGACGGCGGCGGTTGCCAGGGTGAGCACGAGGCCAGCGAGCGCAGTCGTGAGGAGAGGGCCCGCCGCGCGTGCGGCGTCGATGAAGGCCTCTACCCCGAGCGACCCCAGGCGCGCGGGCCAGGCGGGCGGCACCCAGCTCAGGGGCGTCGCCAGGGCACCGGTGAGCTCGCCGGTCATGAGGCCGTGCGCAAGTCCGCCCACTGAGAAGAACGCGAGGAGCATCCCCGCCGCGCCGGCGCCGATGGCGGCGTTGCGGCCGAGGCGCAGGGCCACGCCGAGCCCCAGCGCATAGAGGGGCAGGCTGCCCAGCACGATGCCCGCCCAGGCGGCCGCAAGCGGAGCGGGCCCGAGCGGCAGGCGCCCGGCGACGGCGAGCACGGCCCCGAACACGCCGAGCGCCACGGCCAGCGCGCCCGCGCCGAGCGCCGCAAGGGCGAGCAGCTTCGCCGCGACGGCGCGCCCGCGCGAGGGGACCGCCGTGAGGTTGGCGAGGCGCCCGGCAGCGCGCTCCTCGTCCACGGCGAGCCCGCAGACGATGGCGGACATGAGCGGCATGAGGGCGCCGAGGAACTGGGCGTAGGCGTCCGCGCCCAGCGCCGGGTCCCATCGGGTAACGGAGAAGTACTCGCCGCAGGCAAGACCGGCTGCCAGGCCGCAGACGAGGTGCACCGCCGTGAGCGGGGAGCGCGCCAGGCGCAGGGCCTCGGAGAGCAGGGCCCGCGGGAGGGTCATGCGCGGCGTCGGGTCGGAGAGTCGTGTCATGGCCATCACCTCTCCTCGGAGCGTGCGAACCAGGCCGCGCCCGCCGCCGTGAGCGCGGCGAACGCGAGCGCGCAGACCGCAAGGCCCGCCAGTGTGAGCATGCCGTCCGCCGTGAGCGCCCCGCCGAGCGCCATGTCCGCCGCGAGTGGCTCGCCGCTCGGCAGCACGGGGATGAAGCTCGTGGGGATGACCATGCTCGCCGACGGCGGAAAGAGCTGCGGCAGCGGCATCAGCGACCAGGCGAACCCACCCACGAGCTGTGCGGCGAGCGGGCAGAAGATGCCCGCGAGCATGCCGAGCCGCGCCGTGAGGAAGAGCCCTGCGGGGATCATCCACGCCGCGGTCACCGTGTTGGCGAGCGCGCAGAGGAGCATCGTGAGCGTGCCCGCGGCCGTGAGGCCCTGCGAGGAGAACGCCGATCCCGCGAGGTAGATGCCGAAGACCACGAGGTTCGAGAGCATGCAGAGCGCGAGGCACCAGAGCGCCTTGGCCCACCAGGCGCGCCCGAGCGGGAAGCCCAGGCCCAGAAGCCCCCGCATCCGCGTACGAGTGTCCGCCCGCGCGACGCACGCCACCACGAGCGAGAGAGCCACGGGCAGGAAGAGCGCGTACCAGTAGTTCCACGCGCTGAAGATCTGCACGCCCCGGTAGGGCATCGCGCCGAGCAGCGGCATCGGCAGCGCCATGAGCACGGCCAGGCGAACCGGTGCCGCGTGGCGCGACTTCAGGGCCTCGGCGCGCAGGCCCGCGAGCAGGCCGCCTTTCTCGCCCGTCATGCCGCCACCTCCCCGCGCGCTCGTCGCCCCTCCCGGCAGAAGCTCATGAAGAGTTCCTCGAGGTCCTGCCCGGACCGAAGCGCATCCTCGTAGGCGAGGCGCCCCCCGTAGATGATGCCGATGGTGTCAGCCATCTGCTGCACCTCGGAGAGGATGTGGCTCGAGACGATTACCGTCGTGCCCGCCGCCGCGAAGCCGCGGATCTGGTCGCGCAGCTCCTCGATGCCGATGGGGTCGAGGCCGTTGGTGGGCTCGTCGAGCACGAGCAGGCGTGGCCGGGCGATCAGCGCCAGCGCGAGCCCCAGGCGCTGCCGCATGCCCATCGAGAAGCGCCCGGCGCGCTTCTTCCCGGTGTCCGCGAGGTCCACGGCGGCGAGCACCTCATCTACGCGGCTCTCGGGAAGGCCCAGCAGCGTGGTGCGCACGCGCAGGTTCTCGCGCGCGGTGAGGTTGGGGTAGAGCGGCGCCTCCTCGATGAGGCTGCCGATTGCGTAGAGGTCCTCGCGGCGCCAGGCGTGCCCGGCAAAGAGGATCTCCCCGGCCGTCGGCCGCAGCATCCCGCAGATCATCTTGAGCGTTGTCGACTTGCCGGCGCCGTTGGGACCGAGCAGCCCGTACACCTCGCCCTCGCGGATATGAAGGCTCACATCGGCCACGGCGTCCTGCGCCTGGTCGCCGCGGCCGAAGCGCTTGGTGAGCCCACGCGTCTCGAGCATGTAACCCATGGGTTTATCCTTTCTCTTCCGGGAGCGCGGGCCGAGTCACCGTGCCCGCGCGCCTTACCTTTCGGGTTCACCATCCATGGTGGGGCGCGTTTCTAACGAAGCCATAACGGCCGTTGGGTTCTTTTGGCGCCAACCCTTCTCGACCCGCACATCATGATTAATTTGCTTAAGGCAACAACTTTCCCAATCGATGTAATCACCGAATCAAAACGTGTACATCACCCTCCAAAACCGACATTTTTCAGCATGTTTGGAGGCTGATGTACACGAATGTGAAATCCACCGCCGCCCAAAAGCGCCTTCCTCATGTCTGGACTCTCTATGCTTACGCTGGATAGACATCGCCGGAACGGGTATAGTAGCGAAAGTTATGTCGTTAACCAGCGGGGGAGTCCTGTGGGCATCAAAAAGAAGATCAAAAAGGAGCTTATCGGCACTTCCGATTACCCGTCGAATAAGATCTTTACGATCTCCAATTTCATCACCTTTACGCGCCTGATCCTCACCCTGGTATTTCTGTACCTGTTTGTGACGGATAACAACCGCGTCATCGCCATCGTTATCTACGCCGTTGCCGCCTCTACCGACTGGATGGACGGTCAGATCGCCCGCATGACCAAGACGGTCTCGTGGCTCGGCAAGGTCATGGATCCCATCTGCGACCGTGCGCTGCTGTTCACCGGCGTACTTGGGCTGGTGGTCCGCGGAGAGCTGCCCATCTGGGTCTGCGTGCTCATTATTGGCCGCGACATCTATCTGGGCATCGGCACGCTTATCGTGCGTCATTATCACCGTCGCCCCATCGATGTCGTCTTTCCCGGAAAGATTGCCACTGCACTGCTCATGACTGGCTTCTCGCTCATGCTGCTCGGGTTCCCCGTTATTGACGGCCTGCATCTTTTACCTTCAACCCTTACGGCCTTCCCGGGCCTCAACGGAAGCTCGGTGCCCCTCGGCATCTTCTTTGTGTACGGCGGCGTGATCTTCTCCATGCTCACGGCTGTCATCTATTCCATTAAGGGCGGAGTGGCCATTAAACAGGCTCTCGCGCATCCCGAGGACGAGGACATCGACTTTCTGAACCCTGAAATCGAAGACTGATTCGTTGGGGTATGATTACGTACGGTTCATTATTTGCGGCACGTCCGCGATAAGTTAGGGGTTGTCATGGACAACATGGTTAACAATATGCCTCAGAATGATAAGGCTGCTGACGCTACCTGCGTATTCCGCGTGCCTTCAAGCGACGTCACCGTTCCCGACCTCATGGCCAACGTGCGCATCACCGCACCCGTTCTGTCCATCGTCAAGGGCCCGCAGACTGGTGCCGCCTTTGAGCTCGAGGACGACGTGACCACCATCGGCCGCGATCCTGCGAACGGCATCTTCCTCAATGACATGACCGTTTCGCGTAGCCACGCGCGCATTATTCGCGAGGGCCTCGGCGCTCGCATTGAGGACCTGGGCTCGCTCAATGGCACCTGGGTCGACGGCGCCATTGTCAACGCGGCCCCGCTGCACGATGGTTCTTCCGTCCAGATCGGTACGTTTACGCTCATCTACCACGAGAGCACGCCGGAGCGCATCGAAACCGGTGAGTAGGGCATGGCCGAACGCAACTATCTGAGTATCGGCCAAGTCGTCAACCTTCTTCGAGGCGCATACCCCGATCTTTCGAACTCAAAAATTAGATTTCTAGAAGATGAGGGGCTCATTACCCCTCATCGTACGCCTAAGGGATACCGTCAGTACTCTAAGGAGGACGTTGATCGCCTGGAGGTCATTCTGCACTTGCAGAAGACCCGCTACATGCCGCTCAACGTGATTAAGCAGCGCTTGGAAAACGCCACGGACCTGTCAACGCTCGCTTACGAGGTGGGCTTGCTGTCCGATGTTCCGCTCAAGACGGAGCCCAAGGAGACTAAGCAAAAGCTGCATCCCATTGAGACCATTCCCGATATGCTGGGCGTCGAGATCTCGTTTATCCGCTCGCTCGCCGAGAACGACCTCATTCGCATCATCAAGAGTCCGCAGAACCGTGAGCTCGTCGATGGTCGCGATTTTCCGATCATCCGCTACTGCTCCGAGCTGTCACGCTTCCATATCGAGCCGCGCAACCTGCGTCAGTACGTGTCTTCCGCCAACCGCGAATCCTCGATGTTTGAGCAAGTGCTCGTAAGCATGCTCGGCATGGACACCTCCGATGACGAGCGCGACGCCAAGCTCGAGCGTGCGTTTAAGAAGCTTCACGACCTGACCGAGGGTGTGCACACTGCGCTGCTCAAGAACCGCGTTTTTGAGTCGCTCAACGCCGTGGTCGAGGACGCCGACATCGATGCACTCGATGAGGAAATCACTCGCTCCGAGTCCACCAAAGCAAAAAACGAAGAGATAACCACGCCGGCTTCGCACGAGGATTCTCTCGTAAAGCCGCTCAAGGTCGTCGCCCCTTCGCACTCCAGCACCGCCACGGCGGGCAAATAACCGCTGCCGAAATTTCGGCAACCCATTGAAAGGCCATGTAATGTACGACTTCGAATCTCAAATCGTCGACATCCCCGACTATCCCGAGCCCGGAGTCATCTTTAAAGACATCACGCCGCTCTTTGGCAATCCCGAGGCGCTCAAAGCCATGACCGATGCCCTCGCCGAGCACTTTGCCGGCATGGGAATCACCAAGGTCGTGGGCCCAGAGGCTCGAGGCTTTATGGTTGGCGTACCGGTGGCTGTAGCCCTTGGCGCCGGCTTTGTTCCCGCACGTAAACCGGGCAAGCTGCCGCGCGAGACCGTGAGCCAAAGCTATGAGCTCGAATACGGAACGGATTCCATTGAGATCCATGCCGACGCTATCAGCTCTAAAGATACCGTGTTGATTCTGGACGACTTGGTCGCGACGGGCGGAACCGTCGAGGCAACAGGTAAACTGGTGCGAGATATGGGCGCAAAGCTTATCGGTTACGGTTGTATACTTGAGCTTGCGTTTCTCAACCCGCGCGAGAAGCTCACGCCGACTGACGACGATGTTGAGCTCTTTAGCCTGGTGACGGTGGACTAGCCGTTACCCTTAGTTACTGGAAAGGAAGCTACATGCGCACAGCAAACACGCACAAAAACATGGCACGCTGCGCTGCTACGGCAACCCTCGCTTGTGTTTTGGGCTTGGGCCTCGCGGCTCCTGCCTACGCCGATACCGCATCCGACCTTGCCGCTGCTCGTACGAAGCTCGAGCAGATCGGTACCCAAACTCAGCAGATTTACGATGAGCTCGCCACGCAAACGCAAGCGCTCGATCAGACTGCCGGCGAGATCACGCAAAAGCAGCAGGAGATCGCCGATGGTCAGGCCAAGCTCTCGACCTATGTCGCCGGCGAGTACAAAACCGGCGGTCTGAGCCTGCTTCAGGTTCTGACGGGTGTCGATGATCTGAGCGATATACTCAACCGTCTGTTCTACTACGGCAAAGTTTCCGATAAGCAGGCTCAGACCATTCAAGAGGTAAAGGAGCTTAAGCAGCAGCTCACCGATAAGCAGGCCGAGCAGGAGAAGAACGTCGCCACCACGCAAAAGAAGGTCGACGAGCTTAACGCCCAGCAGGCTGAAGCCCAGAACGTCGTAAATTCCCTGGATTCGCAGCTGCAGGCCGAGCTTGCCGCCGAGGCCGAGGCCAATGCCGCGCTGCAGGCCGGCATCAACGCTAGCACCGCCGAGAAGGCCACGGTGAGCAACGAGACTGCCGGTACGACCGAGAACACCAACAACGGTGGCCAGACCAGCAATAACAACCAGGGCGGCAACACTCCGGCTCCTACGCCGACACCCGCTCCGACGCCGCAGCCCTCCACGCCTGCTCCGGCTCCGACGCCTTCTGCTCCGAGCCAGTCCGTCGATGGCGGTTCTGTTGTCTCGCGTGCATACAGCAAGCTTGGTTGCGCTTATTCCTGGGGCGGAATTGGCCCGAACAGCTTCGACTGCTCTGGTTTTGTTAGCTATTGCCTCACTGGTCGCTATTGCCGCCTCGGCACCACGGGTACCTTTATGGGCTGGACGCGTGTGTCCGATCCGCAGCCCGGTGACGTTGTGGTCAACTCGTACCACACCGGCATTTACATCGGTGGTGGTCAGATGATTCATGCTTCCGACTACAATACGGGTGTTATCATCAGCTCCGTTGCCGCCGGCATGAACAACAACTATATCTTCGTGCGTTACTAAGTCATCTTACACAGCGTGTGAATGTGGACCTCGTGGCTTTAAGTCGCGAGGTCCATTCTTTTTTTTCTAATCTTGTACGGCTATCTAGTATTCAAAACTAGATAGCCGTACATTCAGTTTGCAAGATGGCTATAATTGTTGAGGAACAATTAGAAAGGACCCTCTATGAGCTGGGCACTTATCTCCGATTCAAGCTGCAACCTCCGCGATTGGCAACCGACCGCACCCCATACCACCTTTGCATTTGCGCCCCTCAAAATTCGAGTGGGGGAGCGTGAATTCATCGATGACCTTTCACTCGATGTTCATGAGCTCAACTGCGCTGTTCAGGCGGAGACGAACGCTTCTTCGAGCGCTTGTCCCAGCGTAGGGGAGTGGGCCGAGCTCTTCAAATTGGCAGACAAGACCATCTGCATGCCAATCTCTGAGGGCGTGTCGGGCAGCTACAACGCAGCAGCCACGGCTCGCGATATGGTTCTTGCCGAGGAGCCCGACCGGCAGATTCATCTAGTCAATTCGCGCGCAGCTGGCGGCAAAATGGACCTCATTTTCTTGCTGTTCGACCGCTATCTTGCAAGCAATCCGGATGTCTCATTCGAGGACGCTTGCGCATACTTCGATAGCCTTGAGCAGAACAGCAAAATCCTCTTCAGCTTGTGCAATTACGAAAACCTGGCCAAAGCCGGACGTATCCCTAAGGCAGCCGGCGTCATTGCCAACAAGCTCAATATTCGCATTTTGGGCACGGCGAGTGAAGCCGGTAAAATCGAACTCGTCGGACACACGCGTGGCGAAAAGAAGATGCTCAACAAGATTATCGACACCATGGAAGCCGAAGGTTTTACGGGCGGCGAGGTCGTTATCGACCATGTCGAGAATGAGGCAGGCGCCCAAGCACTTGCCAGCCGAATTGTGGAGCGCTGGCCAGGCTCCAAGACTATCATCATGCCCTGTAACGGGCTAGATTCATACTATGCCGAAATGCATGGGCTCATTATCGGCTACGGCATGGGCGTGGCTTCGGGCCAATAACGTCCAACCAAGCAAAAATACGGGCGGGACAAAGTGGCAGATAGCCCTTTGTTCCGCCCGTTTTATACGTCGGCTAGTTATTAAACCCATTAAACTTTAGATAGCTCATCAGGTACGCTTTCGAAACGAAGGATGAAACCGCACTGCGCACAAGCAGCGACTCACGCGTTATCTGATGCGCCGTATCGGGAACCGGCGTCTGCTCGACGGAAAACGCCGAACGAATCGATGCCTCGAGCTGATCGACCACATAATCGAAGGCCGTCGGGGCATCGTAGCTCAAACGCTGAATGTTAAAGAGTGCCTGAACCGCAGCAATAGGTAAGACCTGCTTAAAGAGGCAGATAGCGATCAGGCGGGCAATCTGCTCGCGGCCATATTGCTTTTTGACCGGAGCAGGCACCAGGCCGACCTTCACGTAGTTATTGATCATCGATGGCGTAATGACAGGGTGCTCAACGCAAATGGACAGCGGCTCCATCCACAGCGCAACATACTCAATAACCTGGTCGCGGTAGAGCGTCACATTGGGCAACTGGTCATAGCGCGGCAGACTCAACGTATTGAGTTTGCGCACGATTTCGGACTGAATAAATGCATCGGGCAGCACAGTGGGCTGAATATCCTCAGGCTTAAAGCTGACCGACGAATCGGACATCGGAATAACGTGTTTAACGTGGTTCATAAAGGTCCTCCGTTCATTTTCTATATTGTATTCTAGGTTATCTAGTTTTACATACCACATAGCCGGCAAGTAAAAGTGGTTGGACAACACATTGATGCATCGTCCAACCACTTTGATTAAAGATAGCAACCTTACATAAGATATATTATCGTACTTATCCGTGGAGAAATGCGTATGCTCTGGTTGCCGCTATGGCTCCATCAGAAACGGCGGTCACAACCTGACGTAAAAGCTTGGAACGGATGTCGCCAGCGGCAAATAGACCTGGCGTGCGGGTCGCCATGGATTCATCAGTCAGAATGCCGCCATCAGGCGCCAGATCGACTAGATGCTCAACAAGCTCGGTATGGGGTTGCGTCCCGGTAAAGACAAAGATACCAAACGAGCCGGGCTCAAATGAATCGGTATGAGTCTCACCGGATGCATTGTCCTTAAAGGTAATCGTCGTTGGCATGGCTTCGCCCGAGAGCTCCACAATACTAGTTTGGTACCTAACTGAAATATTATCTTTTGCAAGAACTTTTTGAACCACACCATCGGGGGCACGGAACTGATCGCGGCGCAAAACGATGGTCACGCTGCTGGCGATTTCTGACAAGAACAGAGCTTCCTCGCATGCCGAATTGCCACCACCGATTACAAAGACCTGTTTGCCACGGAAGAACATGCCGTCACACGTCGCGCAATACGAAACGCCACGACCGCGATACGTATCCTCGCCAGCGAAACCTGCCGGACGCGGCGTGGCACCCATGCAAGCGATAACACTCCTAGCCGTCGTATCACCAACATCGTGATGAACGGTAAACAATTTGGAGCCGGCATCGTAATCGACACCCGTCACCATGCTCCATTCAACCTGAGCCCCTAGGCCTTCTGCATGTTGTTGGAATCGCTCACCGAGTTCAGCGCCGCTCAGTAGCGGAATGCCCGGATAGTTCTCGACCTTATTGGTTGTGGCGATCTGTCCTCCCGACATGCCCTGCTCAATCACGGTCGTCGTTAGGTTGGCGCGCGCCGCGTAAATGGCTGCAGCATAGCCCGCAGGGCCGCCGCCGATAATAGCAACATCGATCGGCTGATGGGTAGTCATGAAGAGACCTCCTGTCGAAAGATTGGCGTTCTTTGCGCTCATACCCAAATTTACGTGAACATGACACTCATGCACTACAATGATAAATCGCGTAACAAAGCTGAAGGGGAGTTATCGATGGATCAAATGCAGACGAGCAATAGCGCTCCCCTGTCCATGCAAGCTACTCCCCAACCGGAGCAAATGACCGTTTCACCTGCACAAAAACCCCTAGTAACCATCGTGCACGCATCGGTTGGATCGGGCCACAAAGCCGCCGCCAACGCGATTGCACAAGCATTTGACCTTATCAGCGGCACCAAGGGAATCCCTGAGGATGTTGAGATCGAAGTCCTGGATATCCTCGATTTTGGACGTATTAGGTTCGATGGTAATAAAACAGCAGCTTCGTTTACCGGCGCCACGCGTCCCATATATGACCTAACCTGGCGATACACGTTTACGGGACATCTGCTCTGGGGCGGAGGCACGGCATGGTCACGTATTATGTTCCCTGCCTTCAACGAATATGTCCGCACCCGCAGGCCCATAGCCGTGGTCGCAACACACATCACGGCGGCCAACGTCGCTGTGGGTGCCCGCGTCATCACGGGTATCGATTATCCCGTCATCTGCGTACCAACAGACTATGAAGTCGAAGGCTTTTGGCCCCACAAGGACACCGATCTGTTCTGCGTAGCCAACGAATTTATGGCCGAGACACTTCGCCCCCGTAAAGTTCCCGAGACCAAAATCCGCATTACAGGCATCCCCATTCGCGCCGGGTTTGATACGGACTACAATCGCGAGGAAGAACTCGAGAAGTTCAATCTCCCCGCTGACAAGACCGTTGTGTTGGTGATGGCCGGTGCCAGTTTGCCTCAACCGTACGTTCGCTTTCGCGCGGAGATGGACCGCACACTCCCCTTCCTGCGCGGCTTCGAAGACATGCACTTTGTCTTTTTGCCCGGCAAAGACGTGGAGTATGCCACCCGGCTGAAGACGCTCTTCGATGCCATGAAGCTCGAGAACGTCACGGTTCTGGACTACGTGGACGACATGGCAGCCCTCATGCACGGCTGCGACCTGGCAATCCTCAAATCGGGCGGGCTCACCGTCACTGAGTGCCTGTGCGCGCATCTGCCGATGATCCTACTGGGCAAATCATACGGTCAGGAAAAGGCCAACACCACGATGCTCACCGGCATGGGCGCCAGCATGCATGTCACCACCGCACGAGAACTCATCGTAACCCTACGTCACTTGCACGACCATCCCGAATCACTCAAAGCCCTACTCATCAACGGCGAAGTACTACGCCGCCCTCACGCTGCCAAAGACATCGCCATCGCAACCATGGAGCTCGTAGGCAAGCCCCAAAAGCGCAAACGAGCCTTCTGCCGCTTCTACTGGGGCGATAAACCCGCGCATATTCGCTAGGGTCTTAATGTCCGCTAGCCTGCGGGAGGCCCTATATATCATCCCGTGCTCAAACATTCTCGCTTCGCTGCGAAACTGCGCGCGGGACGATATATAGGGCCTCCCGCAGGCTAGCTGCGTTAACGTACTAGCAGCTATACCAGATTCCCCACCAGTAAAATCTGCAAAGGGGAACCAGAAAATATAAATACAGTAAACCGACGCTACAAAGGGACGGTCCCTTTGTAGCGTCGGCTTACTAGAAAAGTAAATATTGTTTCAAGCGAGTAGCCGCCCGCCCGTCTCTCACACATATCGTTCCACGCGCAGTTTCGCAGCGAGCGAAGCGAAGCGAGAATGTTTGAGCATGGAATGATATGTGTGAGAGACGGGCGGGAGGGATACGAGCGCCCCTAAGCGACGCCGCTGGAGCCGAAGCCTCCGTTGCCTCGGTCGGTTTTGTCTAGTTCTTCTACTTCTACGAGGTTGACCGTGGGGACTTCTTGGATGACGAGTTGGGCTATGCGGTCGCCTTTGTTGATTTGGATGTTGTTGGAGGGGTCCAGGTTGATGAGGATAACCTTGAGTTCTCCTCGGTAGTGGGCGTCGATGAGGCCCGGCGTGTTAACTATAGACAGGCCCTGCTTGATGGCCAAGCCGCTGCGGGGCTGGACGAAGCCGGCGTAGCCATCGGGCAAGGCGATGGCCAGCCCAGTAGAGACCAGACGACGTTCGAAGGGCTTCAGGACGCAGTCCTCGTTGGAGCGCAAATCCAAGCCGGCATCGGTGGGATGGGCGTATTTGGGAAGCTCGACGGTGGGGTCGAGACGCTTTATGTTGACGGTAATGTTGGACATGGAATCACCTTAGCTTGTCGAGCTCTTGCAGAAACTCATCGACGTCTTTGAAATCGCGGTAGACCGAGGCAAAGCGGATGTAGGCCACCTTGTCGATCTTGGCCAAGCGCTTGAGCACCATGTCACCCAACTCATGGGACGTGACGGCCGTCAGCGTGCGAGAGCGCAGCTCGACCTCGATGTCGTCGATAATCTCATTGAGCTTCTTAGTATCGATATCACGCTTGATGGTGGCGCGCATCAAGCCGACGAGCAGCTTATTGCGATCGAACCGCTGCTTGGTTCCGTCTGACTTAATGACCTCGATTGGGTCTTCGCATCGCTCAAACGTTGTAAAGCGATAGTTACACGAACAACATTCGCGACGGCGCTTAATGGTGTTATTTGACTCCTGCATACGGGAATCAACGACGCGGGTATGTGCCTTGCCACATTTGGGACAGCGCATGGTACCTCCTCTTAAACGATAACAAGGGTACCATGCGCAGCGCGATAATGATTACGAACGAGCAGGAACCTTAAGATGCGCACCGGCGGCGAGCGAACCATGCTCCAGATGATTGACGTTACGGATCATGTCGGAAGTCTCTTGCGTGGAAAGGCCTTCGATAGGATATTCCTCGGCAAGCGACCAAAGAGAATCACCAGGCTGAACGCGAATAGTCTCGTAGGTAACGTTGGAAACGGACTCGGCATACGCGGCGTGACGAGCGCTAAAGACCGACGTAGCGAGGACAACGAAGAGCGTAAGCGCAACGGCAACGGCGACAATCGTCGGAACCTTCAGGGCAACGCGGGCCGGCGCAACTACAGCCTGCTGATTGCGAGCAGACTTTACGGTCAAAGGCTGAAAGCCGGAGCGGCCACCCTGAACAACCGTAAAAGTGGGTTCTGCAGGCGTCTCGAGTTTAAGGGCAAGGTTTCCCTGGACCATATTCGTTGCGTTCATCATGTTCTCCTCTCGCGTGTTTTGCTGAGAACAGTTTTATCAAGCCGCGCGGACAAAAATGTCTAGCGCGAGAACGAATGTTCGGTTATTATTATCTTCGAACAGTTGTTCCTGTCAAGCAAAATTCGAACATTTGTTTGACATGGGTAGAGAGGATGCCCTGATGGCTCGCAAAATTACCAAGCGTCAGCAGCAAATTTACGACTTCATCAAGGAATATCAGCAGGAGAAGGGTTATCCGCCCAGTGTGCGCGAGATGGCATCTGCCGTGGGCCTTTCCTCCCCCAGCACCGTGCACGCCCACTTATCTGCCTTGGAGGCGCGCGGGCTGCTCAAGCGCGATGCCACCAAACCGCGCGCCCTGGAACTCTTTAACGAGGACGGCTCCTCTGTCTCAATTTCTAAATCTGACGAGCCCACCGCACCTCGCGGAACGGTCTCGCTACCGCTCGTTGGTCGCGTCGCGGCTGGGATTCCCATTCTGGCCGAGCAGAATATCGAAGACACTTTTACTATCCCGACCGAAATCGCCACTGATCAGGGTTCCTTTATCCTTGAGGTGCATGGGAGCTCAATGATCAATGTCGGCATCTTCAATGGCGATTACATCATCGTCCGTGAACAAAAGAGTGCCATGAACGGCGAAATCGTCGTGGCCATGATTGATGGTTCAGCGACCGTCAAGACGTTCTACAAGGAGCAGGGACGCGTACGCCTACAGCCTGAGAATGACACCATGGAGCCTATCTATGCAACAAATCCCGTTATTTTGGGCAAAGTCGTCGGCTTGATGCGCCGGTTCTCGTAATGCAAAAACGCATCACCATCTTTGATACCGTCCGCGGGTTTACGATGATTTCAATGGCAGGTTTTCACGCTTGCTACGATCTCGCCTACCTGTACGGTTGGGATATGCCCTGGTTTACCCAGACTGTCTTTCAAGACATCTGGCGCGCCAGCATCAGCTGGGTATTCTTGTTTATCGCGGGTTGGATGTGCACTCTTTCGCGCAACAATATCAAACGTGCCGCCAAATACGCCTTAGCAGCACTCGTCGTCTGGCTGGCAACAACACTTGTCTCAGTCGATGATTCGGTTAATTTTGGCATCATCTACTGCATGGCCGCATGTACCGGCATCGTGGCGTTGACCGATCCCGTCCTTAAAAAGATATCAGCGAGATGGGGCATGTCCCTATGCCTTGTGATGTTCGCCCTCACCTGGAGCATCCCCAAAACAATCTACCCTGTCCCCTACCTGGCGTGGCTGGGATTTCCGAGCCCTGGGTTTGTCTCAGGTGATTACTACCCCATCATCCCGTTTATCTTTATGTATCTTGCAGGATACTTCGCCGCACATATAGCGCAGGGAATCGATAAGACCGTCCCTAGCTGGGCCTACGCCAACTCCCTGCCGGCGCTCGCCAGCCTTGGACGTTATGCACTACCCTTTTATCTGCTGCATCAGCCCATTATACTGGGCATTTTGGAGCTCGCCTACTCGGTGCGATAACGCTCGAGCCGCGGTGCGACACGAGCCGGCAGTTTCGCCACAATACGAACGCCATCCTCAAGATATTCCTCATGCAAAAGGGTCCCCTGCTCATGCACGAGTGTAATGAGCGCACCTTCACGATATGGAATGTCGGCTGAAAGCAGTACATCGGTGGCAGCTGCCTCGCGAGCAATGCGATCGACGAGATCGTCGAGCCCCTCGCCCGTTTGGGCCGAGAACAGAACGGCTTCCGGAAAACGACGACGGAAACTTAATCGATCAACGCTATCGAGAAGATCGATTTTATTGAATACGGTCAGCGTTAGGCGCTCTCCGGCGCCGATCTCATCAAGCACGCGGTCGACAGCCTCCAGCTGTCGCTCATAGTCCTCGTCAGACGCATCTACGACTTTGAGAATTAGATCGGCACCCAACACCTCGGACAGCGTCGATTTAAAGGCATCGACAAGACCATGCGGCAGCTTTTGAATAAAGCCGACGGTATCGGTAATCGTCATTCCGCGACCGCCGGGCAGGCGATACGAACGCGTCGTCGGGTCGAGCGTAGCAAACAGCTTGTCCTGCGAAAGTACCGTAGAGCCTGTCAGGCGATTGAGCAACGTCGATTTACCGGCATTGGTATAACCGGCTAACGCGACGCGAAACGCCGGTGACTCAATACGACTCTTGGATTGAACATCACGACGCTGTTCAACCTGCTTGATCTCACGACGAAGCGCAGCGATCTTATTACGAATGAGGCGACGGTCGACCTCGAGCTGACTTTCGCCCTGACCAAAGCGTGAGCCGATGCCGCCGCGCGTCTGTTCCTTGGCGAGATGGCTCCACATGCCGCGCAGACGAGGCAACAGATATTGAAGCTGCGCCAGCTGTACCTGTAGGCGTCCCTCACGCGTCTGAGCATGCAGGCCAAAGATATCCAAGATCAGTGCCGTACGATCGATAATCTTTACCGGCTCGCCCACGGCTTTCTCCAAATAGGATTGCTGCGAGGGCGTCAGGTCGTCGTCAAAAAAAACGACATCGGCATCCATGCGATGTACCAGACCGCACAGCTCCTCTACCTTACCGGAACCGATAAATGATTTGGGATACGGCTTTACCAAACGCTGAGACAAGCGAGCCACGCACTGGGCACCAGCCGTGTGGGCAAGGCGCTCCAGCTCATCGAGCGATCGATCGAGTGGCCATGCATTGTCGCGCCACTCAACACCAACCAAAATGGCACGCTCGGGCTCGGGTGCCGTGGGAACAAGGGGGAAACGAGCCATTAGGCAGCCTCAATACGATGCAGGATATCAGCAACGACCTCATCGATCGTACATTCATCCATATCAAACCACGCGATACGGTCATCGCGCTTAAACCACGAAAGCTGACGTTTGGCATAGCGACGCGAACGCATCTTAATGAGTTCGCGAGCCTCATCCATGCTCGTCACGCCATTGAAAGCATCGATGATCTCTTTATAGCCAATTGCCTGCATCGAAGTCAGGGCATCTCCCAGCCCCTGGTCCATAAGACCGCGAACCTCATCAACAAGACCCTGCTCAAACATCACATCGACACGTAGGTTAATGCGTTCATAGAGCACCTCGCGATTTCGCGTCAGGCCAAACCATAACGCATGATAATGCTCGCGCGGAACACTAAACTGCGACTTTTGTTGCGCATAGGAAACGCCATCATCGTGCATTTCGAGCGCGCGAATCACACGCCGCACGTTATGCGGATGAATAACAGCAGCTGATTCTGGATCGCGCTCGGCAAGCAGGGCATGCAGTTCTTCCTCGCCAATACGCTCGGCAAGCTCCTGATACCCCGCGCGACGATCGTCCTCAAGCTCGCCCGAGGGAAAAGCCATCTCATCCAGGGCGGCCTTGAGATACAAGCCTGTGCCCCCGCAAAACACCGGTAGGCGGCCCTCGCCAAGCAAACGCTCAACATGCGCGCGAGCGTCAGCCTGATAAAGCGCCGCAGAGTACGCCACACCCGGCTCTACAATGTCGACGAGACGCAGCGGCGCCGTACACTCATCGGGCGCCATCTTTGCGGTACCGATGTCCATGCCGCGATAGATTTGCATCGCATCGCACGACAGCACTTCGGACGAAAGACGAGCCGCCAAACGGTCGGCAACACCACTCTTACCAACCGCCGTCGGACCGACGATCGCAACGGCGGAAAGACCTGCCCCGGGAGAAACCATTAGCGCGGCTCGCCCACAACGGAGCCGGACAAATACCAGGTCTTGGCAACGTCAACGTCAACATCAACGATCTTGCCAACAAGCTGATCGATGCTGTAACCCTCGGGGATAGGCGCATGCACGGTCTGATTCTTGGGACTCTTGCCCAGCAGGACCGCGTCGTTCTTTTTACTCGTTCCCTCAATGAGCGCCGGCACCACAGTATGAAGCTCACCCTGGTTGTACTCGTGCGCCGTGGTCTCGATAACCTTAACCAGGCGGTTGAAACGCTCGAGAATAACCTCATGCGGCGTAGGATCGTCAATCTCGGCGGCCGGGGTACCGGCACGCTTGGAATAGATGAAGGTATAGGCCTGAGCATAGCGGACCGTCTCGGCAAGTGAGAGCGTCTGCTCAAAGTCTTCTTCAGTCTCGCCCGGGAAGCCAACGATAATGTCGGTCGAGAGCGCGATATCGGGCATGCGGTTGCGAATGCGATCGACCAGGCCCAGATAGTCCTCGCGTGTATAACGGCGATTCATCTCTTTGAGGATCCGTGTCGAACCTGACTGGACGGCCAGGTGCAACTGCGGCATAACGGCAGGCGTCTCGGCCATGGCGTCGATGGTCTCGGGGAGCAGATCCTTGGGATGCGAAGACGTAAAGAAGATGCGCTCCACACCCGTATCGCCCACGGCACGCAGCAGATCGGCAAAACGCGGCTTGCCAAACAGATCGCGACCATATGAGTTAACGTTTTGGCCCAGCAGCGTAATCTCACGCACGCCCTGGCGCACCAAACCGGTCACCTCGTCGACAATCTCCTCGAAGGGGCGACTTTTTTCGCGACCGCGCACGTACGGCACGATGCAATAGGTGCAGAAATTATTGCAGCCTGTCATGATGGGCACCCAGGCGTGATACTGGGTCTCGCGATGCCACGGCATGCTCATGGCATCCGTATCCTCATGCTCATTGGTGCGGATATGACGCTTACCATCAAGGAACGCCTCGGCAATGAGCTCGGCCACATGTGCGATGGAATGCGTGCCAAAGATGACATTGACGTTATCGACGTTGGTGAGCAGGCCCTCTCCATCACGCTGCGCGATGCAGCCGCCCACGGCAACCACACGCTTGCCCGAAGGCGAAGGCGGCAGGCTTTTGCAGGAATTGCACTGACCGTACAGGCGAGTATCGGCGGCCTCACGCACACAGCATGTCATGAAGACAACGATATCGGCATGCTCGGGATCGAGCGCCATGAGGCAGCCATACGAATCAAGCAGACCGCTCACACGCTCGGAGTCGTGCTGATTCATCTGACAGCCAAAGGTGCGGATAAAGTAGGTTTTACCGGCAAGAATATCGCGTACGGAACGCTGGTCCATGTGCATAAGTCCTAACGATGGGGAGCGAAACGAGGCAAGCAGAAGCTATGCCACAGGCTTAACATCATCCATGACGACGTTATCCATAGCAGCTCGATTGATCTGGTGAACGTAGATAGAAAGGCGGATGGCCGTGCGCGACTCCCCGTTAATGAGGATGTCGGAGAACACAGGCGCGCAGGAAATATCAAAACCGGTTGGAATCAAAAAACCGCGCGCGATAGCAACGGCCTTAATGGCCTGGTTGACAGCACCGGCACCGACACACTGGATGTTGACGGGTACACCATCCTTGACCATGCCGGCGATGGCGCCGGCAACGGACGCGGGCGATGATTTGCTTGATACCTTCAGGCAATCCATGAAGAAACTCCTGCGTTTAAAAGTACGTTTTAACTGCAATAACTTTATCGTACCGAGTGGACTCGGTAAAGGCACTATTCCTCTTTGGCAAGATCGAAGGTCACGGTGATTCGATCACGCGAAACACGGATCTTTGGGTCGCCGCAAAGATTGAGATAGTACCGGGCGGCAAGGTCATTAAAGTCGCGCTCCACAGCACGCGAAAACTGTGCCATGTCATCCTTGGCAATACGCAGCCCACGACGATCCTTCGCGAGATCGACAGGAGCCGGCGCATGCGAGGATGAGTCACGCTCGCGCAGCAGACGCGCAGTCACACCGCGAACGGGCTTAATCTGCCCTGCCAAAATGCGATGGGCCGTGCGCTCGGACATCTCAAGACCCAAACCCGAACAAATACGAATAAAGTCCTCGGCATCAGAGGCAAGGCCTAAACGATCGACAACCGGAAGCTCGCTCTCATCATCAATAAACAGGAGACGAGACGTATCGAGCCGACTTGACGCCTGAGCATAAAGGGTCGCGGCAATCTCAGACGGAGAACCAAGATAGACATCGCAACCACGCAACTCCTCGAGCGCAAACTCACAGGCAGCGCGAATAATATTATGCGGACCGCGAGCACAGACATAACGTCCGTCCTCATCCTTGACGGCCTGGGGCCAGCTGGACTGATCGGCACGCTCGCTGAGGCGGTCGGCCGCAACGCTCACCTTAAAGGCTGAGCCAAGATCGACACCAGACGTGACCACGCGGGCCTCGTCGGTGTTCTGCTTGATCGAAAACAATGCCATGCCACGACCGTGAACGCCCCAACGGTCCATCTTCATGCTCTCGAGCTTGGAGGTAACGCGGGCATCGAAGATTCGCTCTTGCATATCCTGCGGAACACCCGAGCCGTTATCCAGAAAGACAAGCGTGCGGACGCCATCTTCCTTGGTCGTGGCGAGATAGACCTTGTCGGCGCCGGCATCGCGAGCATTACGGAGCATTTCGATGACGATATCCTCGACATGCTGAATGTCGTGCTTTGCCTGGCGCCGCTCGGCCTCCGAAACGCGGAGGCGGACATACCCCTCGCCAAGGTTCTCCTCGACGCGAAGGTTGCCCTCCCCCGACATCGACGCGATAAATGAGATGAGCTCGTTCGCGTCGCTCATATTATTTAGCGATATCGACAGCGCGGCTCTCGCGAATCACGACGACGCGCACCTGACCGGGATACTCCATCTCTTCCTCGATCTGATGGGCGATATCGTGAGCCAGAACCGTGGACTGGGCATCGGAGATCTTGTCCGGCTGAACCATGACATGGACCTCGCGACCAGCCTGCATGGCATAGGTACGCTCGACGCCGTCATGGGAGTTGGCGATCTCCTCGAGCTTCTCAAGGCGCTTGATGTAGTTCTCGGCAGACTCGCGACGGGCACCGGGGCGAGAGGCTGAGACAGCATCGGCGGCCTGCACCAGGACATCGAGCACCGTGTTGGGGTCGACATCGGCATGGTGAGCCTCGATAGCGTGGACGATAACGGGCTTCTCGCCATAACGACGGGCGAGCTCGGCGCCGATGACGGCATGCGGGCCCTCGACGTCGTGGTCAATTGCCTTGCCCAGGTCGTGAAGCAGACCGGCGCGCTTGGCGGTCACAACGTCCAGGCCAAGCTCGGAAGCCATCACGCCGCAGAGATCAGAGACCTCGAGGGAGTGCTGAAGCACGTTCTGACCAAACGAGGTACGGTAGCGCAAGGCACCAAGGGTCTTGACGATCTCGGGGTGCAGGTCGTGGATGCCAGTATCGAAGGCAGCCTGCTCGCCAGCCTCGCGCACGCGCTGCTGAACCAGGTCGGCAGCCTTGTGATACATCTCCTCGATGCGGGCAGGGTGAATGCGGCCGTCGGCGATGAGGTTCTCGAGGGCGACACGGGCGGTCTCACGACGGACCGGGTCGAAGCTCGAAAGAACGACGGTCTCGGGCGTGTCGTCGATCACGAGGTTGACGCCGGAAACCTGCTCGAAGGTGCGGATGTTGCGACCCTCGCGACCGATAATACGGCCCTTGAGGTCATCAGAGGGAATGTGCACGGAGGTAACGGTGACCTCGGCAGTGTGGTCGGCAGCGCAGCGCTGAATCGCCAGGGACAGAATCTCCTGGGCGGTCTTGTGGCACTCGGCGCGAACCTGCTGCTCGGACTCGCGAATGATCGTGGCGGCCTCGTGGGTGACCTCGCCGCGAACCTTATCGAGGAGCTCCTTGTGGGCATCCTCGCGGGTAAGGTCGGCGATACGCTCGAGCTCGGAGGTCTGCTTTGCGCAGAGCTCCTCGAGCTCACGGGAGCGCTTCTCGACCTGACCGGCCTGACTGGACAGCTGATGCTCGCGCTTGTCGAGAGCGTCGTTGCGGCGATCAAGGGATTCCTCGCGCTGCATCACGCGGTTCTCGAGCGTACGAATCTCGCTCTTACGCTGCTTGTCCTCGGCCTCGGCGGCCTGCTTGTTCTTGATGATCTCCTCTTTAGCCTCGAGCAGAGCCTCTTTTTTGAGGGTCTCGGCCTGACGCTTTGCATCGCCGATCAGGGACTCAGCCTGTGCGTGTGCCGACTGGATCTTTTCGTCGGCCTCATGAAGACTACCCTGCTTGGCGGTGCGCATGTAGGCAATGGCGGCGATGGCACCCAAAACGATGCCAACGAGCGCTGCGATGATAGGCATGCTCACTCCTTTTTATGGATTCGTTACACAACAAAGCGAACCGTCCTTACGAACGGCTCGCGACATTTGAGTAATATGGGCGCAGCTTATGCGGGTCGGATACAGATAAACATATAAACAAACTCATCACAGATGAGCACATATCACAAAGCAAATGACAGTGTTTATCGTACGTTGAACCACAACAACTGTCAAATAAATGGCCCCAGCACGGCGGCTAAAACGCGGTGAACGGCAGGGCCACAAAACGCATACGCCTAAACAGCACATTCCTCACGTTCGGCATCGAGACGTGCCTTAACGGCATCGGCGGCGATGTGATACGAGAAGCCCTTGCCCATCAAAAACCGAACCAGTTTTTCGAATCCGCGCGTCTCTGGAACACGCCGCTTGGCGAGCAGGGCTGACGCACGCGCCAAATCGTCTTCGACGGCAAAATAATCCTCGGGATAACCGGGAATGTCATCGAGCACGACATGACGGCGCTTGAGCTCGGTCTCGATTTTACGCTGTCCCCAACCGCGCCGCTTGCGTTCCTCGATAAAGTACGAGCAAAAGCGGTTCTCGTCTAAAAAGCGATACTCGGTGGCACGCTCGACGGCGAAATCGATCGCGGGCTGGCGAAAGCCGTAGCGTGCCAACTTGTCACGGACCTCACCCGTCGCATGGTCGCGTCGCGATAGCATCTCGGTCACCATGGTAAGTGCACATTTACGCTCGATGAGCTGCACCGCTTCACGAAAGTTATCCCAATCACAGGGAAGATCGGGGCGATTTTTGACATACAGGCGCGCGACCCGCACGGGAATCCAAATGGACCGTTCAAAACCGCCCTCAAGCTCACAATCGATATGTGCGCAAGGCTTTTTGGACGCATACCCGCTCGAGAACGAGGAGGCCGCCTTCTTATCGGGAAAGACGACCGTGGCCTCGGTCACCGTATACGACATGAGCGTAACCGCTACTCGTCGTCATCATCGAGCATGGCGGAACCATCGATGGCGTAAAGCTCGTCAAACTCCTCAGGCGCAGGCTGATCGGTCAGCTCGACCTCGGACGGAGCATCGTCATCAAACTCAAGCCCGCAGGCAAGGCGGACCTTATGCTCAATCTCGTCGGCGCAATCGGGGTGTTCGCGCAGGAACGCCTTGGCGGCCTCGCGACCGTTGCCGAGCTTGTCCTCGCCATAGGCAAACCAGGAGCCCATCTTCTTGCAAATGCCGCACTCGACAGCCATGTCCAGAATCGAGCCCTCCTTAGAGATGCCCGTACCGTACATGATGTCGAACTCAGCAGAACGGAACGGAGCTGCCACCTTGTTCTTAACGACCTTGGCGCGCACGCGGTTACCGATAACCTCATCCTTAAGCTTAATGCTGTCGATGCGGCGAATGTCGATACGCACCGAAGAGAAGAACTTAAGGGCGCGGCCGCCCGTCGTGGTCTCGGGGTTGCCGAACATGACGCCGATCTTCTCTCGTAGCTGGTTAATGAAGATGCATGTCGTGTTGGACTTGGACAGCGAGCCGGCGAGCTTGCGGAGCGCCTGACTCATCAGACGAGCTTGCAATCCGACCGTGGTATCGCCGATCTCTCCCTCGATCTCGGCACGCGGGGTCAGCGCGGCGACGGAGTCGACGACGATGGCATCGATGGCGCCGGAACGCACGAGCATGTCAACAATCTCGAGCGCCTGCTCACCCGTATCAGGCTGGGAAATCAGTACCTCGTCGATATCCACGCCAATGCGCGCGGCATACGTGGGATCGAGCGCGTGCTCGGCATCGATAAATGCCACCACGCCACCCATTGCCTGGGCTTCGGCCAGGATCTCGAGCGAAAGCGTCGTCTTACCGGAGGACTCAGGACCGTAAATCTCGACGATACGGCCGCGCGGCACACCGCCGATACCCAGAGCGGCATCGAGTGCCAGAGCGCCCGTGGGGATGGCCTCAACCTCAAGCTCGGGGCCGCCGTCACCATACCTCATGATGGAGCCTTGACCGAACTTCTTCTCGATCTCGGCCTTGGTGGTGGCGATCATCTCATCGCGCTCTTTACCCGTCGTGCGAGCATGAACGGTACGTACGGGACCTGAATTCTTGGCCATGAATAGCCCTCCTCTTAACAACCTGCATCGATAATAAACGAACGGCTGTTCGTGGTCAACCGTTCAGGCCAATCATATGCAGGCAGTCTTTCCAAAACCCAACCAAACGCCGACCAAACACTGACCAAATGCTTGACCACAAAGGGGCAAATAAGAACAAGAAAGGCAAAAATACACCTATGACCAGCGCAAACGCTAAATTCGTCAGGGGTCCCTATCTCCACAATTAAGGGGCCCGAAGGCCCCTTAAAACACGTCTATTCCATAGAGTTAAGCACAAGGGCAATGCGTCCCAATGCCTCCGCGACCGCATGAGCACGAACACACGAACGGTCGCCCTCATAGTGGCAGCGCACAGAGTCCACGACCGGCACTTCCCCATCAGCCGCGCGATACGCCCAGCCAATATAGAAAGTGCCAGCCGGATCGTCCTCAGTGCCGCCGCCGGGGCCGGCATAACCCGTTGCGCTCACTGCAATATCGCTCTGGTACAGCTCCAGCGAACGCGCCGCCATCTCGCGCGCGGTCTGATGCGACACCGCGGTATAGCGGTCGAGCGTCTCCTGATCAACACCCAAAACGCGATGCTTGATCTCATCGCAGTAGGTCACCGCACCGCCACGCAGCACCGCCGAGGCGCCCGGGATATCGGCAATCGTCGAGGCGATCATACCTGCTGTCAGCGACTCAGCCGTCGAAACCGTCACGCCCCGAGCGCTCGCGCGCTCGACAATATGACGCGCCAGCTCCTCGTTATGTGCGGAAATCTGCTCAAAAGAGTCCGTCATACCCACCAGAACCTAGACCGAAAAGACGATCTTGCGGCAGTTCCAGAAGTACTGGGCGCCCGAGATAACGGTCAGGACAACGGCAACGGCGTACAGGAAGCGCGACACCGAGTAGATGCCGAGCGTCAGCGCCAGCGGGCCAAGGTGCAAGCCGGCCATCGCAAAGACGCACAGGTAACCGCAGATGGAGACCATCGTGGTCGCCGTCTTGTACTTGCCAAGCTTATCGGCGGCAACGACCACGCCGGCGGCACTCGCAACCATGCGCAGGGCGCTTACCAGCAGCTCGCGGAACAAGATGATGAACACGGACCAAACCGTCACGGTGCCAAAGTCCAAGAACAGCAGCAAGGCCGAGAACACGAGCAGCTTATCGGCGATGGGGTCCAAGAACTTACCGAAATCGGTAATCTCGTTGCGCGAGCGCGCCAGGTAGCCGTCGACCTTATCGGTGCACGACAGGATCACATACAGAATGAAGGCAGCGGCGGCGAGCGGGCCGTCGAAGGTGCTCCAATCTGTACCGGCAACACTCGTGTGAGAAAGCGCCGACACGATCATGAACACCGGGATAAAGACGATGCGAACGCACGTCACGATGTTGGCGGGCGTCCAAACACTCGTCAGTTCCTTATTGCTCTCGTTTGCCACGATGCTCTCCTACTCCACAACATGGCCGATAAGCTCATAGCAGAAGCTATCGGTAAACTCGACCGTCAGAATATCGCCCACGGACGCCTCGCTGGCGTCCAAGTGCACCGCGCCATCGGAATCGGGCGCCTGGAACCAAGCATGGCCGATCAGCTCGGCGCCGTCCTCGGTCTCCTCGATGCCGTCGACAATCACCTGGGCGCGCTCGCCCACATGTGCGGCGGTGGCGGCAAAACCGAGCGACTCGGCCAGGTCCATGGCCTCCTGGGCGCGCTCGAGCTTGACCTCCTCATCGACCTGACCCTCCATCTTAGCGGCCAGGCTGCCCTCCTCCTGCGAGTAGGCAAAGACGCTCGTGTAGTCAAAGCCGACGGTGTCCATAAAATCGATAAGGTCGCGGAACTCGTCGTCGGTCTCGGTCGGGAAGCCGACCATGGCCGTGGAACGGATCATGATGCCGGGGATACGCTCACGCAGATCGCGGAACAGGTCCTCGAGCTCCTGGCGCGAACCGGAGCGACGCATGGCCTTAAGGATGCGCGCGTCGCAGTGCTGCACGGGGATATCGATATAAGGCAGCACCTCGGGCGTATCGCGAATCGTATCGATAAGCTCGTCGGTCATGCCCTCGGGCTGCAGATAGAGCACGCGGACCCAGACGTTGTGCGGGCGCACGGACTCGGCGACGGCATGCAGCAGCTGCGCCAGATTGCGCGGCGAGCCATCGGTGACGTCTTCGTCGGCAAAGTCGGTGCCCCAAATACCCGTGTCCTGGCCGATCAGCACGATCTCGCGCACACCGCCGGCAACCAGGTCGCGTACCTCGGAGATAATGCTCTCGGCATTGCGCGAGTGATAACGACCGCGGATATACGGGATCATGCAGAAGCTGCAGAAGCGGTTGCAGCCATCGGAAATCTTGACGTAAGCAACGGCGCCCTCGACAGTGCGCTTGACTTGCGGAATATAGGCAGCGATCTCACGCTCGACACCCAGCACGCCATCGATGACCGCCACGATGCCGTCCTCCTCGTCGGCCTTCACAAAGGCAGCGACCTCGGGCAGCTCGTCAGGCAGGTCGTCGCCATAGCGCGACGGCACACAGCCGCACATGACGATGGGACAAGAACGAACGCCGTCCTGAACCTCGTTGGCGAGCTCGAGCGTGGTCTCGATGCTCTCGGACGTTGCGGAGGCGAGGAACGAGCATGTATTGACGATGGCGATATCGGCATCCTGTGGGTCGAATGCCTCCTCGTAGCCCGCGGCGGTCAAAAGAGAACGCATGCGGTCGGTGTCAACCTCGTTCTTAGCGCACCCGAGGGTGATGTAGAGCACGGAGCCCAACGGTGTATCCATGTTGGAGAGCAGTCCTTTCGAATGATATTAGCGGTAGTTGGTGAACTGCAGCGGCTGGCCGTAGTCTTGGTCGCGCAGGAACTGGATCACGGTCTGCAACGCGTCCTTCGAAGCAGAGGAAACACGCAGCTTGTCGGCCTCGATAGTCACCTTGACCTTGAGCTTTTGGTCCTTGATGTCCTTGTTGATCTTCTTGGCGGTCGCCTGGTCGATACCCTCGACGATATGGCCGAGCACGCGCACGGTGCCGCCCGATGCCGCCTGCGGAGCATCCCACGAGACAGCCTTGAGGTCGATGCCGCGCTTGATGAGCTTGGAGCTCAGCACGTCGATAATCTGCTTGGAGACAAAGTCGGCCGGGGCGTTGATCGTAAAGAGCTTGTCGCCCTTCGAAAGCTCGATCGTGGCGCCGGAATCCTTCAGGTCATAGCGCTGGGAAATCTCGCGCGTGGTTTGCTGGAAGGCGTTGTCGACCTCTTGCATGTTGACCTCGGACACGACGTCGAAGCTGGAATCTTTAGCCATGATGTTTCCTTTCGCGTACGAGCGGCTTAGTAGCTATCGTACGAATAGTCGGTAGAATCGGTGGGCGTCTGGCCGTCAGTTGCGGTATCGGCGCCATCCGTGGACTGGGCATCGGTGCCGTCGGTGGTGTCGGTACCATCGGTGGTGTCGGTACCATCAGAACTTTCACCATTCTCGGAACCAGTCGTCTCCTTCTTGGGAACGGTGATCGTCACACGCGCCACGCCCGAGGTCTTGGTATCGTAACGGACCTTTTCGCCGTTCTTGGTAACGGTGACATCGGAAGGCTTGGACGTGGTGATCTCGATCGAGGACTCAGGCGTGTACTCCTGCTCAAAGGGGCCAGTCGCCTGGGCGCCATAGACCGACTTGCCATCGACCTTGACCTCAATCCAGGCGGTCTTTCCCTTGGCAACGGAGACCTTGACCTTCGTTACCTCGTTTTCTTCCTTTTTAGCCGTCGTCTTGGTGGCGTCCGAATCGGTCGACTCATCCGTCGCCTCATCGGTGTCTTCGTCCTCGTCGACCGTTTCGGTCTTCTTAGAAGACTTCTTGGGCGTCGTCTTGGTAGCAGTGGGCGTCTCGGGCGTGGTCTCGGGCGTCGAAGATGCGCAGCCGCGCAGAAGTACCACGATGAGCACAATCAGCAGCAACGCCACGGCACCGATGCCGGCGTAGACGATACGCGGATCGAGACCGTTGTTTTGAGGAGTACGGGAACCGCCGCGTCCACGACTGGAACTGCTGCGGCCGCCTCCCTGAGGCATACGACCACGATTGCTGTCGGAACGGCCGAGATAGCCACCCTGGCCCTGAAGGCTGCGCTGACCCGAGCGGGGCGCAAGTTCACCGCGGCCTTGATAGCCACGCTGGCCCGCACGCGGAGCCGAAGAGCGCTGGCCATACGGCTGTGATTGAGAGCGAAGACGCGGCGTCACCTGCGTGGCATCGGCGTCCGCATAGCCGCCGAGAGCACGACCGGCAGAGACACCACGGTAGCCACGATCGGAATAGCCGCCATCTCCGTAGCCGACACGGGGATCGCGCACCACACCGCGGGCAGCGGGAAGCGCACGATCGTCGGGCATAGGCGTGTTGCGGAAACGATCGCGCTGAGAACGGATTTCCTCACTGGACCCCGTCTCGGTAATATAGCCAGCCTGCTGCGGACGCTGACCATAACGCGTTGAGCGACCACCCTGAACCATCAGGAAGCGCCCGTTATCGACAGAGGAACGCGAATTGACGTAGCCGGCGGCGTCCTGAAAACGACCGCCCTGCTGCGACGTCTCGCGTTCGTATGCCATCAGGTCGTCAAAGTAGGCATTGACGACCTCGCGCGGATTGAGGCCCAAAAAACGAGCATAGCTCGAAATCATGCCCTGCGCATAGCCGCGCGGCGGCATCGAAGCAAAGTTACCGGTCTCGAAAAACTCGATGATCTGCGGCCTGATTTTGATGGTGTTGGCGACCTGCTGAATGGAAAGGCCCATTCGGCGACGCTGCTCGAGCAGCATGTCACCAAAGCGTGCAGCCATCAGAATCCTCCAAACTCACGATCTTCACGTGCCATCTCGGCGTCGACAGATTCCAGCGCGGCAAGCCCTTCCTCGTCCAACAGGACCTCGCGCGGCTTGGAACCGTCGGGCGGGCCGACGACACCCTTTTCTTCCAGCATGTCCATAATACGCCCGGCACGCGCATAGCCAACCTTCAGGCGGCGTTGCAGGCCAGATGTGGAGCCCAGCTGCGATTCCACCACAATATGGGCGGCTTCCCAAATGAGCGGATCATCGTCTTGCGGCTCGGCGACTCCGGTGCGGACAATGCCGCCACCAGCCATGGACATGGAAGCGGGCGCCACGGCGGACAGAATCTCCTCGTGGTAGTCGGGCTCGCTCTGCGACTTGACGAACTCGACAATCTCGTTGATCTCATCATCCGAGACAAAGCAGCCCTGGATACGGCGGGGCTTGCCCCAGTCGACCTTGGAGAACAGCATGTCGCCCAAACCGGTGAGCTTCTCGGCGCCCATCTGGTCGATGATGACGCGCGAGTCGATACCCGTGGCGACGTTAAAGGCGATGCGGTTGGTGATGTTGGCCTTGATAAGGCCCGTCACCACGTTGGAGCTGGGGCGCTGCGTGGCAACGATAAGATGAATACCGGCGGCACGGCCCAGCTGTGCAATACGCACGATCGAGGCCTCGACATCCTTACCGGCGACCATCATCAGGTCAGAGAGCTCGTCAATGATAATGACAAGGTAGGGCATCTTTTGCGGCGGATTGTCGTAATGCTCAAACTCGCCAGCAGCCTGCTTTTCGTTGTAGGTCGAGATCTTACGCACGTTGAGACGCTCGAAGACCTTCAGGCGACGCTCCATCTCGGACACAGCCCATTGCAGAGCGCTCGCGGCCTGCTTAGGCTCGGTCACCACGGGCACATAGAGATGCGGAAGACCGTTATAGCCCGCAAGCTCGACGCGCTTGGGGTCGACCATAATCAGGCGAACGTCCTCGGGAAGGGCGCGCATGAGCAAGGTCGTGATGATGGAGTTGATCATCACCGACTTACCAGAACCGGTCGTACCGGCAATCAACAGGTGAGGCATCTTGGCGAGGTCGGCGACAACCGGCGTGCCCTCGGCGTCGCGGCCGATGGCGAGCTCGAGCGGACCGCCCTTCACATAGGGCAGCACGTCGCCCAGATTGACGTTCTGGCGCTTGCGGTTGGGAATCTCGATGCCCACGAGCGAGGTGCCGGGGATCGGGGCAAAGATACGCACCGACTGGGCAGCGAGCGAAAGCGCGATATCGTCCTCGAGGCTCGAGATTTTGCTCACACGCTCGCCCTCACCGGGCTGCAGCTTAAAGGTCGTCACCGTGGGGCCGGCGATCCAGCCGACCACGCGGGCACTGCGGCCAAACTCAAGCAAGGTGGATTGCAGTGACTCAGCGGTCTGCTCCAGCTCCTTGTCCGAAGACGCGGCGGAAGCCGACTGCGGGTTGGCATGCAGGATTTCGAGCGGCGGAAGCTTGAGGCCGTCCTCCTCTTCGCCCTCGTTATCTGCGGCGCCGTCGTCCACTCCCCCATCACGAGCCGCAGCCGATTCGATAGCACTCGTGGCAGGCGCATCGGCAACCTTGGGATGCTTTAAGAAGTCGGGAATCTGAGGTGCGGCCGAAACAGGGTTCACGGCAAACGGCGGCTCGGACTCGTCAACCTTGTCCGGATCGTCCTCCATCGAAAGCTGTCCAGTGACCTGCCCGCGCTTGGCGTGGCGACGCGGCAGCAAGGTTGTCTTGGCGGTCTCGAGCGGAGCCTCGTCGTCCTCGTCGTCACCCTCGGTGAGCTCAATCTCGCTATCGGACCAAGACGGGTCGGGCTCGCTTGTGTTGAGCTTGGGCGCAGCCTTGCCCTTCTTGGCATGGCGGCGCGGCAGCAGCGTGGTCTTGGCGCGCTCGGCTTCAACCGACTCGGATACGTCGACAAATGGGTCATCGTCCTCGTCGTCATCCAAAACCGGGCTGACATCGCCACCCATGACCGTGGTCACCGCGGCGTCAGTCCCCTTCTGGCGCAGAATGCTCAGGTGCGGACGAGCGACGCCGGGAACAGACAGGGCCTCTTCATCGCCCCACGGGCTCGCATTGACATCGGCACGTCGACGCTCGGCAAAATCGGCAGCGCGATCGCGTGCGGAGCGCAAAACGCCACCCACCGAAAAGCCGATAATGACCAAACCAACGACGACAAGCCCCAGCAAGACAACCATGGCGATAGGTTTACCCAGGGCGTTTTGCAAGGCACTTGCGATAAAGGCGCCAATGTAGCCGCCCGACACGGAAAGGTTCTGCGGCGTAAACATAAGGTCGCACGAATCGCTCGTGCCCGGCACCATCAGCGAAAGAATGGAGACGACGGCGATAAAGACCAAGGCGCCGCCCGCAACAGAGCGCACGTTGAGCGGCGAGTCCTCACCCAAAAAGAGCGTGGCGGCAAACAGCAAGATGACGATCGGCAGCACGTAGGCGCCCAGACCAAAGCCCAGGTGGTAGAAACCGGCAACCGCAGCCGTCACGGGCGCTGTTGCCGGAGAGATCACGGCAATGAAGGACGCGATCGCCAAAACGGCGATGACCACACCGGCGATATCGCGATTGGCCGAAGGCTCGACCAAGGGCTCAAAATCGTCGAAGTCTGCCTCATGGCCCTTATTGGCACGAAGATGGGAACCGGCACCCTTAGCAGATGCCGGTTGGTTGTTGGCCTTATTGCCTTTGGCGTTTTGTGCAGATCCGCGCGCCAAACTAAACCTCCATGACGACCGGGATGATCATCGGGCGAGTGCGCGTACGGCTCCAGATAAAGTTGGAGAGCGAGTCGCGCACGGCCTTGCGAATGGCGTCGGAACCGCTGCTGGTAAAGCTGAACTTGCCCTTCTCGATCGTCTTCATGATGGACGCGGAGGCATCCTCGGAGAACTGGTCGTCGATGGCAAACGAAACGCCGCGGCCCGAGAACTCGATGGCCTCGATCTTCTTGTGCTTGAGCGAGACGATGGCGACAGCCGTAACCATACCGTCGTTGGCGAGCTTCTGGCGATCGCGCAGGACGATGGGGTCGGTATCGCCGATGCGCAGACCGTCGACGTAGACGACGCCGGACTCGACGGGCGTGCCGCGCTTGACGATACCACCGCGCATCTCGAGCGTGTCGCCGTTATCGAGGATAAAGATATGATCGTCCTTGATGCCCATCTTGCGGGCCAGCTGGGCATGGGCGCGAAGATGCACGGCCTCACCGTGAACCGGCATAAAGTACGTGGGCTTGGCCATGGCCATCAGGAGCTTGAGCTCCTCCTGGCTACCGTGACCCGAGACGTGGACGAGAGCGCGGTTCTTATCCCACACGTCGCAGCCGAGCTTGGCCAGGCTGTTGACGACCTGCTGGACGGCCTTCTCGTTGCCAGGAACGGGAGTTGCCGAGAGGATAACGGTATCGCCCTCGTGAATGGAGAGCGTCTTGTGCTCGCCATTGGCCATGCGGGACAGAGCCGACAGCGGCTCGCCCTGCGAACCAGTGCACATGACGACGATCTTGTCGTCAGGCAGGTTATCGATATCGAAGGCATCGATGATATCGGCATCATCGATGTTGAGGTAGCCCAGCTCGCGTGCCACGCGGGTGTTGGTGAGCATGGAACGACCGGTCACGACGACCTTACGGCCGCACTTGCGGGCGGCGTCGCAGATCTGCTGCAGACGATGGATGTGGCTCGAGAACGATGCGACGAACACGCGACCCGGGGCGTTCTTGATAGCGTGCAGCAGGTTGGGACCAACCTCGGCCTCGGACTTGGTAAAGCCGGGAACCGTGGCATTGGTGGAGTCGGAAAGCAGCAGGTCGATGCCCTGCTTGGCAAAGCGGCTGATAGCGGCATAGTCGGGCGTAACGCCATCGATGGGCGTCTGGTCGAGCTTAAAGTCGCCGGTGTGCATAACGGTGCCCTGATTGGTGCGGATGAACACGCCCAGAGCGCCGGGGATGGAGTGCGTCATCGAGAAGAAGTCGAGCGAGATGCCGCCGAGGTTGACATGGCTGCCGCCCTTGACCTCGCGGAACTTGGGTGCGCGGATGCGGAACTCAGAAAGCTTGCCCTCGATAAAGCCAAGCGTCAGCTTGCTCGAGAAGATGGGCACCTTATTGTTGAGGTCCTGCAGCAGATACGGAAGCGAACCGGTGTGGTCCTCGTGGCCGTGAGTGACGACGATACCGCGGAGCTTCTCCTCGTTCTCCAGAACATAGGTGTAGTCGGGAAGCACCAGGTCGATACCAGGCTGGGAGTCATCCGGGAACATGAGGCCGGCGTCGACGAGCACCATGTCGTCGCCGCACTCGAAGACCGTCATATTCTTGCCGATGCCGTCAAGGCCGCCAAGCGGGATGATCTTCAAGGGAGATGATTTTTTAGCTGCCATAGGTTAGTGTGGTTTCCTTTCTTCGAAACGGGTCTGGAACAACCGACGGGGCGCTTCTGGCAAACCGACCGCCGGGAACGTACAAACATGCATCGCAGAGTCGATGCAATAACCACAGTATGATACCCATTTGCCCACCAACAGACCACCCATGCATCAAAGCCCCATCCAAACCGGTCTATCCCGCCGGTTTCCCGTAGAGCAGGAAACTTCATATGCGGCCCTCCCGGGCGCAAGCAAAAGGGCGACCCCTGTCCGGAGTCGCCCTTGCGGTGCTGGTTATGTACGGCTGTTACTCGGCGTCGTGGTGACGGCGGGGCTTGCGGCCTCCGTTGTCACCGGGACGGCGCGGACGGTCGCTGCGCTCAGTGCGCTCGCGACGCGGACGCTCACGGCGCTGGAAGTGCTCGCCGTCGCCCTCGGAGGCACCCTCGGCGCGAGCCGGGGCCTCGGGCTTATCGAGACGATCGAGCGAGATCTTGCCGCGATCGTCGACCTCGATGACGACGACCTTGACCTCGTCGCCGACGTTGAGGACGTCCTCGACCTTCTCCACGCGGCCCTTGGCGACGCGGGAGATGTGCAGCAGGCCGTCCTTACCAGGCAGCAGGTTGACGAAGGCGCCGAAGGGCTGGATGGAGACCACACGACCGGTGTACTCCTCGCCCGGCTCGGGAACCTTGATGATGAGCTTGATACGCTCGACAGCCTGATCGACGGACTCGCCGGTGCCGCCGACAAAGACGGTGCCGTCCTCCTGGATGTCGACCGAAGCGCCGGTCTCGTCCTGGATGCCACGGATGACCTTACCGCCGGAACCGATGACGTCGCGAATCTTGTCAGTCGGAACCTGGATGGAGACGATACGCGGAGCGGTGCTGCGCGTGGTGTGGCGCGGCTCGGGGATCACATCGAGCATCTTCTGCAGGATGAAGGCGCGGCCCTCCTTGGCCTGCTGCAGGGCGCGGGCCAGGATGTCGAAGGTAAGGCCGGTGGCCTTGTTGTCCATCTGCAGAGCGGTAATGCCCTCGGTGGTGCCGGTGACCTTAAAGTCCATGTCGCCAAGGAAGTCCTCGAGACCCTGGATGTCGGACAGGACCACGGTCTTGCCCTCCTCCTGGATCAGGCCCATGGCGATACCGGAGACCGGGCGTTTAATGGGCACGCCGCCGTCCATAAGGGCGAGCGTGGAGCCGCAGGTCGAAGCCATCGAAGAGGAGCCGTTGGACTCCATGACCTCGGAGACCACGCGGATGGCGTAGGGGAACTCGTTCTCGTCGGGAAGCACCGGAAGCAGAGCGCGCTCGGCCAGGTTGCCGTGGCCGATCTCGCGGCGCTTGGGGCTGCCCATGCGGCCGGTCTCGCCGGTGCAGAACGGCGGGAAGTTGTAGTGATGCATATAGCGCTTGCCCTCGGTGGGCTCGATGGTATCCAGACGCTGGCCCTCGTTGAGCATGCCGAGCGACAGCACGGAGAGCACCTGGGTCTGACCGCGCTGGAACAGGCCGGAGCCGTGAACGAGCGGCAGATAGTTGTCCTTCACAATGATGGGACGGATCTCATCGGCGGCACGGCCGTCGACGCGCTCGCCGGTCTCGACGACCATGGTGCGCATGGCCTTCTTCTCGAGCTTCTTGAGCGCCACGGGGATCTCGCGCTCCCAAGCGGCCTGCTCCTCCTCGGTGAACTCGGCACGGATGGACTCCTTCAGAGCCTCGACCTTACCGATACGGGAGAGCTTGTCGGCGTCGCGAAGGGCGGCTGCCATCTCGTCGTAGTGGGCGAAGATGCGCTCCTGGACCTCCTCGACGGGCTGGTCGAGCGGGTACTCCTTCTTGACGATGGCGCCATTGACCTGCTCCCACTCGGCAACGAACTCGTCCTGGGCCTGGCAGAAGGCGGCAAGGGCCTCCTGGCCAAACTTCATGGCGGCGAGCATGTCGTCCTCGGAGATCTCCTCGGCGCCGGCCTCGACCATCGAGATGAAGTCGGCAGAGCCGCCCAGCTCCAGGTCCAGGTCGGAGTTCTCGCGCTCCTCATAGGTGGGGTTGACGATAAACTCGCCGGTCTCCACGTTACGGCCGATGCGCACGCAGGCAAGCGGGCCCTCGAAGGGCACGCCGCCGAGCGTCATTGCCAGGGAAGCACCCATGACGTTGATGACGTCAAAGGGGTTGACCTGGTCGGCGACGAGCGAGGTGGCGACGATGTGCACCTCGTTGCGGAAGCCGTCCGGGAAGCTCGGACGAATCGGGCGGTCGATCACACGGGCCGTGAGCGTGGCCTTCTCGCTGGGACGGCCCTCACGCTTGAGGTAGCCACCCGGGATGCGGCCGGCGGCGTACATCTTCTCGTTGAAGTCGACGGTCAGCGGAAAGAAGTCGTAGTTCTTACGCTCCTTGGAGACGACCACGGTGTCGAGCATCGTGGTGTCGCCCTGCTTGACCAGACAGGCGCCGGTGGCCTGCTTGGCAAGCTCGCCGGACTCAAAGGTGTAGGTCTTGCCGTACAGCTCAAAGGTCTTGGATACGAGTGTCATTGTTCTCCTTTACCCCACAGGCCCCTTGCCTGCGGGCTTCTCATGTGACGCGGGCCCCCTGCCCCCGCCACGCTTCAGAGCGTGATTGTTCACGCCCTTACACAAAAAGAGCGCCCCGCTGCGCAGGACGCTCCTTGCATGTACAAATCCTTACTGGATGTTGTCGCGGATGCCCAGAGCCTTGATGAGCTCACGGTACTCGACGATGTCGTTCTTCTTGATGTAGGAGAGAAGACGACGACGACGGCCGACGAGCATGAGCAGGCCACGACGGGTGTGGAAGTCCTTCTGGTGGGACTTCATGTGCTCGGTCAGCTCCTTGATGCGCTCGGTCAGGATGGCGACCTGAACCTTGGGGTTGCCGGTGTCGACCGGGGTGTTACCGAACTGGGCAGTCAGCTCCGCCTTGCGCTCTTTGGAAACAGTCATTGTTTCACCTTTCGTTTCTTGTCGCCCGCGGGCGACGCTATTCGCCTCGGACTGGGAAGCCGCCGGTGGAGCGAGCATCCAAGGTCGAGGTACCAACAGATCGGTATGTTACCACAAGCAGCCCGCGCCTGCGCATCATCACCGACCCAACATGAATTCCATCGCACGGAGACGTTGATCGGTGTGCGTCGCAGCCCACACGTGCGAAAGCCCCAGCAAAAAGGCGGCGGTATGGGGGTCGACCCTCTCGGCCATGAGCGCATCGAAGGTCATGGACATGAGGGCGCGCAGCCATGCGACCACACCGGTCGAGACCAGCTCGGCACCGGGCACGCTCGACGCGCACGACCCGCACATAAGACCGCCCGCCTGGGGTGAAAAATACGACAGCATGGGGTCACCGCACAGCACGCAGGCCGAAAAATCGGGTCGATAGCCAACGTGCGACAGCAATTTAAAGACAAAGGCCGCCACGAGCAGGTCCATATGTGCCGCGTCGAGCCCGCTGCCGACAAGTGTGAGCGCCCGCTGCGTGATGGCAAAGGTAAACGGGTCCTCGGCGTCCTCGAACGAGCACACGCGCGCGACCTCGGCGATCGCGCTTGCGGCGCATGTCATCTCGTAATCGGGAGCAGCGCCGAGCGGCGCCTCCATAAGCTCGGCCTGGGAAACCACGTCGAGCGACCGTCCATGCGCAAGCAGCATATCGACGGTGCAGAACAGCTCGCAGCGCGCCGCCAAGCGCCCGCCGGGTTTGCGGGCGCCCTTTGCCACGGCACGAACCTGCCGACCCCGCTCGTCAAGCATCGTCAGGATCAGATCCGTCTCTTTGAGCTTAGTCTTATCGAGGACGAGCACCTTCGTGCGATATGTCCGGGAGCCTGCCATAAACGCCGGGGCTTAATCTTCGGCATTGTAGCCAAAGCGGCGAATCTGGGCCTCGTCGTCACGCCAGCCGGCCTTGACCTTCACGTCCAGCTCCAAAAAGACCTGGGTGCCAAAGATGCGCTCAAGGTCGCGACGGGCGTCGATGCCGATATGTTTGATCATCTCGCCGCCCTTGCCGATGATGATGCCCTTTTGGCCCTCGCGCTCGACGTAAATGGTGGCGTGCACGCGCAGCACCTTCTTGGTCTGCTCAAGCGCATCGCAAATAACGCCCACGGAGTGCGGGATCTCATCACGGGTGCGGCGCAAGACCTTCTCGCGCACAAACTCGGCAACGAGCGTCTCATCGGAAGCGTCGGTACCCATGTCCTCGGGGAACCAACGCGGACCCTCGGGCAAAAAGTGCGCAACGGTCTCGATGAAGGCATCGACGTTAAAGTTCTTGACCGACGACGTCACGATCTCGTCGTCATATTCCATGAGCTCATGGGCGGCCTTGAGCTGCTCCATGACCTGTGCGGGGTCGGCCTCGTCGGCCTTGGTGAGCACCAAGACCTTCTTGCAGCGAGCATTCTTGACGCGTTCGGCAACCCAGGCGTCTCCCCTACCGATAGGCTTAGTGGCATCGATCAAAAACGCGACGACGTCAACATCGTTCAGCTCGAACAGCGCGCTCTTGTTGAGCTCGGACCCCAGGCCATCCTTGGGCTTGTGAATACCCGGGGTATCGACAAAGACCAGCTGGTAGCCGGGGCGGTTGACGACGGCGCGCATACGGCGGCGGGTCGTTTGGGCCACCGGCGAGGTGATGGCAACCTTTTTGCCATAGCAGGCGTTGAGCAGCGTGGACTTGCCGGCGTTGGGACGACCGACCAGGGCGACGAAGCCGCTGCGGAACCCGGGCTCAACGTCGCCAAAGCCCATGGGGGCATCATCCTCGTCACACAGGGCGTCGAGTTCTTCGTCGCTCATGCCCTCAAACGGGTCGAACTCCTCGACTTCCTCATAGGCCTCGGTCGCCTTAGCATCCGGGGACACGTCGTCCAAAATCTCATCGGTAGGCTGCATATTGTCGGACATGGGAATCCCTTTCTAAATAAAGCCGAGCGCGTGGGCAAATACCAGCAAGCCCACAATCGCGGCGGTGATGGAAAGAACGTATACAGAGGCGGCGGCGATGTCCTTGGCGCGTTTTGCCAGCGGATGGAGCTCCTGGGTCGCCAGATCGACAATGGCCTCCATGGCGGTATTGCACAGCTCGCCGTGAATCACCAGGCCGCAGCAGATGATAATCGTGGCCCACTCGGCAATGTCGAGCCCCACGATGCAGCCGGCAATGACGGTGCACACGCCCGCCACGAGCATGACCTTAATGTTGCGCTCGGTCTTGACGGCGGTGACGAAGCCCTCCATGGCGTAAGAAAACGACTTTAAAAAGGACGGATGGTCCTTGTTCGATCCGGGAATCATAGACGGCTCCTAGTCGTGGGCGTGGTTGGTGATGGGGCCGACGTGGACTAGCTTGGGGTCCTCGCCGCGCTCGAGCGCCAGATCGCGCAGGATGGCGTCCTCGCGGGCCTCCATGACCTCGGCCTCGTCGTCCTCGATATGGTCATACCCCAGCAGGTGCAGCATGCCGTGTACGAGCATCAGGCGGCACTCGTCGGCAGGGCTATTGCCAAAGCCGGGGGCCTGACGGGCAATGACCTGCGGGGCCAAGATGATATCGCCGAGCTCGAGCATCTCGTCGGCGGGAATATCCTCGTCAAAGGCCGAGTCGCATTCAAACGAGAGCACATCGGTGGTGCGGTCGATGCCACGCCACTCGTGGTTGAGCTCGTGCATCTCGTCCTCGTCGACATACGAAAGGGAAATCTCGACTTCACGTTCAACGCCCTCGGCGGCAAGCACAACCTCGCAGATGTGCTCCACTTCCTGCGCGTCGAGCAGCGTATCGAGCTCGGCATCGTTGCTGATCAATACACTCAACGGGACTCCTTTCGGTCGCGCGAGCGCTGCTCACGCACGTCATCATAAGCATCGTATGCCTCGACGATACGACCCACCAGGGCATGGCGCACCACATCGGCGCGCTCCAGGTGTGCAAACGCCACATTGTCGACACGGCCCAAAATCTTCTCGACATCCGCCAAGCCACCACGACGACCCACCAGGTCGCGCTGGCTGAGGTCGCCGGTAATCACGAACTTGGAGTTGAATCCAAGGCGTGTCAGGAACATCTTCATCTGCTCGGGCGTGGTATTTTGCGCCTCGTCGAGCACCACGAAAGCATCGCTCAGCGTACGACCGCGCATGTAGGCGAGCGGGGCGATCTCGATCACGCCGCGCTCCATAAGCTCATCGGTACGCTCACGATCCATCATGTCAAAAAGGGCATCGTAGAGCGGGCGCATGTACGGATCGATCTTTTCCTCGAGGGTGCCGGGCAAAAAGCCCAGGTTCTCCCCTGCTTCGACAACCGGACGCGTCAAGATCAAACGGCCCACCTCATGGCGCTTGAGCGCGGCAACGGCGAGCGCCATGGCCAGATAGGTCTTACCGGTACCGGCAGGACCCAAGCCAAAGGTGATGGTATGCGAGCGAATGGCATCCACATAGCGCTTTTGCCCAAGCGTCTTGGGACGAATGACACGACCGCGGTATGAAAGCAGCACGTCATCGCGAAGCGATGTGGCCTCATGCTCGCCGTCGCGCAAGACGGCCAGGCAACGCGAGACATCGTCGGCAGACAGGGTACGACCGGCCGCCGCCTCGCGAAAAGCATGTTCGAAAAAGCGAGCCACGAGCTCGACCTCGTCCGGGTCGCCGCTCACGGAGATCCTATCGCCACGGGCGACCACGTGAGCGCGAACCAAGCTCTCGAGCGCACGAAGGACGCCGTCGCCGGCGCCCAAAACACGCGAGGGATCAACTCCCTCGGGAACGGTAAGTCTAATCTTCGAGGCTTCCATGGACCTCCCTGCGCGCATGGACCAAGCCGGAATCATCGACTCCGATGATAGCAACATCGAGCAGGCACGGGGCTGTAAGTCCACAGGTATCGTCAAGACGGGCATGATGGAACGAACCGAGCGTCAGGCTGTCACCATACTCGAGCACGGCACGCTCGACAGTGCCCACGCGACGACGAGCATCGGCAATAGCGAGCTCCTGCGCCGTGTCTCGCATACGGCGGCTGCGCTCGGCCATAACCTCGGGCGGCACCTGGTCGGGCATGTCGGCAGCAAGGGTACCGGGACGCTTGCTATAGCGGAACACGTGCATACGCGAGAAACCCACACGGCGGCACAGCGCCAGCGACTCCTCGAACTCCTCGTCCGTCTCACCAGGAAAACCGACGATGACGTCGCACGAAAGAGACGCCTGCGGCAGGATGGCGCGAATCATGCGCACCGTGTCCTCAAAGGCCTCGGCACTATAGGGACGACCCATGCGATGCAGCGTCGCCGTACAGCCGGACTGTACGGGCAGGTGCAAAAACGGGGCAATACGCTGCGGATAGCGCGCCATAACCTTAAGCAGGCGCTCAGAGATATCCATGGGTTCGACCGAGGAAATGCGCACATGCGCAATAGTCGTGCGCTCCATGATGGCCTCGAGCAGCTCATCGATTTCGACATGCTCGTCGGTCGCGCTCTTGCCATCGTAGGCACCCAGGTTCACACCGGTCAGCACCACCTCGGGCACGCCGGCCTCCTGGGCCTCGCGAACTTGCTCAAGCACGGACTCGACGGGCACGGAACGCTCGGGGCCGCGGGCCTTCCACACGATGCAATAGGTGCAACGGTGGTTGCAGCCATCCTGGATCTTCACGCCCAGCCGCGAACGACCGAGCGCATCGACCACGTCACCATCGCTGCAGGCGGGAACGCTATCGGACTCAACGCCCAGCACCTCGCAGACACGTTCGGCGACATCGATCTTGGACGGCTCGGCGATCACGCGATCCGAAAGCTCCAACAGCTCCTCGGGATGCAAATTGACCACGCAACCGGTCACGAGCACATAAGGCTCGTTTGGATGGGCCAGCGCATGACGGACGGCCTTACGGGTCTTGGCCTCGGCCTCGCCCGTAACGGCACAGGTGTTAATGACGATCAGATCGGCATTCTGGGGCTCCACCATAGCAAAGCCCAAGCGCATAAGATCGGCAGTGATACGGTCAGACTCAACCCGGTTGACACGGCAGCCGAGGTTGACGACGGAAATATGGGGTGCGAGCACGCGGGCTCCTTAATCGAGGATATCGTCGAGGGCACTCTTGATACGGTCGGTCACCGACTTCTTACCGGAAGCGACGTCATCGCCCATCTCATCGGCAAAAGCACGGAGCAGCTCGCGTTGCTTATTGGAAAGATTGGTGGGAACGACCACGCGCAGTTGCACGATCAGGCGGCCACGCGAACCGCCACCGCCAATGCGCGGCATGCCGTAATTATTGACACTCACGGTGTCGCCGTACTGGGCGCCGGCGGGAACCGTCACCTTAACGACCTCGTCGGGCATAATGCCCTCGACCTCGATCTCGCAGCCGAGCGCAGCCTGCGCAATCGAGATATCGCTCACCAGGTACAGGTCGTCACCGTTGCGCTTAAAGCGCTCATGGTCGGCAACGCGCACGTTGACAATCAGGTCGCCCGAAGGCTCGCCGCGAAGGCCGGCCTCGCCAAAGCCGCTCACACGCAGCTGGCGACCGGTCGAAACGCCGGCGGGAATATCGATGTCGATCTTTTCGTGCGAAGGCGTGCGGCCCTGACCGTCGCAGGTCTCGCAGGGATGGTCGATGACCGTGCCCTCGCCATGGCAGTCGGGGCAAGGCGAGGAAGACTGAACCTGGCCCAAAAACGATCGCTGAACCGTCGTGACGTAGCCCATACCGTGGCAGCGACTGCACTGCTTTTCCTGTGCGCCCTCGGCCCTACCGGTACCGTTGCAGTCCTCGCAAGGAGCAAGGCGATCATAGCTGATCGTCTTTTTGCAACCGAGCGCCGCCTCCTCGAGCGTCACCGAAAGGGAGATGGCCATGTCACGTCCGCGACGACGCTCACGACGGCTGCGGGCGCCACCACCGGCGCCACCGCCAAAGAACGACGAGAACAGGTCGTCCATGCCCATGCCACCAAAGATATCGTTGATGTCGACATAGCCCGAACCACCAGGACCGTCGGCAGTGCCGTAACGGTCGTAGTTAGCACGCTTCTGCTCATCGGAAAGAACGGAATAGGCCTCGTTGAGCTCCTTGAACTTGGCCTCGGCCTCGGGATCGTCCGAAACATCCGGATGTACGGTACGGGCCTTCTTTAAAAACGCACGCTTAATCGTCCGCGCGTCGGCATCCCTGTCGACGCCAAGCACCTCGTAGTAATCCCTATTTTCCGACACGACCGAATCCTTCCGACTTTCATTATTGTCACAGTGCGTCCTATACCCAAGCTGGGCCGACCGCAAACAAAGGGTTTGATGTTATTGCATTTGATACGGCGAAAGCATGGCCCGTTGCGAGCAGCTCGCGAACCAAACCGACACGAGCGCGAACATGAAGCCGTTGGCAAAACCGTTGGCAAACTGCATCGCACCGCGCTTCCACCACAGCAGGCTGCGATGAAGCACACCGTCCGAAAGCACCATGAACAGGCCCATGGTAAACGGAATAAAGCACATCACGGCAAAGGCCGAGAACACGCCCGAGATGGCCGACAGCACCAAAAACGGCGCCACAATGCCCATCAAGTAAAAGCCAGTACGAGCTTTGCCTTCCAAGCGCTCGGCCTCAACATGGGCGCGGCCGACCAGGTCGCCGCCCGCGGCACCGTTGGTGCCCGCATGACCCATGCCGCTAATGCGGACCTCGTCGCCATCGTGCGTGCCGGCAGGAAACTCAATCGTCTGCTCGGAGGTTACGCGAGTACGACCGCTGCCACCGCAATCGGGGCAGGGATCGGCCACGACCTTACCGGAACCGCCGCACTCGGGGCAGACCGACTGGAACGTGCCCGCGCCAAACAGGAAGGACAGGTCGACGTCGATGTGGCCGCGGCCACCGCAGCTCGGGCAGGTATGCGCATGCTCAGACGAAACGGAGCCCGAGCCTCCGCAGTGACCACAGGTATCGAAGCGCGTGTAGCGAACGGTCTTGCGGGCACCGCCCTTGGCCTCCTTGGCGTCGAGCTTAATATCGACGACCACGTTGGCGCCGTTCTCGGGATTGTAGGCAGCCTGGCCGCGACGCTGCTGGCCCCAGGCGCCACCAAAGGGAAAGCCGCCCTCAAAGGGATTGCCATAGCCCGTGTTGCCGGCGTAGCCGCCACCATAGGGCGAAGCTGTAGGAGCACCGGCAAAGGGATTGCCAGAACGCATGGCGTCGTAGCGCGCACGTTTTTGCTCATCCGAAAGCACGGCGTAGGCCTCGGAAACCTCTTTAAACTTTTCCTCGGCATCCGGCTCTTTGTTGACGTCCGGATGGAGCTTGCGGGCCTTTTGCTGGAAGGCCTTTTGAATATCACGCGAGGTGGCGTCCTTGGAGACACCCAGAATCTCGTAGTAATCTTTTTCGTTCATCGTCGCCATGCGCGGCAACCTCCTGCTCACAGCAGCGTATATATTCCGGTAATTCTACCCGAGCGGCCTAAGCTAGATCCCAAAACAGCTCGAACAGAACATTTCCATCGAGCCAGCCCAGGTGTGTCGGCGCTAAACCAGCTCGAACATGGCCCGCGACGACATCTGCCGAAGTAAAGGGTCCCTCATGGACCCCGAGCGTCTCGGGCACCCAAGTGGCAAGACCCAATTCGAGCGCGCGATCGCAAGCAGCTGTCAGCTCATCGGCCGGGATGACACGAGCCACGCGAACCAACAGGTCGGGCGCGACACCACACGTCATGCGACAAGCAAGCATCAGGTCTTCGGCCGCAGCCTCGCGCTGCGAGAGATATTCGGCCTCGAACGCCGTCGCATCATCGTCACGTTGCACCAGACGCACACGGTACGCATCGCCTCGAGAAGAAACACCGGGGAACAAACCTGCAAGACGGTCGAAATCCTCGGCGTCGAGCATGCCCGCGGCAGAACGCCCCAGGCCCAGGTAGCCCCGTCCGGTCCAGTAGGCAATGTTATGAGCGCACTCATGGCCGTCGAGCGCATAGCTTGCCACCTCATAGGGGTGATAACCGGCCGCACCCAGACGCTCACGCGCCACATCCATGCAAGCGGCCTGAAAATCCTCATCAGGCTCGAGCGACTCGTCGCGGCACGCCATGCGATAAAGGGGCGTCCCCTCCTCGAGCGCGAGCGGGTAGACCGACACATGATGCGGAGCCGCCGCCAACACGCCATCGAGCGTGCGCTTCCAACTCGATGCGGTTTGCCCGGGAAGTCCGCACATAAGGTCGCACGACACGTCAAGCCCAGCGTTCTTGACCGTCGCGATGGCAGCGAGCGCCCGATCGGCATCGTGAATACGGCCGATGGCAGTAAGTTCGGTGTTGTCGAGCGTTTGCACGCCCAGAGAGACGCGTGTGACACCAACCTTGACAAGTGCAGTAGCAAGCTCGGCGGTCAGCGACTCGGGATTGGCCTCGCAGGTAAACTCAACGGGGGCGCACCACGCAGAGATACGCCGGGCGAGTTCTACCAGGCGCTCCCCCGCCAGCGACGGCGTACCGCCGCCAACATAGACGGTGCAGATCTGGTCAAGGGCACCGGCGTCGCCAATGGCATCGAGGCGCGCGTACAACTGCTCAAAATAGGCATCGAGCGCAGCACCCAGCTCACACGGAACGAAACTGCGCGAGTCAAAGTCGCAGTACCGGCACTTTTGGGCGCAAAACGGCACGTGCACGTACAGCGCGGTAGCGGCCACCCTTAAGCCTCCAGCGGATGAGGGGGCACCGATTCGCCGGCGGCAAGGGCAGCCTCGCAGGCCACCACATCATGCTCGATCTCATCGACCAGCGCCATAAACTCCTCATACGTGGAGCAGCGCACCACATGGGCACGCCAAGCTGCGGCATGGGGCATGCCTTTTAAGTACCAGCTTGCGTACGTGCGGGCACGCGACATGAGCGGCAGGAGCTCATGCGTCAGCGTTAGGTGCTCACGCAGGGCGTCCAGGCGCTCGCGTGAGGAGCGAGACGGCACCGGCGTAGCGTCGAGTGCAAGGGCGCGAGCATCGCCGAACACCCAGGGGTTGCCATAGATACCGCGCGCGATAAACACCGCGCTGGCACCCGAGCTGCGCAGATGCTCCGCGGCATCCTCGGCGCAGAACACATCGCCCGAACCGATCACGGGAATCTCGACGGCATCTGCGACTTCATCGACGACCGACCAATCCGCCTGGCCCGTGTAGAGCTGCGTAGCGCAACGACCATGCACGGCGACTGCGGCAGCCCCTGCGCCCTCAAGCATCTGGGCAAATGTCGCGGCATTGCGGTCCTCGGCATAAAAGCCTTTGCGAATCTTGACGGTCACGGGCACGTGCGCCGCGCCCACCGTGGCCTCGACGATCTTCTCCGCAAGGTCGGGCGTGCGCATGAGCGCCGAGCCCTCGCCCTTGGTAACGACCTTGCGGGCGGGGCATGCCATATTGATATCGATGAGCGACAGGCGATCGCCAACGCGCTCCTCGACGGCGGCGACGGCGCTCGCAAACTGATCGGGCTTGGAGCCGAAGAGCTGCACGCAAATCTGCTGCTCTTCGTCAGCCGGTAGCACCAGGCGCCAGGTCTTGTTGCTGGCATAGGCAAGGCCCGCCACGCTCACCATCTCGCTGTAGGCAAGGTTGGCACCGCGGCGGCGGCACATGATGCGGTAGGCAGGGTCGGTCACGCCCGCCATAGGAGCCATAAGGAACGGCTGCTCGGCATAGGCGCCCAGCAGCCGCAGACTATATTCGGAAAGCGCCATAGACCTACTCGTCCACCTTGAGGATCGCCATAAAGGCCTCCTGCGGGACCTCGACCGAGCCGATGGCCTTCATGCGCTTCTTGCCCTCTTTCTGCTTCTCGAGCAGTTTGCGCTTACGAGAAATATCGCCGCCGTAGCACTTGGCAAGCACGTCCTTGCGGCGCGCCTTGACGGTGGAGCGGGCAATGATCTTGTTGCCGATAGCACCCTGGATGGGCACCTCGAACAGCTGGCGCGGAATAATCTCCTTGAGCTTGTCGCACAGGCCGCGGGCAAGACCGTAGGCCTTGTCCTTGTGGACAATAAACGACAGCGCGTCCACCTCGTCGCCCGAAAGCAAAATATCGAGCTTAACGAGCTCGGAGGGACGGTACTCGTTGAACTCGTAGTCGAGTGAGGCATAGCCCTTGGTACGGCTCTTGAGCTGGTCAAAGAAGTCCAAGATGAGCTCGGCAAGCGGCATATCAAAGCGCATCTCGACCGACTTGCTCGTGAGATGAATCATGTCGGTCGTCACGCCGCGGTGCTCGATGGCGAGCTGCATGACTGCACCCGTATACTCGGGCGGGCAGATAATCTTAGCCTTGAGGTAGGGCTCCTCGATACGCTCGATGCGCGTGGCCTCGGGCAGGTCCTGCGGGCTGCGGACATCGATCATTTCGCCGTCGGTCTTGTAGACGTGATAGTCGACCGAGGGACTCGTGGCAATGAGGTCCAGGTTGAACTCGCGCTCCAGGCGTTCCTTGACGACTTCCATGTGCAGCAGGCCCAGGAAACCCACGCGGAAGCCAAAACCGAGCGCCACCGAGGTCTCGGGCTCCCACACCAACGACGGGTCGTTGACGTGCAGCTTATCGAGCGCGTCACGCAGGTTCTCGTAGTCCTTGTTATCGATCGGGAACAGGCCCGTATAGACCATGGGCTTGGCCTCGCGGTAACCGGGAAGCGGCTCGGGGCAGGGATTCGACGCCCACGTGAGGGTATCGCCCACGCGAACGGCCTCGGGGTCCTTCAGGCCCGTGACCACGTATCCGACCTCGCCGACCGTCAGCGCGTCGACCGGGGTCTCGGCGGGACGCTTGACGCCCACGCCATCGACCAAAAAGTCGCCCTTTGCCTGCATCATGCGCAGGGTATCGCCCTTTTTGATGGAGCCGTCAAAGACGCGCACCGTGGCGACGACGCCACGATACTCGTCGAAGTACGAATCCAGAATGAGTGCCTTGAGCGGCGCGCTCGCATCGCCCTTGGGCGGAGAGATCAAAAAGACAATGGACTCCAGCAGATCATGGATGCCCTCGCCGGTCTTGCCCGAGACACACACGGCATCATCGGCAGGGATCGCCAGGTCATCCTCGATCTCGGTCTTGACCTCGTCGGGATGGGCCGAGGGCAGGTCAATCTTGTTGATGGCAGGAACAATATCCAGATTGGCGTTCATAGCGAGCGTCGCGTTGGAGACGGTCTGCGCCTCGACGCCCTGCGTGGCGTCGACAACGAGCACCGCGCCCTCACAGGCTGCCAGCGAGCGCGAGACCTCGTAGGTAAAGTCAACGTGGCCCGGCGTATCGATCAGGTTGAACTGATACGTCTCGCCATCGTCGGCGTCATAGGAAACGCGGACGGCATTGGACTTGATCGTAATGCCGCGCTCGCGCTCGATATCCATGGTGTCGAGCAGCTGCGACTCCATGTCGCGCTCGTCGACGGTATGGGTGAGCTCGAGAATGCGGTCACTGATCGTGGACTTGCCATGGTCGATGTGCGCAACAATTGAGAAGTTGCGGATGTGGGAAATGTCAATTGAAGTATTCATGCGGACTATCTTACCCGAGCGGTACAAAAAATGGAGCCTGTTCCATAAAACAGGCTCCATTTATGCGCGTAATCTGTGTGGTGTGAAATTTACAACTTAGGCGTTGATGCTGTTCACGAGCTTGGCAAGACCGGACTTGCGGTTGGAAGCCTGGTTCTTGTGGATAACATGCTTGGCGGCAGCCATGTCGAGACGCTTGGTGACGGTCTTGAGGGCAGCCTGGGCCTTCTCGGCGTCGCCCTCGGCGACGGCGGACTGGACGTGCTTGGTCAGCGTCTTGAGCTCGGACTTGACAGCCTTGTTACGCATGCGAGCTGCCTCATTGGTGCGGATACGCTTCTTCTGAGACTTGATGTTTGCCACTTCTGGAGTTCCTTTCGAGTTCCTTGCAAAAAATGTATGACACCTCTGAGACACGGTGAGGTCATGCAAGCGCCTACTATAGCACGCTCCCCCTCAAAGGGATAGAACGAATTTGTCAAATAGGCAGGTATCATCACGATTTTCTCAAGATGTTCGTAATCCAGAGCAAAAGCGCGGTCTGAGAATCGGCCGAACCCTTCAGCGCGAGCTCCACATCGACCGCGCCCTCGAGCGCGGCAACGAGCTCTGCCATCGAAAAGCGACGTGCCCAGGTCAGGTGATTCTTGACCTGCCAGGACTGGAGCTTGAGCGTTGCGGCCAGCTCACGACCCTGTCCGCGCGCATCGAGCGCCTTGGCGACGATCAGCTCACGGATGCGACCGCATAGCAGCGTATAGATCCACACGTAGCTCTTGGAGGGCAGAAGCTTAAAGAGCTCGAGCGAACGCTGCATATCGCGAGCCGAGACCGCATTGAGAAAGTCCCAGGGTTGAACCTCGGCCGTACGTACAATCCAGCGCTCAACGTCGGCAAGCTCAATCTGCGGCGCCTCGACCATCTGGGCAAGCTTAGCCAAGTCGTTATCGAGCATGCGAGTGTTTTCACCCGAACGCGAGACGAGTTCCTCGGCGGCCGCCGTCGAGATCGACTTGCCGTGCTGCGTCGCCATCTGCTGCACACGGCGCGGTAGCTCCCAGCGCTTGGTGCCGGAGCAATCGATCACGGCCTTCTTGTCGATCTTGGCGATCGCCTTATACAGGCGCGTGTTCTTGGCAAGCGAGTCGGCGATGATGAGGCAGACCGTTGTGGGGCTGGGACTTGCCAGATACTCAACGAGCGGCTCCGAGACCGCCTTGGCGAGCTTTGAACAGCCGTCAAGGATTACCAGGCGAAACTCGCTGCCCATCGGAAAGGTGTTAAGCGATCCGATAATGGACTCGATATCGGGGTCCTTGGTCATGTCGCGCTCGTCGAGGTTGAACTCGACCATACCCGACTTTTCCAGACGCGCTTTCATACGCGAGACGGCGTGATCGCGCTTGACTCCGTCGGTACCGACGATCAGATATGCCGGCAGCAGACCGGTTTCGGACATTGCGCTCCCCTCCCGCAGGCCTTCGTATTCGCTCCGTGCCATTCTAGCCCAGGGGCCCACCACACGCCAACGACGTCGTCACGGTCGCTGGCATCGCATCGCAAAGCCATTCGCAGTCGGCGTGACGGTAATGTCGCCGTGTTCGATAGTGCACGCGAACACGCCGCCCGCTTCCTTAACGGCATCGATGCAGGCGTCGGACGGATGGCCGTATCGATTCCCCTCGCCCGCGCTCGCGAGGGAAAGCTCGGGCTTCAGGACGTCCAGCAACTCACCATCAACTGAAACCTTAGAGCCGTGATGCCCAAGTTTAAGTACGTCGATATCCCCCACCTCCTGCACGAATTCCCGTTCTTGGTCGAGCTCGGCATCACCGGTGAGGAGCATACGCAGGCCCTTGCCTTCCTGAACATAAGAGAGCAGCAGGACAAGCGAATCCTCATTTCCCTCGCCATCCACGGACTCGAATGGCCACATCACGCGGGCGCAAAATGAGCCGATATCGACCGTATCCCCACGGCGCACCTGCCGATACTCCACGCCAGGTCGGTTCAATACCTCGGCAGGAGCATCCTCCAGCGCATCCGCCGCTACGGCAATCGTTCCGACCGAAAACTGTTCGAGCACGGCGGGCAGACCACCCCAGTGGTCCTCATCCCAATGCGTCACAAAGACGGCATCGATATGGTGCACGTTATTGCGGACCAACGCCGCCACCACGCGCTCGTCGAGTCCGCAGTCGACGAGTGCTATTGCGCCGCCCTGGCGGATAAGAATCGCATCGGCCTGGCCCACATCGAGCACCGTCACCGAAGGCGGAGCGAATCGATCCCAGTAGACGTACGGAATCGCAGCCAAGAGCACCAGGCATGCAAGCCCCACCGCCATAGGACGTGCACGGGGACGCGGCCACCGGACAAGCAGAACCGCCAGCAAACACGGCACTAGGTAAATCCACATGCTATCGGGCGGCACGCTCACGGATGCACCCGGCACGGCGGCAAACAGCTGCTCGAAAAACAGCGCGCAACGGGCGGCAATCATGGGCACAACGAGCGCCAAAGTCCGCAACGGTGCCACGAGCGAAAAGGGAACCAGCACGATCGACACGGCAAGCAGTATGCTCACTACCGGACCGATGACCGCATTTGCCAGCGGAGCAATGAGCGAGAACGTACCGAAGGCAGGAATGGTAATGGGAAGAGTCGCCAACTGCGAGCACAGCGTGACGGAAAGCATGCTGGCAATGCCCGATGGCACACCCAGCTCACCCAAAGCGTAGGTCGCATAGGAGCAAAAGCACAGAATGGCTAAGACGCTGGCACATGAAAGCTGAAAGCCCATCTCGAACAGCACCGTCGGCCGCAGTAGCACAAAGATGGACATGGTAACAAAGAGTGCCGAAAGGCCGTGCCGGCGACGCCCCGCGCCGTTTACGACAAGCGTCGCGAACACCATGCAGCACGCGCGCACGGCCGAGGGAGACGCGCCCGTAAAGGCAGCGTAGCCCACAAGCGTTATCGCCAGTATCGCCCGCTGAAGACCACGTGAGCACCGAGTCTTTTGCAATAAACCCTCGATTAAAAACACCACGATAGCCAAATGACTGCCCGAGACGGCGATAAGATGCGCCGTTCCCGTCACCGAAAACCAGTCGCCCGCCGGCTGGGCGCGCAGCTCGGCCGAACGACCGCAGACGACACCGGCTATGAGCGCACGCGCCGGTTCGGTCGCAGGCGCAATGGACACAAGCAGCCCATTTCGCAGCCGAAGCAGCGGCCCCGAAGAGCCCTCATCGACGGACAAAATCCGAACGGCTTTAACCTTGCGCACCTCGCCTCGGAGCGCGCGCGATCGTCCATACGCATCGTTCTCAAAACGTGAAACGCGACCGATGACACGCACGTGCGCCCCGACCTTGAGCTCGCGGTCACACAATAGGCGAACCGTTGCCAAGTTCTTACCGTCCGCGCGTGCCTCGCAGGTATAGGAATACACGTCGTCGTTTATGGATGGATCACCCTGCACGACAAACTCAAGGCTGCTTGCCGCTCGACCGTCGAGCGCCTTCGAGGCGCTTAGCGCGCCCACAGCCCACCACGCCGAGACGACCGCTCCCGCCACGAGACCGACGGACGCGGCATACAGCCACCGCTTCCAAGGGGCAAGCCGCGCACAAGATTGAGCCAGCACAACGAATACCGCCGCCGCAACGGGAATGGCCCATAGCAGCCCGACCGCCGGCGCCTGTTCCCTCAGCAGCGCATCAGCGGCCACGTTGAGCACCAAGGCGCAGCTCATGCACATTCCGGCACACAGGGCCATCGTCCACGGCATCAGGGACCGTGGAGGCATCACATGTTCGCGCTCGGTCACACTCATACGCAGATGCAATCTTTGATTTTGGCAAGCTTCTTCTCGCCGATTCCCGACACACGCATCAGATCGTCAACCGAGGCAAAAGCACCGTTCTTTGTCCGTTCATCGATAATCGACTGGGCCATGGAGGGACCGATGCCCGAAAGCGTCTGCAGCTCTTCTGCGCTTGCCGTATTGATATTTACTAGGCTTGTTGCGCCACTCACGCCCGATGATGCGGAAGCCCCACCATCAACACCGGCTTCCGCAATGGACGCCTGCTGCTCCCCTACCGTTGGAACGTGAATCTTCTGTCCATCGACGACCTTAGATGCCCGATTGAGCCCCGTAACGTCTGCCTCGGGCGCCAGCCCGCCGGCGGCATCAATCGCCTGAGCCACTCGCGCGCCGTCCTTGAGACGATATACACCGGGCGACACAACGGCGCCATCAACATCGACATAAACCTCTGCCGCGGCAGAGGTCTTAGACGAAGAGCCTTCGGATGTCTTTCCGCTCGAGGCATCACCGGATCCCGGCTCCACCAACGAGCCCGGACCGTCAGTGCGCTCAAACGACACGCCACCGGCACCGCCGCCAAGGTTCGCCATCGCCAGTCCACTCGCCATCGCAATGACGACCAGTATCGCCATCACCACTGCCTTATGACCGAACAGCTTGTCCGCCAAGCGGTCCATCCGTTTGACTCGTTCGTGTTGTTCGCGCTGCGCCATAGCAAAACCTCCCAACACCATCGTGTCAGGAAAGGAGCTCCGCAACAGCCACGCTCCAAAACCGGTTTTAGCGGTCAAACCAAAAACCGACCAAAACCTTGCACAAATCTGTCCATTTATTCAGGCACACGTCAACAAATGGACACTTAGCCGCAAAATGCCCAGATAGCAAAAGACCGACGATGCAGGCGCATCGTCGGTCTATGCACAAATTTACTCGTGATCTTGGTAAATCTCACGCGGAGCAAGCTCCGAATGTTTGCGTTTTAAGGTCTTAGGGGCCTTATACGTGTTGCTCTCGAAGTCGATATACTCGGTCTGCTTGAGCAGACGCTCGATCATCTCCTCGTGATCGAACAACTCCCAGGCCTCATGCACGGCATCGAGTTTAGCGTGCGTCTCGGGACGGCGCGGCATAAAAAGCGTGCAGCAATCAGGAGCAGCCTCGGTCGAGATATCGAAGGTACCGATCTCCTGAGCGCGAGCGATGATCTCCTGCTTGTCCGAACCGATCAACGGACGGAACACGGGAATCTTCACGGCCTCGTTGACGGCCATGATGTTCTCGAGCGTCTGAGAGGCAACCTGCCCAAGCGATTCACCAGTAACGATGGCCTTGGCACCCTCGATGTGTGCAATGCGCTCAGCAACCGAATACATAATGCGGCGATATATGATCACGCGCAGGTTGCTAGGACAGGTGACCGAAATCTCGCGCTGGCAGTCGCCAAACGGGACTACGTACAGGCGACCGATCTGGACACCCGGCTCAAGCGCACGGATGATGTCCTGCACCAAATACTCGCTCGTATCGGGCGTCTGCGGACGGCCGGAGAAATGTACCGGCACGCACACCGCGCCGCGACGCGCGAGCATCCAGGTCGCCACCGGAGAATCGATGCCCGAGGAAAGCAACGTCACGACCTTGCCGGCAGAACTCACCGGCAGACCGCCCACGCCGCGCTCGGAGCGCGCGTACACGTAAACGCTACCCTGGACCACCAGTACGTGCACCATCGCGTCGGGGTCGTGCATCTGGACCTTTTTATCGGGAAACGCCTCGCAGAGCACCTCGCCCACCTGACGATTGATATCAATCGAGGTGAGCTCGTAGTCGGTGTTAGAGCGCTTGGCATGCACCTTAAACGACTCGAAGGGACCATACTCGCGCAGCGCCTTCACGGCGGCGGCGCAGTACTCCTGCGGGTCGCGATTGGTGTGATACGCCAAAGACACACGAGCAACGCCGGGAACGGTGCGAATGACACGCGCCGCCTCGTCAGCCTGATGCTCGTTAAAGGTCACGAGGATATAACCGGAAATTCGAGACACGGCATTCACGGAAAAGGCGGCCAAGGCCGCCTTGATGTTATCCATGAGGATATGCTCAAAATGTGCGCGGTTCTTGCCCTTCAGTCCAACCTCGTGATAGTGGACCAGACAGACGCGAGCCACCATTTAGGCTTCAGCAACCTTGTGGCCGAGCGCCTTCTCGTAACGGGCCTCGTCGTAAGAGATGTCGCCGTCGACAATCTCGTCCATAGCCATCGAGATGGTATCGGCACCGGAAAGCCCGATGGTGATGTCATCGACATCCTGGACGGCAAGCACGCGGTTGTGCTGGCCACGCAGCATGCTATTGATGTCGCAGGCGCGCTTGGAGGCAAGCGAAGCAAGCAGGAAGCGGTTGTGATCGGTCTTCTCCAGAAGATCGTCAATGCAAGGCTTTACAACGGACACGGACCTCAGATCCTTTCATGCATATCGAGAACGCGAACGAGCTCATCGGTCGCGCGGTCGAGATCGTCATTAACCACGACGTCGTCGTAGCGGTCGGCAAGGGCAAGCTCATCGGCGGCGTTTGCCATACGCAGCTCAATCGTCTCGGGCGTCTCGGTACCGCGACCGACTAGACGCTCGCGGAGTACCTCAAGCGAAGGCGGCTTGATAAAGATCAGCACGGCCTCGGGGAAACGCTCCTTCACCTGCAGGGCGCCCTGGACATCGATCTCCAAAATCAGAGATGCGCCAGAGGCGAGCTTGGATGTGACCTCGCTCACCAACGTGCCGTAGCAGTTACCGTGGACCTCGGCCCACTCAACAAACTCACCGTTTGCCACGCGGCGGTCGAACTCTTCTCGCGTCAGAAAAAAGTAGTTGACGCCGTCGACCTCACCTTTGCGTGGTGCTCGCGTGGTAGCCGAAACCGTCAGGCCCAGGTTCGAGCGGCGCTCGCGCACACGAGTGACGAGCGTACCCTTGCCTGCGCCTGACGGTCCAGAAATCACAAAGAGCTTGGAATCCTGAGCGCTCACTTATTTGGTCAGCTGCTCGAGGAGCTGCTCGCGCTGACGGACGCCGAGGCCCTGGACGCGACGGGTAGCGGAGATACCGAGCTCCTCCATGATCTTGGCGGCCTTGGCCTTGCCATAACCAGGAAGAGACTCGATGAGGGTGGAAACCTTCATGCGGGAAGCGATGGGGTCATCGGAGTTGAGCACGGACTCGAGGGACTTCTCGCCCTTCTTGATCTGCTCGCGAAGCTCAGCGCGGGCGTGACGTGCGGCAGCAGCCTTCTCAAGAGCCTGCTTGCGCTGCTCATCGGTAAGCTGAGGGAGTGCCATTCGTACCTCCAAGTAGTTGGGTTATATCTGATTCAATAATTGGCATTTTAGCACGTAGAACGTACAAAATGCCCAATCGCGGCTCCATAGGTTAGACGATACCCGCAAAAAGTGCAATATATTGCGCCCAAAGTTAAGCCCCTGACCTGCGATTCCACACAAAGGATGGGAAAGTTTACGCAGGCACAGGGGCTATTTTGTGCTAATGAGACCCAAAAGTGGTGACTTAGGGGAATCTTTTACGCGACGTTTTCGACCAGCTCGGCGACGATGGCGTCAAAGGCGGCAACCGGATCGTCGGCGCCGGTGATGGGACGGCCCACCACAATATAACTTGCGCCGCGCTCGATAGCCTGGGAAGGCGTCGCCACGCGGGACTGGTCACCAAGGGCGGCACCCACCGGACGCACACCCGGAGTCACGATCAGGGCATCAGGACCCAGCAGCTCACGCATGTCGTGAGCCTCCATCGGCGAGCACACGATGCCATCAATGCCGTTGGCCTGAGCGAGCTTTGCCAGGCGGGCGGCCTCCTCGGCCACGGGCGACTCGACGCCAATCTCACTCAAGGCATCCTGATTCATGCTCGTGAGTACGGTGATGGCGACGAGCTTGGCGCGGTCCTCGCGCGCCTCCTCGGCACCCTCACGGCAGGCAGCGAGCATGGCGCCCGAACCCAAGCCGTGGACCGAAAGCAGGTCGGCACCGGCAAGCGAAGCCGAGCGGGCGGCGCCGCGAACCTGATGCGGAATATCATGAAACTTAAGGTCGAGAAAGACCTTAAAGCCAAGGTCCTTAAAGGTCTTGACGATCTGGGGACCCTCAGCGTAATAGAGCGTCATGCCAACCTTGAGCCAGGCGGCATGGCCCGAAAGCTCGTGGGCAAGCTCGAGCGCACGCTCACGGTCGCAGTCGAGGGCGACGATTACGCGGTCGCGGGCATCGGTCTCTAGCATTCGAAAGCACCCACCAGTTCGTTGATGTCCTTTACGCCCTGGGACTCAGCCCAGGCCTCGAGCTCGTGCGCGATCTTAATCGAGGCGCACGGATCAACAAAGTTGGCCATGCCGACCGACACGCAGGTGGCGCCGGCCAGAATAAACTCGGCCGCATCCTCGCCGGTCATGACGCCGCCGACACCGTTGATGGGGATATCGACGGCCTGGGCAACCTCCCAGACCATGCGCACGGCGATGTGGTGGCACAGCGGGCCCGAAAGGCCGCCCTTGGGCTTGGCCACGCGGGACTTGCGGGTATGGACGTCGATGGCCATGCCCTGGATGGAGTTGATGACCGAAAGGCCGTCAGCGCCGGCAGCCTCGAGGGCCTTGGCGATCTCGGCGACGTTGACCGGCGCCATCTTCACGAACAGCGGCTTATCGGTCACCTTGCGGCAGGCAGCCATGACGGCAGAGGCGCCCTCGGGCGAGGAGCCCATGGCGGCACCGCCGGCGGCAATATTGGGGCAGCTCACGTTGATCTCGTAGCCGGCAGCCCAGGGGCACAGCTCGACATACATCTCGAGCGCGCGGACAAACTCCTCGACGGAGTGACCGGCGACCTGGCAGATGACCTGGCAACCGTCCTTGGAGAGCTGCTCGAGCCACGGACCGGACTCACGGGCAAAGGCAGCCACGCCGGGATTCTGAAGGCCCACAGAGTTGATCATGCCGCCCGGGATCTCGGCCATGCGAGGCGCGGGGTTGCCGGGCCAGGGCTCGGCAGCACAACCCTTGGTGGTGATGGCGCCCAGCTGGGAGACATCAAAGAAGTTCTGGAACTGCCATCCGTAGCCAAAGGTACCGGCTGCGGTGTTGATGGGGTTCTGCATCTTGACGCCGCCGAAATCGACGGCCATGTTCACGGTACCCACTAGAAGACCACCACCTTGGAAGCATCGAACACGGGGCCGCACATGCAGGCGCCCTTCATACCGTCGACCGTCTCGACATTGCAGGTGTTGCAGGCGCCAAAGCCACAGCTCATCATGCGCTCGAGCGACACCTCGCAGTACGCACCGGCCTCGGCGGCAGCGGCGGCGACCTTCTTCATCATGACAGCAGGGCCGCAGCTGGCCACATAGTCGTAGCCGCCCTCGCCGAGCAGCTCGGCTGCCGGGTCGGTGCAAAAACCGTGCGTGCCGAGCGTGCCATCATCGGTGCACACGTTAACCGTGGCGCCCAGCGCGCGGAACTCATCGACACCCACGGCCTTGGAAGCGGTGCCAAAGCCCAGGCAAACGTCGACATCCACGCCCTGCTCGACAAGCTTGCCGGCGAGGCAGAGCACGGGCGGAACGCCGATGCCGCCCGCCACGAGCAGCGCCTTCCTGGTGCCCTCGGGAACAAGCCAGCCGCGGCCGCCAGGGCCCAACAGGTTGGACTTGGAGCCGGGGGCCATCTGCGACAGACGACGGGTGTCGTCGCCCACGACGGCGTACCACAGCTCGACGGTACCGGCCTGGGCGTCGGCGCGATAGAAGCTCAGGGGCACGCGAAGCAGCGAGGACGCATCGCCGGGCACGGCGATGTTCACAAACTGACCGGGCTTGAGCGCACTTGCAAGCTTGGGGGCCGAGATGACGAGCGAGAAGATGCCGTCGGCGATCTCCTGGTTCGAGACGACCTCGAAGTCGTGCATGCGTGCAGTGGAAGGTGTGGGCATAGACGCTCCAATCCCCCATGCGATTGCATGGTCAAAACGAACAGAAAGCGCGGCACCGCAAGGGCACCGCGCACAAAAGCGATAAGGCTATGCTAGCAGATGCAGCCGTCGGCGAGCGTCTGCTTACCGCCGACAAACACATCGGTGGCACGACCGGTAAGCGTGCGGCCGGCAAAACCGGAGTTCTCGGCGCGCGACTCATAACCGTCCTCGCCGACCGTCCAGGTGGCAGAGGGGTCGAACACAGTCAGGTCGGCAACGGAGCCCGCCTTGACCTGAACCTGGTCGAGGCCCAGAATCTCACGCGGCTTGATGGCCATGAGCTCGACCATGCGGCCCACGCTCATCTTGCCCGTGTTGACCAGCTCGGTGAGTACGAGCGACAGCGAGGTCTCGAGGCCGATCATGCCAAAGGGCGCAAGCTCGAACTCGCGGGCCTTCTCCCACGGGGTGTGGGGAGCGTGATCGGTGACGATAGCGTCGACGGTGCCGTCGATGACGCCCTGACGGATGGCCTCGGCATCCTCCTCGGTACGCAGCGGCGGATTGACCTTGAGCGAGGTGTTGTAGGTCTCGTCCAGGTCGTTCTCGGTCAGGAACATGTGGTGCGGGGTGGCCTCGCAGGTAACCTGAACGCCAGCGGCCTTACCGGCACGCACGATCTCCAGGCCATGGGCGGTGGAGATGTGCTGGATGTGCAGCTTGGCACCGGTCAGCTTGGCGATCTCGATGTCGCGGGCGATCTGGAGCTCCTCGCCGGCAGCCGGCCAACCCTCGAGGGCCAGACGGGTCGAGACCTTGCCCTCGTTGATCTGGCCGTGGCCGACCAGATCCTCGTCCTGGCAGTGGCTCATAAAGACCTTGCCGAACATCTTGCCGTAGTCCATGCAGCGACGGAGCATGCCCGCGCCCTGCACGCCGCGACCGTCATCGGTGAAGGCGACGGCGCCGTGGGCGACCATATCGCCCATCTCGGACATGGCCTCGCCCTTAAGACCGCGGGTCATGGCGCCCGACGGATAGACGCGGCAGTGGCCGACCTCGGCAGCGCGGGACTTGACGAACTCCACGACGGTGCCGTTATCGGTGACGGGATCGGTGTTGGGCATGGCGCACACGCCGGTAAAGCCGCCCTTGGCGGCTGCGCGGGTGCCGCTCTCGATGTCCTCTTTGACCTCGTAGCCGGGCTCGCGCAGATGCACGTGCATATCCACCAGGCCGGGGACGAGGTACTTGCCGGAAAGGTCGCGGACCTCGGCTCCCTCGACGGCGAGATTCTCGCCGACCTCGGCGATCTTGTCGCCGTCAATCAGGACGTCAACGACACCGTCAAGCTCGACGGACGGGTCGACGACGTGGGCATTCTTAAGAAGCAAGGCCATTATCGGCACCTCCAAGCAGCAGATACAGGATAGCCATACGCACGCAGATACCGGCGTAGACCTGCTCCAGGATGACGGAGCGTTGCGGGTGGTCGGCCATATAGGAGTCGAACTCGACGCCGCGGTTGATGGGGCCCGGGTGGCAGATGATCGCGTCGGGCTTCATGAGCTTCTCGCGGTCCTTGGTCAGGCCGAAGAGCTTGTGGTACTCACGAATGGTCGGGAACGGGGCACCCTCGAGGCGCTCCTGCTGCACGCGCAGCATGTAGACGACGTCCAGCTCGGGCAGAACGGAATCGAGGTCGCTCGTCACGTGGTCGCAGCCCAGAACCTCGGGCGCCGGCGGCAGCAGCGTGCCGGGGGCGACGGCGTAGGTCTCGCAGCCCATGATCTTAAGGGCGGGGATCAGCGAGCCGCAGACGCGGGAGTGCGCGATATCGCCGACGACAGCGACCTTCAGACCGTGGAAGTCACCCTTGTGCTCCCAGATGGTGTACAGGTCGAGCAGGGCCTGCGTGGGATGGTTGTGCTTGCCGTCACCGGCGCAGATGACGCTCGCGGGCGAGTTCTGCGTGACGATGTAGGGAGCGCCGGCGTGCTTGTCGCGCACGACAATGCAGTCGATCTTATAAGCGTTGAGGGTCTCGACGGTGTCGACAAGGCTCTCGCCCTTGACCGTGGAGGTCGAGGAGCCGCCAAAGTTGAGGCTGTCGGCCGAAAGACGCTTCTCGGCGAGCTCGAAAGAGCTGCGGGTGCGCGTCGAGGGCTCGTTGAACATGTTGACGATGGTCTTGCCCTTGAGCGTGGGGACCTTCTTGATGGCACGCTCGTTGACCTCGGAGAACGCCTTGGCGGTCTCGAGGATGAGCTTGATATCCTCTTCGGAGTACTCGGTAATGTCGATCAGGTGCTTATGGTTGAACGCCACGGTACTACTCACCTCCCAGCGGCGCGGAGCCCACGTGGGAACCCGGCGCGACGTCGTTAATCTCGACGGCGGTGTGGCCGTCGACTTCCTTCATATATAGGTGCACGTTCTCCTCATGCGACGAGGGAACGTTCTTGCCGACAAAGTCCGGCGAGATGGGGAGCTCGCGGTGGCCGCGGTCAACGAGGACTGCCAGCTCGATGCGGCTCGGACGGCCCAGGTCCATGACGGCGTCAAGAGCGGCGCGGATGGTACGGCCCGTATACAGGATGTCGTCCACCAGCACGACGCGCTTGCCGTCGACGCTGAAGGGAATGTTGGTAGCGTGGATCGCGGGAGCGAAATTGGTCGCATAGTCATCGCGGTAGAAGCTGATGTCCAGGCTGCCGAGCGGAACGTCGACGCCCTCGATCTCCTTGATCTCCTCGGCGAGCTTCTTTGCCAGAAGGTCGCCGCGCGTGACGATGCCGACCAGAGCGAGATCTTCACAGCCCTCGTTGCGCTCGAGAATCTCGTGCGCGATGCGGGTCATCGCTCGATTGACGGCGGTCTCGTCCATGATGACCGCCTTGGGGGAAGTCGTGCCCATCGATCTCCTTCCTCACATGTCTTGACTGCTGACACAGTCAAAAAAATAGATGCCCGACCGCTCAAAGCGGACCAGACACCCACAGGAAGGGCTGCTCTTTGGCAGCAATGTAATTCCATGTGGGTATCTCGTACCCCTTTAATGGTCACTGGATAGTGTAGCCAACCTCGAGCTTAATTGCGAGCATAAATACAGAGCAATCCGTAAACGGAGCCCAACACTCCATAAACCTATATATATTTGTGGGACGAGCTTGAAAACCTTGGTTCGAGCTGGCATAATCCCCTCTGCTGCACGCAAATCGGATCTACGTCCAGGGCCGTGGCGTGAGCACTATCGCCAAAAGAGGAATATCTCTGTGTAGATTACGCACAGGGAGCTGCTTCTGTGCTATAGTTCAGGCTTGTTTGTTAACGCGACATGTTCGTTTGTCGCCCAAGGAGGGTCAGTTATGTCCAAAGTTTGCGAAGTTTGCGGTAAGCACCCCGTTGCCGGTCGCTCCATCAGCCACTCTCACCGCGTCACCAACCGTAAGTTCCGCCCCAACATCCAGCGCGTCTACGTCGTCATCGATGGTCACCGTCGCAAGATGAACGTTTGCTCCACCTGCCTCAAGTCCGGCAAGGTTGCGCGCTCCTAAATAAGGTCTTACCAACAAGTACCTCGGACTCTCCGGGTCAAAGACCTCGCGTTCACATAGAACTTATCAAAGTCGCCCTCCCCTACGGAGGGCGCCTTTTTTGCACTCATTGGGGACAGACTTACATGAGTGTTTTCACGCATTGGGGACAGACATGACGTACGTATGCGGCGCACCGACTGGCTCCGGCCCCTGCCTCACGCTGCATCCTTCCAGCCTGCAGTTGCCTTGGTCACGCTCGTGGCGCCGATACCGGTGATACGGGCAATTTGCTTAACCGTGAGATGTGCCCGCCTGAGCCTCAGCAGGCAGGCATCGCGTTCGGGGCGTGGCAGGGCCTTGAGCAGCGAAGGATCTATGCTCGGCAGAACTTCGCGCGCAACGGAAAGGGCCTCCTCATCGGAGATCCGCCGGCGTGGAAGAACCTCCATTGACCAGATGCGCCCGGCAACTTCCTCGAGATGCTCGCAATAGCAACGGGAGCCTCCGACAATATCGAGCATAGGGGCCGCATCACAGATGTCAAAGGGATCATAGCCCAGCTGATACGCCTTATAGCTTGACCAGCGGTACGCCTCGAGCGAGTCAAGCGCACCTTTCACGGGATTGAGATGAATATAGTCGAGCAGCTGCACCGCCTGCGTGTCCGACTCAACCGCGACCCGCGAATAGCGATTGTCAAACAGATGCCCCGTTCTTCCCGTTTTCCGATTGAAATACTCATGTAAGTCTGTCCCCAATGAGCGGGGCGATGCATTGGGCATAGTTTTAGTTGAAACGGTTCATTTGGTTGAAGCGTTTTAGTGTGCCTTTTACAGGAATCTGACCGTTCGCCGAATAATTTCTTGCTATCATGCAAGACGTAGGGTAAATCTCCGATCGCAAGGAGACACAAATGGTGAAAAAGTCACCGGAAAACACTACTCCCGCAATTGTGGACAACGTAGAGGCGCTTGAGGCTAAGCTCGCTCAGATGCGAGAGGCCCAGGCGCTTTTTGCTACGTACACGCAGGAGCAGGTCGACAAGATCTTCTATGAGGCCGCCATGGCCGCCAACAAGGCTCGTATCCCGTTGGCGAAGATGGCCATCGAGGAGACCGGCCGCGGCGTTCTTGAGGACAAGGTCATCAAGAACCACTACGCCGCAGAGTACATCTACAACGCTTACAAGAACACCAAGACCTGTGGTGTCCTGGAGCGCGACGAGGCTTATGGCATCACCAAGATCGCCGAGCCCATCGGTATCGTGGGCGCCGTCATCCCGACGACCAACCCCACCTCCACTGCGATCTTCAAGACGCTGATCAGCCTGAAGACCCGCAACGCCATCATCATCTCCCCGCACCCGGCTGCCGCCAAGTGCACCATCGCCGCCGCCAAGCTCGTGCTTGACGCCGCCGTCAAGGCCGGCGCCCCCGAGGGTATCATCGGCTGGGTCGATGTCCCCTCCATCGAGCTGACCAACATGGTCATGCGCGACGTCGACATCATCCTCGCCACCGGTGGCCCGGGCATGGTCAAGGCCGCCTACTCCTCGGGCAAGCCCGCCCTGGGCGTTGGCGCCGGTAACACCCCGGTCGTCATCGACGACACCGCCGACGTGCTGCTCGCCGTCAACTCCATCATCCACTCCAAGACCTTCGACAACGGCATGATCTGCGCTTCCGAGCAGTCCGTGACCGTCATCGACACCATCTATGACCAGGTTAAGGCCGAGTTCCAGAAGCGCGGCTGCTATTTCGTCAAGCAGGGTGCCGAGATGGAGGCCCTGCGTGCCGCCATGTTCAAGAACGGCGCCCTCGATCACCGCATTCCCGGCATGGCTGCCGCCAAGATCGCCGAGCTTGCCGGCATCGAGGTTCCCGCCAAGACCAAGATCCTGATCGCCGAGGTCACCTCCACCGACCCCGCCAAGGAAGAGTTCTCCCACGAGAAGCTCTCCCCGGTCCTGGCCATGTATCACGCCAAGGACTTCCAGGAGGCCGTCGACAAGGCCGAGCACCTGGTGCTCGCCGGTGGCCCGGGCCACACCGCCTCTCTGTACGTGCACCCCGCCCAGGCCGAGAAGATCAGCCTGTTCGAGCACGTCATGAAGGCCTGCCGTATCGTCATCAACACCCCGTCCTCGCACGGCGGCATCGGTGACCTGTACAACTTTGGCATGAAGCCGTCTCTGACCCTGGGCTGCGGCTCCTGGGGCGGCAACTCCGTCTCCGAGAACGTTGGGGTGAAGCACTTGATCAACGTTAAGACTGTGGCCGAGCGCCGTGAGAACATGCTGTGGTTCCGCGCTCCCGAGAAGGTCTACTTCAAGAAGGGTTCCACGCCCGTCGCCCTCGACGAGCTCGGTACCGTCATGGGCAAGAAGCGCGCCTTCATCGTCACCGACCAGTTCCTCTTCAAGAATGGCAACACCCGCGCCATCGAGGCCAAGCTCGACGAGATGGGCATCGCCCACGACTGCTTCTACGACGTCGAGCCCGATCCGTCGCTGCAGTGCGCACGTCGCGGCGCCAAGCAGATGGCTCTCTTTGAGCCGGACGTCATCATCGCCGTCGGCGGTGGCTCCGCTATGGACGCCGGCAAGATCATGTGGATGATGTACGAGCACCCCGAGTGCAAGTTTGAGGACATGGCCATGGACTTCATGGACATCCGCAAGCGTATCTTCACTTTCCCCGAGATGGGCAAGAAGGCCTACTTCGTCGCCGTCCCGACCTCTTCGGGTACCGGCTCCGAGTGCACGCCGTTCGCCATCATCACCGACAAGGAGACCGGCATCAAGTGGCCGCTCGCCGACTACGCGCTGCTCCCCAACATGGCTATCGTCGACGCCGACAACTGCATGACCGCCCCGCGCGGCCTGACCGCTGCCTCCGGCATCGACGTCATGACCCACGCCATCGAGTCCTACGTCTCCATCATGGCTTCCGACTACACCAAGGGCCTCTCCGAGCGCGCTGCTAAGCTCGTCTTCGAGAACCTGCCCTCCAGCTTCACGAACGGCGCCAAGGACCCGCATGCCCGCGAGGAGATGCACAACGCCTCTTGCATGGCCGGTATGGCCTTCGCCAACGCCTTCCTGGGCCTCAACCACTCCATGGCTCACAAGCTCGGCGCCTTCCATCACCTGCCCCACGGCCTCGCCAACGCCGTCATCCTGACCCGCGTTATGCGCTACAACGCCGCCGAGGCTCCCGTCAAGATGGGTACCTTCTCCCAGTATCCTTACCCCAACGCGCTGCACAACTACGCCGAGATGGCCAAGTACTGCGGCATCGAGGGCAAGGACGACAAGGAGGTCTTCGAGAACTTCATCACGAAGCTCGAGGAGCTCAAGGACTTCATCGGCGTCAAGAAGACCATCGCCGACTACGGTGTTGACGAGCAGTACTTCCTCGACACCCTCGACGAGATGACCGAGCAGGCATTCAACGACCAGTGCACCGGCGCAAACCCGCGCTACCCGCTCATGAGCGAGATCAAGGAGCTCTACCTGGACGCCTACTACGGCCGCGAGCCTCAGGACTACGCCGTCTGCTAGTTTTAGCACGGTTTTTAACGGCGGGGGTGCACGGGTGTTTCACACACCCCCGCCGTCGCTTCTATCGCATCGTTGAAAGGATGCAACCATGCTGCTACCCGATTCCAAGACCGAGCTCGTCCGCCGTGGCAACAAGGTCGTTTACGACCTGGGCGACAAGATCGTCAAGGTCTTTAACGAGACCAAGCCTGTCTCCGACGTGTTCAACGAGGCTTTGAATCTTGCCCGCATCAATGAGTGCGGCATCCGCAGCCCCAAGGCTCTCGAGGTTTCCCAGCTCGAGAACGCCAACGGCTGGGCGCTCGTGACCGAGAAGGTTCCGGGCACCACCCTTGCCGAGAAGATGACTGCCGAGCCCCAGCGCTTTGGTGAGTATCTCGAGATGTTCGTCGACCTCCAGATCGAGATCCACGGCTACACCTCCCCGCTGCTCAACCGTCAGCGCGACAAGTTCGCCCGCATGATCGACAGCCTTGATCAGCTCAATGCCACCACGCGCTACAACCTTCAGGAGCGTCTGGACGGAATGACCAAGGAGTTCAAGGTCTGCCACGGCGACTTCAACCCCTCCAACGTCATCGTCGGCGACGACGGCCAGCTCTATGTGTGCGACTGGGCACACGCCACCCAGGGCTCCCCTGCTGCCGACGTTGCCACCACCTACCTGCTCTTCGCCCTCAACAGCAAGGATCAGGCTGAGGCCTACCTGGAGCTCTACTGCGACCGCGCCGACATGCCCATGCAGGTCGTGCGTCAGTGGACGAGCATCGTCGCCGCTTCCGAGCTCGCTCGTAAGCGCAACGTGAACGATGAGTTCCTGAAGAACTGGATCGACGTCGTCGATTATCAGTAATATCTGAGCGATTTATTTCGCATCGGAGGCACAAGAAAACCCCGCAGCTCATATGGGCTGTGGGGTTTTCCTTTACCCATCGAGTTTATTCACGCAACAAAATAGACTACTCCGCATCTCTTCCTAAGAGAGATACGGAGCAGTCCCGCAATTACATCTAATAGCAGAAACGTCGATTAACGGCGGGCCGCCTTAACAAGCTCGGCAATCTTGGCGACGACCTCGTCGATCGCCACGTCCTCACGCTCGCCCGTGGCACGGTCCTTGAGCTCCACAGTACCATTCTTGAGGCCACGCTTGCCAAGCACGACCTGATACGGGAAGCCCATGAGGTCGTTATCGGCAAACTTAAAGCCAGGACGCTCGTCACGGTCATCGACGACAACCTCGATACCCTCGGCGCACAGGCCCTCGACGATTTGGTCGCAAACGTTAGCGCACTCCTCCTTCTTGGGATCGAGCGGAATCACCGCGACCTCGTACGGGGCAACGGAGACCGGCCAGACGATGCCGTGTTCGTCGTTGTGCTGCTCCACGACGGCAGCAAGCGAGCGGGACACACCAACGCCGTAGCAACCCATGATAAGCGGCTTCTCCTTGCCGTCCTCGTCCATAAAGGTGGCACCCATGGCCTCGGAGTACTTGGTGCCCAGCTGGAACACCTGAGAGACCTCGATGCCGCGGGCAGCAGAGAGCGGCTTGCCGCAGTGCGGGCAGGGATCGCCGGCAACGACGGTGACCAGATCTGCCCACTCATCGACGGTAAAGTCGCGCTCGGGGCAGGCACCGGTAAAGTGATAATCGACCTCGTTGGCACCGCAGACCCACTGCTTGGACTCGCGCAGGTTCTCGTCGCACACCAGACGGATGCCCTCGGGCAAGTTAACCGGTCCGATAAAGCCCTTGTGCAGACCGTAGGTCTGGAGCTCCTCGTCGGTCATCATGCGATAGCCCTTGCCAAAGACGTGCTCGGCCTTGCAGTCATTGAGCTCGTGGTCGCCCGGGACAATGGCCACGACTGGCTTGCCCTCGGCATCGATCAACGCCAGCGACTTTCGCGTACCGTTCTCGGGGAAGCCGAAGAACTTGGCAACGGCCTCGATGGTGCCCATGCCCGGAGTCTCGACCTTGGTGAGCGTACCGTCGCCGGGGCCCTCGGTCACGACGACCTTGGTGCTTGCCGCCTCGTCATCGGCAGCAAAGCCGCAATCGTCGCAGTAGACCAGCGAAGCCTCGCCGGCGTCGGCCAAAGCCATGTACTCGACGGAGGTATCGCCACCGATCTCGCCGGAGTCAGCGACAACGGGCAGAGCCTTGATGTAGCAGCGCTCGCAGATGTTGGCGTAGGCCTGCTTCATCTTGTCGTACTCCTCCTGCAGACTCTCCTGCGTGGCGGAGAAGCTGTAGGCGTCCTTCATGATGAACTCGCGACCGCGCATCAGGCCAAAGCGAGGGCGGAACTCGTCGCGGAACTTGTCCTGAATGTGGTACAGATTGACAGGCAGCTGCTTGTAGGAACGCAGCTCATTGCGCACCAGGGCCGTGACGGTCTCCTCGTGCGTGGGGCCCAGGACGAACTCGCGACCATGACGGTCGTCAAAGCGCACAAGCTCCTTGCCATAGGCATCGATACGGCCGGACTCACGCCACAGCTCGGCATCGACCATGATAGGCATCATAAGCTCCTGGGCGCCGGCAGCATCCATCTCGTCGCGCACGATGTTCTCGATCTTGCGAATCGAGCGCCAAGCAAGCGGCAGGTAGGAATACAGGCCGGCGGCCTCCTTGCGGATCATGCCGGCACGGAGCAGCAGGCGGTGGCTGGCGAGCTCAGCGTCCGCCGGATCCTCTTTAAGCGTCGGCGCATAGAGCTTAGACATATACATTGCTCGAGTCATTTATTTCTCCTCAATAAGTTTGTCGACCTCCGCCATAAGCGCGTCGACAATTTGGTCCTCAGCTACTTTACCAATGATCTGGCCATGCGAAAAGAGCAAGGCCTGACCACGTCCGCAAGCAACGCCCAGATCGGCATCAGAAGCCTCGCCGGGGCCATTAACGGCACATCCCATCACAGCGATCGAAAGCGACGCGGAGTAGTTCTTAAGCCGCTCGGTAACCTCCTCGGCAATGGGAATAAGGTTAACCTGGCAGCGGGCGCACGTGGGGCACGAGACAATCTCGGGGCCACGGCGACGCAGGCCCAACGACTGCAGAATACCCCAGGCAACCGGCGGCTCCTCAACCGGATCGGCCGTGAGCGACACACGCATGGTGTCGCCAATGCCTTCGGAAAGCAAGATACCCAAGCCTACAGAGCTCTTGATGGTGCCCTGGAGCTTGGTACCGGCCTCCGTAACGCCCAGATGAAGCGGAACGTGTGGAATCTCACGCGACAGGGCTCGATAGGTATCGAGCGTCGTCTGTACGCTATGGGCCTTGGCGGAAAGCACAATGTTGGTAAACCCACGATCCTCAAAGTGCTTGACGAAGCGCTCGCTCGACATCACGAGCTTTTCGGGCTGCGTGAGGTCGTCGCGCTCGGCGATATCCTGCTCGAGCGAACCGGCATTGACGCCGATACGAATCGCGCACCCAGCGGCGCCCGCGGCATCGATCACGGCATCGACCTTAGCCCAATCGCCGATATTGCCGGGATTGATGCGAAGCTTGGCGGCACCAGCCTCGACGGCGCCGATGGCGAGTTTATGGTTAAAGTGAATATCGGCAACGATCGGCACCGGAGACTCGGCACAGATGGTGCGAAAACCCTCAAGCGCGGCCTCGGTGGGCACGCTCACGCGCACGATATCGCAGCCAGCCTGCGCCAACGCGCACACTTGCGCAAGCGTTGCCTGGGCATCAGCGGTATCGGTGCAGGTCATGGACTGAACCACGACCGGAGCGCCGCCACCGATCTGCACGCCGCCCACATGCACGGGGCACGTCAACTCGCGAGGCAAAGGATGGGATAAAGACAATCCAAACACTCCCCTACAGAATAAATCGAAGGATGTCGGAACGAAGCATATAGACAAACAGCAGCACAAAGAGCGCGATGCCCACATAGCTCACAATCGTCTGGACCTTGAGCGGAAGCTCGCGGCCAGCAATCTTTTGAATGATCTCGATGACCAGCTTGCCGCCATCGAGTGGTGGGATGGGCAGCAGGTTCATAAAGCCAAGCGAGAACGAAATGAGGGCGGCAAACGAAAGGAACGTGGCAGGGCCGGCAGCAGCGGCCTGTGAGGACATAACGCTAATGCCCACGATCGAAGAAGACTGATCGAGAATCTCCATCGTATGCTGCGGCTGGAGCAGGCGCATCACGCCCTCCGCTGTCTGCACGACATAGGAGAACGAAAGTCGAGCCGACGTGATGGGGTCTAAACGGACCACCTGCGTAGAGGCATACACACCTAGGCGCTCGTCCTCTTTGAGCGCAACCGCGGTCGAATGCTGCTTGCCGTCACGCTCGTACTCGATGGCGATATCGTCCTTACCGGCAGCCTTACCGATGGCATCGTAAACGTCCATCCAGGTAGAGCACGATACTCCGTCAACCGAAAGGATCGCGTCGCCGCCCTCGATACCCGCCTTGGCGGCAATAGACCCCTCGTCAACCTGACCGATCACGTTGGTATCCATCGGCACGGTGACACCCGCAATAGAGTAGATGCTCATAAGCAGCAAAAAGCCCGTCAGGATATTGACGAGAATGCCCGCGAGCAGCATAAAGGCGCGCTTGAGAAAGCCCTGGCCAAGATAGGTGTGCGAACGCTCTTGTGCAAGGAACTCGGCCTCGCCGCACGGCAGCTCCCACACATCGCCCTCGGTAGTCGCATGCTCTCGATCGAAACGGCGGCCGTCAAAGGTGGTGTAACCCGCCGCATCTCGTGGCAGCGTCTGATACTTGGTGGGATAGTAGCTCGGCGAGGGCTTCTCCCCTTCCTCATACCAAGGCGCGATAGAGCCCCAACCCAAGAGCAAGGCGCATGCCTCGAGCACATCCTCCTCGGAAAGCTCGAGCTCGACAGCAAGGTCGGCCACGGTCACGCGACCATGACGGTAGATAGCCGCGAGCACGCGATCGGCGCACGAGACATCGGTCGGATCCATACCGCAGATGGCAGCGTAGCCACCCAGCAGCAGCGGGGTCACGCCAAACTTGGTTCCAATGCGACGCGACGTGTAATGGATGTCAAAGCGGCACGGCAGGCCCAAAAAGAACTCGGTCACACGGACGCCGCAGGCACGCGCCGCCAAAAAGTGGCCGCCCTCGTGCAAAAACACGAGGACGGAAAGCATCAGCAGGCCCCAAAAGACCGATGAAAGAACGCTCAGAACAGTATCCATAAAACGAAAAAGCAATCCTTATGGGTTAGGAACGGGTTGCGGCGAGCGCCTGCGCAGCTTTTTCACGCGCCCACGCATCGATGTCGCGAAGCTGCTCAAACGAATCGACCGCCTGCATATCGTGGGCATCCATGCAGGATTCCACAATGCGATCGATATCGGTAAAGCTGCAGCCATCGTGCAGGAAGGCATCGACGGCGACCTCGTTGGCGGCATTGAGCACGCACGGCATGGTGCCACCCGTCTTGCCGGCACGCTCGGCCAGTGCCAGACAGCGGAAGGTATCCATGTCGGCAGCATCAAACGTGAGCTGTCCCAGCTCGCGGAAATCGATACGAGGCGCCGGGGTATCCCAACGCTCGGGATACGAGAACGCGAACTGGATGGGAATACGCATGTCGGAAGCACCGAGATGCGCCATCACGGAGCCGTCGGCAAACTCGACCATAGAGTGAATCTTGGACTGACGTTGCACGACCACGTTAATGAAATCGAGGTCGCAGTTAAACAGATGCATGGCCTCAATGCGCTCCAGACCCTTGTTCATGAGGGTGGCGGAGTCGATGGTGATCTTGGCACCCATGGCCCACGTGGGATGTGCGAGGGCATCGGCACGCGTCACGCGATTGAGCTCGTCGCGCGTGCGGCCAAAGAACGGACCGCCCGAGCAGGTGAGCCAAATACAATGAGCCTCGCGTGGGTTCTCCCCCAGATAGCACTGGTAGATGGCGGAGTGCTCAGAGTCAACTGGAATAAGCTGGCCCGGTTGCGCCAACGGCATAAGCAAGTCGCCACCGACGACGAGGGACTCCTTGTTGGCAAGGGCAAGACGCTTATTCGAGGTCAAGGCCGCATGGCTCGCTTCGAGCCCGGCAGCGCCCACAATGGCAACAAGCACACAGTCGACATCATCGCGACGTGCGAGCTCACAAACCGCCTGCGCACCAACACCGAGCTCCGTGCCCTCGGGCAGCTCCTGCAGCACGGCGTCCGCACCGTGGGCGGAGTCGGCCACGGCAACGGCCGGAACCGAGAACTCGCGGGCGGCGGCAACGAGCTCCGAGGTGCTGGAATTGACGGACAGCGCCGTTACCTGCAGTCGATCGGCATGCTGACGGCACACGTCGAGTGCCTGCGTGCCGATAGAGCCCGTACAACCCAGGATGGCAACACGAAGGCGTCCATCGGAGCCATACGTCGTCTGGAATGACATTACAGCACGCCCCCGATCATCAAAAGCAGCTGCGCGGTAATGCAGCCAAAGATAAGCGAGTCGCTACGGTCGAGCATGCCGCCATGGCCCGGGATAAGGTTGCCGGAATCCTTGACGCCCACGCCACGCTTGATGCGCGACTCAATGAGGTCGCCGATAACGCCCAGGATGGACACGACCAAGCCGCACAGCAGCGCATAGGGCAGGCTGAGTTTGTAGAAGTGCGTCGCCCACAGGATGAGCCAAATCAAAACCGAGCCCAGAATGCCGCCGACAAATCCCTCCCAGCTCTTTTTAGGAGAGATCTTGGGAACCATCTTGTGCTTGCCGATACGGCTGCCCACGATGTAGGCAAACGAATCGGAGACCCAAAGGGACGCGCAAACGCCCACCGAAAGCAAGGCGCCGGCAAAACCGGGCACGGCATCGCGCAGCAGCACGATAGCCGACAGCATAAAGCCAGTGTAGATGGGACCCATGAGCGTCACGGCCACATCAGAGATGCGGGTACGCGGCGACCAGACATACCAAATGCCCACAGCGAGCATCAGGGCAAAAAGCAGGGCATTCAGCAACATCGAATCGCCCAACGCCGACAGCGGAAAGAGTACGGCGGCAGCGATACCCATGCGCTCGTTAGCCATCTTGCCATCAAGCCTTGTCATACGGAAAAACTCATAGCAGCACAGACCGCTCATGACAGAAACAAAGATGGCCGTGGGCACGATACCCAAAACCAGGCACAGGATAAAGACAACGGCGTAAACGATACCGGCGGCGGCACGGGTGATAAAGCCCGCAAGCCACGAACCGGTGCCATTCTTCGCTGCGGGCGCTCCCGCAGCGACAGCCTTGCGCTCAGATGTCTTGGGAGCAGTTGCCTTGGGACGATCGGACACGATTAAGCCTCCTCGGTCTTGCTCAGACCACCAAACCTACGGTCACGGCCCTGATAGGCCAAAATGGCGTCGACAAGGCCCCAACGATCAAAGTCGGGCCAATAGGTATCGGTGACGTAGAATTCGGAATAAGCCACCTGCCACAGCAGATAGTTCGAAAGGCGCAGCTCACCAGAAGTGCGAATCACAAGCTCAGGATCGGGAAGGCCGGCGGTATAGAGGTGGGAAGCCACCATGTCGTCATCAATTGCGGCAGGATCGATCTTACCGGCGGCAGCGTCGAGTGCGATCTGACGGACAGCGCGGGTAATCTCGGCACGCGCGCCGTAGTTGACGGCAAGCGCCAGCGTCATGCCGGTGTGATCGGCGCACTCAGCAAGACCGCGTTCAAAAACGTCGCGGGTCTTCTTGGGCAGCGCGGAAATGTCACCCAAAAAGACAACGCGCACGTTTTCGCGCTTCAGAAGCGGCAGCTCGTCGATGAACGTCTTGGCAAACAGGTGCATCAGAACGTTGACTTCGTGCTGAGGGCGATTCCAGTTTTCGGTCGAAAACGCATAGGCAGAAAGCACGTCGACGCCCAGACGCACGCAGGCGGTAATAATCTCACGAAGGGAGACGATACCCGCCTTGTGGCCCTCAGTGCGCGCAAGACCGCGCGACGTGGCCCAGCGACCGTTGCCGTCCATGATGCACGAGATATGGTGCGGAATGTTATTGAGGTCAAGGTCGGAAAAACCGACGCCCGCAGGGGCGTCGGCAAAGTACTCGACCAGTTTATGCTCGTCGTATTGCACCTTAGATCTCCATGACCTCGGCTTCTTTTTCCTTCAGAAGCTCCTCGACCTTGGCGACATACTCATCGGTGTGCTTCTGGACCTTGGCCTGCTCGCGACGGACATCGTCCTCGGTGAGCTCCTCATCGCGCTCGAGCTTGTTGTTGAAGTCGCGACGGATGTTACGGATAGACACCTTGGCCTGCTCGGCGTACTCGCGGCACTCCTTGACGAGCTCGCGACGGCGCTCCTCAGTGGGAGCCGGGAACGGAAGACGAACGACGGTGCCATCGGAGTTGGGGGTAATACCCAGATCGGAAGCGCCGATGGCCTTGACGATAGCATTGATGAGTGCCTTGTCCCACGGCTCGATGAGCAGCATGTGGGCCTCGGGGGTCTTGACGGCGGCAACCTGCGTGACCGGCGTGGGAACACCGTAATAATCGACGGTGATGTCGGACAGAATGTTGGCATTGGCGCGGCCGGTACGGACCTTGGAGAAGTTATGCTTGAGGGACTCGAGCGACTTGTCCATATGGGCGGTGATGTTATCTGCCATGCTTAATCCTCCTGATAGACGAGCGTGCCGACGGGCTCACCCGAAAGCGCGCGCTTGACGGTGTCCTCGCCATCGATGTTGAGGACCAAAATCGGCATACGGTTATCCTGGCACAGTGCCGTAGCCGTGGAATCCATAACCTGCAGACCGCGGACGAGAACCTCGTGATAGGTAATCTTGTCAAAACGGACGGCATCGGCGCACTTGACGGGATCCTTGTCGTAGATGCCGTCAACCTTGGTGGCTTTAATCAGAATCTCGGCGCCGATCTCGCACGCACGAAGAGCCGCGGCGGTGTCGGTCGTAAAGTACGGATTGCCCGAACCGGCGGCAAAAATAACGACGTTGCCCTTGGAAAGGTGGTTGATGGCGCGACGGCGAATATAGGGCTCGCAGATCTCGTTCATCTGGATAGCGCTCATCACGCGGCAGGGAACATCGTTATGCTCGAAGGCATCCTGCAGGGCGAGCGCGTTCATAACGGTTGCCAGCATGCCCATGTAGTCGGCCTGAGCACGCTCCATGCCACCGGCAGCGCCGGCCATGCCGCGGAAAATATTGCCGCCGCCGACAACGACGCCGACCTCATGGCCAACGGCGAGCAGCTCCTTGACCTGCTTGGCAAGATGGTCGGTAACCTTGGGGTCGATGCCATATTGGCCGTCGCCCATCAGCGCTTCGCCGGAAAGCTTAAGAAGCACGCGTTTATATCGGATGTCGGACAAAGCGATCCTCCTTTAGATTGAACTCTCAACATTCTATCAAAGGCTCTAAGAAGAGCCATGAAAAAGCAGGCTGTGAGTAAAACCCACAGCCTGCTCATTACCAGCTACAAGAGCTTATTTACTCGCCACGGACCAGACGGTCAAAGGCAACGACGGTAATGGTGTCGCCGAGCTCCTTGGAGACCTGCTCTGCGTACTTCTTGATGGTGAGGGAGCTGTCCTTGATGAACTCCTGCTCGGTGAGCACGGACTGCTTGTAGAACTTCTCCAGACGGCCGACAGCCATCTTCTCCTGGATGGCCTCGGGCTTGCCGGACTCGGCAGCCTGAGCCATGTAGATCTGCTTCTCGTGCTCGACGGTCTCGGCCGGAACCTGATCGCGGGTAGCGCAGATCGGGGCGACAGCGGCAACCTGAAGGGCAACGTCGTGAGCGAAGGTCTTGAAGGATTCAGCCTGAGCGGTCTCAGCCTTCTCGAAGGCGAACTCGACGAGGACGCCGATCTTACCACCCATGTGGATGTAAGAAGCGAGCGCGCCGTTCTCAGCCTTGCGGGCAGCGAAGCGGGAGATCTTCATGTTCTCGCCCATGATGTGAATCATCTCGGTGAGCTCGGAGGAAACGGTCTCCTCGCCCATCGGCTTCTCGAGCAGAGCGTCGACGTCAGCAGGCTCGGTGGTAGCGACAACCTCAGCGACCTTGGAAGCAAAGCCGGTGAACTTGGCGTTAGAGCCAACGAAGTCGGTCTCGCAGGAGAGCTCGAGCAGAGCGCCGGTCTTGCCATCCTCGGAGACGAACGCGGCGACAGCGCCCTCGTTGGTCTCACGGCCAGCCTTCTTGGCAGCCTTGGCAAGGCCGTTCTTACGCAGAACGTCGACAGCGGCGTCCATGTCGCCGTCAGCCTCGACGAGAGCCTTCTTGCACTCCATCATCGGGGAGTCGGTCATCTCGCGGAGCTGCTTGACCATAGCGGCGGTAATCTGGGCCATTGTGGTTCCTTTCAAAGAGATGAAAAAGAATTAACTAAGACTGATTTACTCGGCCTTGGGCTCAGCGGCCATCTCGGCCTCGGAGACCTGCTCCTTACCAGAGCCAGCGAGGCAGGCGTCAGCCATGAGCTCGCACATAAGGGTGACAGCGGAGATAGCGTCATCGTTGCAGGGGATGCCGTACTCGACCTCGTCGGGATCGGAGTTGGTGTCGATCAGGGCGACGACGGGGATGTTCAGGCGCTGAGCCTCCTTGATGGCGTTCTCCTCGCGCTTGGTGTCGATGACGAAGAGAGCCTGGGGCAGACCCTTCATGTCGCGGGCGCCACCGAGGTTGGTCTGGAGCTTGGTGAGCTCCTTGCCGAGAACAGCCTGCTCCTTCTTGGGCAGAACAGCCATGCGGCCGTCCTCGACCATGGCCTCGAGCTCCTCCATGCGGTTGATGCGGGAGCGGATGGTGACGAAGTTGGTCAGCATACCGCCGAGCCAACGCTGGTTGATGTAAGGCATGTTGGCGCGCTCAGCAGCGTTCTTGACGGCCTCCTGAGCCTGCTTCTTGGTGCCGACGAATAGCACGTTGCCACCCTTGGCGACGTTCTTGACGAAGGTGTAGGCCTGGTCGGCGTCGAGGATGGTCTGCTTGAGGTCGAGGATGTAGATGCCGTTGCGCTCACCGAAGATGAACGGCTTCATCTTGGGGTTCCAGCGACGGGTCTGGTGACCGAAGTGGCAGCCGGCCTCGAGCAGGGTGCGGATATTAATCTTGGTAGCCATGTTAAACCTCCTGTGGTTTGCCTCCGCGCGGGGTCATCCTCCAAAACCAACCCGGACATGTGCTACCAAAGCCCGGGCACCACGGTATGAAGTAGCCGCGCGTGCGTGATAAAAACATGTTGCCGTGAAGCAACCCGATGAATGATAGCAGGAATGCCTCTTCCTGCCAACCCGCAATCAAAACCACACACCTGAGTGCGGCGCGGGACGTCCCAGCCACTATTCGCCGCGGGGATGGGCTTGAGCCACGGCACGTTTAAGCCGATCGGGTGTGAGATGCGTGTAGATCTGCGTCGTGGACAGGCTCGCATGACCTAGCAGCTCTTGAACCGAGCGCAGGTCCGCACCGCCCTCGAGCAAGTCGGTCGCAAAGGTATGGCGCATCGCATGCGGGGCGATGTCAGCCGGAATGCCGGCGAGCGTCGCCAGCGTATGGAACCGCCGCCGAAGCATCGCGGCGCTCATGCGATTGCCGCGCGCCGATATAAGCAGCGGATGCGGCCCGGTAGCGAGGTCGCGGCGCTTTGCCCGAGCGAGCAACTCCGGCCTCCCCTCTTCAATATAGAGACGCGTCACATCGAGCGCACGACGATACAGAGGGACGATACGCTCCTTGCTCCCCTTGCCCCACAGGCGCAGCGTGCGCTCGGACCATGAGATGGATTCCACATTGAGCGCCGCAAGCTCTGAGATGCGGGCACCCGAGGCATAGAGCAACTCGAGCATCGCCGCATCGCGCAGTCCCGCGGGTGTTGAGGTATCAGGCGTCTTGAGCAGCGCCTCGACCTGCTGGGTCGTAAGGACGCCCGGCAGGTCACGCGGCAGCTTGGGCGACGCGATCGCCGAGACCGCATCGCCCTCGACAATCCCCTCGGCAGCCATCCAGCGATAGAGAGATCGGATAGCCGACAGGTGCGCCGCAAGCGTTCGGGGAGCCACCTGCTCACGCGAAAGCTCAGCAAGATAGCGACGAATGGTGCGCACGTCGGCAGCGAAAGCATCAATATCCTCGCGCTCGCACCAGGCAGCAAAGCGCTCCAGTCTCGAGCCATAGGCCGTCACCGTGTTGGGAGAAAGCCCCTCAACGCGTGCGATATAGGCGATAAAAGAGTCGACGGTGTCGTACAGGTCAAAGGCTATGACCGGTCGCCTCCAAACAAGTCGGAACGCGTGGCCAAGTAGGCATCGAGGGCCTCGAGCGCACGGTCCGCATAGGCCTGATAGCGGTCGCGCTTGCTGCGGCGCTTACCGTCCTCGAGCGGCGGCACCAGGCCAAAGTTGACATGCATGGGCTGATAGCCCACGGTGGCAGGATCGGTCGCATAGCCCACGAGCGCACCCAGGGCGCCCACGCGGGGCAACTCGACGGAATCGGCGCCGATAGCCTCTGCATAGGTGTTGAGCGCCGCGAGCAGACCGGTCGCCACGGCTTCCATGTACCCCTCGGTGCCGGTGATCTGACCGGCCAGGCGCACGCCGGTACCGGGCACGGCAAAGGTGCCATCGAGCACGTGCGGGGCGTCGACAAAGGTATTGCGGTGCATGACACCGTAGCGGAAGAACTCAGCGTTCTCCAGGCCCGGCACCATATGGAAGACGCGCTTCTGCTCGCCAAAGGTCAGGTTGGTCTGGAAGCCCACCAGGTTATAGGCGGTCTTCTCCTTGTTCTCGGCACGCAGCTGAATCGCCGCCCAAGGGCGACGTCCGGTACGCGGGTCGGTGAGGCCGACGGGCTTCATGGCGCCAAAGCGAATGGCGTCCTTGCCGGTGCGCGCAACCTCCTCGGCAGGCTGGCAGGCCTGGAACAGATCGCCGCCCTCAAAGTCCTTGAGCACCACGCGGTCGGCCGTGGTGAGCGCCTCGATAAAGGCCTCGTACTCCTCCTTGTTGAGCGGAGCGTTGAGATAGTCGCCGCTCCCCTGCTCCTCGTAGCGCGACTGCGAAAACAGCACGTCCATATCGAGCGTGGAGGCATCGACGATCGGCGCCGCGGCATCGAAGAACGCAAGGGCGTCGCCACCGACGAGCTTCATGACCTCTTCGCTCAGCGCCGGTGAACACAGCGGGCCCGCGGCAATGACCACGTGGCCCTCGGGGATCTGGGTGACCTCGCCGTGAACGACCTCGATATTGGGGCGGGCGGCAACCTCAGCCTCGACGAGCTCGGAGAATGTAACACGGTCGACCGCCAGGGCGCCACCAGCGGGAACAGCAGCGCGATGGGCGCAGTCGAGCAGGACTGAACCCATGCGCTCAAGCTCGGCCTTCAGCAAACCAGCCGCGGAATCCGGACGGGTCGACTTAAACGAATTGGAGCAGACGAGCTCTGCCAGGTGATCGGTATGGTGAGCCGGGGAGCTCACCTGGGGGCGCATCTCGCACAGCTTTACGGCAAACCCGCGGTCTGCCAGCTGGATCGCGCATTCCGAACCCGCCAGACCGCCACCGATAACCGTCACCTGATCGAACTGCATCTGCAAACACCTTTCTAATTGACACGTTTTCCATTGTGACCGAAGGGCGTCTGGGCGTGAAGGGCAAACTTGGAGGGCGCATACCTTCCATCCATCATGCGCTCGATAAGGCCCTCGAGTTCAAGCGAACCCAAGAGTTTGAGTACGCCGACAGCATCGAGTGAGACGAGCGCCGCGATGTCGTCGACCTTGAGCGGAGAGGCGATGAGCGCATGCATCACGGTCTGCTGTGTTGGATTCAGGTCGGCAATGCCGGGAGCATCGGGGCGCGAGTAGCGCAGGGTGCCGTATATGCGAGAGATAGCCATCTCGATGGACTCCTCGTCGACAATGCAGCAGGCACCGTTCGCAATGAGGTAATTCGTGCCACGCGACTCGGGCGATAGGATCGACCCCGGCACGGCAAGAAGTTCGCGCCCCAAATCCATAGCAGCCTCGGCTGTAGAAAACGTCCCGGAAGGCATACCCGCCTCGGATACAAAGAGGGCTTGCGACAGGGCCGCGATCACGCGATTGCGACGCGGAAAGGCAAACTTGCGCGGACCCATGCCCCACGGAGAGATCGACACGACCGCGCCGCCCGTATCGAGCGTGCGCGTAATAAGCCCCGCGCTCGAACGCGGGTAGACCACGTCGGCGCCCGTCCCCAGCACCACGACGTGTTTGCCGCCGGCGTTGACCGCAGCCCAACCCGAGGCCTGGTCACAACCGACTGCACCGCCCGAAACTACCGTCACTCCCGCCTCAACCGCCACCTTCGCCGCAAGCTCTGCCACGGCAAGACCATACGGCGAGGCCTTTCGCGCACCGATGATGGAGAGCGCGGGCGTCGAAAGCGCCTCGGGGTTGCCGCGCACATAGAGCGTCTGAGGTACATCAGAAAGCTCCAAAACGGTCTCGGGATACAACGCGTCACCTGGATGCAGCTCGAAGGTCCCCTCAGCCATCATTGGTCCCTCCTTCCCTGGTACATCGCCGCCTCGAGCACGTGGTCCTGCGTCACCTGCTCGCTCTCGGCGACATCTGCGATCGTGCGCGCAATGCGAACAAGGCGCACGATGCCACGCCCTGTGAGATGCGTGCGCTTCGACAGGCCGAGCACACACTTCTCCGCCGCATCATCGAGCTCAAAGGTCGAAACGACGCCGTCAATGGACCGAGTCTCGTCATCCTCGGCCTCGGCATCCGCATCGTCCATGCGGGATTCGCGCCAAGCGCGAAAGGCGCGACCGCGCACAACGTAGTCACGTAACTCGGCCGACGACATGCCCTCCGCACCCTCGATAATCACTTGAGGGTCGGGACGGGTCACATCGATCATCATGTCGATACGGTCGGCCAAAGGACCGCGCAGTTTAGACCGATAGCGCTCGACCATCGCCGCCGAGCAGCGACACGGCACCTCGCGATCGCCCAAAAAGCCGCAGGGGCAGGGATTGCTCGCAGCCAGCAGCTGAAAGCGCGACGGGAAGGTAAAAGCCCCGTCGACGCGTACGATCCTCACATAGCCGCGCTCGATGGGCTGACGCAGCGTCTGCAGCACGCCAGTGGGAAACTCGGCAAGCTCGTCCAAAAAGAGCACGCCGCCATGAGCAAGGCTGATCTCACCCGGGTGCACCGGGCGCCCGCCGCCGATAAGGCCTGCGGTCGAAATACTGTGGTGGGGACTGCGGAAGGGGCGGTGCCCCGCCAACAAGCCATCAATGTTCTCACCCAAAACCGAATGGATGCACAGTGCCTCCTGCTGATCCTCAACGGAAAGCTCGGGCAGGATGCCGGTCATACGGCGTGCGAGCATCGTCTTGCCCGATCCCGGAGACCCGATCATGAGCAAGCCGAGTTCTCCTGCCGCCGCAAGCGCCATGCCGCGTTTAGCGACTTCCTGCCCCAGCACGTCTGCATAGTCGAGCTCGGGCTCAAAGGTCGCCTCGACACCCTCGGAATCCAAGTAGTGCCGTGCGGCATCGCCCATGCCATGAGCAAGCTGAGACAGATGGTCGATAAAGCCGCAATCTACGCCCGCAAGCGGCACATGCTGATCGGACCTGCCGGCGATAAAGGACAGCCCCATATCACGCGCCAATAGCTGAAACGCCACCTCGCCCTTGACAGGAAGCACCGTACCGTCCAAGCCAAGCTCACCTGCGATAAGGCAGCGATCGAGGTTGTCACGGGGAATCTGCTCATCGGCCGCTAGAACCGCGATGGCGATGGGCAGATCAAAGCCGCTACCGGTCTTGCGAATATCGCCGGGCGCCAGATTGACCGTAATGCCCGAGCGCGGAATCTCGAACCCGGCGGAGCGCATCGCACAGCGAATACGACCGCGTGACTCCATCACCTCCATACTCGGAATGCCGAGCATCTGGATGCCCGGAACGCCACCGGCAAGCGAGACCTCGACCGTGACGTGAATCGCCTCGACGCCGCGGATGCAGGCCGCGTGAACGGCAAACGTCTCGAACGCCATCACGACACCTGCCAATCGAACGCGTTGTACTGATGCTCGATCTCGGCGATATGCCCGCCGCGAATGGTGACACCCACGGCATCGAAGCGAATCGCCTTGAGCGGATAATGCTCCATGAGATAGCAGCTTGCGATGCGGCGGTAGCGGCGTTGCTTTTGGGCGTCCACGGCCTCCTCGGGAAAGACCCGCGTGCCGCAATCCAGGGCGACGCGTCTGGTCTTGACCTCGGCCATCACCACGACATCGTCGAGCTCATCAAGCAGCACCAGATCGGCCTCGCCCTCAGTGCAACGATAACCCTGCTCCAGCAAGGTGTAGCCGCGCTCGTTAAAGTAGTCGATGGTGATCAGCTCGCCCATCATGCCCAGCTCGCGGGGACTGAGTCCCTTGATAAACTCGGGCGTCATCGCCCCGCAGTCGAGTTCGCCGTTTTCCCAACGCTCCTTGAGCTGCTGCGTCTTGCTCTTTTTGCTTGCGGCACTCATGGGGTCTCCTTTCCCGCACACTGCAGTGCCCCGATGATGAGGGCACCTTTCATGCGGGTAAGTACCGGAAGCAAACCAAAAGCTGACCAAATGCCGTCAAAAAACGGGCCGTACGCAGCAATGGTGTTGCATACGGCCCGCTACCAGCAGGTTTATAAAACCCCAGAGGTCCCTGTCTCCACAATTGACCTAGAAAAGGCGCTCAGTCTGCAGAAAGTTTCCGCAAAAGCTCACGCGGTGCAGCGGACAAAGTCCATGTTTGCGAATGGCCTCGATATGCTCGGGGCTTGCATAGCCCTTCGACTCGGCCAGATGGTACTCGGGATACTCGGCGTCGTACTCGACCATCATCTCGTCACGCGTGACCTTGGCCATGATAGACGCCGCGGCGATGCAGGCGATTTTGGCATCGCCCTTCACCACATCGCGCTCGTTAGGAACGGCGCCCAAGGGATTGCCATCCATGAGGACGCAGTCGGGCTCGAGTCCTGTATCGGCCACGGCGCCCGCGACGGCGGTACGGATAGCACGGGCCATGCCCATCTCATCGATATCCTTCGGCGCGATATGGCAAAAACCGATCGCCGTCGCCACCTCGGCAATCTTCACCGAGAGCAACTCGCGGCGCGCGGGCGTGAGCTTTTTGGAATCATTGATGCCCCAGACGCGCGGCTCCATAGGAAGACAGACGGCGCATACCGTCAAAGGGCCGGCCACCGATCCGCGACCAACCTCGTCGACACCAACGACCACTCCATCGCCGCCAAGCTCATGCATAAGCTCGTACATGTCATTGACGCGCTCGCGCTCGGCAAGTTCCTTGGCATGGCGCTTAAGGGCACGCTCGCAAGCCTTGATCACCTGCTGGCGCGGGTCCTCGCGATAATGCTCTACGAGGGCGGGAATCTCCTCAAACGTAGCGCTCGCCAACTCACCGGCAACCTGCGATGCCGAAACCGAGCTCGTCATGTTGGCCATACCAGGCCCTCCTTGCATGCAAATCAGATAAAAAGAAGGGCCACCCGAAGGTGACCCTTGTGTCCAAACGAGTGGACAGACGCTGCGATCTTCTTAGCGCTTCTCGGGGATGCGAGCAGCCTTGCCCACCTTGTCGCGGAGGTAGTACAGCTTGGCGCGACGGACGCGACCATGGCGAACGACCTCGAGCTTGGCGATCTTGGGGCTGTGAAGCGGGAAGGTACGCTCAACACCGACACCGAAGGACATCTTGCGGACGGTGAAGGTCTCGCGGGCACCGGCGCCGGCCATGCGGATGACGTCGCCCTGGAAGACCTGGATGCGCTCGCGGTCGCCTTCCTTAATGCGGTAGTGAACCTTGACGTTGTCGGCGACGCGAACCTGAGGAATGTCCTCGCGGATCTGCTGACGCTCGATTGCGCGGATGTAATCCATGTGCAATTCCTTACTCTTCTAGAGGTGCCGTACCATCTTGGCCGGCACGTAGTTGAACAAACGTATTCGAGTATACACGCGCGGGTTTCTGCTGCAAGAACAATTTTTTACGCAGACAAAAAGACAAAACCCGCACATGATAACCGCCCGCCTCACGAATGAGACGGGCGGCATGAAGGGGGGCTACACTAGACGTCGATGTGCGGGGCGCTAGGCGTTGCGCTTGGCCTCGAGCTTGGCCTGGGCGGCAGCCAAGCGCGCGAGGGGCACGCGGTAGGGCGAGCAGGACACGTAGTCCACGTCGGCCACGTTAAACAGGCCCTTGATGGACTTGGGGTCGCCGCCGTGCTCACCGCACACGCCAAAGTGCATGTCGGGGTTGGTGGCACGGCCCTTCTCGACGGCCATGCGTACCAGCTCGAGTACTGCCGTATCGATGGTCTCGAAGGGGTTGTCCTTCAGAATCTTCTTATGCATGTACAGCGGGATGAACTTAGCCTCGGCGTCGTCACGCGAGAAACCGAAGGTCGTCTGGGTGAGGTCGTTGGTGCCAAAGCAGAAGAAGTCGGCATGGTGGGCGATCTCGTCAGCGACCATGCAGGCGCGCGGCAGCTCGAGCATCGTGCCCACGGGAATATTGAGCTCGACGCCTTCTTCGACGGAAACCTCGGCGATCACGCGCTCGATGACCTCGCGGGTCTGGACATGCTCGGCCGTGATGGAAACGAGCGGAACCATGATCTCGGGGCGCGGATCGACGCCCTCCTTGATTAGGCGGGCAGCGGCCGTGGCGACGGCGCGAACCTGCATGAGCGGCAGATCGCTAAAGACGACGGACAGGCGAACGCCGCGCAGGCCGAGCATCGGGTTGGACTCGATCATGCCGTCGATACGACGCAGGCGGGCGCGCAGGACGGCAAGCTCTTCCTCGCTGGCGCCGGCGGCTTCCTTCTTGGTGATGGCGACCTCGAGGTCGCGAGGATTATCCAAGAACTCATGAAGCGGCGGATCGAGCAGGCGGACGACCACATCGCGACCGGACATGGTCTTGAACATCGCCAGGAAGTCCTCGGTCTGAACCTTGAGCAGGTCGGCCAGGGCCTGCTGCTTCACGGCCTCATCGTCAGACAGGATAAAGCTCTGGATGATGTTCTTACGGTCGCCTAGGAACATGTGCTCGGTGCGGCACAGGCCAATAGCCTCGGCGCCAAACTCGAGTGCGAGCTCGGCATCCTCGGGATTGTCGGCGTTGACGCGCACATGGTTGGCATGGCCACAGGTCTCGTCCAGACGAATCTCATCGGCCCAGGACAGGATAGTGTCCAGATCGCCGGTGAGCTCGGCCGAGACCAGATCAACGGCGCCGTCGACGACGATACCCTGGGTACCGTCGATGGAAATGACATCGCCCTCGCGCAGCACGCGGTCGATGCCCTCGATACGCACGACCTTCTCGGCGGCGTCGATGTGGAAGCGCTCAACGCCGCAGACACAGGGCGTACCCATGCCGCGGGCGATAACGGCGGCATGGCTCGTCTTGCCACCGTGGCTGGTCAGGATGCCCTCGGCGGCGACCATGCCCTTCAGGTCGTCGGGGTTGGTCTCCCAACGAACCAGAATGACCTTGTGACCCTCGGCGGAACGCGCGACAGCGTCGTCGCTCGAGAACACGACCTCGCCCACGGCGGCACCGGGGCTGGCATTAAGACCGCTGGCGAGAGCCTCGTACTTCTTGGAGGCGTCGAACTGCGGGTGAAGGAGCTGGTCGAGTTGCGCGGGATCGATGCGGCTCACGGCCTCTTCGCGGGTGATCAGGCCTTCCTCGACCATTTCGATGGCGATGCGCAGGGCGGCGGTGGCAGTGCGCTTGCCCACGCGAGTCTGGAGCATCCAGAGCTTACCCTGCTCGATGGTGAACTCGATGTCGCACATGTCGCGATAGTGATCCTCGAGCGTCAGGAACACGCGCTCGAGCTCCTCACCTGCGGACTCGAGGCCCGGGGTGGTCTTGAGGTCGGCGATGGGCTCGGTATTGCGGATGCCGGCGACGACATCCTCGCCCTGGGCGTTGACCAGAAAGTCGCCGTAGAACTCCTTAGTGCCGTCGGCCGGGTTGCGCGTAAAGGCGACGCCGGTCGCGGAGGTCTCACCCTTGTTGCCAAAAGCCATAGCCTGGACGTTGACGGCAGTACCGAGCTCGTCGGAGATGCCGTGCTGTTTGCGGTAGATGCAGGCGCGCTCGTTCATCCAGCTGCCAAAGACGGCCTGGATGGCAAGGCGCAACTGGAGCTCCGGATCATACGGGAAGACGGGCTTGCCGCCGGTGACCTCGAGCTCGGGATACAGGGCGGCCTCGACGTTATCAGAGAAGATGCCCTTGAAGGTCTCGACAAGCTCCTGAAGGTCCTCGGCCGAAAGCTCGGAATCGATGCGAACACCGGCGACCAGGCGGGCCTGGGTCAGGGCGTTCTCGAACAGGTCGGCATCGACACCCATGACGACGTTGGAGAACATCTGGATAAAGCGACGATAGCTATCCCAGGCAAAACGCGGGTTCTGCGTCTGCGCGATGAGGCCCTGGACGGAATCGTCATTGAGGCCCAAGTTGAGGACCGTGTCCATCATACCGGGCATGGAGAACGGAGCGCCCGAACGAACCGACACGAGCAGCGGATCGGAGGCGTCGCCGAGCTTCTTGCCGCAGCGGGCCTCGAGGTCCGCCTCGGCGGCAACGATCTCATCGAGTGCGCCCTCGGGCCACACGTTGCCGGCACCGGAGTACTCGACGCAAGTCTGGCAGGTAATGGTAAAGCCACCGGGAACCGGCAGGCCGATACGGCTCATCTCGGCAAGGTTAGCGCCTTTGCCGCCAAGCACGAAGTTCATGGACTTGTCGCCCTCGGTGACACAGGTGCCCTGGGCGTCGGTTCCAAAACGGTAAACCCTCTTGCAATCGCTCACGATACTTCCCCTTCCATGCGCTTACGCGCACGACCGTGGTAACGAATCGACCCGCCAGATGCGGGCCGTGAGGGAACTATACGGCGGGTTTTGAGCGGGCTTAAGCAGAGGATGCGCGGTTTGGTAAACGTGCTAAAACTGGCGGTAAACGGTAGGTAAAGGTGGTTACCTTATGAAGAGACCACTTCAATAAACTTGCAGGTCAAATGCAAGTAATTTGCTAAATCGCTTTACCATTATCGTGCATTATTTTTAGTTAGTCTTTTTAGACGGGGCTTTTTAGCTACCCCAATAAGCTAGCTTTGTTGGGCTCGACGGGCGGCGCGGCGGGCGCGGGCTTCTTGGATTTCCTCCAAGTGGCTGATGATCTCGGAGGCGCTCTCCTCGATGGCCTTGCCATCGGTACGTACCACAAAGCAGCCTAGGCGCTTCATGAGCGCACGGGCTTCCTCGAGCTCGCTGTGCACGCTCTCGGGCTCGGCATAGGAGCCGGCAACGGCACGAGCGTAGTCATCGCCCAAGCGGCTATCGCGAATTTCAGAAATCACATCGACGGTCGAAATCAGGCCGAACAGGCGCATCGGGTCAACCTCGTAAATCGACTTCGGCGGCTCCATGCCATGGGCCAACGGAACATTGGCAACCTTGTAGCCCTGATAAGCCAGATACATCGACAGCGGCGTCTTGGACGTGCGCGATACGCCCAGCAGCACGATATCGGCACCCGACAAATCGTCGCAACCGCGCCCGTCATCGTGCTCAACGAAATATTCCATGGCCTCGATACGATGGAAATAGCGGTCATCGGTCCTGTGAATCACGCCCGCGACGCCTTTGGGCGGCACACCGATGAGCGACGATAGCACGGCGAGCGTCGGACCGATCAGATCGACCGAACGGATATGCAGCATGCCCAGGTAATCGAGCACGCGGGCGCGAAGCGCCGGATCGACAATGGTGTGAAACACGGCAATATCGCGATGGTCGGCATCGACGCGCGGGCCCACAAACGACTCCACCTGCTCCACCGAGGTCACCTTGGGCAGGCGCAACAAACGAAAAGCCCCTTCATCAAATTGCCCGGACGCCGCAAGCACCACCTCACAAGCGGTATCGCCGAGCGAGTCGGAGATAACGATAACGGTGGGACGAGCGGTGACCGGGCAATCCATGCGGGGCTCCTTTTGCGCTTATGCGCAGGCTAGCTTACTTTTTGCGGGCAAGCTCACCGATGTTGGCGATGCCGGAGAAAACGGCCTCGAAGCGGTTGAGCAGCTTAAGGCGATTATCGCGGAGCTGTTCGTCCTTGTCCATGACCATAACCTCATCGAAGAAACGGTCGATGGGCGCGCGCAGGGCGGCGAGGGCGGCAAATGCGGCCGGGTAGTCCTCGGCAGCAAGGGCAGCATCGACAGCAGTCTGAGCAGCCTCGGAAGCATCGGCAAGCGCGAGCTCGGCCTCGCCCATCAGGCTGCGGTCGTACTCCGCGCCCAGCTCGGACTTGGAGATATGCGCGGCACGGGCATAGGCCGTAGCCAGGTTGTCAAAGGTCTCGGCATCGTTCTTGCGGGCCTCGTCGAGGGCGGCGCAGCGGGCGAAGAAGACGGACGGGGCGATGATGTGCACCGCGGAGACGGCAGCAACGGTGTCGGCCGGGATCTTCTCGTCGCGGGCCATGCTCACCAGGCGGCCATGGAAGAAGTCGCGAACCTGCTGGGCGACTTCGGCGGCGTCAAACTCAATGCCCTGCTCACTATAGAGCTCGAGCGCAAAGTCGATAAGCGACGTGGGGTCGATCGGCAGGCGGTCGCGCAGGATGTTGATGATGCCGATAGCGGCACGACGCAGCGCATAGGGGTCCGAAGAGCCGGTCGGGGGCTCGCCGATGGCAAAGATACCGGCGATGGTATCGAGCTTGTCGGCGCAGGCCACGATGCAGCCAGCGGTGCCCTCGGGCAGCTCGTCACCGGCAAAGCGGGGACGATAGTGATCGCGAATGGCGTGGGCGACCTCGTCGTTCTCCCCCATCGCGGTCGCGTAATAACCGCCCATCACGCCCTGCTGGCTCGTGAACTCGACAACGGCGTTGGACACCAGGTCGGCCTTGCACAGGTGCGCGGCACGGCCGGCATCGGCGGCAAGGTGGGCGCCCAGATGAGCCTCGCGGGCAATAGCGAGCGCGAGCTGCTCGATGCGCTCGGACTTGGCGAGCACGCTACCGAGCTTCTCCTGGAAGGCAACCTTGGCCAGACGCTCACGGAACTCGTCAAGGGAAATCTTCAGGTCCTCCTCGTAGAAGAACTTGGCGTCGTCCAGACGGGCGCGCACGACGCGCTCGTTGCCGTCGATCACGCGCTCGGCATTCTCGGGCTTGCTGTTGGAGACGACCACGAACTCACGCGTGAGCTTGCCCTCGCCGTCATAGATCGGGAAGTAGCGCTGGTTGGTGAGCATGGACTCGCAGATGATCTCGTGCGGGACCTTGAGGAACTCCTCATCGAAGGTACCAACGAGCACCGTCGGCCACTCGCAGAGGTTGATGACCTCCTCAAAGACCTTCTTGGGCGTATCGACATGGCAGCCGGGACGGGCAGCCTCGACCTCGGCGATACCGGCAAGGATGGCCTCGCGACGACGCTCGGCAGAAAGCACGCCGGCGTCCTCGAGCACCTGCTCGTAGACGGCGGGGCTGGCGACCACATGGTCACCGGGGCCAAGCACGCGATGACCACGCGTGGTATTGCCACTCGTCACGTCGGCAAACGACACGGGCACAACGTCCTCGCCCAGAAGGCAGCAAATCCAGCGGACCGGACGAACAAAGGTCGCATGCTCGTGACCCCAGCGCTGAGAGCGGTAGTTGGGCCACTGCAGGCCAGCGATAGTCTTCTCGCACAGGGCCGTCAGGATCGGGGTGGCCGGGGCGGAAGGGATGTTCTTCTCGGCAAAGACGTACTCACGGCCGTCGGTGTCCTCGCGACGGACCAGATCCTCGGCAGCCACACCGCACTTGCGGGCGAAGCCCTGGGCGGCCTTGGTGGCGTTACCGTCGGCATCGAAGGCGATGTTGGCCGCGGGGCCGCGCTTGACCTCGTGAACCTCGTCGGTCGCGGTGGCGACGTTGGCAACGAGCGCAGCCAGGCGGCGCGGGCTCGAGATCACGCGGACCTCGCCGTGGGCCAGACCGGCCTCGTCGAGACCCTTGGCGATCATGGTGCCAAGCTGCTTGACGGCATTGTTCAGCGGTGCGGAGGGCATTTCTTCCGTACCGATCTCAAACAGGAAATCCTTAGCGTCTGCCATGGCTTACGCCACCTCGCCTTCCTGGTCGGCATTCTCGTTGACTCCGGCGACCTCGGCCATATAGGCCTCGCAGCACGCCTTGGCGACGGCGCGGACGCGCAGGATGTAGTTGGCACGCTCGACCGCGGACAGAGCGCCGCGGGCATCGAGCAGGTTGAAAGCGTGGCTGCACTTCATGACGCAGTCATATGCCGGCAGCGACAGCTTGCGCTCCAGGCAGGAATGGCACTCGGCCTCGTAGTCGTCAAACTTCTGACGCATCATCTCGACGTTTGCGACCTCAAAGTTATAGGCACTGAACTCGCGCTCGTTCTCAAGGAACACGTCGCCATAGGTCATGGGCGTGCCGTCGGGCAGGTAGCTCCACACCAAGTCGTAGACCGAGTTAACGCCCTGCGCATACATGGCAATGCGCTCTAGGCCATAGGTGATCTCGACGGGTACGGGGTCGACCTCGATGCCGCCTACCTGCTGGAAGTACGTAAACTGCGTGACCTCCATGCCATTGAGCCAGACCTCCCAGCCAAGGCCCCAGGCGCCGAGCGTCGGGCTCTCCCAGTCGTCCTCGACAAAGCGGACGTCATGGTCGTTGGGGTCCAGACCGATAGCGGCAAGAGACCCCAGGTAGAGCTCCTGGGCGTTAACCGGAGAAGGCTTGATGAGCACCTGGAACTGATAGTAGTGCTGCATGCGGTTGGGGTTCTCGCCGTAGCGGCCGTCGGCGGGACGGCGGCAGGGCTGCGCATAGCAGGTGCGCCACTCGGCGGGACCGAGCGAGCGCAGCGTGGTCGCGGTATGGAAGGTACCGGCACCGACCTCGGAGTCATAGGGCTGCATAATGACGCAGCCCTGCTCGCCCCAGTACTGCTGGAGGCGCAGGATGATGTCTTGGAAGGAAAGCGATGAAGCGTTCATGCCTCTAATATCCCCTCGTCGAAACGATTACACGGTTAGGTACTGTACTATAGCGGTTTTTAGTCGATAGCGCCGATGCGGTTGAGCGGCCAGTAGCGCACAAGCGCCACAGCGATCAAATCAGAGCGATCGACGGGACCAAAGTAGCGTGAGTCGGCAGAGTTTTCGCGGTTGTCGCCCATCACCCACACGCACCCGTCGGGAACCGTGTAGGGATAGCTTACCTGAGCGCCGGGCGCTTGGACCGAAAGCGGCCAGCTCATGCCCATCGTATAGTCCTCGTCGAGCGCTTGGCCGTCAACGACCACCTTGCCATCCTGCAGGTCGACCGTCTGGCCGGCCGTGGCAATAACACGCTTGACAAGAACATCATGCTCGGAGGTGCCATCGGGGTTGTGAAACACCACGATATCGCCCTGCTTGACGGGCTGACCGAGCTCGAGGCTCACCTTTTGTGCCAGGATCTGGTCGCCAATCTCGATCGTGGACTCCATGGAGCCGGTGGGCACCACAAAGGGCTCGACCACAAACGAGCGAATCAAGAAGGTGGCGACCAATGCGATCGCGATGACCGCAATCCACTCAAAAGCGCCCCTCAACGCGGAATGCTGCGATGGAACCATTCTCACTCCTCGCTCTGCGAATACGAAGCGTCCAAAATCTCCTGCGCGTACGCACGCTCTTGGGGCGTAAGGCGCGCCGTCTCGATCAGATCGGGACGCCAGCGGCAGGTGCGCTCGATGGCGTTCTTGCGACGCCAGGCATCGACCTTGGCGTGATCGCCACTCACGAGCACCGGCGGCACGCCCTCGCCGTTGAACTCGGCGGGACGGGTGTACTGCGCGTACTCGAGCAGGCCTCCGTCCTCGGCGGTCGAGAACGACTCGTCCACATTGCTCATCTCGTCGCCCAGGGCGCCGGGAATCAGGCGTACGACGGCATCGGCAACGACCATAGCGGGAAGTTCGCCACCCGTAAGCACGTAGTCGCCGATCGACAGACGCTCATCGGCATACGCATACGCACGCTCGTCGACGCCCTCGTAGCGGCTGCACACAAACAGCAGGCGCTCACTTTTGAGCAGGCGCTCGGCCACATGTTGCGTAAAGGGCTCGCCACAGGGGGTGAAGAACACTACGGTGGGCTTGGGACCCTCGGAGCTGATGGCCTCGATGGCCTCGGCAATAGGCTCGACCTTCATGAGCATGCCCTGCCCGCCGCCGTAAGGCTCGTCATCGACGGTACGATGGCGGTCGTGCGTCCAGTCGCGCAGGTTATACGCCTTAAAATCAAAAAGGCCGGCCTTGCGGGCGCGGCCCAAGATCGATGTGGACATGACGGGCTCAAACATCTCGGGAAAGACCGAAAGGGTCTCGATCAGCATGTTGTCCTCCCTACTTGTCCATATCGATCAGACCGTCCATAACGTGGACGGAAATTGTTCCTGTGTCGGGAAGATCGAGCACGACCTGCTCGATCACGGGAATCAGTACCTCGCCGTACCGATCGCCCTCAACAACCCAAACATCGTTAGCGGGCGTCGACATGATCTCTACGATCGTGCCGAGCAAACCGAAGCGCTCGTCGACCACCTCGCGACCCATCAGGTCGGTATAGGCAGCGTCGAGCGAATCGAGCTCAAAATCGTCACGATTTGCCAGCACGTAGCATCCCGTGATGCCCTCGGCGGCCGTCAAGTCGTCAATGCCCTCAAACGAGACCAGATCGCCATCGCCCGTATCGGTGACGGACACGACCGTGCAAAAGCGGTCGCGCTTGAGCGCCGGCGGCGTCAGGGCGACGCGCATACCCGGCTCTAATACAGAAGGAAGCCCCCGCAGCGGCTGCGCGAGGACCTCCCCCTTCCTTCCGTGCGGCTTGACCACACGGGCGATGTTTTTGTACTGGGACCTCAAGGTCCTAGCCCAGAACCTCTACCTCGACAGCAGTGTCGAGGCGAGCGGCCAGTGCACGGGCGAGCGTGCGAATGGCCTTGATGGTACGGCCACGACGGCCGATGACCTTAGCGACGTCATCCTCGGCGACAGAAACCTCGATCGTAGAGGCGTCGTCACCATCGATGACCTCAAGGCTCACGGAATCCGGGTCGTCGACGATCTGAACAACGAGATATTCGACGAGATCGGCGATGCGATCTGAGAGCATTGCCTCACCCTCGAGCTGTGCAGCGTCAACCTCAGGCACGATTTACTCCTCGGCGCCCTCAGCGGCCTCAGCGGCAGCCTTAGCGGCCTCGGCCTCTTTGGCGAGCTGCTTCTTGGACTTCTTGACGACGGTCTCGGTCTTCTCGCCCTCGTTGGCGGCCTTGACCAGAGCGGCGACGGCGTCGGTGAGCTGAGCGCCCTTGGACTGCCAGTCGGCGATCTTCTCGAGGTCGAGGTTGATGGTCTTGGGGGCGGTCATCGGGTTGTAGCGGCCAACCTCCTCGATGATACGACCGTCACGCGGGGCGCGGGAATCGGCGACGACGACACGGTAGTACGGACGCTTCTTAGCGCCGTGACGAGCAAGGCGAATCTTGACTGCCAAAGGAAACTCCTCCAACCAAGCAGCTTTAGGCTGCAACTACAAACAAACAGTTGAACATAATACGCCATCGACGCGGGCAGGTGAAGTCCGTGAGACCAACTTCTTCGGTGTAGTCGAGGGCAAATCCATATCTTAGACAAGAATTCGGGATTTGCAAGCACATACACGCACCCCACATGAGCTGCGCGGTATACTCATGACATGGAAAGACGCGAACATACATACGGTTATGAGGATGCCATGGGCGTCACGCCGCCCCCCTGGACGGGTCCGGCGGTGGGCCTGATGGACCTCGATGCGTTTTTTGCGAGCGTGGAGATGCTCGACCACCCCGAGTGGCGCGGAAAGCCGCTCATCGTGGGCGGAGACGCCGATTCGCGTGGCGTCGTGTCCACGTGTTCGTATGAGGCACGTCGCTTTGGCGTGCACTCTGCCATGGCCTCGGCCGAGGCGCGGCGCTTGTGCCCGCAAGCCATTTGGACGCACGGGCACTTTGATCGCTACCGTGAGGTGAGCGCGCAGGTCATGGCGATTCTCGCCGACGAGACCCCGCGCGTTGAACGCGTATCCATCGACGAGGCCTTTATCGATATCACACCAGGCCGGTTTGCACCCGAGGACCCACTGCTGGTTGCGCGGCGTATAAGCGACCGCGTGGCCGCGCTGGGAGTGACCTGCTCCATCGGCGTTGGGTGCAACAAGACCGTGGCCAAGATCGCAAGCGAGCGCGACAAGCCGTTTGGACTGACCATTGTGCGACCCGGAACCGAGCAGCGCTTTTTGGCTGCGCTGCCCGTGTCCGCCATGAGCGGAATCGGGCGTTCGGCCGAGGAGCGACTGCGTCGCATGCGCATCTATACGCTCGGCGAGCTTTCACACGCGCCAGAGTCCACCCTAGCTGCTATCTTTGGCGTGAATGGCGAGTGCATGCGTCAACGTGCCTTGGGGCTCGAAGTATCCGAGGTCACCAGCCTGGATGAGGAACGTGAAGTTAAATCGGTAAGCAATGAGCGCACCTTTGCGAAGGATTTGACTGAGCGTGGGGATATCGAGGCAGCGATCGCGCTGCTCGGCGAGTCGGTTGGGCGGCGTCTGCGCCGTCAGGGGCTGACAGGCGGAACCGTAACGCTCAAGCTCAAATACTCTTACGGCAGCGGACGCACGGCACAGCGCCGCTTGCCCCACCCCACCGACGACGAGAATATCTTTGTGGCCGTAGCGCTCGAGCTGCTCGACAATATCTGGCAAGAAGGCATGCACGTGCGTCTGGCGGGTATTGGCATGAGCGACTTCAACCACCAAGGCGGTATCCAAACCGACCTGTTCTGCGAGATCGATGACCGCGGAGCCCAATCCAGCGACCGCCGCGACCTCTCCGTCGCCATCGACGCCGTCCGAGACAAATTCGGCGACACCGCTCTATCCTTCGGCCGCCAATCCCGCTTCTCCTCCCAATGATTTTTCTGGGACGGGGATTTTTTAATCATTTGGAGCGTCATTTCGCTCTTTGAATGATATTGGTCCCGATTCCCGTCAGGCGCGCAATCTGTTCAATCGTAAATCCCCGATGCCTCAACACTGCCAGAAGACGATTGCGCTCTGATTTCGGCAAAGATTTAAGTTGATAAGGCTCATGCGGAGCCAAAAGAGCTTGGGCAACTTCTAGCGCATCCATATCGGAAATATGCTTGCCTTCGGGCATAAAATAGGAATTAGGTTTGCCATCGGTGCTCGCAAGATAAAACGCCTCCGTACCCCCAAACAGATCGAGGATACCGTCACAATCGCAAATCTCGGGATGAGAGAAATACTCGTGGAAGCTGCTCCAACGATAAAGAGGGGCAGAAGAAATACCAGCCTTTGCAGGGTTGTCATGGATATATCGAACGCAACGGAGCAGCTGCTCATCGTCAGAAATGATCACGCTCTTAAATCGTTCCTGGAACACCGGTCCGCGGCGACCAGTTTTTTGATTGAAGTGTTTAGCATATGCCGTATCAATCGCATGCATGGAAACGCTCATCAGATTATCGGGATCATCAAACAGCAGGTGAACATGATTGTCCATGAGGCACCAGGCCAGCAAACGAATGTGAGCAGACCTAAATCGTCTATTCAATAGATTGAGAAAATAAAGGCGGTCATCATCGTCCTCAAAGATCAGCTGGCCGGCACAACCCTTGAGCATGACGTGATAATGGCCGAGTTCGGACAACGCACGGGCAACGCGAGTCATCGAAGCCCTCCCTTCCGAGAATGCAGTAGTCACAGCATACAAAAGAAAGGGAAGAAAAAGACCGAACCACCCAACAAAGGTGAGCGGTTCGGCAAACGGTAGCAATGATTTTTTTATCCCCGTCCCAGAAAAATCATTTAGAGGAGGTTGAGGGGGAGCTGGGGGGCGTCACCCCAGAGCTTTTCTAGGCGGTAAAAGTCGCGGGCTTCGGGAGTGAAGACGTGGACGACGACTGAACCGTAGTCCATGAGCATCCAGGTCTTCTGCTCGCGGCCCTCGATGGAGAACGGATGCTCGCCGCAAGCCTCGGCGACCTTCTCCTCGATCTCGTCGACGATAGAATCGACCTGGCGGTTGTTGGTACCGGTGGCAAGCACAAAGTAGTCGCACACGTCGGAAAGCTCGGTCAGATCGAGCACCTGCACGTCCTCGCCCTTCTTGTCGTAGGCGGCCTGCGCGGCGGCGCGGGCGACATCCTCGGCGGCGACACCGCTCGCGGACAGCGAGGCGGCGGTACGGTCGGACGTGGCGGCGAAGCTCTTGTGCTCCACACCTTCAAGAATCTGCTCGTCAGTCATGGTCTCGTCGGCCATGGAATACCTCTTTCTAGACACACCCGAGCTAGCGCAGCTGGGCGTAATGGTTGTAAATCGTAATAGCCGTGGGATAAAGATAGCGCCCGGACTGGATCACGTAGACCAGACCCTGCGCAAAACAGGAGAAGAACAACTCGTCAAGCGTCGACTCCCCTACCATCTTGCGCAGCGCGTGGGCATAATCACCATGGCGGTTGGGTTCGATGGCATCGGCCACAAAGACCACCATATCGAGCGGCGTCATGTCGCAGGCACCCACGGTGTGACGGTCGACAGCCTGGAAAACAGCCGGCGACAGCTCGGGGAAAAGCTGCGGAAGCTCATAGGCGGCAACAGGGCCATGCAAAAGCGGCGTCGCGGCGGAAGGAGAGCCGGCAACCTTGATGCCATAGTGAAGCGCGCGGGCCACGAGCTCGTCATCGGAAAGCACCTTGTCCCAGTCGTGAATTAAGCCGGCGGCAGCGGCATCCAGGCGGTCAACGCCGTAGACCTCGGCCAGATGAAGTGCGGTCTCGGCAACACCCAGCGAATGCACATAGCGCTTGCGCTTATCTTTCATGCGAACATCGAGCAGCTCTTGAATGCGCTTGAGCAGCACGCGCTCATCGCCCTCAAACTGATCCTCTACCGACAACGTAGCCCCCATCACTCAAAATCTTCTTGACCCAGATCGACATACAAACTGCGCTTGCGAATGTAGCCGAGCACAGACTCGCTCGTAAGATAGCGCACGCTCATGCCGCGGGCAACTCGCTTACGAATGTTCGTCGAGCTGATCGCCAGCGCCGGAATCTGAATATAGCGCACATCGAACGGCAGCCCCGACTCTTTGATTCGGGCACGCGCCGTATCGATATCAAAACCCGGTCGCGTCGCCGCAATAAAGGTAGCAAGCTCAGCGATTCGCTCGGCATCATGCCAGGTCACAATATCGATAATCGCGTCGGCGCCCGTAATAAAGTAGAGCTTTACCTGCGGCGGGTAAAAGTCGCGAAGGGCATGAAGCGTATCGGCCGTATAGGTTACGCCCGGACGGTCAATCTCGAACCGGCTCGCCAAAAAGGCCGGGTTCGCGGCGGTGGCGAGGACCGTCATGGCATAACGGTCCTCGGCAGGCGTCACCGGCTTGTCAAGCTTAAAGGCGGGAGAGCCCGCCGGCATAAAGAGCACAGCGTCCAAGTCGAGCGACTCGCGCGCCTGCTCGGCAGTCACCAGGTGCCCGTAATGAATCGGGTCGAATGTGCCGCCCATAATGCCAAGCCGAAACTCTTTGCCCTCTTTTATGGGCAGCTCGGGCAAACCGATTCCACCGCGCAGCGACATGGCCTACTCGCCCTCCGAGGTCTCGGCATCGTCTGTGGCATCCGCCGCATCGACAACCTCGACGCCCTCATCCGCAGCATCGGCCACGTCAATGGCCTCAACGGCAACGTCCTCGCCAGCGTCCTCGAGCTCCTCGTACTCCGAGAAGTCCTCAGCACCCTCAAAGTCAAAGGCACGCTGGCAAATGCGGACCTCGTCGCCCGCACGGCAACCGGCCTTCTCGAGCGCGTCGTCAACACCCATACGCGCAAACTTGTGCTGCAGGTAGATGACGGCTTCCTCGTTTTCCCAGTCGGTCTGAATGACCATGCGCTCGATGGCACGACCGACCACGCGGAAGGCATGGGGCTCTTCTTGAACAATGCGGAAACGCTTCTCACGCTGCAGACGGCGGCGCTCCCACTCATCGTCGCGCAGATCGACCGGCTCATCGGAAACCGCCAACTCGGCGCGCAGCTTAGCCACCTGCTCGCCCACGGCAAGCATCAGCGTGTTGAGGCCGGCGCCCGTCACGGCGGACACGGCAAAGAACATATGTCCGTCGTCGAGCGCTGCGCGCTTAAGATCTGCAATCTTGTCGGCCGTGCCCGGCGCGTCGCACTTGTTGGCGACGACGATCTGCGGACGCTCCGAAAGCTCGGCCCCATACTGCTCGAGCTCACGGTTGATGATGCGGTAATCCTCAACCGGGTCGCGATCCTCAAAACCGCCCGTCATGTCGACGACATGCATGATGAGCGCCGTACGCTCAATGTGGCGCAGGAACTGGTGGCCCAGGCCCTTGCCCTCGCTCGCGCCCTCGATCAAACCAGGAACGTCGGCAACGACGTAAGAATACTCACCGGCACGCACCATGCCGAGGTTCGGCACGAGCGTTGTAAACGGATAGTCGGCGATCTTGGGACGGGCGGCACTCATGCGCGCGATGAGCGAGGACTTGCCCACCGAGGGGAAGCCCACGAGTGCGGCATCGGCCATAAGCTTCATCTCAAGCTCAATCCAGTGCTCCTCGGCCGGTTCGCCCAGCTGAGCGAACGCGGGCGCGCGGCGCACCGACGTCACAAAGTGCGTGTTGCCCAGGCCACCGGCACCGCCGGGCGCCACGACAACGCGCTCGCCATCGTGCACCAGGTCAGCAATCTCGAACATCGGGGTCTGCGTCTCGGGGTCGAGCTCGCGCACCACGGTGCCCATGGGAACCTTCAGGATCAGGTCCTCGCCGCTCTTACCGTTACGACGGGCACCCTGCCCATGCGTGCCGCGTTCGGCGCGGAAGTGATGCTTAAAGCGGTAATCGATCAACGAAGACAGCTGAGCATCGGCCTGGATGACGACATTGCCGCCACGACCGCCGTCGCCGCCATCGGGGCCGCCCTTGGGGACAAATGCCTCGCGCCTAAACGACATGCATCCGGCTCCGCCGTCGCCGCCGCACACGTTAATGCGGCTGATATCGGTGAACTGTGACAACAGAATCGCCTCCTACAAAAAAGAGGGAGACCCTTGAATCCTAAAACTCAAGTGCCTCCCACATTTGTGCTCTATGAAGGGTGAATTACGCGTTCGCGAGCGGGCGTACGCTGACCCTGTGCTTGATACCCTTGTGGAACTCAACGGTACCGTCGACCAGCGCGAACAGCGTGTCGTCCTTACCACGGCCAACGTTCTCACCCGGGTGGATGTGCGTGCCGTGCTGACGGACGAGAATCGTGCCCGTGGTTACCGTCTGGCCGGCATAGCGCTTCGTGCCAAGGCGCTGACCGCGGGAGTCACGGCCATTACGGGAGGAACCGAGTCCTTTTTTGTGTGCCATTGTGTATACCTACTCTTTCGTTACGAGTGTAATCTACTCGGCGACGGGAGCCTCGGCAACAGCCTCAGCCTCTGCCTTGACAGCCTTCTTGGCGCGGGAGGTAGCCTGAACCTTCACGATCTTCAGCTTGGTGAGCTGCTGACGGTGACCCTTCAGACGACGATAGCGCTTACGCTTGTGGAACTTGAAGACCAGCTGCTTCTCGCCCTTGAACTGCTCAACGATCTGAGCGGTAACCTTGGCCTTGGCCAGCTTGTCGGGATCGGTGACGATCTTCTTACCATCGTTGAGGAAGATAACCGGCAGGGTGACCTTATCGCCCTCATTGCCCTCGATCTTCTCGACGGTGATGACATCGTCGGTGGCGACCTTGTACTGCTTGCCGCCCGTGTTAACGATTGCGTACATGTTTACTTGCCCTTCATGCATCAGTTAGTGCAACAGCCGAATATAGTAGCAGGCGAAAATACCCCCGTCAACGAGTATGTGGAGCAAATCCACAAGTTCGCACAGGTATGGGGCTGACGAGTCGGCCCTCGTCGTCCTCGCATGCTTGATTCTGACGCTCGACATCGTAGGAGCAGATGGTCACGAGGTCTTGCATACCGGTGGAAACAATAGGTGCATCCACGCCCGGGGTCAAGCCCTGCAACAAAACATCAGCAGCGGAAAGCAAAATTTCCGGACGCATGGAGCCTTCGTTGTCGGCATGGGTGTCGAGCATGAGTACCAAATGGTCCGGGCGCTCCCCCGCCGTGAGCTCATAGCCAACGAGCGTGTGATCCAAATCCAAGCGCTTGCTCTTTTTTCCGCGCGCGTAGTCGATGCCATGGTCCGCGCACAGCGTGTCGATCGCACGACGCACCTCGTCGGAGCTTACGGGCGCCTCGGGATCCAAGTGCAGGTCGATGCGATACGACAGGCGCGTGAGCTGCGCCGTCAACGCCGGCGTGCGCACGTCGATGTACGCCGCCTCGATGGGCGCCAGATCGGCCGGAGACGCCGCAGCCAGGCGCCCAAACGCCTCGTCGAGCGCAACGAACTCGGTCATAAACAGGTCATACCACTCGCAGGTCGACGACGTACCCACCGGTAACGCCGAAGAGAAGCCCACGCGCATGTGCGGAGAGAAGCCCTGCGTGACGGCATAGGGAAGTCCCGCACGGCGCACGATGCGCTCAATGGTATGGATTACTTCGAGATGGCCCAGGTACTTAAGGCGATCGCGCTTGCCATAGCGAACACGAAGCCTAAAGAGCGTGGGGTTGTCGGTCAGGCGTTCACTCATGCGCGATCACCCATCAATACATTCTTGGCGTGGAGCGTGGGGCAGATCCCGCAGCCGGTGCACGACGTGCGGGTGCAGTCGGGAGTCGTGACACCCTCGAGCGAGCGACGGTACTCGCGCTCGAGGAAGCCGCGCGTGCAGCCGGGACTCACATGCTCCCACGGCAGGCGCCAGTCCAACTCGTAGGGCAGGTGCACGAGCTCATTGAGGTCGATGCCGTTTTTGGCAGCAGCCTCCTTCCAGTTCTCGAGCGAGAAATGCTCTACCCAAGCGTCAAAGCGAGAGCCCGCGCGCCAAGCATCGATGATGACGGGCGTCATGTCACGACCGGCGCGGGACAGCGCGGCCTCGATGAGCGAGGTCTCGGCATCGTGGTAATGCACGCGGACGGCACGGTTGCGAACGCTCGTGACAAGCAGCTTCTGGCGACGCTTGACGTCGTCGTAGTCGAGCTGCGGGCACCACTGGAACGGCGTGGCAGCCTTGGGGATAAAGACCGAAACCGAGATGGACACCGAGATCGAGCCGCGACGAGCCTTGGGCACCACGGAACGACCGAGCTCCAGCACGTGATCGGCCAGATTGGCGATGGCCACGATATCCTCGTCGCGCTCGCCGGGAAGACCCATCATAAAGTAGAGCTTCATGCGGTTCCAGCCGGCCTCGAAGGCCGCCTTGGCCGCACGGTCCAGATCCTCCTCGGTCACGTTCTTGTTAATGATGTCGCGCATGCGCTGGCTGCCGGCCTCGGGCGCGAACGTCAGGCCGCCCTTCTTTTCGCCGGCGACCGACTCGGCCATATCCACGCCAAACGAATCCAGGCGCTGCGACGGAATAGACACGCGAATACCCGTATCCTCCAGGCGACGGTTGAGCCTGCCGAGCACGTCGCGAATGCAGGAGTGGTCGGTCGTGGAGAGCGAGGTCAGCGACACCTCGTCATAGCCGGTCTTTTCCAGACCCTGAATCACCGACGAGACGATCTGGTCGGCCGAGCGCTCACGCACCGGGCGATACGTCATGCCGGCCTGGCAAAAACGACAGCCGCGGGCGCAGCCGCGAAGAATCTCGATAGACAGGCGGTCGTGGACCAGCTGCGCATAGGGTACGCACGACTGCGACAGCGGATTCGTGGCGCTAAAATCCTCGACGACGCGTTTGTAGACCACGGTCGGCGCATCCTTGCCTTCACGCGGCACGGTGTAGCCATGCGGCGAGCAGGGCTCGTCGTGACGAACCTCATAGAGCGACGGCACGTAGTTGCCGGCAATGGATGCAAGCTGCTCGACAATCTGCGCGCGCGGGACCCCTTCGTCACGCAGGCGGCGATGCAGCTGGCAGGTCTCGAGCAGCGACTCCTCGCCCTCGCCGATGAGGATGGCATCGAAGAAGGCCGCGTACGGCTCGGGGTTGTACACCGAAGGGCCGCCGGCGATGATGATGGGATCGTCTTCACCTCGGTCGGCCGCTAACAGCGGAATGCCAGCGAGGTCGAGCGCCTCGAGGAAGTTCGTCACCGCCATCTCGTGCGGCACATGCAGGCCGACGATATCAAACGAAGCGACCGGCGCTGCACCCTCGAGCGAGAGCAGCGGGATGCCCGCCTCGCGCATGGCGTCACCCATATCTGGCCACGGCACATAGCCACGCTCGCAGGAGATGCCCTCGGCCTGGTTAAGGATGTTGTAGAGGATGGCGATGCCCTGGTTGGGCAGACCGACCTCGTACACATCCGGATAGATCAGGCAGCAACGGTAGTCGGCATCGGCCTTGGAAAGCGTGCCCCACTCGTGATCGATGTAGCGGCTCGGTTTCTCGACCTTGGCGAGCAGCGGCTCAATTAAATGAAAACAGTCTTGGTATGCAACGCGCAACGGAAAACCCCTAAGCAGCGAGATCTGATGCGTCCTGATAGGACGCCATAGGACGGGTAGCGCCCGCGACCGTGGTCACCAGATCGCGAACGCGGGAGAACGTGGCAGTGGCCACCTCGTTGGCACGGCTGTAGTCGACATCGCGCTCGTAGAGCGAAATGAGCGCACGGCCCATGCCGTAGGTGCCCGCGGCAGCAGTGAGCGCCTTGACGACAAACCCAATATGCGGCGTCTGCTTGACGAGTGCGCGGGTGACCGCGCGGATCACAAGACCGCCGGCAAGCACGCCCGCGACCTCGTAGCCGCGCTCAGGCTTAATGCCGCGTCCAAAGACGGCAGCGAGCTCAAAGAGCATGCCCACCTGCGCCAGCGCCATAACGGGATAATCGGCGCCCGGCAAAAACACCAGTGCACCGGTCGCCATATTGGTAAGCGCGCACGAGGTAATGATACGATTGGCCGCCGCGATGCGCATGAAGGCAAAGTTCGCCGCAAAAGCCGTTTCCTTGTCGGTGCGATCGAGAATCCAGCGGGCAAGCGTCTCGAGCAGATACGTCTTATCGGTTGCCGCTACCACGCCGAGCATGGGCGTGGACTCCTCGATAAACGGCACCTCCACAGCAGACTCGGCAAGCACGCACACGGGCGCGCCGGCGATCACGAGCTCCTGCACGGCACTCTCCAAGCGGTCGGAACCACACGAGAGCACCAGCACCACATCGGTATCGGTCTTTGGAGCAATTCGCTCCTCCCCCAGACGCTCGACGCGTACAATGCCCGAGGTCGTCTGCGGCACAAAGGCGTCACGCACCGTCTCGGCCAGAAAGCGCGAGGCGGACGAATCCAGATAGACCGAGACGCGCACCGGCGTATCGGAATCCTTCTTAACGGACGCGCCCATCTTAAAAGCGCGGGTCAGCTTATCTACGGGAATCTTCATAGCAAACCCCTCCAGCGGTTACGCGGCGCCCGAACGATGCCGCCATATGGATTGTACGATACCCACCGTCAGCAGCTGAATCATCATCGAAGACGAACCGAAGCTAATAAACGGTAGCGGAATACCGGTAATCGGCATCATGCCGATGCACATGCCGATGTTTTCGAAGGTCTGGAACGCCCACATGCCAACGATGCCAACACACGAAAGACGCAAAAACAGGGACTCACACTTAAAGGCGACGCGAATCGTCGAAAAGATCAACAGCACGTAGAGGCACAGGAGCAAAAAGGAACCACAAAAGCCAAAGGTCTCGGACAGAAAGGCGAAGACGAAGTCGGTGTGGAACTCAGGCAGAAAGCCGCCGGCCGACTGCGTCGCATGGCCCAAACCCTTACCAAAGAAGCCGCCCGAGCCAACGGCGATAAGCGACTGCTGCAGGTTGTAGGCATCGTCCGAATCGGCATTATCGGGGTCGATAAAGACCGTCAGACGGTTCATCTGATACTGCTTGATGAGCACATCGTGGCCGAGCAGCGAATCAAAGACCGAATCGAGCGCCAGGACGAGGGCCACCAGGCCCACAAGCAGGGCCAGGGTCGACAGCACCCATTCGCGGCGCGCACCGCTCATACAGATGACGATAGCGCCGGAAACCAGCACGACCAGGCCCGATCCCAGGTCGCCCATGGCAACGACGGCCAAAAACGGAATGGACAGCATGCCGCAGAGCTTGACGTAGTCGCGAACGGTATCGATGCGGCCGTTATACTGCGATCCAAGCGTAGCAATAAAGAAGATGGTGATGAGCTTGGCAAGCTCAACCGGCTGGAATGTCAAGCCAATACCGGGAATCTTGATCCAGCCCGTCATGCCCAGACCGCCCGTATAGGACAGACCCGGAATCTTGGGCGAGAGGATCACGATCAGGTCGATGACGAGCAACGCCGTCGAGAAATTGGAAATACCGCGCAGATCGGTACGCCAGACCAGCACCGCCAGCACCGCTCCGATGCCAATGCCCAGCAGATGGCGTGAGAACGAGGCATCGGCCTTAAACTGCGAAGCCGACCAGATAATGATGGCACCGTAGGCAACGAGCGCCACAGTAGCCACGAGCACACCGATATGCACCTTTTGGCGAAACGTGCCGCGCGAGGCCGAAAGTTGCTTGTTGACGCGGTCCAGGCTGCTGCGAGAGCCGGTTTTGGTTGAACGGAACAGATCCGCCGGAGAAAAATCCATCGCAACCTCCTATCGAACCGAAGAATCGCCCGAGGCCGAAGAGGTATCGGGCTCGTCATAAATCACGCCGAGCACGTCGCGCACGACATGCATCGCGGTATCTGAGCCGCCGCCGCCCTGCTCCAGAACAGTAGCGATGACATACTTGGGATCATCGGCCGGTGCATAGGCGCAGAACCACGCGTATTCGTCCTCGCCACTTTTCTCACCCGTGCCCGACTTGCCGTATACCTGCGGCGTCAGGGTGCCAAAGTGAGCCGCCAGGGACGTCGATGCCGTGTAAATCACGTCGTGCATGCCGTTGCGAACAAGAGCCAAATCCGAATCGCTGTTGATCTTGGCCTCCAGGCGCTTCTTCTTGCCCTTGCCGTTGTACTTATAGGCATCACCGTCGCCATCGCGCGACACGGCAGACAAAAACACGTGGGGCACGTACTGTTTGCCGCCGTTGGCAAGACCCATATAGGCGCACGCCATCTGCAGGGGCGTCACCAGGATGTCGCCCTGGCCGATGGCAATGTTGGTCATATCGCCGGCATTCCACTTGCGGTCCTCGGCAGAGGCGTCGGTAAAGTACGACTCTTTCCACTCAGCATCGGGAATACGGCCCGCGCCCTCACTCGGCAGATCGATACCGCAGGTCTTGCCTAGGCCCCAGCGACGAAAGACCTCCTGCAGGCCCTCGGGATGTTGCTCGTCATAGAAGAACGCCTTGCCCATGTCGTAGAAGACGGGGTCGCACGAGTTGGCGATACCCGACTGCAGCGTCATGGTGCCGTGGCCAGAAGTCAGCCAGCAGCGCTTGCCCCAAGCCTTGCCCAGGCCCGTCCAATAGCCCGTGCAGTTGGTTGTCTGCGTTGAAGTGTAGGTTCCAAACTCAAGACCGGCCAGTGCCGAGAGCGGCTTGATGGTCGAGGCCGACATGTACTGTCCGCTAATGGCGCGGTTGATCAGCGGGTGCGAACCCTTGTCATCATTGAGCTCGGTCCACACGTCATTTGAGACGCCGCCGATGAAGACGGACGGATCGAACTTGGGCTCGCTCGCCATGCCCAGGATCTCGCCATTGTTGGGATCGAGACACACCACAGCGCCGTTACCGGCATTGCTGTAGCCAGTGGTCTTGGCAAGCTCGATAGCGCTCGCCAGTGCCGTCTCACAGGCCTGTTGGATCTTAAGGTCGAGCGTGAGCTTAATGTCGGAGCCGGCCTTCGCGGGCACGACGCCGGCCTGACCGGTCACATTGCCCGAGGCATCGACCTTGACGGTCTGCTCGCCACGAATACCCTGCAGTAGGTTTTCATAGTAGCTCTCAACGCCCGCCTGGCCTACGATATCGCCCGACTGGTACGTAATCTTGCCAGCAGAAGCATCATCATCGCCAGAGGTTTTCTTATTCTGGGCCTCGAGCTGCTCGGAGGTAATGGTGCCGGTATAGCCCAAGATATGGCATGCCGTCTCGCCATATGGATACTGGCGCTCGGTACGCTCGGCAATCTTGACGCCCGGGAACTCGCCGGCATGCTCCTGAATATAGGCAACCGTGGAGCGACGGACGTCCGTCGCGATGGTATGTAGGCTCTGGGCGCCCTCTGTATTGTCCTGAACATTGCGAAGGACCGCCACGTAAGGCATTCCAAGCACGTTGGCAAGATGGCGAACCAGAACCTCATCCTCGGCAAGGTCGCGGTAGGCCACGACAGCAAGTGAGGGACGGTTCTGGACAAGAGCCACGCCATTGCGGTCGAGGATGCGGCCGCGCACAGCGGGTGTGGTAACGGTGCGAGTCTGATTACTATTGGCCTGCTTCTCGTAATAGTCCGACGAGACCATCTGCATGCCCCACAGCTTGACGGCAAGCGCCGCAAACATCGCGCCCACACCCGTGGTGAGGATGGAAAAGCGGCCCTTAAAGGCGGTCGACGCGGTATTGCCCTCGCCCTCGGTGGCGCGCGGGGCCGTTCCATGCTGCGTATCGTAGGTAAAACGGGAATCGCCACGACGCATGATGACCAGCGCGACCACGATGGCCACAACCAGCACGATACCGGCGATAATAACCGTCATCTGGGAAGACATCTACGGGCCTCCCCTATTTGAGCTTGCGGGTCTTGGGCTTAAAGCGCATACCCGCCTGGCGTCCGCCACGTGCGGAGAATCCATAGCCGGACTGCGGCACAACGCCGGACATCAAAAACGGAATGGCAACCAGACCCGTCAGGATCGAGGACGGCAGCGCATGGCCGAAGATCGCCACGACAAAGCTCGTCTCCAAACCCATAAACAGCAAGATGATGCTGTAGATCACATTAATGACGAGCGCGAAGGCGCCCACAGTGACGCCGCGCGCACTCGGGGTACCGCCCGTCTGACCGACGGCGCTGTGCACCAGGGCAAAAGAACCCACGGTCAGCAGGAGCGACATAACGCCCACCGGCACGGCAGCGGACAGGTCATAGAACAAGCCGCTGCAAAAACCGCACACGACGGCACGGGTCGGGTTACCCGAGAACACGCTTAGGCACACCAGGATAATCATGAAGTTGACGCGACCGCCCGCAATGGAGATCTGCGGTGTCAGGCCTGCCTGCAGCAGCACGCACACGATGGCGGCGATTACAAACGTGCGGGAGCTCATCCCCTGCTCGTGTAGATCCATGGACATGCCCCCTATTCGTTCGAGCCAGAATCGGTCGTCTCGGACGTGTCGGAACTGTCATCCGAGCTCTCGTCCTTCGTCTTGGTCGCAGCATCGCGCGACGTTCCCTGCGGCGTGCTGTTGGCCGTGCTCACGTCCTCATCCGAGGCCGACTGTTCGTCGGTCAGCGAGGTAATGACCAGCACTTCCTCGTTGTTCTCGGCCGTGGTCTGAGCGCGCACCACAATGGTGTAGTACACGTCGTTTGCCGATTTCTCAACCGACGAGACGGTGCCGAGCGGTAGACCCTTGGGGAACACACCGCCAATGCCCGAGGTCACGATGATGTCGCCAACCTTAACGTCGGAGTCGACGCTCACGTACTCAAGACGCAGCGTGCCGTCAGCCTGACCCTGCAGCATGCCCTGGGCGCGCGTGTCCTGCACCATGGCGGACACAGCCGAGTTCTCGTCGCCAATCAGGCGCACGGTGGACGTCTTGGCCGAGACTTCGATGATCTGGCCGATAACACCGGCAGAGCTCGTCACGGGCATGTTGATGGAAAGCCCGTCGGCAGAACCCTTGTCGATGGTGACGGTCGAAGTCCAGGCATCGCCGGAGGCACCGACAATACGAGCTGCGGTCGATTTAAGGTTGTAGGTCGACTGCAGGCCGACCAGCCCTTCCAGACGCTCAGCGGTCTTTTGAGCCTCGGAGAGCTCAGCAACCTTAGAGGTCAGTTCCTCATTTTGCTTCTTGAGTTCGTCGAGCGTGTCCTGCGACGCCGTAAGGTTAGAGAACACGTTGCCGATGGCATTGAAGGGAGCCGCCACAGCCGAACCCACAAAGCGCACCGGCGAGGTAATCGTCGTCACGCCCGAACGCACGGCATGAATCGGTCCTGCCTCGCCCTCGCGGATGTAAAACGTGAGCAGCAACACCGAAATCAGGCTGAAAACAATCAACGGGCGCATACCCGTTGATTGTCGCTTGGTATTCAGATTTGTGGAGAAACCCGAAGATCGTGCCAAATGGAATCCACCTTTTGGAAATTAAGCATTGGTCTGGACGAAGCCGCCATCAAACGCATTGGCCTCGAGCACGCGGGCGCAGCCGTTAACGACGTTATCGAGCGCCGTAGGACTGACGTTGACCGAAACGCCGGTCTCATCGCGCAGGCGCACGTCGAGACCGCGCAGCAGCGCGCCGCCACCGGTCAGCAATATGCCATAGTACATAAGGTCAGAGGCAAGATCGGGCGGCGTGGCATCGAGTGCGTCCTTGACGGCCTTGGCCATCTCGTCGAGCGGCTTGTTGAGTGCGCGACGAATCTCCTCGCTCTCGATGCGCACGGTCTTGGGCAAACCGGTGATCACGTCGCGGCCGTTGACCTCGACGTCGAGCTCATCCTTGAGCGGCACGGCGGAGCCGACCTTGATCTTGATGTCCTCTGCCGTGCGCTCGCCGATGGCCAGGTTATAGGCATCGCGAACGTGCGTAAGGATAGCCTGGTCGAACTCGTCGCCGGCAATACGGATGGACTGCGAAACGACGATGCCGCCCATAGCGATAACGGCAACCTCGGTGGTACCGCCACCGATGTCGATGACCATGGAGCCGGTAGGCTCCTCGACGGGCAGGTCGGCGCCGATAGCGGCAGCCATGGGCTCCTCGATCAGATAGGCCTGGCGGGCACCGGCCTGGATCGTGGCCTCAAAGACAGCACGCTTCTCGACCGACGTGACACCGGAAGGAACGCAGACGACAACACGCGGACGCGGGGTCCACGGATAGCGCTTCTCAGACGCCTTGTCGATAAAGTAGCGAAGCATGGCCTCGGTAACATCGAAGTCGGCGATGACGCCGTCCTTCAGGGGACGAACGGCCACGATGTTGCCGGGCGTACGGCCGAGCATGCGCTTCGCCTCGATACCGACCGCCAGGATGCGCTCGTCGTTCTTGTCGATGGCGACAACAGAGGGCTCGCGAATGACGATGCCCTTGCCGCGCACGGAGACAAGCGTATTTGCGGTGCCGAGGTCGATGGCAAGATCGCCCGCATAGCTACCGAAGAACATATCCATCAAAGAAAACAACGCAACTCCTGATGTGTTGGATGATTGCTGGAAAACTACTAGCTCATCATACTAGCGCAAGCCCGGCACCTCACTTGCGGTGAAGCGCCGGGCAAAGCTAAATCCCATAAGGTCACTACTGGTTGTCAGCAGCCGAGAAATCCATATCGAGCGAGGAAACGGCCCAGCCGATATGGTTGTCGGAGCGCACGAATTTGACGGTGTACTCCTGCTCGCCGCCCTTGGACAGCGATGCCTTCACCTTGGCGGTCGTCTCGGTCATGGACTGATCCATGCCCTCGACGGACACGGTGGCACCCTGCGGAATCGAGGAGATGATCATCGACTTGGCGTCCTCGGACAGGCTCGAGGCCAGGCAAGACTCGGCCTTTGCGGTGTCACCGTCGCCGGCAGCCTGGAACAGATCGGAAACCACAGATTCCTGAGACGGGAAGCCAAAGCCGCGCGTGTAGGCAAAGCCCAGGCCGCCCGCGGCGATCAAAATGAGCAGAAGCAGCACAATGAAGACTTTAAGACCCGTGTGGCGATGGCGACGACGGACCTTGGCCTGCTTACGATCCTGACGGTCCTGCTGGACCATCTCGGACTCTGACAGTGTAAAGAAGCCGGTGTCCGAGGGATCGGGCATAAACTGACCGGTCGCGCCCGTAGGATCGAGCGGATCGACGGCAGGGGCGTCCATCGCGGGCGCCGGAGCCGTGGCCATAGCCGTCTGGGCAGACAGCGCGGCAAGCGAATCGTGCACGCGGGCAAGCTCATCGGCCTGCTCGGAGGTGAGCTGGTAGATGCCATCGGCAGTAGCGGCGTTAAAGGCGTCGAGTGCGTCGGAGGGACGGCCGGCGGCAGAAAGCGCCTGACCCATGCCGGCGTTGAGCGCACGCGTGTCGTCACGGGGACCGGCAAAGTCGATAGCCGTACGGTAGGTCTCCACGGCATCCGCCGGACGGCCGAGCTTAATGAAGCAACGACCGAGCTCGCCGAGTGCGGCGGCAGGAGCCGGATTGGCGCCGTCGATGGCAGCCTGACGGAAAGCAGTACCCGCGTTGGCATAGTCGCCCGACTGGAACAGCGCGTTACCCAAGCCCAGATAGGCCTTGAACGGCGTGGCATAAGAAGCGTCTTGCGTAGCGGCAGAGAACGCCTGGGCGGCCGTCGTGTAGTCGCCCACGGCGGCGAGTGCCTTGCCGCGGTTGGTGAGCAGCGCGCCGCGCTTGCCATAGGTGCCGTCGTTGAGGGCGGCAGCATAAGCCTCGGCGGCCTCGGCATACATGCCCAGGTGCATCAAGGCGTTGCCACGAAGGTGATCGGCCTCGCCCATAATCTCATCGGGAGTCTTTGCCGCCCCAAGCATCTGGGCTGCAGCGGAAAAATCACCCGCGCGGTAAGCGGCGCGGCCCTGTTGGATCAGCTGGCTATTCAAGGAAGTCCCCTTTACTCGTGAACGATCTCGACATGAACGATCTCGTCGCCGGCACGAAGCTGCGAAATCACATCGAGACCCTCGACCGTGGTACCAAAGACGGTGTAACCGGAATCGAGGTTATGCTGGGCGCCCAGGCAGAAGTAGAACTGCGAACCCGCGGAATCGGGGTCCATGGAGCGTGCCATGGCAAGGGCACCATCGACATGGCTGTTGCGCGGATTGGTGGCAAACTCGCCCTTGATGCAGTAGCCGGGGCCACCGGTACCGGGCATGCCGTCGGGGCCCTCAAGGCCGGCAGCGACGTCGGCGCCGGACATATCGCGGGTATTGGGGTCGCCGCCCTGAATGACAAAGCCGGGCACATAGCGATGGAACTTAAGGCCATCGTAGAAACCCATCGTGGAAAGCTCGCAGAAGTTCGCGACATGAATGGGAGCGCCCTCGCCGTCAAACTTGACCTTGATGGTACCCTTCGACGTCTCGATAACGGCGCACTCGTCGCCGGCAAGCTGATACTCGGGCGTGTAGAGCTCTTTCTTAAAACCAAACATGTGGTTCCTTCCTCGTGCGTTTAAAGCATATTTGTACGAATTGTAGCAATAAGCATGCGCTTACATCAATTGCGCACGTAGGTTATACCGACTATGGCGAACTAATTTTAGGAACGCTGCTGCGGCTTCCAGGAGCCCACGTTGGCGTCGTACTGATTAAGCGCGCTGTTGCCACCCTGTGCGATGGGCGCCAGGATCTCGCTTTGGTGAGAACTCATCGACTCACCATCAGGAATGGCCAGCGAGATGTCCCAACTCTGGCAGATCACGTCGACGCGCTCGTACATCCACTCGGCAAGCTGCTTTAAGTGGGCAATGTCGTCCGCATAGACCGTATCGTCCTGGTACTTAAGGTTGCTGAGCTCATCTTGCGTCTTTTTGATCTGGTCGCGCAGGGCGTAGGCACTCTGCGACAGCTCCTGACGGGTGGACAGCGGCGTTCGGAGATAGCCGTTGTTAAAGGAATCGATGACCTCGCCGATCTGGTCCTCATCACCGTAGGACACGATGGTCTGATACAGACCGTCGAGCCTGGTATAGAGCTGATCATCGGTGAGCACGGTTTCTTCCTGGACCACCTCGGCAGAATCGTCCTGCTTGGTATCGTCCTCAGTCGCCTCGCCCTTTTGGCGCGTGGGGAAGGTCGTCTGCGCGGCCTGGCCAAACTGGTCATAGAAGCCGGGCATGACACCCATAGGATCGGTCGTCACGAACCAATAGGCACCGCCGCAAACGACAGCAAGGACCGCGATGACGATGAGCGGCCTAGGGATATGACGCTTGTGCTTGTGATAGGCGTCCTCGTCGGGATGCACCTTGCGCTTGGGTTTTTGAGCATCGTCGTGCAGAGAAACCGGCGTGGGAATATCGACCTTGGGAATACCGAAATCCTTATCAAAAGCCGGCAGCACGCAGGTCTCGTTAGGATCGGCGGCGTCCGAAAGAACCGCGGCAGCCGAGGCGGGCGCATGAGGCACCTCTGTATCGATCTGCTCTTGCGTTAGGCGCGGAAAGCCCGCCGTGCGGCCCGCTGCCAGGTCGGATGCGGCCGCGTCCTCGGAGAGGATACCCGGAGCGGGGCGTCCGCATTTGGGGCACGTACGATCATGCGGAGAAAGACGGGCACCGCAGCCCTCACAGAACACGAACTCGGTGTGCTCGGGACCATCGCCCGGACCCACATAGGCGTTGCAGTAGGGGCAGAACGAGGCGCCGTCCTCGATAGTCTTAAGGCAATGCGGGCAGATCACGGCATCCTCTTTTCGAAGCAATTCAAACAATCGAGGTTAGAGCATAACATCGCCACGGCCCCACAGGAGCAAGGCACCAATTCAACATCGCCAGGGCGCGTAGTTACTTCTTCTTTTTGCTTGGCATCGAGACTTTGATGCCTTGGGCGGACTTGGTCACGCGAGAGCGCTTGGCTCCGGTACTCTTCTTTTTCTTGGGCTGGGCCTGGGCCACGCCCTCGAGTGCACGGGCCTCGGCCTCGCGAGCGGTGCGATCTTCGCGGCGCTGCGCCATGTCGGCGGCGACGCGCTTGGCAAAACGCTCGGCCGTCGAACCCGTCGAGCTCACCTTGCCGCCACCGCGACCCAGGTGGACGCGCACACCACGGCCAAAACCAGTTGCGGCATGACGACGACGCGGCTTGAGCGAATCCATCATCGTGGCGAGCTTAAAGAACACCGAGCAGGTAAAGACCACGATAACAGCCAAGATAACCATCTGGCCCATCGACAGGTTGGCAATAGATAGCAGCTCCGGGAATCCGATAACGCCCACCAGGATGCCGGCGACTACAAACACAAAGAGCACCACACGTAAGGGCGTGAGAGGCTGCGAGATGCGCCAGATCAGGCTGACGCTCGCCGCGCACGACGTAAGCAGGCACATCGTAGACAGCGTGAGCTGGCCAAAACCAAACACGCGCGCCACAAAGATATCGAGAGCCGCAGCCAAAATGACTGCAATCGACGCCGGCAGTGCACGCTTGAGTACGTTCGTCAAAAACGCACCCTTCACGCGAGCATTGTTGGGCTCCAAGCCCAACACAAAGCCCGGCGCGCCGATGCAGAAGAAGTTGATGAGCGTCATCTGGATGGGCTCGAAGGGGTACGGCGGCAGCGCGATGCACAGCGCCGCCAGGCCCATCGAGAACAGCGTCTTGGTCAGGAACAGCGAGGCCGAACGCTGCAGGTTGTTAATGGAGCGACGGCCCTCGGCCACCACGGCGGGCATCGAGGCAAAGTCGTTGTCGACGAGTACGATCTCGGCCACGTTGCGCGCGGCATCGGAGCCGGCCGCCATGGCGACGGAGCAGTCGGCCTCCTTGAGCGCCAGCACGTCGTTGACGCCGTCGCCCGTCATGGCCACGGTGTGCTCGCGGCGCTTGAGCGCCTGCACGAGCTCGCGCTTCTGCTGCGGGGTCACACGACCAAAGACATGGTAGCGGTCCACTGCGGCATCGAGCTTGGCCGGCGTATCGAGCGTCGTGGCGTCCACATAAGCGTCCGCCCCCGGCACGCCCACCACGCGCGCGATCGACGACACCGTACGCGGGTCGTCGCCACTGATCACGTTGAGGGTCACGCCCTGCTCGTTAAAGTAGCCGATGGTCTCGGCCGCCGAGGTACGAATCTCGTCGCGGATGGTCACAAAGCCCACGGGCTCGGCCTCGCCCACCATATCGCCATCGGGCGTAAAGCCGTCCACGCGCGCCACCACGAGCACGCGGCAGGTATCGGCAAGCTCGGCGACACGGTTCTCGACCTGCGAAAACACACGCTCCGAAAGCACAAACTGCGCCGCACCCATCACATAGGAGCCCTGCGCAAACGAAGCGCCACTCCATTTTTTAGACGACGAGAACGGAATGACCGACAGCGGCTCAGAAACCTCGACCGGGCGATCGGCGTAATAGTTGAGCAGCGCCTGGCAGGTCTCGTTGGCATCGGCCGAAGTCGCACGCGCCACGTTAGCCAGCGCAAAATCGAGCACCGTGGTATCGACGGGAACAGCCGCCTCGTCCGAGTCCACGCCAAAGCCAACACCCTCAACAGGCAGCGGGTAGGTGCCCTCGACCTCCATACGACCCGAGGTAATGGTGCCCGTCTTGTCCAGGCACAGCACGTCGACGCGCGCGAGCGTCTCGATGCAGTAGAGCTGCTGTGCCAGCACCTTGCGACGCGCCAGGCGCACCGTGGCAATCGCGAGCACCGACGAAGTCAGCAGCACCAGGCCCTGCGGAATCATGCCCAGCAGGGCACCCACCGTGGACAGCAGCGCCGACGAAGGCACATGACCAGCCAACAGCTCGGAGAAGCACCACGAAAGCGCGCTATCGCCCGGGGTTCCCGCGGCATCCCACAGCTCGCTCACACTCGAGGCAAACAACGCCAAACCGAGCGGGATCATGATGATGCTCGCAAAGCGCACGATGGCGTTAAGCGCGTTCATGATCTCGGAATTGACCTTTTTGACGTACTTGGCCTCGTTATTAATTTTGGCCACGTAGTTGTCGGCGCCGACATGGATCACGCGGGCGCGCAGCAGGCCCGAGTCGATAAAGCTGCCGCTCATGAGCTCAGAACCGGGCTGCTTCTTAATAAGATCGCTCTCGCCCGTCAGCAGGCTCTCGTTCACGAGCGCCTCGCCCGAAACCACCACGGCATCAGCGGGAATCTGGTCGCCGCGCCCCAGGCGGATGATGTCGTCGAGCACGATCTGGTCCAGGTCAAGCTCCACCTCGGCGCCGTCGCGCACCGCGATGGCCTTCTTGGAAGTCAGCAGCGTGAGCTTATCGACCATCTTCTTGGAACGCATGGACTGAATGACGCCAATAGCGGTATTGAGGAACACCACGAACAGGAACGTCAGATTCTTAAACGAACCGGTCAAAATGACCAGGAAAGCCAAAATCACGTTGATCAAATTGAACAGCGTGCAGAGGTTCTCGATGATGAGCTCTTTGACCGACTTGGTCTTGAGCTCCATGTTGCGGTTGATTTTACCGGCGGCGATGCGCTCCTCGACCTCGGCGGTCGAGAGTCCGCGCTCGATATCCGTTGCTGCCATACCACGTCCCATCACGTCGCGTCGGTATAAGAAAAACCGTCCGGACCATGCGAGGTTCGGACGGTCTTACGTTCGATGGTGCCCCATGTTGGATTCGAACCAACGGCCTTCTGCTCCGGAGGCAGACGCTCTAATCCCCTGAGCTAATAGGGCCAACGTTTGGCATTATACCCAAGTGCACCTCGGGCTATCAAAATAAAAGAAAAAGCTTTGCAATTCCGAGGAAGACGCGGTACAACGGCCCACTTTAGAAGGCAAAAGCGAGTCAGATAGTATAAACTCTCATGCACCATATATACACGGCTCGCGATGCGGGCCGTTTTTGCAAAAGTTATCCATCGAGGTGAGAGGCACACCATGATTGCAATTCTAAAGCAGAGCGCCAGCGACGAGGCCGTCGGCCATATCGTCAGCTGGATTGAGAAAAAGGGCCTGAAGACCGATGTCTCGCGCGGCGAGAACGAGACCATCATCGGCCTGGTGGGCGATACGACCAAGATCGACCCGTTCCTGCTCGAGTCCATGGATGTCGTCGAGCGCGTGCAGCGCGTCTCCGAGCCGTTCAAGCGCGCCAACCGCAAGTTCCACCCCGAGGACTCCGTCATCGACTGCGGTCACGGCGTCAAGATCGGCGGCGACCAGTTCCAGGTCATCGCCGGTCCCTGCTCCGTCGAGGGCGAGAACCTCATCCGCATCGCCCGCCGCGTGAAGGCCGCCGGTGCCACGATGCTGCGCGGCGGTGCCTACAAGCCCCGCACCTCCCCCTACGCCTACCAGGGCATGGGCCCCGCCGGCCTCGACCTGCTGTGCGAGGCGTCTGCCGAGCTCGATATGCCGATCGTCACCGAGATCATGGACCCACGCGACGTGCAGGTCTTCTTGGACAAGAAGATTGACGTCATGCAGATCGGCGCCCGCAACGCCCAGAACTTCCCCCTGCTCAAGGAGGTCGGCAAGACCCAGACCCCGATTCTGCTCAAGCGCGGCATGTCCGGCACGATCGACGAGCTGCTTATGGCAGCCGAGTACATCATGAGCGAGGGCAACGACAACGTCATCCTGTGCGAGCGCGGTATCCGCACCTTCGAGACTCGCACCCGCAATACCTTCGACCTCAACGCCGTGCCGGTGCTGCACCACCTGTCGCACCTGCCCGTCGTCGCCGACCCCAGCCACGCCACCGGCTACACCCGCTACGTTGAGCCCATGGCGCTCGCCGCGACCGCCTGCGGTGCCAACGGCCTGGAGATCGAGGTCCACGACGAGCCGAGCCGCGCCTGGTCCGACGGTGCCCAGGCCCTCACCCCCGATCAGTTCGACGACACCATGCGCCGCATCCGAGCCATCCGCGAGGTCGTCTGCCAAGAGACCATGGAGTAGCCCATGGGTACGGTGAGAAACGCGCGCGTTAACCAGGGCGGCCCCAAGTGCGCCGGCATCGTCGGCCTGGGCCTCATCGGCGGCAGCTTTGCCCGCGGCTATGCGCAGGCGGGCGTCCGCGTGCTGGCCTGGGACCCCGATGACGATGTCATGACGGCGGCCAGCATGGGCACCGTTGCCGACGAGCTCAACGACAAGACACTCGGCGAATGCGACATCATCGTCCTCGCCTGCTATCCCGAGGCATGCATCGAGTGGCTCGAGGCGCACGCCCAGGCGCTCGCCGACGCCACCGACACCGACGCCATCATGGGTCCCGTGGTGATCGACACCGTGGGCGTCAAGGGCATTGTGTGCGAACGCGCCTTTGAGCTTGCCCGCGAGCACGGTTTTTACTTTGTGGGCGCGCACCCCATGGCGGGCACCCAGTTCTCGGGCTATGCACACTCCCGCGCCGACCTGTTCCAGGGCGCCCCGCTGGTGCTCGTACCGCCCGCGGTGGACGATGCGCTCAAGCTGGAGCTTTTGGGCCAGGTGCGCGAGATGGTGCGCCCCTTGGGCTTTGGCAAGTTCAGCGTGACGAACGCCGCCGAGCACGACCGCGTCATCGCCTTCACGAGCCAGCTTGCGCACGTGGTGTCCAACGCCTACGTAAAGAGCCCGACCGCCCAGGTCCACCACGGCTTTTCGGCCGGCAGCTACCGCGACCTCACCCGCGTGGCGCACCTCAACCCGCAAATGTGGTCCGAGCTCATGATCGACGACGCCGACGCGCTCGCCTTCGAGATCGACCATCTGATCGAGTCGCTTGGCGCCTACAGCCGTGCGCTCAAGGACCGCGACCAGCGCTATCTAGAGAATCTCCTTGCCGAGGGCGACCGCATTAAGCGTGCACTCGACGACGAGGCCTCCCACTAGACCACCTATCACGCCAGGTCGAAAGGACCGAAGCTTATGGCGATTACCATCGATATCGACACCGCACGCCCCTACCAGGTGCATGTTGGCACGTTTTTGCTGGAGCAGTCGGGACCGCTCGTGCGCGCCACTGCCGGCGGCGCCAAGGCCGTCATCGTGACGGACACCAACGTGGGCCCGCTCTACCAGATGCCCGTTAAGCAGAGCCTGGAGGCGTCAGGCTACGAGGTGAGCATCTGCACCTTCGAGGCCGGCGAGGCCCATAAGCGCGCCGAGACCTATGTTGCCATTTTGGAGTTTGTGGCCGAGCACGAGCTTTCGCGCTCCGACGTGATCGTGGCACTCGGCGGCGGCGTCGTAGGCGACGTGGCGGGCTTTGTGGCCGCCACCTACATGCGCGGCTGCAAGTTTGTGCAGATCCCCACGAGTCTGCTAGCCATGGTGGATTCGTCGGTGGGCGGCAAGACGGCCATCGACCTGGCTGCCGGCAAGAACTTGGCCGGCGCCTTTTGGCAGCCGAGCGTGGTTATCGCCGACGTGGGGTGCCTGGCCACCCTCACGCCCGAGCAGTTCGCCGACGGCTGCGGCGAGGTCGTCAAGCACGCCGTGATTGCCGATCCGGAGCTTTTCGTCGAACTGGAGAAGACCCCGCTCACGCTGGAGCTGCTCAACCGCGATGTGGCCCGCGTAGCACTCATCATCGCCCGCAATATCGACATCAAGCGCGCCGTGGTCGTCGCCGATGAGCGCGAAACCAACCAGCGCAAGCTCCTCAACTTTGGACACAGCGCCGGACACGCCGTCGAGGCCTGCGAGCACTTTGAGCTCGGACACGGCAACTGCGTGTCGATCGGCATGGGCATCATCACGCGCTCCGCGGCCCTGCACGGCGTCTGCGATGCCGCACTGCCCGGTCGTATTGAGGAGCTCTGCGCCCGCCATGGCCTCAAGACCCGCTGCGACCTCGATGTCGATGCCGTCTTTGCCGAGGCGCTCCACGACAAGAAGCGCGCGGGCGACACCATCGACCTGGTGATTCCGCACGGCATTGGCCGCTGCAGCATCGACCGCACGCCGCTTTCCACTTTCCACGAACTCATTGCCGAAGGCCTCGGCCAGAAGGGAGACGCATCCGCATGCTAGCCCGCATCACCCCGTCCCCGCTCAAGGGCACCGTTCCCGCCATCGCGTCCAAGTCGATGGCGCATCGCCTGATCATCTGCGCCGCGCTTGCCAACGGCGAGACGCACGTTGCCTGCAACACTACCTGCGCCGACATCGAGGCCACGGTGCGTTGCCTTACGGCCCTGGGCGCCCGCATCGAGACCGTCGAGGACGGCTTCCAGGTCCACCCCACCATGAAGAGTGTTGAGTTTGGCCTGCTCAAGGCCCTTGCCGGCGGCACGCTTGACTGCGGCGAAAGCGGCTCCACGCTGCGCTTTATGCTGCCTGTCGCCTGCGCGTTGGGTGCGGATGCCACCTTCGTGGGCCAGGGCCGCCTTGGCACTCGCCCGCTCTCCCCGCTCTCGGACGAGATCATCGCCGCCGGCTGCGACCTACAGGGTCTGGGCGGTTTTCCGCTCAAGACGAGCGGACGCATGCGCCCGGGTACCTTTGTGCTGCCGGGCAACGTGAGCTCGCAGTATATCTCGGGCCTGCTGCTGGCAGCCCCGCTGCTCGCGCAGCCCTCCTGCGTGCAGGTGACCGGCCTCATTGAGAGTCGCCCCTATATCAACCTGACGATCCAGGCCATGAAGGCCTTTGGCGTCGAGGTCAACGTCGAGCGTATTCCCGCCCGGGACGGCCAGCCCGAGGTCACGAACTTCCGCGTGAGCAGTGGCTCGTATCGCACGCCCGGCAGCGTGGCCGTCGAGGGTGACTGGTCCAACGCTGCCTTTTGGCTGTGTGCCGGCGCCATCGGCACCGACCCCATCACCGTCGAGGGTGTGTCCCTGAGCTCCGCACAGGGCGACCGCAACGTGCTTGCCGCGCTTTCGCGCTTTGGTGCCCGCATCGTGCGCTCCACCAACGCCGCCACCGTGCAGTCCGATAAGCTCGCCGGCTTCGAGATGAGTGCCCACGACATTCCCGACCTGGTGCCCGTTATCTCGGCCGTGGCCTCGCTGGCACAGGGCCGCACCTTTATCCGCGATTGCGCCCGTCTGCGTATCAAGGAATCCGACCGCCTGGTCACCACCACCCGCGAGCTCACCGCGCTGGGCGCGCAGGTGCGTATTGCCGGCGACGACCTCATCATCAAGGGCGTCGATGCCTTCACCGGCGGTGAGGTCGATTCGCACAACGACCACCGCATCGCCATGATGGCCGCCATCGCCGCGAGCCGCGCCACCGGCGAAGTTGTGATCCACGGCGCCGAGGCCGTCAACAAGTCCTATCCCGATTTCTTCGACCACTACCGCCTGCTGGGCGGCAAGGTCACGCTCGAGGAGGAATAGCATGTCCTCGACCTTTGGCAACGTCTTGCATCTGAGCATCTTCGGCCAGTCGCACTCCCCTGCTATCGGCTGCTCGCTCGATGGCATCCCGGCGGGCATCGCCGTGGACCAGGAGAAGCTGCAGGCCTTCCTCGACCGTCGCGCCCCCGGTCGCGACGAGACCGCGACCAAACGCCGCGAGGCCGACGCCGCCCACATCATCGCCGGTATTGTCGACGGACATACCACCGGAGCGCCCATTGCAGCGATTATCGAGAACACCAACACGCGCTCCAAGGATTACTCCGAGCTGCGCCGCAAGCCCCGCCCCGGGCACGCAGACTTTCCGGCGCGTGTGAAGTACCACAACATGCACGACGTCGCCGGCGGCGGGCACTTCTCCGGCCGTCTGACGGCCCCTCTATGCATCGCCGGCGGGATCGCGCTGCAGGCGCTCGAGGCCCGCGGCATTCAGGTCATGGCGCACGTCGCGCAGATCGGCGGCATCTCCGACCTGCCGATGGACGATATGGTCTATCGCGAGGCCGACCGCAAGGCGATCCTTACGAACGATCTGCCGTGCATTGACGCCGCCGCAGCCGGCCGCATGCGCGAGGAGATCCTAACCGCGCGTGACGAACTCGACAGCATCGGCGGCATCGTGGAGTGCGGCATCTACGGACTTCCCGCGGGCATCGGCGACCCCATGTTCGACGGCATCGAAAACCGCATCGCGCAGATCGCGTTTGGGATTCCCGCCGTGAAGGGCGTGGAGTTTGGCATGGGCTTTGCCGTCGCCGCCATGCGCGGCAGCGAGAACAACGACCCGTATCGCATCGACGCCGAGACCGGCAAGATCGAGGTCGAGTCCAATAATGCCGGCGGCATCCTGGGCGGCATTTCGACCGGCGCACCCGTCATGTGGCGCATGGCCGTAAAGCCCACGCCCTCCATTGGCCGCGAGCAGCAGACGGTGGACATGGACGCAATGGAAAATGCCGAGCTATCGGTCCACGGCCGCCACGATCCCTGCATCGTCCCGCGCGCCGTCCCCGTAGCCGAGGCAGCCGCCGCCCTCGCGATTTGGGACGCCCTCCTCGAGGACGCCGCCCAGCTCTAAAAATCTCTGGGGGCCAACTCCGGCCCCCACGCCCACCCAGTGATTTTTCTGGGACGGGGATTAAAAAATCATTGTGTACTTAATGATTTTTTAATCCCCGTCCCAGAAAAATCACCGACACGTGAAAGGGGTCCCTATGGACCTTGCTGACATCCGCCAGACCATCGATGGCATCGACACCACGCTCCTCAACAGCTTTGTCGAGCGTATGGACATTGCCACCGAGGTCGCCAAATCAAAGATCGAGATGGGCAAGGCCGTCTTTGACCCCGCCCGCGAGCGCTCCAAGCTCAACAACCTCGCCAGCCGCGCGCCCGAGCGCTACGAGGCACAGACCATCGCCCTGTTCCGTCTCCTCATGAGCATGAGCAAGGCCGAGCAGCAGCGCTACATCAACGAGCTCAAGGGCATCACCGTCTCGCAAAAGGCCCACGCCACGGCTGCAGCCTTTGACGCGCCCTTCCCTCAAACGGCCACCGTTGCCTGCCAGGGCGTGGAAGGTGCCTATAGCCAGATCGCCGCGTGCAAACTCTTCGACGCACCCGACATCGCGTTCTTCGAGACCTTCGAGGGCGTCATGCGCGCCGTGCGCGACGGCTTCTGCGAGTTTGGCGTGCTGCCCATCGAGAACTCCACCGCCGGCTCGGTCAACGCCGTCTACGACCTGCTCGCCCAGTTCGACTTCCACATCGTGCGCTCGCTGCGACTCAAGATCGATCACAACTTACTCGTCAAACCCGGCACCAAGCTCGCCGACGTGCGCGAGGTCTACAGCCACGGTCAGGCCATCGCGCAGTGCGCTAGCTTTATCGAGCGCCACGGCCTGCACGCCACCAAGTACCCAAACACGGCCATGTCGGCCGAAATGGTCGCCAGCTCCGAGCGCACCGATGTTGCTGCCATCGCCTCGCGCAGCTGTGCCACGCTGTATGGCCTCGAGGTGTTGGAGCCCAATATCCAAGACTCGGACAATAACTACACGCGCTTTGTCGTCATCAGCCGCGAGCCGCGAGTCTACCCCGGCGCCAACCGTACCTCGCTCATGATTACCACGGCCAACGAGCCGGGCGCGCTCTACCGCGTGCTCGAGCGCTTCTATGCGCTCAATATCAACCTCATCAAGCTCGAGAGCCGTCCCATCCCCGGCCGCGACTTCGAGTTTATGTTCTACTTTGACCTGGACTGCCCCTTTGGCAGCAAGGCACTCGACGACCTGCTCGATTCCATCGACGACGTGTGCGAGAGCTTCACCTACTTTGGCAGCTACACGGAGGTGCTCTAGATGACCGATACCGCCGCAACCCGTCCCTACGGCGTGCTGGGCCGTGTGCTGGGCCACAGCTACACCCCGACCATCTACAAGGAGCTCGCTGGGCTCGAGTACGTGCGTTTTGAGCGCGAGCCCGAAGACCTCGCTGCCTTTATGACAGGCGACGAGTGGGAGGGCACCAACGTGACCATCCCCTACAAGCGCGCCGTCATGGACTACCTGGACGAACTGAGCCTGCTCGCCGAGCGCATGGGCAACGTCAACACCATCACGCGCCTGCCCGACGGGCGCCTGCGCGGCGATAATACTGACTACTTCGGTTTTCAGTGCCTGGTCGAGGAGTTGGGCGTAGAGGTTGCCGGCAAGAAGGCCCTCGTGCTCGGAGCCACCGGCGGCGCCGGCACCACGGCAAGTATGGTGCTGGGAGACCTGGGCGCCATCGTCGTACCCGTGGGTCGCACGAGCGAGGTTAACTACGGCAACATCGCGCAGCAGTCCGACGCCGCCCTGCTCGTCAACTGCACACCCGCCGGAATGTTCCCCCATTGCCCCGACGCGCCATGCACGCTCGAAGGGCTCGATGCGCTCGAGGGCGTTATCGACATTGTCTACAACCCCGCCCGAACGGGCCTGATGCTCGAGGCCAAGCGCCGCGGCACCCCCTGCATCGGCGGCCTGCTGATGCTCGTTGCCCAAGCGGCACAGGCCGTCGAGCGCTATACCGGCCAGGTCACCCCGCGCGAGCGCATCCTGGACGTAACGGAGCGCTTGTCACGTCGCGAACAGAACATCGCGCTGATCGGCATGCCGGGTTCGGGCAAAACCCGCGTGGGCGAGCAGATCGCAATGCTGACGGGTCGCGAGCACATCGACCTGGACCGCGCCCTCGAGGAACGCCTTGGCATGCCCTGCGCCGACTTTATCGTCGAACGTGGCGAGGCAGCCTTCCGCGAGCAGGAGACGGCGGCTCTGTCCGACATCTCCAAGCGCAGCGGCCTGGTGCTCTCAACCGGCGGCGGCGTGGTCACGCGTGACGAGAACTATCCGCTGCTGCACCAGAACAGCCAAATTGTGATGCTCAACCGCAAGCTCGACGAGCTCGCACACAAGGGACGCCCCATCACCGCCCGCGACGGTATCGACAAGCTGGCCGAGCAGCGCATGCCGCGCTACCGCGCCTGGGCCGACTACATCATCGACTCACGCGACTGCGCCGCCAACACCGCCCAAGCCCTCCTCGACACCCTCCCACCCGCTCTCTAACCAAAACCACCACAAAGGGGACAGGCACCTTTGTGGTGGTTTCTCGACTGCAAAGGAAGCAACCATGAAAGCACTCGTCATCAACGGCCCCAACCTCAACATGCTCGGCATTCGCGAGCCGGGCATCTATGGCAGCGATAACTACGACCGCTTAGTGCAGATCTGCCAGGAAGCGGGTGCCGCGCAGGGCTTCGACGAGGTCGAGGTCTTCCAGTCCAACCACGAGGGCAGCATCGTCGACAAGATCCAGGAGGCCTACGGCAAGGTCGACGGCATCGTCATCAACCCGGCGGCCTACACGCACACGAGCGTGGCGATCCTCGACGCCCTCAAGGCCGTCGCCATCCCTGCCGTCGAGGTCCACATCAGCGCCGTCGAGACCCGCGAGGACTTCCGCCAAGTGAGCTACGCACGCCTAGCCTGCTTCGCCACCATTACGGGCGAAGGCCTGATGGGCTACGCCCACGCGCTGGAGCTGCTGAGGGAGCATCTCGAAAAGTAGCCTCGCGAGCAAATTTATCAACGCCGATCCGCGCGCCAATAAAGTCAGTGCCGGCAGCAGTAACCTAACTGCTGCCGGCAATTTATTACTGGCTTATAATCGTTGCAGCCACACAACGTCTGGAGACTCGCATGCTCAGCATCCATCTGGGAGATTACCCCGGTTCCATCTACGACACCGAGACCTATTTTAGGAACTCATACCTGGACTCATGGTTCGAAGACCCGATGGCTGCACAGATCATTAAAAGTGTGGACGGATCAGAGTTGATCGGTCCCCACAACATCGTAAGCAAACAGTTGGGATCGATTACCCCGCTCGAACTATCTGGCGGCGTTAAGACGCTGCTGCTGGTACGCAATCTCCCAAACATGGTGTTCAACGCATCGACCTGCGGAGACAACTGCGCCCGCTGGCTACTCAAAATTGGTAAGGAGCAAGATGTCCTCGTAACCCTTTACCACATCATGAAATTCCCTTGGAAGCGATTTGAGATCCGCATCGATAACGATGGCCGCATCGTCAGGAACATGCAGGAGTTCGTCGGAGCCACCAATGACTATTTGGATGTTGAGGAGTAATGAGGGGAACACATACCGTTGTCGTCGAGCGCGCAAAAGTAAAGTACACGCTCACCTTTAAACGCAACATTTCCTTCATCCGCGGCAACAGCGGCACGGGCAAGACGACACTTATCTCGATGATTCGCGACTACAACGATCGAGGACAAGAAAGCGGCGTCAAGCTTAGCTGCGACGTACCCTGCGAAACGCTTTCCGGTAGGCGTTGGGAGCGCGAGCTTTCGATTATTGAAGATTCGATTGTCTTTTTGGATGAAGGTAACGAGTTTATCTACTCAAAAGATTTCGCCAAGGCTGTTAACGGATCGTCCAACTATTTTGTTCTGATATCTCGTCGCGACGCCAACGAACTCCCGTACAGCGTCGACGAGATCCTAAAACTGGTCAACACGACGAGCAAGGTAATCAACGGACGCAAAAGCGACAAGCGTTTTTACTCGGTGACCAAGCCAATATATGATCACACGGCAAGCATGCTCTACCAGGACCTTAACGTAGGATTCGACAATCCCGACGCCGTGATTGTCGAGGATAGCAAGTCTGGGTATCAATTCTACAGCGCCCTTTGCAACCGGCTGGGGATCCCCTGCTATACCGCCACCGGCGTAGCGAATCTAAAACGAACGATTCACGAATGTCCCGAGCAAAACATCCTTGCCATTGGAGACGGAGCAGCATTCGGTCCTTATATCGAAAAGACATTGGGGCAGCGCGTTTACAAGAATGTTCGCTTGTTCCTCCCGGAGTCATTCGAGTGGACACTCCTACGCTCCAGGCTCATCCCCAGTAGCGACATTCCCAAAATCCTTGAGGATCCCTCGAGTTATATCGAAAGCCGCGATTATTTAAGCTGGGAACGATTCTTTACGGATGTGCTGGTCAAATACTCAGCAGATACCCGCTACGCTTACAAAAAGGCACGACTTAACGAGCAGTACCTAAAGCCACAGGCAATGAGTGCAGTATCGAAAGTCTTACCAGACTGTCTGAGGATGAAATAGGCAGCCCCAGGCTAAATCATGCAAATAGACCCCTGTTCGAATATCGGACGCCCACAGCAAATGCCTTGCGGGCGTCCGATTTTTTTAATAGACAAACTCCATCAAGCACAAACAGGCAACATACCGGCTTTACAGACGGACTATTAGTATTAATATGGTAGGTATCCTATACGTTCCGGTTGGAAAGGAATAGAGATGCCACCTAAGACAATTCAAGTTAGCGAAGATTTAGCAAACCAAATCAAAGCAAGGAGAGCAGAACTGGGCCTTAGCATCGAAGAAGCGGCTTCCAGAGCCGGAATCGGGGCAAAAACATGGGGTAAGTACGAGAGCGGCCAATCCATTCGAAGCGATAAGGCAACAGCCGTGTGCAAGGTACTCAAATGGAAAAACTTCCCCGATGATTCAGCCGCAGAAACTATAAATGAGGCCACGACAAAAGAATCCTTGGCGATTGATTCGAGTCATGCCGCCTGGTCCCAATTCTTAAAAGATGAATATGGCTATAAGGGCGCAGCGTCCTTCGCCTTTGGAACCGATATTTTGCTTGACTATATCAATAAGGATCTTGAGGACCTCTCTCATCTTCCAAAAGGGACTCATGTAGGACAACTCCCCGATAGCTGGATGATTGATTTGCTCCCACCTCAATATCTGATGCAGTACAACTATGACTTTCTATTCAAACTTCGAGCAGATCTGATTAGTTATCGTATGCGAGCAAAACACGGACAAGACATAATGGCCCACACCGTTGCACAAGAACTGCTTGTAAGGCTTATCCGAGATGCGTCATTCGAACTCGTTTCCGACTGGGAAACCGATGAAACCGATCTCGATGAAGACGGCTATCCACGGGACTTAGGTTGGGATGAATGGCCCGAGGATATCTGTGGCGACGATGATCTCAAATTCTTTATTAATGACGACACATGGACGGAAGAAGGCAATTCACATTCGTTCGAGAACTGGTTTGAACCCCAGTTCTATCTAAGTTAAATAGGCAACGAACAAACGGAGCTTCAGCAGAGACTGAAGGCGCCCAGTTCTAACCCTGACACTAAAATGTCCACAAAACAGCGGGGACGATCAGCTTGGTCGACCCCGCTACAAATTACGCCTTTTTGATTACGTATGCCAAGCCGATATCGCAGGCGCAGCGTATGATTGATGCGAAGAGCCACGATGCTGGCAGCGTCATCAACAGGGGCATCGTCTGCCAGGGAATAAACCAATCGACCGCGTGGATCGCAAAGATCGCCAGACTGGCTTGTCCGCAAAACACGAGTCCTCGCTCAAAAGCCCCCAAAACCGGCACGTCCTTCAGTTTCTCAAGCGCCATGGAAACCCAGCACACACAGTAGCTACCGGCAAGAGCGGCAACCGTCGCAACCACAAACCCATCCACACGACGGCTCGAAAGCTCAAGCCCGCTCAGCGCGGCAAGGACAAGCCAAGCGACACCGGCTCCAATAAACAGAAGAGGCTTGCTCACGCTCGGCTCCAGCCCCCTTTGGCGGGCCGTATAGCCAACCCACATCAGCAGCACAATATAGCAGCTTAGATCAAGATCAAGCGGCAGGTAGATACCCAAAAAGCGAGACACGTTCAGGCCGCAGAAAGCTATCGCAGCACAGACAACGCCCTGCCAAACAACCCCAACTTCGCGCCCATCAAACAGCCGCACCAGCGCATTAAACAGAAGGCGCGACGTAAACAGTGCCGCCAAAAACCACGCCATGCCAACAGCGGCAATGCCAAGCCCAGGCACGTCAACGCCCGAAGCAAACACGAGCGTTTCAAGTCCACCCGTAAGCACACCGCCCGTCAAAGGAACCCCGATCATCAAGAACGACGGCACTTGCCAGGCCAGTGCAAGAATCACATACGGCACCAGCAGGCGCGACACCGAACCACTCAGCAGCTCGCGCCACGGCTTAGGCCTAAACGTATATCCAGCAAGAATAAAGAACACCGGCATGTGAAACGAGAAGATGGCATGCCGCAAAGGAGAAGGATTTGGGACGGTTTGCCCCACAATGACCAGAATAATTGCAATCCCCTTTGCAATATCTATCCAGTCGAGCCTTTTGGTCCCCATAGCACACCCTTCAAAACCGCAGCACACAAGACGAAAAAAGCCCGGACCACCAAGCGGTCCGGGCTTAATAAACGATGGTGCTCCATGGCGGATTCGAACCGTCGACCTTGGGATTAGAAGTCCCCTGCTCTATCCAACTGAGCTAATGGAGCAAATAACCGCACGCCCAAGCAAGCGCAAGCCTGTCAGGCGCAAGTAATTATAACCTAGTTGAACTGCTCGCGATACGCCTTGCAGACCTCATCAACCGGGCCGTCCATGCGAAGGTCGCCCTTCTCAATCCAAACGGCGCGCTGGCAGATGCGCTCAACCTGCTCCATGGAGTGCGAAACGAACAGAACCGTCACGTCGCCGCTCTGGATAAAGTGCTGAATACGCGCCTCGCACTTTTGCTGGAAGAACACATCGCCGACGGACAGCGTCTCGTCAACGATCAGAATATCGGGCTCGGTGATCGTCGCGATTGCAAAGGCAATACGCGCCACCATGCCCGAGGAGAAGTTCTTAAGCGGCATGTCGACAAAGTTCTGAAGCTCAGCGAACTCAATAATGCCGTCAAAGTTGGCATCGATGAACTCCTTGGTGTAGCCGAGCAGGGCGCCGTTCAGATAGATGTTCTCGCGGGCGGTCAGCTCGGGGTCAAAGCCGGCGCCAAGCTCAATCAGCGGCGCGATGTTACCGTGCACCTTAACGCTACCCTCGCTAGGCTCAAGAACGCCAGCGATAATCTTGAGCATCGTAGACTTGCCGGAGCCATTGGTGCCGACCAGACCCACAACCTCGCCGCGATGAATATCAAACGAGATGTGCTTAAGCGCCCTAAACTCCTCAAAGAACAGCTCGTGCTTGGCAAGCTTAATGAAGTACTCCTTGAGGTTGGTCAGCGACTCGGACGCCATGTTAAAGATCATGGTGACGTCGTCGACCTCGACAGCCAGAGGCTGCTCGCTGTAATCAACAACAGATTCAGTCATCACAGCACTCCTTAGATGTAGAGGATGAACTTGCGCTCGGACTTATGGAACACGGTATAGCCAATAATAAGCGCAAGAACCGCCCAGGCAACGCACATACCAAACGTCATAAGCGAGGGCGTAGTCTGGAACAGGAAGATATCGCGCATAAACTGCAGGTAGTTGAACATGGGGTTCGCATACATCAAGATACGCACGAGATGCGGCATTTGCGCAATATAGTCAGTCGTCCAGAAGATGGGCGTAATGTAAGTCCACGCCGTAATGACGACGCTCCACAGATGCATAACGTCGCGGAAGAAGACCGTAAGGGCAGAGAGCATCATGCCCAGGCCCATGCAGAAGCACATAAGCAGCAGCAGGCAAACCGGCAACAGAATAAGGTGCCAAGAAGGCATAACGCGGAACCACAGCATGACGATGGCGACGGCGACCAGCGAGAAGGCAAAGTTGACCAGCGAGAAGAGCACCTTCTGCACCGGGAAAACCCAGCGGTGCACCTTAACCTTCTTGAGCAGAGGGGCAGCGCCCACGATCGACGTCAGGGCCTGGTTAGTAGACTCAGACATGACGGCAAAGGTAATGTTACCCACGATCAAGTACAGCGGGTACATCTCGGGCGTCATTGAGCCATTGCGGCCCTGGCCAAAAATCGTCGAGAACACGATGGCCATGACGATCATCATCAGCAGCGGGTTGAGCACCGACCATGCGACGCCCAGAACGCTACGGCGATACTTGATCTTAAAATCCTTGGTAACCAGCTGACGAAGGATAAACGCGTCCTTCTCAAATTCGTTCTTAGCAAACGTCGCAGGCAGACTGCGAGTTTCTTGTTGCTTTGTCTGATCCGACACGGATGCAACTCCTTTACTCGTAATCGTTGACAAACGAACAGTATAGACCCGACGGCCATGCAAACGATTCGCGCAACAAAACTGGAGAACTAACCCACATCTTAGGATGCCAGGCCCAAACGGCTATACTTTCTAGGATTGAATGTATAAGGAGCATTAAGTGAATTCTGAATCCATCGCCGTCATCATCCCTTGCTACAACGAAGCGCTCACGATCGGCAAAGTCATCGATGACTTTCACCGCGAGCTTCCGCAGGCGACGGTCTATGTCTATGACAACAACTCGTCGGACGATACCTCACGCATTGCCACCGAGCACGGCGCCACAGTCCGCTTTGAGCCCCGTCAGGGAAAGGGCAACGTGTGCCGCCAGATGTTTCGCGATATCGACGCCGATTGCTACCTGATGGTCGACGGAGACGACACCTACCCCGCCGAGGCGGCCAAGGCCCTCTGTGAGCCCATCCTTAACGGCACGGCCGACATGACCGTAGGCGATCGCCTTTCCAACGGCACCTACGCCGAGGAGAACAAGCGTGCCTTCCACGGCTTTGGCAATAATCTGGTCCGCGCCATGATCAAGTGGATCTATGGCTACAGCTTCGATGACGTCATGACAGGCTACCGCGCCATGAGCCGCCCGTTCGTTAAAACCTTCCCTGTGCTTTCCGAGGGTTTCCAGATCGAAACCGAGCTCTCGATCCACGCCGTCGACCACCGCTGGCGCATCAAAGACGTGCCCATCGAGTACCGCGACCGTCCGGAAGGCTCCGAGTCCAAGCTCAATACCGTGAGCGACGGCATTAAAGTCGTTGCGATGATCGGCACGCTGTTCAAGGACTACCGCCCGCTGAAGTTCTTCAGCCTCGTCGCGCTTCTATTCGCGATTATCGGCCTGGTTTTGGGCATTCCTATCTTTGTTGAGTACTTTCAGACCGGCCTGGTCCCGCGTTTCCCCACTGCCATACTTGCTGCATCGTTTATGTTCCTCTGTGGTCTGAGCCTTGCAACCGGATTCATCCTGGATTCTGTGGCAAAGGTCGAAAAAAAGCAGTGGGAGGTCAACGTGTACAGCAAATACGCCTACGACGACCAGCCCGGCAAGTCCGCCACCGAGACAAGCGAGAGGTAGATCTTCCGCAGAATACTATTGGCACCACTGCGCAGATAGCCACCAACAAGAAAAGCCACCGTTAACAAGCGGCGGCTTTTGCTCTCGAAAAGTTAATAGCGGCTAGAGCGTCTTGAGGTACTCCCCCAGCTCTTCCTCCCAGTCGGGCATGTGGAACCCGACCGACTCGAGCCTGGACAGGTCGAGCACGGAGTGGACCGGGCGCGGGGCGATGGGGCCCGCGGCGCTCGCGTAGTAGTCGGCGGTGCTGACCGGCACGACCTTCTCGCCGTTGCCGTTGGCGGCCTCGAAGACGGCGCGGGCGATGTCCGCCCAGCTCCTCACGGCACCGGAGCCGGTGCAGTCGTAGGTCCCGTAGGGGGCGTGCGTCCCCAGCACGTGGAAGATGGCCTCGGCCATGTCGCGTGTGAAGGTCAGGCGGCCCAGCTGGTCGTCCACGACGGTGACCTGCGCGAGCCCGTCCTCCGGGTCGGCGACGCGGTCGGACAGCCCCTTCATGGTCTTCACGAAGTTGTGGCCCTCGCCGATGACCCAGGAGCTGCGCATGATGTAGTGGCGCGGGCACCCTGCCACGGCGATGTCGCCGGCGGCCTTGGTCTGGCCGTAGACGGACAGCGGGGAGAAGGGCTCCTCCTCGTCGTGCACCTCGGCGGTGCCGTCGAAGACGTAGTCGGAGGACACGTGGACGAGCGTGATCCCGTGCTCGGCGCAGGTGCGGGCGAGCAGGGCCGGGCCGGTCGCGTTGGCCTTCCAGGCGATGGTTCGTCCCTCGGGGGTCTCCGCCTTATCAACAGCCGTGTAGGCGCCGCAGTTGATCACGGTGCCGTAGAGCGACCAGTCGTACTGATCGTAGGCCTCCGGGTCGGACATGTCGAAGGTGTCGATGTCGCAGAAGTCGAAGTCCTTGGCGACGCCGCGCTCCTCGGCGAGCGAGCGCACCGCATGGCCCAGCTGGCCGTTGCAGCCGGTGACGAGCGTGCGCTTCGGCGCCATGGGGACGACGTCCTTCAGCATCGGGTGGCTGAGGTCGGCCTCGGAGACGGTGGCCTGGTCGAGCGGGATCGGCCACTGGATGTCGAGCTCGGGGTCGGCGAGGTTCACGAAGGTGTAGGTCCTCTTGAGCTCCAGCGACCAGTGGGCGTCGACCAGGTAGGTGTAGGCGGTGCCGTCCTCGAGCGCCTGGAAGGAGTTGCCCACGCCGCGCGGCACGTAGATGGCCTTGCTCGGGTCGAGCGTGCAGGTGAACACCTTGCCGAAGGTCTCGCTGCCCTCGCGCAGGTCCACCCAGGCGCCGAAGACCGAGCCGCGGGCCACGGAGATGAACTTGTCCCAGGGCTCGGCGTGGATGCCGCGGGTGACGCCGCGGCTGTCGTTGTAGGAGATGTTGTTCTGGACTACGCGGAGGTCCGGGATGCCCAGGGCGGTCATCTTGGCGCGCTGCCAGTTCTCCTTGAACCAGCCGCGCGAGTCGCCGTGGACGGCGAGGTCGACGACCTTCAGGCCCTCGATGCCGGTCTCGGCGACGGAGAGGTCCTTCTCGAATGCGATGTCAGCCATGTGGGAAAAGCTCCTATCGAAGAGGTTGGATAACCGGGGGCGCCCGCGCGGGGACGCAGGATCATCCCCATGCCCTGCGGCCCCGCGCGGGCGCCCCGCGGCGCGGTACGCCGGGGTTCGGCCTACTGGCCCTGGGCCCTGTACCTGGCCTCGGTGGCCTCCTTGGCCGGGCGCCACCAGGACTCGTTCTCGACGTACCAGTCGATGGTGGCCCTGAGCCCCTCGGCGAAGTCGGTGTGCGCCGGCCTCCAGCCGAGCTCGCGCTGCAGCTTGGTCGAGTCGATGGCGTAGCGGCGGTCGTGGCCGGGGCGGTCGGCGACCCAGTCGAAGTCCTCGGGGTCGCGCCCCATCGCCTCGAGGATCATGCGGAGCACGGTGATGTTGTTCTTCTCCCCATTGGCTCCGATGAGGTAGGTCTCCCCCATGCGGCCCTTGGTGAGGATGTCCCAGACGGCCGAGGAGTGGTCCTCGGTGTGGATCCAGTCGCGGACGTTCTCGCCGCGGCCGTAGAGCTTGGGGCGGACGCCGTCGATGATGTTCGTGATCTGCCTGGGGATGAACTTCTCCACGTGCTGGTAGGGGCCGTAGTTGTTGGAGCAGTTGGAGATCGTGGTGCGGAGGCCGTAGGTGCGGGTCCACGCGCGCACGAGCATGTCGGAGCTGGCCTTGGTGCTCGAGTACGGCGAGGACGGGTGATACGGCGTCTCCTCGGTGAACTTCGCCGGGTCGTCGAGCGCCAGGTCGCCGTAGACCTCGTCGGTGGAGACGTGGTGGTAGCGGACGCCGTGCTTGCGGACGGCCTCCAGCAGGCGGAAGGTGCCCTCCACGTTGGTGCGCAGGAACGGCTCAGGGTCGGCGATGGAGTTGTCGTTGTGGCTCTCGGCGGCGTAGTGGACGATCGCGTCGTGGCCGGGGACCAATTCATCGAGCAGCCCAGCGTCGCAGATGTCGCCGACGACGAGCTCCACGCGGTCCGTCGGCAGCCCCGCGATGTTCTCGGGGTTGCCGGCGTAGGTCAGCTTGTCCAGGACGGTCACGTGCACCCCGGGGTGGTTGTTGACCACGTAGTGCACGAAGTTGCTGCCGATGAAGCCGCAGCCGCCCGTGACGATGATGTTCTTGGGTTCGAAGATCTCAGACATGAAAATCCAATCTGAAGCATGTACAGCTTCTTTAGTATGCCGCAGGAAGTGATGCCGCGACACTATTCAACAAAACTATCGGACATTTCGGCACGCGATAAGAGCCATAACCTTCGCAGAATTACTTCCCCTACAAAACGCCTCCGGAATGCAGTCTTTGTCGTACCGGAAGACCGAATTCCCAGTTTTATCGCGTAAGTACTTATAGAAGAAGTCCTCCCAGCTTTTAAACTTCTCACTGTCTGCAAACGCTTCCGGCTCTTGCAGAACTGCTTTGGCATCTAGCCCTGAAATTACGCCGGAGCTCAGCAGAAGCCATTCGAACGACTCGGGAAGACAAACCGTAACAGTATCGCGGTGAATGTCTTGCAGCTTAAGGACGCGGTCCGCATAGCACCCAAATGCCGCCCCGTCCGCGACAACAAACACGCGATCGTCGAGATGCTGATCCAACCAGCCCAAAATCGCGCTGTTCGTCATGGCCGAAGTACAGGTAAGCTCACTGTCAGCAAAATGCCGTTTAAAGAACTGGAAACCAGACTTACTGTCCTCGCATAGAAGGATAGAAAAGTCCTGTTTTGGCGCCGACCGGGAAATAGCATAACGATGATTCCCGCGATCTTGATAAACAGGGACGAAAGAATGGTATTTTCCGCTCGTCTTAATCTTGTAAATCTCATCCACGCTATACGGAAGATTGGGGAAATCAGCCCTTGAGATCAGCACGAAATAATTCGAGGAATACAGCACATGATGGGCAAACTCATCAGAATGGATCTCTTTTAAGCCCTCATCGACAAATACAATCGAGTCATGAACGGACGAAAGCTGGTTTCGCCAATCATAATCGGTCAAGGCGACACAGGGACAATCGCATTGCAAGGAAACGCCCGACTGCTCGCCCGTTCGCATGTAGTCTGCGACCATGTCAAACAGCGTCGTCTTACCCGTGCCGCTATCGCCACGCACAATAGTGATGTTCCGCTTGATGGTAAATGTGTACTTGGTTCCCCTACGGCGGGAAATCTTAACAAGATGCGAACCGTTCATAAGCAGCACCTACAGATACGGAATCGACTCGTGAATCAATTCGGCCATGTTATGAACGATTCGGCCGCTGTTCACGACTTTGATTTTAAAATCCTCGCGGCCAAAGTCCATCACATGATAGAGATTCACAACGAGCTTGCGGTCTTTCGCCATGTCGAGAATCCACTTGGCACAGTTGTCACCACAGGTAGAAGCGTTAAAAATATGCTTACGATCAAATCTCATAAGCAGCAGCGTTTTCACGCCACCAGAAAGCTGGAGTGGGGAGATGGATCCAAGCACAGGGCTTTCGATGACGTTTTCGGAGACAACAACCGATCGATCGACATCTTTAATTATCGAGACTGCATAGGGATCCGTAATCCAAGAAGACCGGTAAGAGTTTTTGAAATATGTCGCTGTGTTGTAAATCGCTTCTGGCATATCGCCAAAGTAGACGCTTAACACATCCACTCCCAATCATATTGTCTTTATGGTCAACGTAATCATAACGAAAGGGGCCACCAGATAAACGGTGACCCCTGAAAGAAAACAAGCTTGCGCTAGTACTCGCGCGGGCTGTTGACGATCTCGCCGGCGGCGACCTTCTTCAGGTGCTGGCCGTAGACCGACTTGCCGTAGGCCTTGGCGGCCTCCTCCAGCTCGGCGGTCGTGATCCAGCCGTTCTCCCAGGCGATCTCCTCGGGGACCGAGACCGGCAGGTCCTGGGAGTGCTCCACGGCGCGGACGAACTCCGCGGCCTCGTGCAGGCTCTCCATGGTGCCGGTGTCCAGCCACGCGTAGCCGCGGCCGAGGGTGACCACGGACAGCGTCCCCTCCTCCAGGTACATCTGGTTGAGCGTGGTGATCTCCAGCTCGCCGCGTGCCGACGGCTTAACCTCATGCGCCTTGGCGGCGACGTCGCCCGGGTAGAAGTACAGGCCGGTGACGGCGTAGGAGCTCTTGGGGCGCTCGGGCTTCTCCTCGATGGAGACGGCCCTGCCCTCGCCGTCGAACTCCACGACGCCGAAGCGCTCGGGGTCGTCCACGTGGTAGCCGAAGACCGTGGCGCGGCCCGACTGCGCGTTCTCGACGGCCTTCTTCAGGTGGCGGCTGAGGCCGTTACCGTAGAAGATGTTGTCGCCGAGCACCAGCGCGCAAGGCTCGCCGGCGATGAACTCCTCGCCGATGGTGAAGGCCTGGGCCAGGCCGTCGGGGCTCGGCTGCTCGGCGTAGGAGAGGTTGACGCCGTAGCGCGAGCCGTCACCGAGCAGGCGCTCGAAGTTGGGGAGGTCCGTCGGCGTGGAGATGACCAGGATGTCCCGGATGCCCGCCAGCATGAGGGTGGACAGCGGGTAATAGATCATGGGCTTGTCGTAGACCGGCAGCAGCTGCTTGGAGGTCACGAGCGTGAGCGGGTATAGGCGGGTGCCGGACCCGCCGGCGAGGATGATGCCTTTCATAAAAATCCTCTCGATTGACAATCGTTGAGCAAAAGCCGCTGATTACAGATGCATAGTTAATTAAATTATACGCACCGGCAGCAACCTCCCCGTCTTCTTATTTAAATCGGACAGCAGAAACACGCAACTCTTTCTGCATTTCTAGCGAGGCAACAAATGAAAAAGTACAATGAGCAGTGTCCAACAAACGAAAGGCAAACAATGCGAGTCGAAACAACCGGAGTATGCAGAGGAAACTGGAAAATCTACCAGCAGCTTAAGATTGAAGGCATCCATAAAGGCTCCAGCGTAACAGCCCAGGCGGCTACAGACGATAACCGCCGCTCACCTTTATCCCTCCTAAAATTCCGGGACAATAGTTGTGACTCGAACTCATACGTCCTTGTAGTCCCCGATCCCGATGCTCGCACCATCAAAATTGAGTTTAGCGAAATCGGCCAAGACGGTCGCACCCTGAGCAGCGACTCCCTTTCGCTCAATTGCAAGAACATCAAATGGGAGTCGCGCCTTAACTACAAAATTAAACCTGACATGTGCAGCAAACTCCGAAACTACGATGACGTTTCAGAGTTTGACATGGCAACGATTGATTTCTGGCAGTGCATCGAAAATTCAAGCGACTATATCCTTAGGTGCACGGTGAGAACTCCTTATCGTAGCGACTCGCAAATCAAACTTCGTTGTTTCGATCGAACCCTTAATGAAGTTAATTTGAGCATCGTCAATTTCGGCTCGAATGTAACAAGCGTTGGATTTACGTCTGAGAAAAAGCAGCTTGAAACGCAGCTCTCAATTCGAATGCCAAAGGCGTTCGATCGTTACTACTTTATTATTGACGATCAAAATCACCCATCATTCAGTGCATTCGACTGCTTAACACCCGATAAGCTAGGCTTGCTTCTTGAGGAGACCAACTTTCTCTTTACCCATGCGCAGTTTGACCCTGAATACCCCGAATGGTTCACGGATCATAAGGCAACTATCGGCGCTCTGGAGAAGCAGAGAAAAATCGTCTTCAACAGCGCTCCGAAGTTCAGTATTATTGTCCCTCTATACAACACACCCATTTCGTTCTTTAACGATATGGCCGAATCCGTAAAAAACCAGTCTTATGCAAACTGGGAGCTCATCCTAGTTAATGCAAGTCCTGACAATCAGGAACTAAAGGCTCGCGTTGAGCAGGAGACGGCCCACGACAACAGAATTAAATCAATTAACCTTACCGAGAATAAGGGCATTTCCGAAAACACAAACGCCGGCGTTGCCATCGCTTCGGGTGATTTCGTTAGCTTCTTTGACCATGACGATATTCTTGAACCGGACTTGTTGTTCTCATATGCCGAGGCAATTGAAAACAATGATGACGTCGATCTTCTTTATTGTGATGAAGATAAACTCATGCCCGATGGAATGCTAGCGCAGCCGTTCTTTAAGCCGGATTTCAATATCGATCTGCTCAGAAACAATAACTATATCTGCCATATGCTTACCATCCGTAAGTCTCTGCTTGACACTCTAGAACCGAACACGAAAGAGTTCGATGGAGCACAGGATCATAATCTGACTCTCCACGCCGTGGAAAAGGCAAGGAAAGTTCATCATGTTGCAAAGGTTCTATATCACTGGCGCCTAAGCGAGACCTCCACCGCAGCAAATGCCGATAGCAAGCCGTATGCCACTATCGCAGGTATCAAAGCGGTCCAGAGTCATTTGGACAGGCTTGGGCTCAATGCGAAGGTCGAACAAGCGCGTCGTCCCTTTACATATAAAGTAACCTACGCTGTGCCAGATTCCCATCCACTCGTGTCAATTATCATTCCAACTAAAGACCACGCCAACATTCTGGACAACTGCATTAAGTCAATTGTTGAGAAATCAACGTACGACAATTTCGAGCTTGTCATAATCGAAAACAACAGCACAGAAAAGGAGACGTTCGATTATTACGATAAGTTGCAAGCAAAATATCCTGACATCGTTCGTCTTGTAACTTGGAAGCACGAATTCAATTTCTCCAAGCTCATGAACTTTGGCGTTGCTCACGCCAAGGGCGACTATCTCTTGCTGTTGAATAACGATACTGAGGTAATTACGCCCAATTGGATTGAGACTATGCTTGGCATCTGCGCACGTGAGGATGTTGGCGCAGTTGGTGCAAAACTCTACTATCCCGACAACACCATCCAGCACGCGGGCTTATGCGTCACTGGTGGCGTGGCAGGACATCTTTGCCAAAGCATGCCAAGGGATAACTGGGGCTACTTTGCACTCAACGATGCACAACAAGACTTCAGCGCCGTCACCGCAGCTTGCATAATGACCAAGCGTGATGAATATGAGAAAGTCGGAGGTTTCACGGAAGAGCTTCAAGTTGCATTTAATGACGTTGACTTTTGCTTAAAGCTACGCGAGATCAACGACCTAATTGTATACACACCCGAAGTCGAGCTCTATCACTACGAGTCGATTTCTAGAGGCGTTGAAAACAATACGGAGAAGCAGATTCGCTTCCACAAAGAGGTCGCGTACATGAATTATCGATGGGCTAAGTATTACGTCAAAGGCGATCCTTATATGAATCCAAACTTCACCGTCGGGGAACCCGCGAATCGTTATTATCATTTATAGATAATGAGTATTTACTCATTTGGCGCTGTTGAATATCGCGAAACTGCGCCGTCGATATCGCGCTTGGGCACCGGGCCCGACATGGGCTCCGGTGCCGTTTTGCTACCTGCGGTCCGCCCCGCGGCACGGCCTCATGTTGGCCTCTCGCATGCCAACCCAGCGCTCGGTCAAAGTCTCTGCTTGGCTTGGAAAAGCATAGCTTTCGGGGACCCTGCGGCGTCCGAATCATCGCCTGTTATCTAAACTGTTAGATAGCAGAAAAAACCCGAGAGCATTACGCAAAGGCCTACACACAGGATGCAATACTAATAAAACGAATAAGATATAAACAATTCATCACGCACATGCCAAAAGAGACGACAGAAAGCGAAGATGAGTTGAATTTAAACAAGCGCGTTCTCGACCCAAACAACAAAGCTGGTAGAACAGGAAGAAAATATCGTCCTTGAACACCCTGTATTACATTCTCGTAATTGAACGTCCAGCCCAACCACATAGATACAATGGAACCAAGGGCAGCCAAAGCAAAAGCGATAATAAACAGAATGGAACAAATGGGGCTGAGAAAAGAGGGCTCATCTTCGGAATCCAAACAACAAATAAACCCAAACAACAAATAAGGAATCATAAAAAAGGCTGGAAACTGCAAGTTTTTCTGGAGCCATCCAAGCGAATAACCTAAGGTGGATCCCCAATAGAAATCTCCTAGGGAATCTAATGTCCTAAAAAAGACCTCGAAGCTATTCTTTGGATGCATGATGATGTCACTGAGCGTATAAAACCGCCCGATCTCTTGGCCACGAGAGGCATCTGAAGACTGAGACACCAATGTACTCATTGATGCTATGCGCAGCACAAGAACGGAGGCTATAACAGCAAAGATCAGTATGCACTTACCGATACGTCCGACTTTCACATCTTGGAACTGCGAAAGGGGCACAAGCAAACCAAGTAATATCATCCCAGAATAAACAACCTTACACGGAGCCAAAAACGCCGAAATAATTAAATAAATGACGATTTCTTTACAACCTATTGATTTCTGCTCTCCAAAAAAACCGCGCATTAGACAAGCGAATACTAAAAGCGAGTACGCAATAATTCCTGAATCATAAGAGTATGAAGCAGCCAAGTGAAGCGTCATAGGCAGAAGCGAAACAAAAACAATAACCGATTTGCCCTTAGGTGCAATCCTGTATGCCTGGAACGCACAAAAGCAAAAAACCAGAGCCGAACCAATGCGCCCCATATAGAACACAGGATAGGCACCAAGTCCGAAAAACAGACCGATTTGCAGCCCAACGATAGATCCTATTTTCGCAGAAACGTTCTCACTACTGACGCTAAATGAGAACTCATTGAATGGAGTCCACTTCCCATTCTCAAACAGAGCATAATTCTGAATAATCGAATCAAATGAAGAGGAGTCAATGGCGTTACTCTGGCGACCCTTATAAAGGGAAAGATCGATATCCCGTACTAGAAAACCACCATCATTTGTCACATGCGCATTGAATGGAAGACTATCAACCATCCAATAAGTTGAAAAAAAATGATGGCCTTCATCCGGAACCGTAAACGGAGGAAAGATAAAGATAAAAATAATTAGAAATGCTATAAGCAGCGCCAAGAATACCCATTCACTTTTAAGACGATGGTACACCTTAGCATATGCAGCGCAAAGGCCAAGAATTAGAATCAACGAGATGGTAATTGTAAGCAGTACAATTAATCTCGGATTATTTAGATACCAATAGACTGAATAGAATGCGAAAAAAACGGCAAACAAAACAAATAAAGGCTTACATCTTATGGAACTTGTCATAAAAATCCTTATAATCGAGAAACTAATAGAACGCAATTAAAAATACTGGTATCAGTATACTAGCAAGCACATTGGCATCCAAATAGAATGGCGGAATTCAATCTCATGGATCGCGCCGAAAATGTTGGTGCAAGGGTGACCCCTTAGTGCCCGTTTAACGAAAAACGGCCTTCGTCCCGGAACCAGAAATCACCACAACAACAGGTTCCGGGAAAGGACGAAGATCGCTATGTAAATCTTGTCAGACCCGGCGCCGGACATACTCGCCATGCCCCGTTTCAGCGACGGCGCCATCGACATGCGGGAGCTGCTCCCCAGACTCGCCAAACAGGTCGTGAACGCCGCGATGGACGCCGAGGCCGACCAGCTGAGCGGTGGCGGGGCGAACAGCCGAAACGGCTACCGCGAGAGGTCGCTCGCACCTGCGCCGGCACGCTGACGCTGCGCATCCCGAAGCTCCGCTCCGGCAGCTTCTTCCCGGACGACGTGATCGAGCGCCACCGGCGCGTGGACCGCGCCCTCGTTGCCGCCGTCGCCGAGATGTACGCCACCGGCACGAGCACCCGCAAGGTGCAGAGGGTAGCCGAGAAGATAGGCGTCTCCAGGCTCTCGAAGGACCAGGTGAGCGCCATCGCCTCGAGCCTGGACCAGGCATCGAGGATCTGTACGGAAGGCCGCTCGAGGGCTCGCCAGTGCCCTACGTCTGGCTCGACGCGACCTACGTCAAGGAGCCCACTCTTCTTCGAGATTGTTTTCCGCAAGATAGCCAAAGCAATATCATTCCAAAGGCGTATTTAAAACCCAGCCCCACTGGGGCGTAGCGGTAGTGTGGTAGTAGTTCAGCGACCAGGCCAGTGATATCGTCCTAATAAATTTAACGGGTTAAAGGGCTAGCAAAAACCGATACATCATCTGCATTATGCATTACAAAATGATGCGTAACTACACACCACATCGAAATTAACCTAAATGGCTCGATAATGGAATTACGCTCTTTTGTAATGGAGTCCTCCGGCTGATTCTATTATCTGTTCTACATTATTAATACAAAACTATTCGACCACGACATAACAGCTGAAACAACATTGCAGCCGGAGCAGGGATATCGCCTCCATTGACAAGCAAATGGCAACCCGCGATGAGAATCATCGGATTTGGTACCGATCCAGACCTCAGCAAAGGGTATAAGCAACGTTTGTATAAGGCAGATTTCCACTTTCCTCAACTAGCAACATTGAAGAACTAAAAGTAAACTGAATCAAATAATTGTATCAAGCTCAGTCATAATAATCCAACCGATTCTCAAGCTCTTTTTCGAGCAAGGCAATCCTTTGTGTAAGGCTTTTGATTGCCAAAACATGACGGCTCACCGCAACGCTAAGGGATAGAGAGATTGCAAGCAACAGCACAATTGCACCCAGGAAGAGGAAATTGGCCGGGTTAACAAACCCAATAGCCGTGGAGCAATAAAAAATAAGCTGAGGGAATAAATCACAAAGCAAGGCCGCCATGCACATTAAAATCCAAAGCAAAGAATACTTAAGAAGCATCTTTCCTTTGGATACGAGTCGAAGAACATAAACGAGGAACCCACCAAAAAAGATGGCTGCCCCAATCCTTAGAAAAAAATTCATTATTGGTCTCCCCTATGGATCCAACACACAAGGACAATAGCAAGCGTAACTTTAATCATGTAGTAGACGGAAGAGAGGACCCCAATGGATGAACGCCCGCCCTGGCGCTCATTCATCTTTACAGGTGCCTCCATAACGGGGAGACCAAGCTTCATAGCCAAAGCTATCGATTCCGGCTCCGGATAATCATCAGGATAGCTCTTGCAGAATAAGTCGATGGCGTCTTTATTGCAGGCTCTAAAGCCAGAAGTGGGATCGGTGACCGCCTTACCTGTAAGCAACTTAAGCAAAAAAGAGAGCCACCTGATTCCAACACGACGCATAAAGGTTGATTGGAAACCGTCGGTCTCGACCAAGAATCGAGAGCCTATCGCCAGACTCGCCCCACCCTCAATCAGCTTAACAAGCTCAGGTATATAAGAAGGATCATGTTGGCCATCGCCGTCAACCTGAATGTCAATATCATAGCCAAATCTCTGAGCATACTTATGCCCCGCCTGGACCGCCCCACCGATACCAAGGTTCTGTGGGAGATCCAATATGTTGACATCATGCTCTCGACAAAGCCTAAGTGTCCCATCCTGTGAGCCGTCGTTAATTACGACATAGTCATATCCAGCAGCCTTAATAGAAGCAACGGTATTGAGAATGCATTCCTGCTCGTTATAAGCGGGAATAATTACCAGAACACGCGGATATCCTTTTGAATCTTTTGTTAAAGCAAATGACAATCGAGTTTCATCCATTCCAAATAATAGTTGGCCCTTAGCGACGCTCGAAGAAAATGCGGCCCTTACAGTCCAACGCACTGTCTAGTAATGAATAAAGTTTACAGCATCCGGACTAACCATCGCGAAGTTACATCTCAAGCTTGGATATTTAGTTTGCACGGCTGGCATACAGCTGACGTTCACCTGGAGCCCCCATCTGCCATCGCGAGATACAAATCCGCTGCGGCTCTCGCCCAATTGCGCGGTGCATAAGACTTCGACGCCATTCTAATCGGACAAAACTGCTCCAACTATCCCCCCCATCCCAACGGTAGCCTTAATCTTTGGCACTAGCTTAAAGAAACACGGTCTGGGTTGATACAGGCGAGGCCAACATGCAGCAGCGACGCGACGCCGGACGCTAGCAATAAATAGGCGCCGAGACCCATGTCGGCCCCAAAGCCAGGCGCAATAACAGCGGCGTGCTTCTTGATATTCAGCGGTGCTCAAGCGAGCAAATATTCATGAAATAGGAGGAATCGACAATACCAAAATCGGCACTTATATCCAACTTCACGCAAAAGCCGAACAAAAGCCCTTGATTATCAACTTCATCCGAACAAAAGCCAGCCAAGTATCACTTAGCAAATACAAAACGCCTTCTCGACATCCATAGCAGTGGCATCCCAGTTATATCGACTTTCAACAAGCGCCCTAGAGTTTCGAGACTGAAGAGAAAGCAGCTCTCGATCATCAAAAAGCCTGCATAATGCCGAAACCACCTCATCAGATGCCATGGACCGAATTATTGTGCCGTAGCTATCATCTAAGATAAGCTCGCGTGCCCCGCCCACATCTGTTACCACTGCAGGCGTTCCGCAGGCTGAAGCTTCAAGAAGTACCGTTGAAAAGCCTTCGGAACGAGTTGGAAGACAAAGCACATCTGCTTGCTGAAGTAAGGAAGAAATATCCTCTGTGTTACATCTCCCAAGCCAAAACAAGTTAGACGAACAGGCTTCCTTGACCTCATTAGCCAGCGGACCATCCCCTGCAAGAACAAAACAAATATCACGCTTGGTAATATCTTTTGTGCGAGCCGCCTCAATAATTGAATTAATTCCCTTTTCAGGAATAAGCCGCCCGACAAAAGCTACAACCAAAGATGACTGAGGGATACCTAATTCAAATCGGAAATCTCTCCCCGAAGAAATACTCCTATAGAATGAGGCATTGATTGAGTTTGAAATGACGCCCTTTGCAGTGATATTAAAGTGCTGAAGCCATTCAACACTTTTAGAAGAAATCCCATAGAAATCAGGGTCAAACGTCTTTACGCGATCCGTAATCCAATCCTCATATCGGCGCACAAAAAAATCAAGGAGTGGCTGATTGAAGGAAAGATACGCTGAGCCGTGGTCGAGAACGACAGCCTTAGCACTATGATCCGCAGCAAACCTCAGCCCTTCGAGCGAGAGAGGGAAAAGTCTCGTGTTTATCAGAACACCATTCCACTCATAATCATCAAGGGTTTGCAGGAGTCGGTAATAATCACTGGTTTTTTTGGGAAGAGGAAGTCTTCCATCAAGTAACGGAATGCAAGGAAGACGAATTACCTCCAGGCCGTTTTCGACTGAATGACCGACTCCCACGCGCATCGAATCATTAGTAACGATAACCACCCTATCGCCGCGTGCAGTCAAGGCATGAGCGAGACCATCGACAAAATTACCAATTCCACTAAGTTGCGGGTGATAATGGTGAGTGAAAATACAAATAGAGGAGCTCATCACATAACCTCATCTGATATAGATGTCATATCCTTAATTCTGTGCCGTCCAGACTTCCCCATCTCCAAAGTCGAGCAAGAGCGGAAGATGGGTATGTCGATTATCCGGTGACGGTATTTTTTTCCAATCGCCATACATCGTTGTAAGATATTTATCCGTCATACGAGGAACAGGGAATTCACTGCCTTCGAAAACCGCGCTGCTCAGAGGGAAAATCTCTGAAATAGGCACTGGCGCCATATTCGGCCAGCTTAACGTCAGACAGTAATCAGAGACCTCACCCGTATTTGAGTCGGCAATACAGGAATCGAACAAATCCTGGTAAGAGCATGCGCCTCGAGAAACCAGTTGTTCCACCACGTGCATAGCAGAACAACCAATTTGCTCGAGTTGACCAAGGAACCCTTTATGAGGGACAACAATGGAAGAAGAATGATATAAATAGGCTCTTTTCTGTGCAATTGATGCAGTTCGGACTTGCTTTGCACGAAGGCGTTTATCTGTATAGAGCTGGTCATATGGAAAGATGTCGACAAAAATGCCCATCGAACTGGAAGCCTCTCGAGCCTCTTGATTCTCGAAGCGAGTTCCATCGCGATACACCTTAGCAAACATCGCAGCATAGCCAGTAGTATTCCGCGATGTATGGAGCGAATATCCTTCCGGTAACCCACCCTCGGCTAAAGAGCAAAAGCGGTCATAATCTGAACGCATCATTCCGATATCTATATCATCATCCCAAGGGATAAACCCCCTATGACGCATTGCTCCTAAACATGTTCCACCGTCAAGCCACCACCTGATGCCGTGCTTAGAGCAGAATGCGGCGACAACCTGAAGGATATCCAATTCAGTGTTTTGAAGCTTTAATAGCGCGTGAGCTTTAGACATCATCGGCCTATCTCTTTTCCCCGAACCATTGTTGCGTCTGTTTCCCCAAAACAGAAGACTGATAAATAAGGCAAATGGCATTGGATATAAGCGCCGATACAGTAGGGCCATTTAAGCCAAACAGCATTTGCGCAGGAGCCATAACAGCGACAGCACTAATTAAGGACAGCATGCTGCCAACAAATACCCCTCGGTAATTATCAAGAGAAACCAACAAATCGTTGACAAACCAAGCGATGCCAGTCAAAAAGGCACAAGCCAACATAGGCTGAAGGAGATCGGTATGTTTAGCTATTCCAGCGCCATAAAACAGTGACAGCAATAATTTACCGAAAAAGAAAAGGGCAACTGAAGATATGACACCGACAAAAAAGATGCCAGCAAGTATTTTACCTATGAGCGAAAAAAAGGACTTTTCTCTAGAATGGTAACGCTCTACTAGATAACCTAATAAAGGATTATAAATATAGGTCGCACCCATTTGGATAATTGCCACAGGTGCAGCAACTGATGCATAAATACCCAGAGCAGAATCTCCGAATGAATAAGATAAATACTGCCTGGGAATATTCGGCGCCGCAGAAGCAGCAATGCCGCCCATAACGATGGGCAAACAGCTACATAGGAAGGCTCTGACCTTCGCTCGGCTAATTCCAAGCTTGATTGCAGAAATCCGATTTGATCTTGGATAATCGTAAATAACTCCGATGCCTATTGTCACTACCGTCATAAGCAACAGTGCACCTTCGAGGCTATTAAAAAATCCAAAGACAAGAATGAATGAAAGGAGAGAGCCGATGCCCTGCATTATGAGGGATTTCCCAATATAGTCCATCCTATGACCAACCTGATCATTAGCATGCATGACATCAATGACTAAGCCAGCGGTTTTATAGAGAGCATACAGAAGAATAGCGGGCACCGTACCAATACGACACGTTGCAATGGAATAGACGGCTAACATTGCAAACGCTATAAAAGTAGTAAAGAAACGAAAAGTCAGGTATTCACCAGCAGAGTTTTTCCTTTCAACATCTGCAATTTGCACCGTGTACATCCTGTATTGGGCTAATTGAGAAAACATGTTGAAAATAGACATAGCCAGCGAATAAATGCCTGCAGCACTATATCCATCAGACAGCCGAACGACCAAAATGGTGATAAGCCACTGACAGCCTAAATTAGTCAACGAACCGACGGTATTCCAGAACATATTATGTTTAATCGAAAGAGTCTTCTCTGTGGCCTTCACAAATATAAGCGCCCTTCTAAACCTGTCGAAATGAGGATACGGAGCTATCTCGCAGCTTTAAGTTCTTTTAAAATCAAAATAAACAGCCAATTCGGCACAAGACGTATAATTATATCTGCTTTAGCGATAGACGGGCAAGCTCGTCGGTATTTAAGTAAACCAATTATGGAGCGCCGCTCCCTTGCTTCAGCGAACCCCAATATTTCCTTTAGATGCGGTGAATCGGGAAATCTATCGGCAAATCGCCTAGCAGTATCAACCCTGTTTTTAACTCTTGTCGAATACCAATCATCTTTTGAAGAAACACCTGCAAGGAATCCAGTTTCGTTACCACCATGTCGACGATACTTAACCAAAGGAGTCATAGTAAAGCTGCACTTCCCCAGTTCACTGCAACCCAATGTCAACCACAAGTCATGTGCAGTCGATTCCGGAAAGGGAATCATCGACTTCGCCGCACTCGCATCTAACATGAGAGCCATACCAATGCCGTAACATACGCTTGCGGCCTGTACAGTAATATCCTCTCCAGAGCACCAATTTACTTCCGGCGAATTAGGATGAGCTTTCCTATAACTCTTTACCAGAATATTTCCGTTTTCGTCAATTACCGATCTATCACAAACATCTAGAATTGAGCCTTCTTCTAGCATATGGTTGAGCGAAACTTCAACTCTATTAGGCTCCCAAATATCATCCTGATCGCAAAGTACTACGTAATCCCCTTCCGCCAAGGAGAGCAGCGCCTCGAACGATTTGACATAACCGAGATTATTATCACCGTGATAATACCGATAGGCGTTTTTCGTTATATGCGCTTGGATAAACCGCTCTAATGAATCCGATTCAGGGCAGTCATTTCTAACTAGAAGCGTAAGCGGAAACGTTTGTTTATCTATCGAATCAAGTTGTTCCGCGAAAAACTTAAGATCGGGTTTATAAGCTGAGAGAAGTACGCATACGCCAATATCATTTCCCATTTCTATTTCCAAAAATCCTCCCAAATTCATTGCTAAAGATTATCAAAGCACCCTCAGTTAAAAGAAACTCTTTTAAAAATAGAGTATTTATCCCTGTCTCTTAAAACGAGTGCCTAATATCAATAAGTAACAACCTTTGTTCCATAAGGAATGTTATCGTAAATCCATTTTGCATTCTGAATCTCAAGGCGTACGCATCCAGCAGAGGATGGAACGCCCATCGTGGGATCCATCACGCGGTTGCTGTTGACGTAGTAGGGTGAGGAATGGAATAAGTAATCACCATAGAACTGCGTGTAGTAATAGCAAGTATATCCATGCCCAAAGGAATATCCCTTTCCGTAGACTTGATACTCCCCTATCACCGTAGGTGTGCTAGCTTTTCCCGTCGAACATACATATCGACGGTTTAAGGACCAGTTATTCCAAGATCCAGTGTAAATACTCGTAATGCAACGCGACGTATCGACAAGTATCAGCCAATTTGTATTGCTTGAATAACTTTGAGCTTTAGCATCCATATAGTCTGACACCCACGCGCCGTTTGCCATAAAGTAATTCCAGGACCCGTCCACAACGCGCCAGCCAGTAGCCATAGCGCCGCTAGCGTCAAGCCAATACCAGGTGCCGCCCAGATTGAGCCATCCCGTCTGCATGAAACCAGACGAATTCAGGTAATACCAAGATCCGTTAACGGCAACCCAACCGGTTTTCATAGCATAAGTGGACGGATCTAAATAGAACCAGGAGCCATCCTTGTACAGCCAGCCAGATCGTGCATAGCCAGCGGTCTCATCAAAAAAGTACCATTTTCCGTTAACGTTCTTCCATCCAGCGCAGGGGGAGCCATCGGTTGGATCAGCATAGAACTTACAGCCTCCAAGCATCACAAACCCGTGAGCTTCGACCAATTCGCCATCGCCGTTTGATGTAAACAGTTTTCCATTACGCAATGCTCCACACAATGAGCAATCAGAACCAGCAAAAGCCTTAGATGGCTCATCCTGAACCGAGTCCTGGACATCTACCCATTCACGACAAGCAACAGCGCCTGAAGCTTTTGCATAATAGCTTTTCCCATTTACAGAAAAATGATCAAGAAGCATTTTACCGTCGGCGGCAGGATCGAGATAATAGTATTGACCACCGTCCTTCAGCCATTCAGTCTTTATAATGCCCGACGCTTGAGAAGGCTCAGCGTAATACCAGTCTCCATTGCTCATAAACCAGCCAAGTGACAACGCTCCCGTTGAAGAAAAATGATACCGGTTGGATCCGATGACATAAAAGCCGGTAGCCATTCTATTGTCATTTGCGACATCGAGCCAATACCAAACGCCGTTCACCAAACGCCAGCCCGATGCAAGTGCGCCGGAACCGTCAGCGTAATACCAGTCCGTCCCATCAAACGCCCAACCAACAGCCATTGCGCCGGAATCCGATAAATAGTAAAGAGACGAACCGACAGAAACGATTCCTCTAGACATAACACCATCATTGGCGGGATCAAGCCAATACCAATTATTGCTAGTTTGAAACCAGCCGGTTAAGACTTCACCATTGTTACCCCAATACCATAAACCGTTATCAAGGCACCAACCATTAATCAGTCCATAGGTTCCAAGAAGATAAGGGTGCCCATCAATAACACGTCGACCAGTAGCCATAGAACAGCTGTCAAGGGAGTCAAACCAGTACCATTGGCCTCCGATAAACTGCCAACCACTTGCCAAAGCGCCTGATGGACCCGCGTAATACCACTTATTTTCAGTAAAAATCCAGCCGCAGCTCATTGCGCCGTCACGAGCGGGGTCCAAGTAGTACAACGAGTCGTCAATATTCTGCATTCCGGTCAAACGACAGCCGTCAAGATAGTAGTACCAGGACAAACCGTTCCATTGCCATCCAGATAGTTTTTCTGTCGTCGACAGGTCTTGACTTTCGACAACCTGTAGGCTCGAATCTTCCGTTGTTTTGCCGGCACAATCACTGGAGTCTTGAGAGCAACCGCCACCGACAAATGCTCCCGACCCTCCTGTCGAGTCGCGCTCTACGACACCGTTATCCGCCCCCTCTTCCACGGCATAGGCAGTGCAAGAAAATGCGGGGACGGAAACTGAGAGCAAGGCGGAAAATAGCATCAAGCCAATTACTCGCCAACAAATTCGATGTTCAATCCAGACATTCATTCCAGGCCCCCAACCGATATCGACCGGCTTGCAGCAAATCAATTAAATAAACGGACGGGCTGCGCCGATCACATTTCCCCTTGCGCTAATGGAATGAATTCCGACGCCCTGATGAGGCCAGGAGTCAATCATCATACCGCCGCCAAGTGCAATTGCGATATGCCCGCGATAATAAATCACATCGCCACGCTGAATTGAGTTCGCACTCACGGGCATAAAGATATTACTTCGATACCAATTCATGGAATTGTAGGTTTGGCTTGGATCCCAGCGATGGTTATAAGGGTTGTAAACACCCATATCCATGCCAGTAGCATAAAGGCACTGCAAGACAAAACCAGAGCAATCAACAGCTCCACCGGGAGCGGTAGACCAAGGCTCAATATATTGCGTACCAATATACTCATAGGCGCGCTGGATAAAGGCGTTCACGCAATCTTCCCGCGTTGCCTCGACAGAGATGCGAGAAGGGGTCACATAGGTAAAGTATCCGGTGCAATAGCTAGGCAGCTGAACAGTCCAAGAACTGACCTGAGGATACTGGGATGGATTTTGCCAGCCAACTTTGTCGCACTGGCCATCGCTCCAGAAAACTCGACGAACGCCATCGATGGTCCTTGCGCCCGTTGCCATAGCGCCGCTGCCGTCTAACCAATACCACTTACCCGAATCTTTAAGCCAGCCAACATGCATGCTTCCATTGGACTCAAGGTAATACCATGTTCCATTCAGGCATTTCCAACCAGTTGCCATTTTTCCGTCAGCATTTAGGTAATACCATGCACCGCCAGTAAAAACCCATCCGGTCTTCAACACGCCAGAATCGGCATCAAGCCAATACCAATCGCCGTCAATCTGTAGCCATCCAAGATGAATGGCACCCGTTCCGGGCTCAGCGTAAAACCTTAGATTTGCGACATTAACCCAGCCGGACGCAACCTGCCAACCATCAGCTCCAGCGGTTTTTAGGATAGTGCCATTTTCGCGAATCACATCCTTGCAAAGATATCCATTATCATCAGCGTATCTATCAACGCCATCATTAACGGCAACCCAACTTGAAACCACAAGCCTACCGCTCTGGTTTGCAAAACAATCGTTGCCGTCCACCTCAAATAAGCCCGTTTTCATGAGATGGCTAACAGGGTCCAGGTAATACCAGCTTGTGCCTTCTTTATACCAGCCAGAAATAAGTGCACCAGATTGGGAGGCGAAATACCAGCCGTCCTCGACCTGAGCCCAACCAACAGCCATAGCCCCGTTAGGCTTTAAATAATAAGCTGCATTGCCAAGGTCTAAATACCCAACGGACATCTTACCATCGGAAGCTGGGTCGAGATAATACCAAGCGCCGTTAACGAGTTTCCAGTCAGTGGCCGCAATACCGTTAGTGCAGTAATACCAATCTACTCCGTCTTTGTACCATCCATTTGCGAGACCATAGTCACCAAAAATGTAGGTTCTTCCATCAATCTTTTGACGACCCTTAAACATGATGAACGTCTGTGAGTCAAAATAATAGCGAGCCCCACCTATCGTTTGCCATGACGAAGCAAGGGCACCCGATGAATAAGCCCAGTACCAATTCCCGTCAACGAGAATCCAGCCGGTTTTCATAGCACCAGTGGCATCTAAATAGTATTTCCAGCTCCCGAGGTCGACAAAACCAACCTGCATTATATTGGTGGCAGGATCCAGGTAATACCATGTGCCGTCTTGATAAAACCAACCAGCAGCTAAATCGCCTCCAGCATTGGCATAAAACCAATTTCCATCTGAGTTACGTAGCCAGCAGTTCTGATATAGCGCGCCAAAAGGCGTTGCGGCATTGCCGTCATTCGCATAAAACGAAGCAGTCGATCCACCAGCATCGGTCTCATTGAAATAACCTGTCTGCATTGCACCATCATTGGCTGGATCAAGCCAATACCAATAGCCCCCGCTTTGCAGCCAGCCAGTTTGGTGTTTACCGTTTTTTCCGTAATACCAAACTCCAGACGACTCGTCTCGTTGCCAGCCATCTTTTATGACGGAAGAATTATCAGGTTGCAAATCATCGGAAACCACAGAAGAAAAATCCGCTTTTGACTCAATACTCTGAGCCTCAACGGAATCCTGTGCAAACGCGACATTCGCGCTCAGGGGCAAGCAGCAAGCAGTGATTAATGACGCGGCAGCACAAACAAGCGTGGCCTTCTTTTCGAATCGATACATAAGCGACCCTCCCAGATATCTCATTTATTTATTTTAATCCACATTCCAGGATTGATTTTCGTTACTGTCTGTTCAGTCTATGTAGATAAATATATTAAATTGAACATATCGTTCAATCATTCTATTCTTTCCCTGAGCAATGAACATCTTAATTGGAGGCCTGCAGTGGAACTGACCAAGCGTAACTTTACTGTTCTGTACGAATACCTAAAGAACCCATATGCTAGCCAGCGAGAAGTTGCCGAGCGCACTGGCCTCTCACTTGGATCGGTAAACGCAGCAAATAAAGAGCTTACGAATGAGGGCCTTCTCGAATCGGACAGCCTAACCGACAGCGGTTACGAAGCACTTCACCCCTATAAGGTTGAAAACGCAGTGATATTGGCTGCGGGGCTTTCGAGCCGCTTTGCTCCCATTTCGTATGAAAAGCCCAAAGGCCTTTTAAAGGTACGTGGTGAGATTCTCATCGAACGTCAGATTAGGCAGCTGCAAGACGCAGGCATCAGCAATATCACCGTCGTTGTCGGCTATAAAAAAGAATATTTCTTCTATCTCGAAAGCAAGTTCGGCGTCTCGATTGTCGTCAACAACGAATATGCATCCAAAAATAACCACGCATCGCTTATGTGCGTAAAAGAGCGGCTTGGCAACACCTATATTTGCTCAAGCGATGATTACCTTCTAAACAATCCGTTTGAAGCATACGTTTGGAAAGCATTTTATTCTGCTCAATATGCTGAAGGCGCCACCAAAGAATGGTGCATTCAAACCGGAGCAATGGACAGAATCACCAATGTTACGATTGGCGGTTCCGATGCTTGGTATATGCTTGGACATGTCTACTTTGATAAAGCCTTCTCGCTTGCATTTAAGCAGATTCTCGAAACGGAATATAACAAGCCCGAAACAACGGACAAGCTTTGGGAAAATCTATATATCGAGCACATCAAGGAGCTCGATATGGTTATCAAGAAGTATCCTGAGGGCGAGATCAACGAATTCGATTCTCTTGATGAACTGCGTGCCTTTGATCCGCATTTTATCGAAAACGTTGACTCCGATATTTTCGATAACATCGAGCAAGTGCTCGGCTGCTCCAAATCAGAGATTCACGACGTTTATCCCCTTAAACAAGGTCTTACGAATCTATCGTGCCACTTTAGAACCAATGACGGAGAGTACGTTTACCGCCATCCGGGAGTCGGGACCGAACTGCTTATTAACAGAAATGGAGAAGTAGCCGCACTTAAAAAGGCCAAGGAACTCGGCCTTGACGATACGTTTATTCATGAGGACCCAAAGCGTGGTTGGAAAATTTCGAAGTTTGTACCCAACGCAAAGCAGCCTGATCCGCATGATGCTGCCCAAATGAATCGAATGATGCAGATGTGTCGTTCGCTTCACGAGAGTGGTGCAAATGTCGAAACCGAATTTGACTTCTACCTCGAAGCGAAGCGCTACGAATCACTTCTTCTGGAAAAAGGTCCCATCGACATTCCAGGCTACAGGGAGATGTCCGCCGAAATCGATGAATTGGAGCGCTTTGTACAGGCCGATAATGCACCAAAATGCCTTTGCCACAATGACTTCTTTTACCTCAATTTCCTTATCGATGAGAACGACAAGTACTATCTCATTGACTGGGAATATGCTGGCATGAGCGATTACGCAAACGATTTTGGAACGTGCAGTGTCTGCTGCGAGCTTTCCGAAGATGAAGTCGACCGCGCGCTTGATGCATATTTTGGGCGCAAGGCAACAAACAACGAAGTTGCGCATAACTATGCGCACATTGCCCTTGCAGGATGGTGCTGGTACCTCTGGTCTCTTCTGAAAGAAGCCGAAGGTGACTTCGTGGGCGAGTGGCTCTATATCTACTTCAATTACGGTGCCAAATACCTTAAAAAGGCACTGGAGATCTATCGGAAAGGTGAGTAACGATGCAATTCGGCTTTTTTAGCGGCCTTCTTTGGGGCCTTGATACAGTAATTCTTGGAATCGGTTTGGCGCTCGCGCCCTATATAGGATCGGCGGAAGCGCTTGCATGCGCCTCCATTGCAGGATCTTTTCTCCATGATGCTTTCTGTGCAATCTGGCTCTTTGGGTACATGGGAGTTCGAGGCAGATTAAAAGACACGCTCGCTGCACTTAAAACTCGTTCGGGCAAGGTCGTCATCGCCGGCGCTCTGCTCGGTGGACCTATCGGAATGACCGGATACGTATTGGCGATTAATAATATCGGAGCAGCCTACACGGCAATTATCTCCGCCTTCTATCCCGCTGTCGGAGCATTCCTTTCTTTCGTGCTGCTGAAGGAGAAAATGGGCAAAGGACAGATTCTTTCCCTTCTCGTTGCTCTTTGCGGCGTAATGACGATGGGCTATCTATCGGCCGGATCGAGCGAGATTGCAAATGCCCCCCTCGGCTTACTCGGCGCGGTGCTTGCTGTTATCGGATGGGGATCCGAAGCGGTGCTGTGCGCATGGGGAATGAAAGATGATGCCGTTGATGACGAAACGGCTTTGCAAATCCGCGAAACTACGAGTGCGCTTGTTTATGGAGTGCTTGTACTTCCCCTCTTCGGAGCGTGGCATTTCACGCTGAGCGCTATCCCGAGCATGCCCACATTGATTATTGCACTCGCCGGGCTCGCAGGAACTGCATCCTATCTGTTCTATTACAAGGGCATTGCGGCAATCGGAGCAGCGCGTGCGATGGCTCTGAATATCTCCTATTCGGCATGGTCGGTGGTCTTTGGCCTGATCTTGCTTGGAACAATTCCCGACATGGCATCCGTAATCTGCTGCGTTGTAATCGTATGCGGAACAGTTTTGGCAGCTAGTAACTGGGACGAACTATTTGGACGTAATAGGACAGCGTAGCTTGAATAAAAATGTAGTAAAAAGGGGAGAGCTCGACGAGCTCTCCCCTTTTTTAACATCATGGCTATTCAATTACCACGGCCTGGCTATCCATCTGTTGCCACGTACCGAAGAACACCTGGGCATTTCGCGTAACATTGCCGTTAATCGAATCCGAAAGATAGACAATTCCCTGCTCGTCATCATAGCCTTTAAGGACTACGGCATGATTACCGCCCCACAGGCCATAGGAATGCCCGTTATACCAACGCGCAGCATAACGGCCTCCTGGCCAACTTCCCCACTCGGTATTCCACATCTCAACAGGTTGACCACAGGTCAGTCTGTTCTTAATGGAAGAAATTGACGAGAAAGAGACGTCTTTTGCCTGCTTGCCACTTCCAGCAGCACGCAGAAAGTTATTACCAGCAATAGTAATCGCAGGGGCGACGCATCCCATGAGACCCCCGCTGCTACGCCTTGGGTTGCCATCAAAGGCGGTAACAAAGTTGCCGTTGCTTCCCTTGGGCAAGTAATAATCCGCAATAATCGTCTTACCTAAACCGAAACCATAGTAGTTAAGCAAGTTTGTAAGGGCAACCGACTCACAGCCAGTAGGAAGTTCCGGGTACTGCGAATAGCACGGGACATCGACCCAAGCGCCAACCATTGCCCCGGATGAACTGAACTTGTAGTCAGTAGAGCCGATCCAATACCAACCGTTGCTCAACATTACTCCCCCACGTGCGGCATCAAGGTAATACCATGTGCCCCCAAGGGATAGCCATCCCGTTTTCATTGTGCCAGAAGAGGAATCTAGCCAGAACCAGTTACCGCCATCGTTAAGCCAGCCGGTCGCCATTCGACCATCCGAGTTAAAGTAATACCAAGACCCAGCTATTTGCTGCCATCCAGTCAGAATTACCCCATTAGCAGAACAATAATATCGAGCACCCTGACTCTCAATCCAACCAGTTCTGGCATTACCGTCGTCGTCAATCAGCTGGATTCCCGAATCGGTCATGATGCCTTTAAGGTCAATTGCGCCGCTGGATGACGAATGATACATCCAAGACCCATCACCGTTTGACCAGCAATTAGCCATCATCTTGCCGGTACTATTAAATATGTATTCACATGATCCGATAGTTTGAACGCCCGTCGCCATGGCGTGCGTCGAGGGATCGAGCCAGTACCACGCACCGTTTAGGTTGAGCCAGCCGGAGGCGAGGGCGCCGGAGCCAGTCGCGTAGTACCAGGTCCCGCCGTCGAGCACCCATCCGGTCGCCATCGCGCCGGAGGCGTCAAACCAGTACGCGGAGCCATTGCACTCATGGAGCCCGATGGCCATGGCATGCGTCGAGGGGTCGAGCCAATACCAGGCCCCATTGGTATAGAGCCAGCCAGAATGCAGCGAGACCGGATTAGCTGAATCCACATAGAACCAGTTACCGTCAAACGAATTCCAACCCTGATTCCATTTAACGGATTCTTGAGCAGACCCATCATCGATTGAATCGGAAGGAGTAAGAGTCGAGGAGACGGATTGCTGCTCAGAAACAGCAGGGATGGATGAGCTTATGGAGTCTGCATTCGCGATATCAACCACACCGGGCCCAGCGAGCAGTAGAGTCAAAAGAATAATTAGAGTTAATGTAATTCGCTTTTTCCTTGCCATGCGTAGCCCCCAGTGGTAACCAATTCTTACATAAACATAGTCTACAAATGGATAACTAAGAGCAATATGTAATTTAGAAAAAAGCAATTAAAGAAAAGCTGTTAGCTAAGCCATACACCATTGCTAGCAAAAGAGTGTTGTGCCCCGTCGATCCGCTGAACACCAGTAGCCATAGCATGCGTTGACGGGTCGAGCCAGTACCAGGCGCCACCGACGTAGGCCCAGCCGGAGGCCAGCGCGCCGGATCCCGTCGCGTAGTACCAGGTGCCGCCGTCGAGCACCCATCCAGTCGCCATGGCGCCGGAGGCGTTGAACCAGTACGCAGAGCCGTTGCATGCGTGCAGGCCCGTCGCCATGGCGTGCGTCGAGGGATCGAGCCAGTACCACGCACCGTTTAGGTTGAGCCAGCCGGAGGCGAGGGCGCCGGAGCCAGTCGCGTAGTACCAGGTCCCGCCGTCGAGGACCCATCCGGTCGCCATCGCGCCGGAGGCGCTGAACCAGTACGCTGAGCCGTTGCACGCGTGGAGGCCCGTCACCATGGCGCCGCCCGCGTCGGGGTCGAGCCAGTACCAGGAACCGCCGGTGTAAAGCCAGCCGGTCGAGGCGATACCGTCAGCGAACCAGTACCAGGAGCCGTCGACGAAGCCCCAGCCGTTAAGGGGGCCGCAGCTGCCGAAGTAGCGGCGGACGCCCTGCGCGTCCGTCTGGTAGCCCGTCAGCATGGCACCCATCCGGGCGTCGAAGCAGTAGGGCACGCCGCCGACGGATACGGGGCCGCGCGCCAGCGCGCCGGAGCCAGTCGCGTAGTACCAGGTGCCGCCGTCGAGGACCCATCCGGTCGCCATCGCGCCGGAGGAGTTGAACCAGTACAGGGAGCCGTTGCACTCGTGGAGCCCGGTTGCCATGGCATGGGTGGAGGGGTCGAGCCAATACCAGGCTCCGCCCTGGCGCAACCATCCGGTATACGCTTTGCCGTCAGAGGTTGCGTAATACCAAGTGCCCTCTTTTAACTGCCAGTAATAAAGAGAGACATCAACATACGCGTAATTCATATCAACGTTTCCGCTAATACCAGAAACTTTTCCGCGGCTTGTATACTGCCAAAAGCTGTAACTGCCGGTATAGTGACATTGGGAGTTGTATTGAGCAATCCAATGATCCCAAGAACCGCTCTTAAATACAGGGTCGGTCAATATATTGTTAAACCAATTTAGGTTTGCATAAATGCCTGGCTTATATCCAGCACTAGAAATCTTATTACAGAATGTCTGAGCTCTAGATGCAAGCCCGGATTGACGACCATCTGCAATAATTGTCTTGTCCTCAAGATCGTAATACACCGGTAGCCTAGGATTGTGCCCCGATAGGCAGTCAATCACTATGGACGCCTCATCGGCTGCCTGTTGATTATCAAAAGCATATGAATAGATATAGACGCCGTAAGGAATTCCGAGTCGCTCGCACTCAGAAATATTTCGATTAAATTGATAGTCAACTCGACCGCCCCAAGATGGAGCGCCAAATCCAACACGCAGAATAGCGAAATCGATACCAGAAGCCTTAACAGCATTCCAGTCAATACGTCCTTGATGCTCACTGACATCGATGCCCTGCGCCGTAGCCCCATCGGGAAGAATGTCCATGGACAATAAGGCTATTCCATCTTCTTCGGAAGAAGCATCCTCTGCGACCAATTGTCCATCCTCATAACGCCAGGAATTCTCAACTAGGGACCGCGCAGCTTCCGCGTTCGAAGGAAAAACAAACACAGAAATGGGCGCAAGGACCATCAGCACCAACAATGCCGAAAATAACTTAAGATGTTTGCTCATGTAAACCTCGCCATTCGTTCTTGTTTGCGTCTAGCTTACAGCATGGCTGTGAAAGATTCTTGAACATCCAACTGGACAAGGCGCCATCTAGGACGACAAATAACTGCACGCAATACCACAATGTAAACAAGAACTTCCCAGCAGGGTGAAACCAAGGACTCCTGGTCCCTACTCTTTGCCCAAAGAATGCCGACATCAGTTAGCTTTCAAACCAGATGTCAAAAAGGCAGGGGGCCCAGAGAGTCCCCTACAACTCGGAATTCTAACGAATCAATATTACTTTCGATGGACCCAAAGCAGTCAAACCAGAAATACGGTTTCCATAACCGTCACTATGCCAAAACAAGTTTTCGCTCGGCGAATTGCCCCAGAAAAAGCCAATGTGGCTATCGTCCGCATATGGGTTGTAAGGATTGAAGAACACAATGTCCCCCTTACGAGCCAAACCGCTACGTAACAACTCATCAATAGAGTTGAAATAAGTCACGTTTGCGCACGTATCGATAGCGTAGCCGTACCAACGATAAGCGTTAACGCAGCCGCCCCTTCCGGGACCACCACTCCAAGGGGAATGGCTCTGCTCAGCGGCAATTGGAGCTAAATTCCCGCCTGCTTTCATATATGCATGCGATACAAATCCGCCGCAGTTCATACCGGTATACCCGTCCCAACGAGGATCACCCTTTGGATACATGCATGATTCTTGGCTAAGATGCGTATCGTAGCGTGTTCCACGGTAATAGCCATCGTTCTCGTGGCTCATAAGCCAATTGACCAGGCTGGACCTATTAACCCCTAAAACAGAACCAGACGTATTCAACCATGCACCACTTGCATTGAAGTAATAGTCAACGCCATCGATTTTCAGCCACCCGTTAGCAAACATGGCGCCCGAAGGCTGGAGCCAGTACCACGTACCGCCGTCATTAAGCCATCCAGTTTTCATCTTGAATGTGGAAGGATCCATCCAATACCACGCACCGTTGACATATTGCCAACCAGACTTAAGGACACCATTGGAAGATGCGTAGTACCAAGTGTTGTCGCTTTCGTCAAAAGCGTCATTCGACATAATCCAACCAGATGCCACATTAACGACACCGTTTGCGTCCGCATAGAAAACCGAGTCTCCAATATGAATTGTACCTGGCAATGAAGACAAGTCGGCACGATCAGCGATTACGGGAGATCCATCAGATGAAGTAGGCAACGGCTCGCTCAGTGCTCCAGACGAATTCGCCCATGAAATACCGTCGCTCAAGTTGATCCAGCACGAAGATGCCATCGCACCGGAATCATAAGAATAATAGCGCGTGTCGCCTGCCGTATATTCACCAGTACGCATTGCGCCGGATACATCATCAAGGTAATACCAGGCGCTTCCGGACTTTATCCATCGCCCTCGTTGAATTGCTCCGTTTGATGCGGCGTAGTACCAAGTATCATCAGCAAGTGCCCAGCCTGTTGCCATGGCACCTGAACTCGTAAGGAAATAGGAGGATGTACCCACTTGCACAAAGCCCGTGAGCATAATATGGCTTCCTGGATCCAGGTAATACCAAGAATTCCCTAGAAGTAACCAGCCTCCATGCAGCAAGCCGTTGGAGTCAGCGTAATACCAGTTGTTGTCAATAAGCGCCCACTGGGAGGAGAGCATGGCCCCCGATCCGTTAAAGATATAAGGGGTTCCATTGCATGCATTCAACCCGGTGGCCATAGAACCGTCCGCAGGATCAAGCCAATACCAACGGCCCCCATCCGAGAGCCAGCCCTTTACCAGGGCGCCAGAGCCGGAAAAATAATGCCAGACGGAAGCATCAAGATGCCATCCGATAAGCATTGCGCCAGAAGAGGAGAATCCATACGTGGCTCCCCCGATCTGCAGCATCGAGTCGTGGACCATCTTGCCTTCATCATCCAGCCAATACCAGTTGCTGTCGTCTGAAAGCCAGCCTTTTACCATGGCGCCAGAACCGGAGAAATAACGCCAAGCAGAAGTGGAGCCCGTAGAATCTAGGTACCAGCCGACACGCATTGCGCCCGAAGAGGAGAATCCATAAGTCGCACCCCCGACTTGGACCAATCCATCCTGAGCCATTCGGCCTTCGTCGTCGAACCAGTACCAGCTACCGTTTATATGTCTCCAAGAAGAAACAGCAATTGTTCCGTCGGGCAAGCCCCAACGCCAAAAACCAGCCCCCTCTTCGGGCGATATCCACCCCTGATGCCAAATTATTTGATTCGAAACCTCAGAAGAGACCTCATTATCCACCTGAGAGTTCTGCTCAACAGCGAAGGCCGATTCGCGCTGAGCATCAACACCTGATTCGACAGAAGCAATAGCAACGTTAGATGCGGGACCTTCGTCAGTGTTATTCGAATCAAGAGCGCATGACATCGAGGGAGAACCCAATAGGAGCCCAAAAGAAATGAGGCCCGAAAAAGCCAGCACTCCGAATGACCATTTCTTCATAGCAGCACGGTATCCAATCACGCAGCGGCCCCGTCACCTCAGGGCAACGGGGCCTCAATCAAAACTAACTCAGTAATGTGCTAGCCAATTTGCTGGCAGTTTTTGCACTCTCGTGAAGCACCACGCCTCTGGGCCTCCTGAATAGAGATCTGGGAATAGCCCTTTGCGTCCTTACCAACGGTACGGCACTTATGCGTATGGTAAACATCGCTACCGTTCTTATACCAAACTAGGCCGTAGCCCGGAATCCACTTACCGTCCTCACCGACATAATAGGAGCCGATCCGGGTGTTCGTAGCCATAGCACCAGAGGACTGGAGGTAGTAGTCGCCAACCCAGGCATCATGGGCCATAGCGCCGGAACCGCTAAAGTAGTACCAGGCGCCGCCGATCTGACGCCAGCCGGTGGCCATCGCGCCGGAATCGTCGAACCAGTACCAGACTCCGCCAATGTTGACCCAAGAGTTAGAGGCCATAGCGCCCGAACCACTGAGCCAATACCACGTGCCGCCATTGCTGAGCCAGCCGGTTGCCATGGCGCCCGAACCACTCGCATAGTACCAAGAGCCGCCTGCCAAGAACCAGCCAGTGGCCATTGCACCGGAATCGCCGAACCAGTACCAGGAGCCGCCCAGGCTGCGCCAGCCGTTAGCAACCATGGCGCCCGAACCATCGAGGTAGTACCACGTACCGCCGATGTTAAGCCAACCAGTGGCCATCACACCGGAGGCATTGGTGTAATACCAGGTACCCGAATCGTTGATCCAGCCAGTCAGCATGACCCCAGATTCGTTGAAATAGTACCAAGCCCCGCCGAGATTATGCCAACCGGTCAGAAGCTCGCCGCTGGAGGTCGCGTAGGACCACTTACCGTAAATGGAGTCATAGAACCAGCCGCTGTGCTGCATACGGCCATCAGCATTGGCGCCAGGGGTGTTCAGGAAGTAGTTCTTGCCGTCAATTTGAACTCGGCCGTATGCCATATCATGGCTTTCGGGGTAGAAGTAGTACTTGTCCCCACCGATAGACTGCCAGCCCGAAACTGCGGTCCCGTCAGCGCCAAAATAGTACCAGACAGCTTCGTATTCGTTATGCCACTGGTTCGTGACCATGGCGCCAGTTTCGGGATCGAAATAGCGAAGGTTGCCGTCCTCGCACCGAACGAGTCCAGTCTTCGGACGACCGTCGGAACACCATTCCGTAATCGGTCCACCGTCTCCGCCACCGCCAGCAATATCAGCAAATGAGGGCACCGGGGCAACCGTCATGCAGGCAGCGGCAAATGCAACAACTCCCAGCACTGTTAGTCCGCGCCATCTTTCTCGAAGGTTTTTCATACGACATCCTTTCTCCGAGATTTAAGGCTCTCTTAAGTTATTTTTAAACTATCAATTCAGTATTTCAACGGGAAATCGATAAAAGGTGTCTTTGTGACTGCAATTTAAATATGAGTCGCCACACCTCAACCGTTACGCTAAATAGCTTCTAAGGCAAACTTAGCGCATGAACGAACTGATTAAACGAGTGAACTGATTAATAAAGCAACAAAATACAAACCTTGGTCATCAATCACATCTACCGCGGGCCGATAACGCCCGCCTCATGTGCTGCGATATAAACAATCTCACTAAATGCCAAATCAGCAAGCCGAAGGAGCTAACGTGCTAACAATTCACTATGGTGATATGGAAAA
>DBFEIO010000013.1:0-149291 GCA_048330275.1 Collinsella sp.
CCCCTCCGGTCTGGCAATATATCTCCTTGCCGCGCGGCCCGGTCGGACCGGATCAGCCGCAGAGCGTGCACCTTGAGAACCGGATACTGCGAGGATGGACACATTCAGTGTCGCATCCGGGCAGACATCGAACCATTTGAAATGGTCTAACTTGGATTTGTTTTTCGCAAGGCCGCCGAGAGGCGGCCCCGAGAAATTCCTTTTCCTATACAGAACCATATGAATCGAACGGAACCGATCAGCTAATAGTTGTGAGGACCGGACGGGCTCGAAGCCCATACATTTTGGACGGAGAGTTCGATCCTGGCTCAGGATGAACGCTGGCGGCGCGCCTAACACATGCAAGTCGAACGGCACCCCTCTCCGGAGGGAAGCGAGTGGCGAACGGCTGAGTAACACGTGGAGAACCTGCCCCCTCCCCCGGGATAGCCGCCCGAAAGGACGGGTAATACCGGATACCCCGGGGTGCCGCATGGCACCCCGGCTAAAGCCCCGACGGGAGGGGATGGCTCCGCGGCCCATCAGGTAGACGGCGGGGTGACGGCCCACCGTGCCGACAACGGGTAGCCGGGTTGAGAGACCGACCGGCCAGATTGGGACTGAGACACGGCCCAGACTCCTACGGGAGGCAGCAGTGGGGAATCTTGCGCAATGGGGGGAACCCTGACGCAGCGACGCCGCGTGCGGGACGGAGGCCTTCGGGTCGTAAACCGCTTTCAGCAGGGAAGAGTCAAGACTGTACCTGCAGAAGAAGCCCCGGCTAACTACGTGCCAGCAGCCGCGGTAATACGTAGGGGGCGAGCGTTATCCGGATTCATTGGGCGTAAAGCGCGCGTAGGCGGCCCGGCAGGCCGGGGGTCGAAGCGGGGGGCTCAACCCCCCGAAGCCCCCGGAACCTCCGCGGCTTGGGTCCGGTAGGGGAGGGTGGAACACCCGGTGTAGCGGTGGAATGCGCAGATATCGGGTGGAACACCGGTGGCGAAGGCGGCCCTCTGGGCCGAGACCGACGCTGAGGCGCGAAAGCTGGGGGAGCGAACAGGATTAGATACCCTGGTAGTCCCAGCCGTAAACGATGGACGCTAGGTGTGGGGGGACGATCCCCCCGTGCCGCAGCCAACGCATTAAGCGTCCCGCCTGGGGAGTACGGCCGCAAGGCTAAAACTCAAAGGAATTGACGGGGGCCCGCACAAGCAGCGGAGCATGTGGCTTAATTCGAAGCAACGCGAAGAACCTTACCAGGGCTTGACATATGGGTGAAGCGGGGGAGACCCCGTGGCCGAGAGGAGCCCATACAGGTGGTGCATGGCTGTCGTCAGCTCGTGTCGTGAGATGTTGGGTTAAGTCCCGCAACGAGCGCAACCCCCGCCGCGTGTTGCCATCGGGTGATGCCGGGAACCCACGCGGGACCGCCGCCGTCAAGGCGGAGGAGGGCGGGGACGACGTCAAGTCATCATGCCCCTTATGCCCTGGGCTGCACACGTGCTACAATGGCCGGTACAGAGGGATGCCACCCCGCGAGGGGGAGCGGATCCCGGAAAGCCGGCCCCAGTTCGGATTGGGGGCTGCAACCCGCCCCCATGAAGTCGGAGTTGCTAGTAATCGCGGATCAGCATGCCGCGGTGAATGCGTTCCCGGGCCTTGTACACACCGCCCGTCACACCACCCGAGTCGTCTGCACCCGAAGTCGCCGGCCCAACCGAGAGGGGGGAGGCGCCGAAGGTGTGGAGGGTGAGGGGGGTGAAGTCGTAACAAGGTAGCCGTACCGGAAGGTGCGGCTGGATCACCTCCTTTCTAGGGAGATACATTCTTAGAGAGAAACACTTTAACTCGAATAGAGGGCAGGAGCCCGTCCGGTTGATGTCTGGCCAGGATAAGTCCCCGCAGCACCCGGTCCCCGGGGTCGCACCCGCGTACCTTGAGAGCCGCATAGCGATAGGAGAGAGATGGAAGATTCAATTCTTCCAGACTCGATTCTTTTCTGCGATTAAACGTAAGAATGATAGCAATCATTCATCCGATCCAAACAAGAAGAATTCACTTATAAATGAGTGAGGAGCATCTGATCGCGAGCACAGTACATTTACTGTGCCGCGGTATGAGATACCCGAATTGCGACATACGAGCGCTATTCATGATATCGATTAATTAATTTTAGCGACACGTGGATATCCCGCGGGCCCGATGCGGTCCCGCAAGATACCACGGGCGCACGGCGGATGCCTTGGCACAGGGAGCCGATGAAGGACGCGGCAAGCTGCGATAATCCCCGGCGAGGAGCACACATCCTTCGACCCGGGGGTCTCCGAATGGGCGAACCCATCCACAGAGGTGTGGATATCCCCGGCCTGAACACATAGGGCCGGGGAGGACAACCCGGGGAACTGAAACATCTAAGTACCCGGAGGAGAGGAAATCAATCTCGAGACTCCCCGAGTAGCGGCGAGCGAAAGGGGACCGATGGCCAAACCGTCGAGCGGGCGTACCCGGCAGGGGTTCCGCCGACGGGGTTGCAGGGCCGCGCATCCGGGGGCTGCCGCCCCCGGGCGCAGGTCCGGCTGGGGAGCGGAACGGCATGGGAGGGCCGGCCGCAGCGGGTGACAGCCCCGTACGCGAACCCAGACCGGACGGCGCGACGCGGTCCCTGAGTAGGGCCGGGCACGTGAAACCCGGTCCGAACCTGGGTGGACCACCATCCAAGCCTGAGTACTACCCTGTGACCGATAGCGCACCAGTACCGTGAGGGAAAGGTGAAAAGCACCCCGGGAGGGGAGTGAAACAGTACCTGAAACCGTGCGCCCACGAGCAGTCGGAGCAACTTTATGTTGTGACGGCGTGCCTTTTGTAGAATGAGCCAGCGAGTCGCTGGCGCGGGGCGAGGTTAACCGAAAGGGAGCCGTAGCGAAAGCGAGCCTTAACAGGGCGACTTGAGTCCCGCGCCGCGGACGCGAAGCCGGGTGAGCTATCCGTGGGCAGGCTGAAGCGGGGGTAAGACCCCGTGGAGGGCCGAACGCACGTCGGTTGAAAACGGCGGCGATGACCTGCGGATAGGGGTGAAAGGCCAATCAAACCCGGAGATATCTCGTTCTCCCCGAAATAGCTTTAGGGCTAGCGTCGCGCGTTCACCGCCGGAGGTAGAGCACCGGATGGACGAGGGGGCTTCGCCGCCTACCGAATCCAACCGAACTCCGAATGCCGGCGGCCCAGAGCGCGGCAGTCAGAGCATGTGGGCTAAGCTGTGTGCTCGAGAGGGAAACAGCCCGGACCGCCCGCTAAGGTCCCCAAGTTCCAGCCGAGTGGCAAAGGATGTGCGTCCGCCCAGACAACCAGGATGTTGGCTTAGAAGCAGCCATGCATTCAAAGAGTGCGTAACAGCTCACTGGTCGAGTGGACATGCGCCGACAATACACGGGGCTAAGCTGGACACCGAAGCGGCGGGATTTTAATTCATTAGAATCGGTAGGGGAGCTTCCCATGGGCGGGGAAGCCGCCGGGCGACCGGCGGTGGAGCGCATGGGAGTGAGAATGCTGGCATGAGTAGCGAGAGACGAGAGAGTAACTCGTCCGCCGTGAACCCGAGGTTTCCTGGGCAAGGCTAATCCTCCCAGGGTCAGTCGGGGGCTAAGGCGAGGCCGGGAGGCGTAGCCGACGCGCAGCAGGCAGACATTCCTGCACCGCGCACGCGGCGCTACGACCGACGGGGCGACGGATGGGGGTGGCTCGGCGGGGTTCTGGACGTCCCCGTGATGGAGCGCGGCCCGCGGACCAGGGAAATCCGGTCCGCACGAGGGCGAGGCTCCGGACGAAGCACTTAAGCGAAGCGAGTGAGCCCGAGGTCCCTAGAAAAACCCCTAGGCAGGCGCGTGCGCGCCCGTACCGCAAACCGACACAGGTGGGTGGGTAGAACATACCGAGGCGATCGGGTCAACCATGGTCAAGGAACTCGGCACAATGGCCCCGTAACTTAGGGAGAAGGGGTGCCCGCGCGTACGTGAACGGACTTGCTCCGGGAGCGGAGGCGGGCCGCAGTGGAGAGGCCCAAGCGACTGTTTACCAAAAACACAGGACTCTGCAGAAGCCGCAAGGCGACGTATAGGGTCTGACGCCTGCCCGGTGCCGGAAGGTCACGCGGAGGAGTTAGCTTTCGAGCGAAGCCCCGAAGCCAAGCCCCGGTAAACGGCGGCCGTAACTATAACGGTCCTAAGGTAGCGAAATTCCTTGTCGGGTAAGTTCCGACCTGCACGAAAGGCGCAACGACTTGGGCGCTGTCTCGACCATGGACCCGGTGAAATTGCACTGGTCGTGAAGATGCGACTTACCCGCGGAAGGACGGAAAGACCCCGTGAACCTTCACTGCAGCTTGGCATTGGCCGCTGGTCCCGCGTGTAGAGGATAGGCAGGAGGCACAGATCCGGAGGCGCCAGCCCCCGGGGAGCCGCCCTTGGAATACTGCCCTCGCGCGACCGGCGTCCTAACCCGAGGCCGTCAACCGGCTCGGGGACCGTGCCAGGCGGGCAGTTTGACTGGGGCGGTCGCCTCCTAAAGGGTAACGGAGGCGCGCGAAGGTCCGCTCGGGACGGTCGGCAACCGTCCTTTTGAATGCAAGAGTACAAGCGGGCTTGACTGCGAGGCCCACAAGCCGAGCAGGTGCGAAAGCAGGCTCTAGTGATCCGGCGGCCCCGAGTGGGTGGGCCGTCGCTCAACGGATAAAAGGTACTCCGGGGATAACAGGCTGATCTTGCCCAAGAGTCCACATCGACGGCAAGGTTTGGCACCTCGAGGTCGGCTCATCGCATCCTGGGGCTGGAGCAGGTCCCAAGGGTACGGCTGTTCGCCGTTTAAAGCGGTACGCGAGCTGGGTTCAGAACGTCGTGAGACAGTTCGGTCCCTATCCTCCGTGGGCGCAGGAGAATCGATGGAGGCTGCCCCCAGTACGAGAGGACCGGGGTGGACGCACCTCCGGTGAACCGGTTGTCGACCAACGGCACGGCCGGGTAGCCGCGTGCGGCGCGGATAACCGCTGAAGGCATCTAAGCGGGAAGCCGTTCCAGGGATTAGTTCTCCTTCCGGTAAGGGCCCAGGTAGACTACCTGGTCGATAGACGGCAGGTGCAAGGGCGGCGACGTCCTCAGCCGAGCCGCACTAATCGCCCGAGCTCTTCCGGAACCGCACCTCGCGGCCCGCGGGACTGAGCGCTCATGCGCGCGGTCCGGGCACGAGGATGCCCCCGAGTCATACTTTCCTATGCGCCATGCGGCCCCCAGGGCACGTGTATGCGATACCGGACACCGTAACGGTGGGCGCCGCCCACCGGTCAGCGGCCAGAGCATGGGGGGCACGCCCGGTCCCGTTCCGAACCCGGAAGCTAAGCCCCATCGCGCCGAGAGTACTGCGGGGCCAGCCCGTGGGAGGCCAGGGCGCCGCTGACCGGTGGACGGCACCGAGCCGTACGCTTGAACTGCAGAAGGGGGAGGCCTCGCGGCCTCCCCCTTTTTTGCGTTATATAGAGAGCCGTAATACAAGAACTCGCCTTCTTTTAGCTTGTCTTACTGTTTGGCTGTATTTTGAGTCCTTCTTTTGTATTTGCGCGATAATAGCTCCCATGGCGTTAGGGAGGACTTGATGTTTACCGTTTTTGTCTTGGGCAATATTGCTTCGGGTAAGTCGACTGCCTGCCGCTATCTCGAATCTCATGGCGCCATGCTTATCGATCTGGACGAGCTTGCCAAATCGCTGTATGTGCCAGGCTCCGATATCGTCAATGCCCTCGCGGAAGAATTTGGCTGGGATATTTTGGACGAGGAGGGTGGCGTTCGCCGTAACATCCTCGCTTCTCGAGCTTTTGTTTCTCCTGATGCGGTCGCGAGGCTCAATAGCATTGTGCACCCCGTTCTCATCGAGCAGCTGTCACTGAGGATTCTTGATCCGGTTTGCTGCACGGTTTCGTCCCCCCGTTATCCCTTTGCGGTGGTCGAGGTTTCTGCCCCGACTGGTTTTGAGGATGCTTTTGGCCTGGCTGATGAAATTCTGGTTATCAGCGCTCCTTTAGCAGTTCGTCGCGGGCGTGCTATTCATCGTGGTATGGAGCCCTCCGATTTTGATGCGCGTTCTGCATGCCAACCTGATGAGGCTTCGCTTTGCAATCTCGCTACGACGGTAATCGATAATGCGGCGGGCGACAACTCGCTCTTTGAACAACTGGATGCATGGCTTGTGCGCCATGGCTTCGGGGATGTAGTGGATAAGGAGGAGGCCGATGCCTAGGACACGTTTCTTTACGTGGTATCGCGTGGCGCCACTTGCCGTTGTGTTCGTCTTTGGCCTTATTTCGCTTGTCTACTCGTATGCTCCTGCTGTTTTCTTTAAGCCGCTGTATCCGATTGACTACGAGGCATATGTAAAGCAATCCAGTATTTCGCATAATCTGGATCCGTATCTGGTGTGCGCTGTCATTAAGTCTGAATCGAATTGGGATCCCAAGGCCGAATCGAATCAGGGTGCTCAGGGATTGATGCAGCTGATGCCCGTGACTGCTCAGGATATGATCGCCAAGGGCCTTGTCGACGGTGACGAGTATTCGGCCGACAACCTTAACGATCCGGCTACCAATATCGAGTTTGGCTGCGCATACCTCTCGTATCTTCTGACCTATTTCAACGGGTCGACGGATAGTGCCATTGCCGCCTATAACGCCGGTATGGGCAATGTCGACGGATGGGCGCAGCAGAACACGTCACTCCATAATGCGATTACCTTCCCTGAAACTCAGGCTTATCTGATTCGTGTCAATAATGCCTGGGTTCGCTATAAGACCCTCTATCCCGATCGGTTCGTATAGGACTATGCCTGCCGCCTGCGTATACTGCAGATATATGAGTTAGGAGTATCCATGGCGGAATTTGAAGTTGAGCGTGTTGGAGGAGAGCTCAAACGTTTTGGCGTTGAGGGCTCTGAGGTGCCATTTAAGGTTGTATCTCCTTATGAGCCTGCAGGTTCTCAGCCTAAGGCCATTGAGTCGCTTGTGCAGGGTGTGAGGGACGGAGATCGCTATCAGGTTTTGCTGGGCGTGACTGGTTCGGGCAAGACCTTCACGATGGCTAAGACTATTGAGGCCCTGGGGAAGCCGACGCTGGTCATGGCTCCCAATAAAACGCTCGCCGCTCAGCTTGCGAGCGAGCTCAAAGAGTTCTTTCCCAACAACGCTGTGGTCTACTTTGTCTCGTACTACGACTACTATCAGCCCGAGGCGTATGTGCCGCAAAGCGATACATATATCGAGAAAGACTCCTCGATTAACGAAGAGGTCGAGATGCTGCGCCATCAGGCGACCGCGTCACTGCTTTCTCGACGCGATGTGATCGTCGTCGCATCGGTCTCGTGTATCTATGGCATTGGCTCTCCTGAGGACTATGCGGGTCTGGCTCCAAACGTCGACAAGAAGGTGCCGCTCGAGCGCGATGACTTTATCCATGCACTTATCGACATTCAATATGATCGCAATGACTATGATCTGGCACGCGGCACGTTCCGCGTGCGCGGCGATGTTGTCGACGTGTATCCGCCTTATGCCGAGCATCCGTTGCGGTTTGAGTTCTTTGGCGACGAGGTCGAGCTGATTGCCGAGATCGATGAGGTCACCGGAGAGATGCTTCGTGAGTACGAGGCCATCCCCGTATGGCCGGCATCGCACTACGTGACCGAGAAGCCGAAGGTCAAGGCGGCTCTGAAATCGATCAGCGAAGAGTGCGAGAAGCGCGTGGCGGAGCTCAAGGCGACCGACAAGTTGCTCGAGGCGCAGCGTCTGCAGCAGCGCACCGATTATGATCTTGAGATGCTCGAGACGATGGGCTTTTGCAACGGCATCGAGAACTACTCGCGTCATCTGGACGGTCGCAAGCCGGGTGAGCCGCCGTTTACCCTGATCGATTACTTTCCTAAGGACATGCTCTGTATCATCGACGAGAGCCATGTGACGGTGCCGCAGATCCGCGGCATGCATGAAGGCGACCGCTCGCGTAAGGTAACGCTGGTGGAACACGGTTTTCGCCTGCCCTCGGCACTCGATAATCGCCCGCTTCGTTTCGATGAGTTTGAGGCAAGGATACCCCAGTTTATCTATGTTTCGGCCACGCCGGGCGACTACGAGCTGCGGGTGAGCCAAAACGACGTGGAGCAGATTATTCGTCCGACCGGTCTGCTCGACCCCAAGATCGATGTGCGTCCGGTTCGTGGGCAGATTGACGATCTTGAGGACGAGATTCGCGAGCGCGTTGCCCGCAAGGAGCGCGTGCTGGTGACCACGCTCACCAAGCGCATGGCCGAGGACCTGACCGACCATCTGCTTGATGCCGGCATTAAGGTTAATTACATGCACTCCGATACAGCGACGATGGACCGTGTCGAGATCCTGCGAACGCTGCGCGAGGGCAAGATCGATGTTCTCGTTGGCATCAACCTGCTTCGCGAGGGCCTAGACCTTCCCGAGGTCTCACTGGTGGCAATTCTCGATGCCGATAAGGAAGGCTTCTTGCGCAACCGCCGTTCGCTGATTCAGACGATTGGCCGCGCGGCCCGTAACGCCGATGGCGAAGTCATCATGTATGCGGACGTTGTGACCGATTCGATGAAAGAGGCCATCGAGGAGACGCAGCGCCGTCGCGAGATTCAGATGGCATATAACGAAGAGCATGGCATTGTGCCCAAGACGGTGCGCAAGGCCATCAACGACATCTCAAGTTTTATTGCCGAGGCCGAAAAAACCGTGGGTTCCAAGGGGCGCTCGAAGGGCGACTCTCTTGGCCATGGCGCATTCTATACGCCCGATGAGTCGGGCGAGGGTGGCGTGCCGGAAACGGTGGCGCCCGAGCAGACACTTGCGGAGCAGTTGGAAGAACTGCCGCATGACGAGCTTGTGCGGATCGTCGAAACCATGGAAGAGGATATGCGTAACGCTTCTGCCGCCATGGACTTTGAGGAGGCGGCGCGCCTGCGCGATGCCGTCGTTCAGATTCGGGCGATGCTCGAGGGTGCGTCTGAGGACGAGACGATTGAGCGCTTACGTTCGCAGGCCCGCAAGGGTTCCACGTTCGCATCGGGCAGAAAACGCCAGGGTGCACGGTTTAAGAAATAGCGAACATGCCCCGAGTTCCCTGCGGAGCTCGGGGCATGCGTCTTTTGCGCGCTGGAATTCGTGCGTTAGAGGTCTGCGATCAGGGCTTCGGCACAACGAATGCCGTCGGTGGCGGCGCTCATGATGCCGCCGGCATATCCAGCTCCCTCACCGCAAGGGTAGAGGCCCGGGGTCGACACGGCATGGCATGTTCGGTCTCGGGTGACGGTGACCGGTGAGCTCGAGCGAGTCTCCACGCCGGTAAGAACAGCATCGGAGCGGTCGTAGCCTCGTAGCTTTTTTCCGAGTAGGGGAAGTCCTAGGCGGAGCGACTCGACGATATGCTGCGGCAGGGCTTCGTCAATTGCCGTCCAGGTCACACCGAGCGGATAGGTGGGCTTTACCTTTCCGGGTGCCTTGCTGGCACGTCCTGCGAGGAAATCTCCGACGAGCTGTGCCGGTGCGTTCCAGTTGGAACCGCCCAGGCGATAGGCGGCCGCCTCGCAGGCACGCTGGAGCTCGATGCCGGCGAGCGGGTCATCGTTGGGAAGGTCCTCGGGTGTGACGTTAACGAGCAGGGCGGCATTTGCGTTGCGTCCGTCGCGGGCATTGAGACTGGCGCCGTTGACGCACAGGTGGCCCTGCTCGGAAGAGGCGGCGACAACCTGCCCGCCGGGGCACATGCAAAACGAGAACACGCTGCGGCCGTTGGGAAGATGGGCGACGAGCTTGTAAGGGACTGCTCCGAGGGCAGGATGTCCCGCCGAGGCTCCGTATTGGACTCGGTCGATGTCGCGCTGCGGATGCTCGATGCGAACGCCCATGGCAAAGGTCTTTTGTGCGAGGGCCACGTTGTGGTCCTTAAGGAGCTCAAAAATATCGCGAGCAGAATGCCCGCAGGCGAGGATGAGGTGCTTTGTCTCGATTGACTCGTAAGCGGCGTCTTGGGACGATTGGACATCAATACCGGTGATGGCGCCAGACACGTCGATGCGAATGTCGACGAGCTTCGTTCGATAACGGACGACACCTCCGAGCTGCTCGATGCGCTGGGATATAGCGGTGACAACCGTGGGAAGGATGTCGGAGCCAATGTGCGGCTTGGCATCCCACAGAATATCGCGGGGCGCACCTGCCTCGACGAAGGTTTCGAGGATAAGGCGATGGGCGGGATTTTTTGTTCCCGTATTGAGCTTGCCGTCCGAGAAGGTCCCCGCGCCGCCCAGGCCAAACTGGATATTGCTCTCGGGGTCGAGGATGCGCTCCTTTAGAAAGAGATCGATCGCCCGCGAGCGGCGAAATGCCGGGTCGCCGCGCTCGATGAGCAAAGGCTTAAGACCTGCTTCGGCGAGCGTAAGCGCAGCGAAAAGGCCGGCGCATCCGGCGCCGACAACGACAGGGCGTTCTTGAGGTGCGTCGGAGGCGGGGGAGGGGAATGAAGGCTCATCGTCTTCTATCGCGCGTACGCGCGAGCGGTCACGCTCGGCAACGCTGTCGACCGCTTCTCGCTCGAGGTGGGGACTAGTCAGCTGAACACGAAAGCTCAGGATAAAATGGACGTCTCGTTTTTTGCGAGCGTCGATTGACTTGCGGTGGAGCTCGATGGACTTGATCTCGGAGTCCTTGCAACGTAAGACGCGCTTGGCGACTCGCTTGCCAACAATGAGGCAGGCATTTTCATCGCCGGCTTCATCGAGCGACGCGTTGACTTGGGTGATTTCGATCATCGAGGTCTCCTTAGAGGCAAGAAAGAGGCCGTCCGGTATCCCAGACGGCCCGAATGCGTTTTTGATTATAGACTGCGCGGCTACAGGCTGCTTGCAGCGCGGATGCCCGAGAGCCAGGCCCACGCAAGGTTAAAGCCTCCGCAATCGGCGTCGATGTCGAGCGCTTCGCCGCAGACGTAAAGCGGGGCGTCGACAGCGCTGCGCGCGCGTAGACTGGGTGTTGAGATGCTCTCGACAGATACGCCACCACGCGTGACCTGCGCCGAGCGCTCCTCGGCTGTTCCCTCGACGAGCAACTTAAAGTGCTTGAGGATCGAGACCAGGTGGATGACATCGTTGGAGCCTGGATGGCACTGCTCGAACGCCGTGCAGACGACGCGGGAGAGTTGCGGGGCGAGCATGCCGTCGAGCCAACGGGGATCGCGGGGCGAAAAGCCGCCGAGCAGCTCAACGCGCCGGTTGAGCATATCGAGCAGCTCGTCTTTGGAGAGGTCGGGGAAAACGTCGAGCAGGATCGTATCGCCGCGCTGGATACGACGGGAGAGGTTGAAGACAGCGACACCCGAGATGCCGAAGGTTCGAAACAGCACTTCACCGTTTTCGTGCCAGAGCTCACTGTGGTTGCGGGCGAGCGTCAAGCGGGCGCGGACGCGCAGACCATCCAACGTCTTGAGTGCCGCCCGATCGCCAACGACCGTTGCCGATACGGGACAGAGGACGGGGCGCAGCGAAGTGAGGGGGAGGCTAAACGTATCGGCGATACCGGTGGGGTAGCCGCCCGTGGCGATAATTACGGCGTGTGCCTGCAGGGTCGCGTTCTTGCGAGGGACATCGGTGAGCGCTTTCCGAAGCGAGCGGAGTTCCGATTTTCGGTCGTCGTGCTTTTTTGCCTTGAGCGTCCGCGCTGGACGGTCTATTTGGAGTGCCCAGCCTTCGGAAGCTTTGTGCGCTGAGGCAACGTTGGCTCCACAGATTAAGGTGATACCTAGGCGGTCGCAAACGTTGAGAAGCGCGTCGCGCACCGATTCGGCGCGAAGGGAGCGCGGGTACAGCCGGCCTTCCTCGGAGGTTGTCATGATGCCCAGCGAGGAGAAGAAACCCATAAGCTCTTGTTCGGGCTGGGGGCCCATAACGGATTCGACGAATGCGGGGTGGTTATACCGCTGTGGATCAATCGATTCGTTGGAGAGGTTGCAGCGGCCGTTGCCGGTCGCAAGGAGCTTAAGGCCGCAGGCGACATCGCGCTCAACGATGCAGACGCTTTTGCCAGCGCGTGCGGCCGTAATGGCGGCGGCGAGGCCTGAAGCCCCGCCGCCGATTACCAGGACGTCATAGAAGGCGCTCGTGTTCACTTAGGCCTCGTCGGTCTCGTGCGGGGTAATGGCCTCGACGGCAGAGACTGCCTTGGGCAACATGCCATCGGGCAGTGCGGTCTCGACCTCGCCCTTATCGCAGGCCTCGGCGAGTGCCGGATTAATGGGAAGCTTGCCCAAGATGTCGAGGTTATAGCGCTCTGCGACCTCGGGGAGCTTGCTCTTGCCAAAGACCTCGATCTTCTTGCCGCAGTCGGGGCACTCAATATAGCTCATGTTCTCGACAATGCCCAGAATGGGGACGTTCATCTTCTCGGCCATGTTGACCGCCTTGGCGACGATCATCGAGACCAGATCCTGCGGGCTCGTGACGATGACGATGCCGTCGACGGGCAGCGACTGGAAGACGGTGAGCGCGACGTCGCCTGTTCCCGGAGGCATGTCGACCAGCAGGTAGTCGATGGGGCCCCACGAGGTCTCGCTCCAGAACTGCCTAATGGCGCCTGCGATGACCGGACCGCGCCAAAGGACGGGGTCGGTCTCGTTTTGGAGCAGCAGGTTGGAGCTCATGACCTTGACGCCGTGCCCGGAGATTTCGGGCAGCATAAGGTTGCCAAGGGCATGGACGTGGCGTCCGCTCATACCGAACATCTTGGGGATAGAGGGACCGGTAATGTCGGCATCGAGGACGCCGACCTTGTGGCCGTGACGGGCAAGCTCGGTGGCGATGGCACCGGTGACAAATGACTTGCCGACACCGCCCTTGCCGGAAAGCACGGCGATGACGCGCTTGACCTCGGACAGCGTGTTCTCCTCAAATTGCGACGGCGACGTTTGTCCGCCGGCGGCCTGTGCGTGTTCGCAACCCATGTATGACTCCTTTGTATATGCTGGGGCCGGGGCCCCGCGATGTGACACGAGCGTCATTGTACCCTCGTTTGCGAGCGGGAGTCATTTGCGATGCGTTTGGGCCGAGCGTGCTTGCAATACGATGGGCCCAAGCGAATGGGCGGGCTTACTGAACTTTGCTGGCGAACTCGAGGTATTGCATGCGCTGCAGCTTGTCGATCGTCGAGGCGTAGGGGCTGTCTTCCGATTCCAAGTCGTAGCGCAGCCCGTCGGCACCGAGATAGCCGGCGACATTGATGGTGGGCACATCTGACCTTGTCGCAAGCAGGGCCTTTTGGTAATTGGTGAGCGGGGCGCCGATCTTATTAAGGGTAATGGCTGCAATCTCGTTTGCCCCGACGGTGTCGTAGACGTTGAGCTCGGTATTGCCGGCGATCCCATAGTTAGCCCAGACGAGATATGTCGACTGATAGATACGGAAAGCGTGGCTTGCCGTATCTTCCTGAGGGTACAGCTCGTCGTTGAGAGTCGTTGCGGCGCTCGGCTGATGGTCGCCAAAAAAGACAAGAACAACCGGTCTGCCGATATTGCGGAGCTCGTTGATAAAGTACTCGAGGTCCCGGTCGGATGCGTTGATGCAGGTGAGATAGGTGTTGAGCGCGCTGTTGGCACCCTCACTGGCTCCCTCGACCCAATAGTTTGTCAGCTCTTCGGCGGGAACGGTGCCATAATCGTAGCCGCCGTGATTTTGCATCGTGACGTCAAAGATGAACTGCGGGGCTTCGTCGGTTCTAAGCAGGTCGAGTATCTTGTCGTAGGTGGCGTAGTCGCATACGCCGGCATGGTAATAGGGCGCACCTTCGAAATCGCCGATTGAAAGAAAGTCTCCAAAGCCCAGCTGCTGATAGATTTTATCGCGATGGTAGTTGACGGGGTTTTGCGGGTGCATAGCGGTGGCGGTATACCCAAGCTCTTTAAGGTCCTTTGCCAGGCTGTTGACGCCATTCATCTGATACAGCTGATAGGGGATTTTGCCTAATCCGACAAAGGCCGTTGTCGCTCCGGTCAAAAATTCGAATTCGGAGTTCGCCGTTCCGCCACCGGCGACCGAAGCGAGCATGGTGCCGCGAACAAGTGTGTCGGGAAGCGAGTTGTAGAATGCGGGGCCGGTGTACCCGGCCGTCTGGAGCTGCTCAAAGCACGAAAGGTCGCTAAAACTCTCGTTCATGACGGCAACAATCGTCGGCTTGATTTCATTGAACTGGGCAACGGCCGCCGCGCGCTGTTCGCTCGAGCCATATGTGCTGTCGTAGACGGCGGCGAGCTCCTGCTCGATGCTCTGCGCCTCATCGGGCGTATAGTCTTTGGGCTTCTCAATGGGCAACTCGTTGACCATTTCGGTGAACGAAGTGATAAAACCCTGAGACGCATACGTGGTGATGGGCTGCCAACGGTCAAATCCAAAATCCAGCGCCTGCTCCAAGTCGATGTTGGAAAAGCCTGAGAGCCCCACAACGGTCACTAGCAGAAAAGCACAGAGGTTAGCGGCGATAGCGGGGAAGACATGGGTGGGCGTACGGAGCTTTCGCGGTCGGATGAGCGAAAGAAGCCCCAGGGAAATCTCCAGCAGGGCGAGAGAGGTTACGATTCCGGCGGTAAAGGTAAACTCGTATCCCTCGCTCACTTCCATTGCGGTGCCAAGGGCCAAGATATCGCTTGGCAGGATGGCTTCGCCTTTAAACGTTATGACGAAGTGCTCGGCAATGCCAAGGATGCAACAGACGACGGGCACGAGGGCCATGACGCCTCCATGACGCTGTCCCAGCAAATAAAGGGAGAGCAGAACCGTCGCGAGCAGCCCGACGGAAAACCCGAATGAGTTGGCGGGAATGCGATAGAACGTTTCGTTGCAGGCAATTTCGAGTGAAACGAACGAGAGCGCTGAAACAGCGGCGATGACAAGGATGTCACGGCAAATACAGGCAACCGTTCCCGTCGTAAGGTCGGTTTGGTCGATAAGTCCCGAAACCAAGGGCTCGACAAGAAGCATGACGGCGGCAGCACCGAGCGCCGAATAAGAAAGGACCCATAGGGAGCTGCCCTCATTTACGAGCAATTGATTCGTAACCCATGCAGCTACCACGCCGAGCGGGATGAGGAGCGTCGCGCACCAAAAGACGCGGGCAATGGGTGGCTTTTCGTTGCGTTTGATTGAAAAATACACGCGCACGACGACGGCGGCCACGATAAGGACGGCGATGAATATGGGCAGATTGGCCATGTCGCTCGAAGTGATTTCAAGGGGGATATCTTCGGTCATGGACGTTCCTCTGGTACAGCAAATTAAGTTCAGTATTAGATTACTGTAACCTTTCCACGGCATTTCGAGAAACAAAGCGCCCGATACGCAAAGCTAAAGGTCTGCGAATCTTGTATTACGAACATCTGTGCGCGTCGAGTGCGCTAAACTCATCGGCAGTATGATTCGATGCAATAGGAGGCAAGGAGCTTCCATGTCTGATTCTTCTATCGTTATTCGCGGCGCTCGTGAGCACAACCTCCGTGATATCGATGTTTCCATTCCGCGTGACCAACTCGTGGTCATTACCGGTCTTTCTGGCTCGGGCAAGAGTTCGCTGGCATTCGACACTATCTATGCCGAGGGCCAGCGTCGATACGTCGAGAGCCTTTCGAGTTATGCGCGCCAGTTCTTGGGCCAGATGGACAAACCCGACTTGGATTCAATCGACGGCCTTTCGCCGGCTGTCTCGATTGATCAAAAGACGACATCCAAGAACCCGCGCTCGACGGTTGGCACCGTAACCGAGATTTATGACTATCTGCGCCTGCTGTTCGCCCGTGTGGGCACCCCGCACTGTCCCGAATGCGGCCGTGTCATTGAGCGTCAGACGACCGATCAGGTTGCCGACAAGGTCTTGGCGGCGGGGGAAGGCCGCCGCGCGTTTGTGCTGGCACCGGTGGTACGCGGGCGAAAAGGCGAGTACACCAAACTGTTTGAGGACCTTCGCGCCGAGGGCTTTAGCCGCGTGCGTGTCGACGGTGAAGTGCGCTCGCTCGACGATCCGATCGATCTGGACAAGAAGTTTAAGCACGATATCGAGGTCGTGGTCGATCGCATCGTGATTCGCGAGAACTCGCTGGGCCGTATTGCCGAGTCCGTTGAACAGGCGACTGCGCTGGCGCACGGCAATGTGAACGTATACTTGCTGCCCGACCGCGACGCTCCCGAGGGGACCGAAGGCGAGTTGCTGGAGTATTCGCTGGCGTTAGCGTGCCCGGAGCATGGACACTCCATCGATGACCTGCAGCCGCGCGATTTCTCGTTCAACGCGCCCTATGGCGCGTGCCCCGAGTGCGATGGCCTGGGTTTTAAGAAGACGGTCGATGCCGAGGCCCTAATCGAAGACCCCTCGAAGTCGATCGCCGACGGGGTCTTTGGCAGCCTGTTTGGCAACTCTAACTACTATCCGCAGATTTTCGCTGCGGTTTGTAAGCACTTCAAGGTGAGCGTCGATACGCCGTGGGAGGATCTGCCTCCGCGGGTGCGTCGCGCGTTTTTAGACGGCATGGGCGACCAGAAGATTTCGGTCGACTATCAAAAGCTCGATGGGCGCCGCAGCCAGTGGGACACCAAGTTCTCGGGCGTGCGCAATATCCTGTACGAGCGCTATACCGAGACGACGAATGAGAACACCAAGGCGCGCTTGGAGAAGTACATCCGCGAGGAGCCGTGCTCGAGTTGCCATGGTGCTCGTCTGCGCCCCGAGATGCTCGCCGTTACCGTAGGCGGTAAGTCCATTTACGAGGTCTGCTGCCTATCGTGCCGCGAGTCGCTCGAGTTTTTTGAGGGCTTGGAGCTTACCGAGCGCCAACAATTTATCGGCGGGCGCATCGTTAAGGAAATCCTGGAGCGCCTGCGCTTTCTGGTCGATGTCGGACTCGACTATCTGACCCTCGACCGTGCCTCGGCGACGCTTTCCGGAGGCGAGGCCCAGCGCATTCGCCTGGCAACGCAGATCGGCGCCGGCCTCATGGGTGTGCTGTATATTTTGGACGAGCCGTCGATCGGCCTCCATCAGCGCGATAACGAGCGCCTGATCAAGACGCTTGAGCGCCTACGCGATATCGGCAATACCGTCATCGTCGTCGAGCATGATGAGGATACGATTCGTGCTGCCGACTATGTGATCGACATGGGCCCCGGTGCGGGCGTGAACGGCGGACACGTGGTCGCCGCGGGAACGCCTGCCGATATCATGGCGTGCCCCGATTCGATGACGGGTGCCTACCTGACCGGCAAGCGAATGATTCGGGTTCCCGATGAACGCCGCAAGCCCGGTCGCGGCTGCCTTAAGATCACGGGCGCTCGAGCCAACAACCTCAAAAACGTTACCGCCAAGATCGAGTTTGGTACGCTTACGGTTGTTACCGGCGTGTCGGGATCGGGCAAGAGCTCCCTGGTTACCGACACCATCGCGCCTGCGCTTACGAATGCCATTCACCGTTCGACGCGTCCTGTGGGCCCGTACAAAAAGCTCGAGGGTATCGAGTGCATCGATAAGGTGATCGACATCGACCAGTCGCCGATTGGCCGCACGCCGCGTTCCAACCCTGCTACGTACATTGGCCTGTGGGATGATCTTCGCGCGCTGTTTGCGAGTACGCCGGAGTCGAAGGCGCGCGGCTACTCGCCGGGACGTTTCTCCTTTAACGTGAGCGGCGGTCGCTGCGAAGCATGCAAGGGCGACGGACAAATTAAGATCGAGATGCACTTCCTTCCCGATATCTATGTCCCCTGTGAGGTCTGCGGCGGCAAACGCTATAACCGCGAGACGCTTGAGGTCACCTACCGTGGTAAGACCATCTCGGACGTGCTCGACATGAGCGTCACCGAGGCACTGGCCTTCTTTGGGAATATCCCGCAGATTAAGCGCAAGCTCCAGACGCTGTACGATGTAGGCTTGGGCTACGTGAGCCTGGGCCAGCCCGCCACGACGCTCTCGGGCGGCGAGGCGCAGCGTGTGAAGCTCGCCAAGGAGCTTCATCGACGCCAGACGGGCAAGACGTTCTATATTTTGGACGAGCCGACGACCGGCCTTCATTTTGAGGACGTCCGCCAGCTGCTCGATGTGCTGCAGCGCTTGGTCGATGCGGGCAACACGGTGCTGGTGATTGAACACAACCTTGATGTCATCAAGGTTGCCGACCGCCTGATCGATATGGGCCCCGAGGGCGGTAACGGCGGCGGAACCGTCGTGGTTTCGGGCACACCGGAGCAGGTTGCGGACTGTCCGCAGAGTTATACGGGCAAGTTTTTGGCGCCGTTGCTCAGGCGTGACCGGGAGCGTCAGGCTCAACTTGATGCTCAATAAATAGGCGATTCAGCTTATGGGCGCCATCGACTCCTTGTGATTCGATGGCGCTTGCTGTGTCGAAGTGACGTATGCAGCCGAATTGGACATATACTTAATCCTTACGTCCGAATGCGAGGGAAAGGATATGCCATGGCAAAGGCTGTAAAGACGCCAAAAACCAATGCGATGCGCGAGCTGGAAAGCGCCGGCATTTCCTATGTTCTACATACGTACGAAGACGATGGTGATGAGTCGGCGGGCCTGGGGGTCGCGATTTCGGAGCAGCTTGGCGAGGAGCCCGGTCAAGGATTTAAGACCTTGGTCTGCGTGACGCCGTCCAACGACCACGTCGTGTGCTGCATCCCTGTTGCCGACGAGCTCGATCTAAAGTCCGCCGCGCGTGCCGCGGGGGAGAAGTCCTTGGCCATGATGCATGTGAAGGATTTGCTTGCGGCGACTGGCTACGTTCGCGGCGGCTGCAGTCCGGTCGGTATGAAAAAACGCTACCGGACGCTCATTGATGAAACATGTGTCCTTTGGGATACCATTTTTATTTCGGGAGGCAAGCGTGGTTATCAGCTCGAGCTTGCACCCGATGATTTAATTGCATTTTGCGGGGCGACAGTTGCCGCGATTACGAGAGAGGACTGAGCGATGCCGCAGGAAGAATTGAAGCGCGGAGCTCATTTTGCAGAAGAATCTGCGCCTCAGACACCCTCATCCGAAGCTTCTTCGTCGCGAGATGACACTGACGACATGGGCTCGTCGGACTACTCCACGGTTGGTCGTTCCGCCGGGCTTATGACCATCCTGACCATCGTGTCTCGCGTCACCGGTTTTATCCGCACGTGGGCAATGGCGGCCGCTATCGGCATGTCGCTGCTCTCGTCTTCCTATCAGGTCGCCAACAACCTGCCCAATATGCTCTACGAACTCGTGATGGGCGGCATGCTCGTGACGGCGTTCTTGCCCGTGTACATGGGCGTGAGGCGTGAGCAGGGTCGTGAGGCCTCTAACGAGTACGTGGGCAACCTGCTCGGTATTCTGCTATTGGTGCTGGGTGGCATTTCGTTGCTGGGGACCGTGTTCGCCCCGGGCTTTATCTGGACGCAATCGTTCCTTTCGGGTGACGGCGGCAGCATGGATACCGCTGCGTTCATGTTCCGTTTCTTTGCCATCCAGATTCTGTTTTATGGTTTGGGCTCGGTGTTTTCGGGCGTCCTCAACGCACACCGCGACTACTTCTGGTCGACGTTTGCCCCGGTCCTCAACAATGTGATCGTCATTGCGAGCTTTATGGGCTTTGCGCCCGTGTCCGCACAGTTTGGCGAACGTGCCGGCATCATCTTGATTGCGGCCGGTACGACCCTCGGTGTCTTTGTTCAGATGGCATGTCAGATCCCCGCGCTTGGCAAGCACGGCGTGCATCCCCATATCCATATCGACTTTAAGGACCCCGCACTGCGCCAGACGATTGCGCTCGGTATCCCGACGCTGCTCGCCACGGTGTGCATGTTTGTCTCGACTTCTATCACCAACGCTGCTGCGCTGGTGGTCCAGCCCGAGACTGGTCCTTCCGTCATCGCCTATGCGCGCCTGTGGTACACGCTGCCCTACGCGCTGATTGCCGCCTCGCTTTCGACGGCGCTCTATACCGAGCTCTCTCACGACGCACAGGAGAAGGATTACGACAGCGTTCGCACGGGCATTTCGCGTGGCGTCGCCCAGATGCTGTTCTTCCTGATTCCGTTCGCGCTGTACCTGATTGTCTTCGCGCGTCCGCTCAACATGATTTACTGTGCCGGCAAGTTTGATGAGTCCGGCGTGGCGCTGGTGTCCGAGTTCCTTGTCTACCTGGCGTTCTCGCTGCCGCTCTACGGCGTGGTCGTGTTGATGCAGAAGAGCTTCTCTGCCTTGCTCGACATGAAGCCCTATAGCCGCTATTGCCTGTATTCTGCCATCGGCCAGGCCGGCTCAGTTCTGCTGTTTGGCGTTGTACTGGGCTTCGGTATGCCGGCAATCGCGCTTTCGTATGTCGTCGACTACGTGATCTTGGTCGGTTGTTCGCTGTGGTGGCTGCGTCGTCGCCTGCGTGGTCTTCAGGTTAAATCTATCCTGCATGGCGGTTTCTTTGGCCTTTTGCTCGGTGGCCTGGGTGCTGCCGCAGGCGCCGGCGTCATGTGGGCGCTTGAGCACTTTGTCGGGGCACTTGGCGGCTCGATTCTGATTACTCTTGGCTACGTTTGCGTTGCGGGTGTCGTCTCGCTTGCTGTTACCTTTGGCCTTGCCGTCGTCCTTAAGATGTCCGAGGTCTCGGCGCTGATTCGTCGCAAGTAGGTGCGCGTGGCCGGTCACGACAACATTCCAACGCTTGCCGAGCAGGTTTCGCGCGTTCCCACGCAGCCCGGCTGCTACCTTTGGAAAGACGCCAAGGGCGATGTCATCTACGTGGGCAAGGCGAAAAACCTGCGCGCCCGTATGCGTCAGTACGTGACGCTGCAGGACGAGCGCCAGAAGATCCCACTGATGATGCAGCTGGTGGCGAGCTTTGACTATATCGTGGTGGAGACCGAGCACGAGGCGTTGGTGCTCGAGCGCAATTTGATTGGTCAGTACCATCCGTACTTTAATGTCGACCTCAAGGATGACAAGAGCTACCCCTTTATCGCCATTACAAAGGGCGACCTGTATCCCGCTATCAAATACACGCGTGAGCGTCATAAGCCGGGAACGCGCTATTTTGGACCTTATACCGATAGCCGCGCGGCACGTGAGACGATAGATACGCTGCGCAAGGTTATCCCCATCTGCTCCGCATCCTGTGCGGAGTGGCGTCGTTGTCGCCGTATCGTCGAGTCCCACAAGGGCGAGGAAGACATCGTCAATATGATTTGCGCGCAAAACGGGCGCCCCTGCTTTGACTACCATGTCGGGCGCGGCCCGGGTGCGTGTGTCGGCGCGATTTCCCCGGCAGACTATGCCAAGAACGTCAAACGTGTCGAACGTTTTTTGTCTGGCCATCGCAAGGACGTCGTCGACGAGCTGACATCCGAGATGACGGAGGCCGCCGAGGCGCTCGATTTTGAGCGCGCCGCCCGCGTCAAACGTCGTTTGGAGGTCATCAGGGGTCTGGACGACCGTCAGCAAGTCGTTTTTCCCTCCAGTGTCGATATCGATGTCATCGGTTTCTATCGCGAGGAGACCATCTCCGCCGCTTGCGTCTTCGTCGTTCGCGAGGGCCGAACAGTTCGCACCTGCGAGTTCATTCTCGACAAGGGTCTTGATGTTGACGAGGAAGAGCTCCAGTCGGGCTTTCTTAAGCGCTATTACGACGAGACGGCTGATATTCCAGCTGAGGTCAACCTTTCCGTCGAGCTTGAGGATGCGGAGGCGCTGGGGGAGTGGCTTGCGGGCAAGCGTGAGCGTTCCTGCCATCTCCATAGGCCGCAGCGTGGCGAAAAGCACCGTCTACTCGATATGGCATCCAAAAATGCGCGCCATGCCCTCATGCGCTACATGATGCGAACGGGGTACGCTGACGACCGCACCAATCAAGCGCTCCTGGAGCTCGAAAGTGCGTTGGCGCTGCCATCGCCGCCGTTGCGTATCGAGTGCTTCGATATCTCTACACTGCATGGCACCTTTACGGTCGCTTCGATGGTGGTATTTACCAACGGACGCGCCGACAAGAGCCAGTACCGTCGTTTTAAAATTCAGGCCGAATTGGACGAGGCAAACGACTTCGTGTCGATGTCCGAGGTTTTGGGACGACGCTATGCTCCCGAGCGCATGGCTGACGAGCGCTTTGGCTCGCGCCCCGATTTGCTCGTTGTCGATGGCGGTAAGCCGCAATTGACCGCTGCGATCAAGCAACTTGAGGCTCTTGGGCTCGATATACCAGTTTGTGGCTTGGCAAAGGCCGATGAGGAGGTTTTCGTGCCTTGGGACGAGACTCCCGTCGTGCTGCCGACCGGGTCCGCGTCGCTCTATCTAATTAAACAGGTGCGCGATGAATCGCACCGTTTTGCCATCACGTTCCATCGCGAATTGCGCGACAAGGCCATGACGGTTTCGGTACTCGATGACGTTCCAGGCGTGGGACCCACCAGAAAACGTGCCCTTATGCGCCATTTTGGCTCGATGAAGCGTTTGCGCGCGGCGAGCGAGCAAGAGATCGCGGAAGTTCGCGGCATACCTGCCGATGTTGCCAAGGCGGTCCACGAGGCGCTCGTTGCATGGAATGCCGAGCGCGCCGAGGCGGCGGCTGGCCATTCCGATAGCTAAACACGAGCCTAAACAACTGATATACATGATTGCGCGATTTTCAACCATTTATTTCGCCATGATTGCCTGCTGGTTTCGGGTTTTATTAACGCTAAAACGTTTGACTAACCCAAGCGAAAACCCTGCTATCCTGCGGGTTGACGAAGACTGATATCTCACCTCGCCGATACATACTGTCTGGCGAATCGTTTGTCAACGAATTCGGTGAACGGTAGTAAATACCGTTCAAGCGTATGTATGTATCGGTCGCCGAGCGCGGCACCTCAGTTGGGTACGTCGGTAGGTAAGGTATATATCGTCCGCAAGTTGCGCGGGGGCAAGTTTAGGTGCTCCCGAGTAAGATTCTCTATTGATAGGAGAAGACATGGCCATCATCAACAAGGGTATGTCCAGGCGTTCGTTCCTCGGCCTCACCGGCAGCGTCGCTGCTGTCGCAGGGCTTGGTCTCACCGGCTGCGGTGGCAGCTCTAGCGACGAGGGTTCCGCTTCCGGTTCCACCGATTCCGCTAACCGTGGCGGCGGCGTGATCACCGCTGGTTCCGCTTACGCTCCGTCCAGCTTCGATCCCGCCAGCACCGGCTCCGCTGTGGGCCTGGGTGCTAACTGGCACGTCGTCGAGGGCCTCTACGGCATCGATTACCACGACTACAGCACCTTCAACGAGCTCGCCACCGACGATCCCAAGTCTGTGGACGACACCACTTTCGAGGTCACCATCCGCAAGGGCGCCAAGTTCTCCGATGGCACCGAGGTCACCGCTGACGATGTCGTTGCCTCCTACACCGCTTGCGCCGCTTCCGCTACCTATGCTCCGTTCTTCCAGCCCTTCGAGTCCATCGAGGCCAAGGACGCCAGCACCGTGACGGTCAAGACCAAGGTCCCCAACTTCTCCCTGCTCAAGGATCGTCTGGCCATCGTCCGCGTTACCCCGGCCACCCAGACCGAGGAGGATCGCGCCAAGCAGCCGATCGGCTCCGGCCCCTGGATGTACGACTCTATCTCCGATACCGAGATCACCCTGGTTCCCAACCCCGAGTACAACGGTGAGTATGCTGCCGAGGATAAGAAGATCCAGTACAGCATCCTGACCGACCCCACCGCTCGCGTTACCGCTCAGCAGGAGGGCTCCACGCTCGTTATGGAGCTCGTTACCGCTGACGCCGTCGACCAGCTCGAGAGCGCCGGCTGCAAGATCGATAACGTTCAGGGTTTCGGCACCCGCTTCATCATGTTCAACGTCGCCAAGGAGCCTTGGAACAACGTCAAGGTCCGTCAGGCTGTCATGTATGCGCTCGACACCGAGAAGATGGTCAGCAACACCTTCGCCGGCCTTGCCACCGCTGCCAGCTGCTACCTGCCCAAGAGCTTCACCAACTATCATGAGGCTTCCACGGTGTACAAGACCGACGCCAAGAAGGCTAAGAAGCTCATCGAGGAGTCTGGCATCACCCCGGGTGCCATCACCCTGCGCACCACCGACAACGAGCAGATTAAGGGCATGGCCGCCCAGGTCAAGAACGACCTCGACGCTCTCGGCTTCGATGTGACCATCCAGACCGATACCTCGCCGGCTACCTACGCTGCCATCGACGGCGGCGAGGCCTACGATATCCTCCTTGCCCCTGGCGATCCTTCCTGCTTCGGCGCCGACCCCGACCTGCTGCTCAACTGGTGGTACGGCGACAACGTCTGGATGCAGACCCGTTGCCCGTGGAAGGAGTCCGCTGAGTGGCAGAAGCTCCACGGTCTCATGGACGAGGCTCTTGCCGCCGAGGGCGACGAGCAGCAGAAGAAGTGGAACGAGTGCTTCGACATCATTGCCGACAACGCCGTTCTGTACCCCGTTGTCCACGTTAAGACCGTCTCCGCTTCCTGGGACGATCCGTCCACTGCGCCCAACGGCGAGGCCCTCGACGGCTTCAAGGGCATCGGCACGACGAGCATGTCCTTCAGGGGCGTTGCGACCGTCAAGGCGTAAGACTCGCTTGAGTCTGTATGCAGGATGTCGGTCGTTGGGACCGTATCCTCATAGTTGAAACAAAGACCCGGGCGGCAACGATGTCGCTCGGGTCTTGTAATGAGTATCCGTACTCATATACCAGTTGGTCCTACCGACAAAAGAAAGGGGAGAGAACGTGAACAACTTGCTACGTTTGATTGGAAGGCGTCTTGTGGCGCTGCCGATCATGGCATTGGGCGTCACCGTCCTGGTGTTCTTCCTTATGTCGTTCTCCAAGACCGACCCCGCCTACACGGCGTTGGGTGACGGTGCCTCGCCCGAGGCGGTTGCCGAGTACCATGAGAAGTATGGTCTGGACGACCCCTGGCCCGTGCGCTACGTGCGCTATATGGGCGATCTGATCCATGGCGACATGGGCACCTATGGTGCTGCTCGCAACTCCGTTGCCAAGCGCATCTCCACGGCCCTGCCCGTCACGATGCAGCTGACCTTCATCGGTCTTGCCATCGGTGCGGTCGTTTCGTTTTTGCTCGGCGTCATCGCGGCACTGTATCGCGACAAATGGCCGGACCAAGTGATCCGCGTCTTTTCCATCGCCGGCTTGGCAACCCCGTCGTTCTGGCTTGCCGTTCTGTTGATCCTGCTGTTCTCTTCCTACCTTAAGGTGCTCCCGGCATCGGGTGCTCTGCCTCACTTCACCACGAATCCGGTTGGCTATCTGGGACGTATGATCATGCCCGCTATCGCCTTGGCATTTCCGCTGACGGGCCAGATGACTCGTATCGTGCGTACCGCCATGGTCGAGGAGCTCGACAAGGATTATGTCCGTATGGCTCGCGGCGCCGGCGTTCCCGAGAAGGTCGTCGTCGGCATCAACGTTCTTCGCAATGCACTGATCACCCCGGTCACCACCCTCGGTCTTAAGATCGGTTACCTCATGGGCGGCGCCGTCGTCATCGAGGTTATCTTCAACCTCCCCGGCATGGGCACCGCGATTCTGCAGGGCGTTCAGGGCAACGAGGCGAACCTGGTTCAGGGCGTCGTTATCGTCGTTGCTCTTGCCTTCATCATCATCAACATCGTGGTTGACATGCTCTACCTGCTCATCAACCCGCGCATCAGGACGGTGTAGATTATGGTAAAGATTCGAGAGAAGCAAACCGAGCAGCTCGAGAAGGCTGCCTCTAAGGGGCTCAAGCTCGGTGGCTGGAAGAAGATGACGTTGTCTTCTAAGATTGCCGCCGTCGTGCTGGTGCTGGTCGCCCTGACTGCGATTCTGGCGCCCCTTCTTGCCCCCTATAGCCCGGTCGAGATCTTTACGGCTCGCCAGGCTCCCGGCAACGGATTTATCTTCGGTACCGACGATAAGGGTCGCGACATTCTGTCGCGTATGCTCTACGGTGGTCGTTACTCGCTGATTATCGGCTTTGGCGCCACTGCCATGGCTCTGGTCTGCGGCTCGGTCGTGGGCGCCCTTGCAGCGGTTTCGCGCAAGGCCGTCTCCGAGACGATCATGCGTATCTTGGACATCATCATGTCCATCCCGGGCATCGCCCTCGCGGCCGTCTTCGTCTCCATCCTGGGCAACTCCGTGCCGTCGATCATCTTCGCCATCGGCTTTATGTACACTCCGCAGATTGCCCGTATCGTGCGTGCCAACATCGTGTCCGAGTACGGCGAGGACTATGTCCGCGCGGTCATCGTTTCCGGCGCCAAGGCTCCGTGGATTTTGATCAAGCATGTTCTGCGTAACTGCATCGCCCCGATCATGGTCTTCACCGTTACCCTGGTCGCCGACGCCATCATCTTCGAGGCCTCGCTGACCTTCATCGGCGCTGGTATTCAGGAGCCCACCGCTACCTGGGGCAACATCCTCGCCGACGCCCGCGGCGGCGTGCTTGCCGGCCGTTGGTGGCAGGCGCTGTTCCCGGGTCTGGCCATCATGATCACCTGCCTGGCGCTCAACATCCTCTCCGAGGGCATTACCGACGCCATGGCCGCTGCTCCCTCCGCCGCCCTGGATCCGACCGATTCCTCCAAGCGTCGCGAGGCCGACCTGCTGGTCTCCGACCCCGTTCGCGCCTACAAGGAGCAGGCCCAGTCCCTCTCCGCTCGCCTTGGCGCCCTGCGCGATGTTGAGCTCAAGCGTGACGATCGCCATGTGCCCGACGAGTCTGTCGAACCGATTCTCTCGGTCCGTGACTTCTGCATTCAGTTTGAGCATCACGGTGATATCAACGTCGTCGACCATGTCAACTTTGACGTCCGTCCTGGTCAGACCATGGGTCTGGTGGGCGAGTCCGGTTGCGGTAAGTCCATCACCACGCTGGCCATCATGGGCCTGACCGATGAGGACGAGCACCTTTCCGGCGAGGTCCTCTGGGAGGGCCGTGACCTGCTCAAGATGAGCAAGAAGGAGTGGTTCGGCCTGCGAGGTACCGATATCGCTATGGTCTATCAGGACGCCCTGTCCTCGCTCAACCCCTCCATGCTCATCTCTGCCCAGATGAAGCAGCTCACCAAGCGCGGCGGAACCCGCAGCGCCGAGGAGCTCCTGGAGCTCGTCGGCCTCGATCCCAAGCGCACGCTTGAGAGCTATCCGCACGAGCTTTCCGGCGGCCAGCGTCAGCGTGTCCTGATCGCTATGGCCCTTACCCGCGACCCCAAGCTGGTCATCTGCGACGAGCCCACGACCGCTCTGGACGTTACCGTCCAGAAGCAGGTCATCAAGCTGCTCAACGATCTTCAGGCCAAGCTCGGCTTTGCCATGATCTTCGTCTCGCACGACCTGGCGCTGGTCGCCGAGGTCGCCCATAACATCACGGTTATGTACGCCGGTCAGGTTATCGAGCAGGCGCCCACCAAGGAGCTGCTCACCAACCCGATCCACGAGTACACCCGCGGTCTTCTGGGTTCCGTTCTGTCCATCGAGAGCGGTTCGGGCCGCCTGCACCAGGTGCCCGGCGCCGTTCCGAGCCCGCGCGATTTCCCCAAGGGTGATCGCTTCGCGCCCCGCTCGAGCCATCCGCGTATTGGCCTGGACACCCGTCCGGTCTTCAAGCACGTTCCTGGCACCGAGCACTTCTATTCCGAGCTCCCCGACGAGGTGCTCAAGGCAAATGGTTTGACCCCTCACGCGGAGGTGATGTAGATGAGCGAGACCGCAGTCAACGGCGTCGAGCCGATCATCTTCCTTGATGACGTCCACGTCACCTTTAGGACCCGTACCGGTTCGATTCTCCACCCTAACCTGGTTCACGCCGTCCAGGGTGTAACGATTAAGCTCATGCCCGGTCAGACGATCGGCATCGTCGGCGAGTCCGGTTGCGGTAAGTCCACCACCGCCAACGTCATGTGCGGCCTGCAGGCCCCCACGAGCGGCAAGGTCTACTTTAAGGGCAAGGACGTTACCAAACGTACCGCCGAGGACCGTCGCCACATGGGTCGCGTCATCTCGGTCGTGTTCCAGAACCCGGCCACGGCGCTCAACCCCCGCATGGTCGTTCGCGAGCAACTGCTCGACCCCATGCGCGTCCACAACCTGGGTACCGAGGCCGAGCAGGAGAAGCGCGTCAAGGAGCTCTTGGAGCTCACCGGTCTGCCCAGCTCCGCCGCCGAGGTTCTTCCCGGCCAGCTTTCGGGCGGTCAGCGCCAGCGCGTCGCAATTGCCCGTGCCCTGTCGCTGAACCCCGATGCCATCATCGCCGACGAGCCCACCTCGGCTCTGGACGTTTCGGTCCGCGCGCAGATTCTGAACCTGCTGACCGACCTTAAGAAGGAGCTCGGCCTGGCCATGGTGTTCATCAGCCATGACATCCAGACGGTCCGCTATATCTCTGACGACATCATCGTTATGAATGGCGGCAAGATCGTCGAGCAGGGCGAGGCCAAGCAGGTCTTCCAGCACCCTCAGGACCCCTACACCAAGATGCTGCTCGGCGCTGCGCCGTCCCTGCTGCATCCCAAGCTCGGCGAGTAGCCTCGCTTTCCCTCCCGTGCGCCCGGTTCCCTTGCCGGGCGCACCTCCGTTGCGATTTCGAAAGGTTGGGTTCACGAGCCATGCCAAGCGCTCAGGAGCTGCAACATCAATTTGGTGAATATCGAGGCGCCATGCCCCGTCCATCAGATTTCGATCTCTTTTGGAAGGACCGCATGGCCGAGGCCGACGCCGTCGGGCTTGACTATGCGATCGAGACGGCATCGGTCACCGATGCCGTGACCTGCCAGCTTTTCGACCTCTGGTATACCGGCATGTGTGGCGCCCGCCTGCATGCCAAGTACCTTAAACCCGTCTCGGACGAGCCCGTGCCATTGGTACTTCAGTTCCATGGGTATCCGGGTGCAAGCCGCAGCTGGTTTGAGCAGGCGTCGTTTGCGGGCATGGGCATGGCGCTCATCGCGCTTGACTGTCCTGGTCAGGGCGGTCCCTCCGAGGATATTGGCGGATTTGAGGGTACGACGGTCGCGGGCCATATTGTCGCCGGTATCGACGGCGATCCGGCCAACCTCTACTATGTCCGTCTGCACCAGGACATTCGCATCCTGTGCCGTATCGTCCGCGAGCTTGAGGGCATCGATCTTGCCCGTGTGTTTGTGAACGGCGCGTCGCAGGGCGGCGGTTTGGGCATTGCGACCTGTGCGCTTAACAGCGGGCTTATCAATCGCGCCGCCATCCTCTATCCCTTCCTGTCAGATTTCCGCCTGGTCTGGGATTTGGATGCCGACGATATCGCCTATGAGGGCCTGCGCTATTGGTCGCGTTGGTTTGACGAGGATTCGACTCGTATCGAGGAAGCCTATGCCAAACTGGCGTACTTCGATTCCAAGAACTTCGCCCCCATGGTCAAGTGCCCCGTCCTGTTTGGTACGGGCACGGCGGATATCGTCTGTCCGCCGGCAACGCAGTTTGCGGTCTATAACAACCTGACCTGTGAAAAGCGTCATGAGTTCTTTGAGGGCTTTGGCCACGAGGAGATACAGGACTTTGACGATATGATCATTCCGTTTTTCTGCGAGGGAGGGGAGGCTCATGTCTAAGTGCGAGAGCAATGTTGGCGAGCTGATTGTCCCCGACCTTGTGGGGATTCCCGGGACGGTCTCGTCAAGGCTCTCTGATTTCCGGGATTGGCGCGGCGACACTTCTGCGGATGTTTCCGAATTAGAGATAGCCGCTTCGGACCTTGAGGTTTGCGGGCCGGGTATTACGGCGATTGATTTCGCCAATCCGTGCGCGCGCTACTCCGAGGTTTCCTTTGAGCTTGGTGGCGATGTAGTCCACGCACGTTTGATCGAGCCTGCCGGTCGCGCCCGGGCATCCGAGCTTGTGCCGCTATGTCTGATGTTTCACGACATCGACCGACCCGTGCGGGGATGGCATCACATGACGAGGTTTGCGGCCATGGGGTATGCCGTGCTTGCACTGGACGATGAGGCGATTGGACCCAGCGATCTGCGGCAGGAGATTACCTCGCCTGCTTTTGTCAGGCGCGTCCGTTGGGGCTGCGCGTTGGCGAAGGTCGCACGCAATCTTGACGGCATTGACCCCGACCGCATCTTTGCATGGGGCGAGGGTCTTGGCGGCGGAGTCGCGCTGGCGGTTTCCGCTCTGGACGAGCGGGGCCTCGCCTGCACGGCGGTTGCCAATCCGCTTCCTGGCGGCCTCGAGGCGCTGTCGTCTCGGGTGCGCGGATCGGTGCTCATGGGCACATCGCTTATGGATACCGTGAGCGATCCCAAGGGCCAGTTTGCCGTATTCAACGGTCTTGAGTGTGACCGGAGGCATATCATCTATGCCAAATACGCTCACGAGCGCATCAATGCGTTCGAAAACGAAGTCGTCGACTTCTTTAACCAAACGTTCTACTCGTGTTCTTTGGCCTAGACGGCCTGGACACTGCCAACAAGAGTGGGCGGCATAGGGCCGCCCGCCAGACAACTAAGGAGATTCTTGTGGCAACTCAGAAATTCACCGGCGTTATCCCTCCCGTTGTTGTTCCCGATACCGAAGACCACCAGCTCGACGTTGCCTCCTTTGAGCGCAGCATCAACCGCATGATCGATGCCGGCGTCGATGGCCTGTTCTTCCTGGGCTCTTCGGGCGAGGTCGTTTTCTCCACCGATGAGCGTCGTCGCCAGATCATCGCCGAGGCCGTTCGTATCGTCGACCACCGCGTGCCTGTTCTGGTCGGCATCATCGATACCGAGACCGAGCGCATGATCGAGCACGGTAAGGTCGCTCAGGAGCTGGGCGCCGATGCGCTTGTCGCCACCTGCCCGTTCTATGCCCTGCAGGGCATGACCGAGGTCGAGGAGCACTTCCGCATCCTGCACGAGGAGCTCGACCTGCCCATCTTTGCCTATGACATTCCCGTCTGCGTTCACACCAAGCTCCCCTGGAAGCTCCTTGCCAAGCTCGGCGCCGAGGGCGTCCTTGCTGGCGTCAAGGATTCCTCGGGCGATGACATCTCGTTCCGCTATCTCGTTCAGGAGAACGAGAAGAACGGCCATCCGATGAGCATCCTCACCGGTCACGAGGTTGTTGTCGACGGTGCTTACCTCGGTGGCGCCGACGGCTCTGTCCCGGGCCTCGCCAACGTTGAGCCCGAGGGCTACGTGCGCCAGTGGAAGGCCGCTCAGGCCGGCGACTGGGCTACCGTCAAGGCCGAGCAGGATCGCCTCAACGAGATCTCCCACATCTGGGATGTCACCTCGGGCGTTCAGGGCTATGCCGGCGGCGTCGGCGCCTTCAAGACCGCTATGAACCTCATGGGTATCTTCGACAGCCCGACCATGCCGCGTCCGGTGAAGGCCATGACCGGCGAGAACGTCGAGGCTATTAGGAAGGTCCTCCAGGACAACGGCCTCCTGTAAAGCTTTCCCAGGCACCCGACCTCGCCGTTCAACCGTGTGGCCATGACTATTAGGTCAATGGCCACACGGTTTCTCGGCAATCTCGGGCACCTGGAAAACCTTTACCCGCGCTGTGACGGCTAGCCTGACGGCGCATTTCCTGTAGTTGTTTTTATCTCCGAAGGAGAGCGACATGGAGAACAAGTACGTCTGCTCTGTCGATATCGGCGGAACTAAGATCGCGACTGCCATCATGGAGTACCCGGCTGACGGTAGTGTGCCCCATCCCGTTTTTGAGGCCGAGGTTCCCACAGAGGCCCAAGAGGGCGGCGAGGCCGTCTTCCAGCGTATCGAGGCATCCATCAAGGCTGCTCTCGAGGCGAATCCCGATGTCGAGGTCCTTGGCGTCGGTATTGGCGCCGCCGGTGTCGTCGACCCCAAGACGGGCGCCATCGCGTATGCCAATGAGATCATGCCCGGCTGGTCCGGCGTTCAGTTGGGGCCGCGTCTGCGCGAGGATCTCGGTCTTCCCGTTGCCGTTGTAGGCGACGTGCAGGCTCATGCTCTGGGCGAGGCCCACTGGGGTGTCGGCAAGGGCAAGTTCTCCGTCTTGTGTCTTGGCATCGGTACGGGTATCGGCGGCGCATATGTCGAGAACGGCCGCGTGATGCAGGGCTTCCATGGTGCTGCTGGCCATATGGGCCACATCGAGTGCTCGGCTGCCGCCGGCATTCCCTGCGCCTGCGGGCGTTCCGGCCATCTGGAGTCGGTTGCTTCGGGCACTTCCATTGGTCGTATGTACGATGAGCGCTTTGGCCGCGTCGACCCCAGCCGTCCTTCGGTCGGTCGCGATGTGAACGACCTGTGCCGTGCAGGCGACGCAAAGGCGACCGAGGTCATCCATGACGCCGGCTTTGCGCTGGGTGCGAGCTTGGGCTCGCTCGCTAACATCCTGGATCCTGAGGTCATCGTGCTTTCGGGCGGCGTGATTCACCAAGGCCCCGATTGGCGTTCGCAGACGTGGAAGGATTCGGTGCACGAGGGCTATGCCAGCCAGGCGCTCGATCCGCTTCAGGACACGCCGATCCTCATCGGTTCTCTGGAGGGCGATGCTCCGCTCATCGGTGCCGCTGAGCATCTTCTTGCCTCGTTGAAGTAAACGTATCTGCTGTAGGAGCCTCCCGAGACAACACGCCTCGGGAGGCTGTTCTGAGAAAGGTTGCAGCCTTATGACCGTCGATCCTTTGATTCAATCCCTGAAGGGCAAGCTCGTCGTGAGCGTTCAGGCGTATATGGGTGAGCCACTTCGTACGCCCGAGACCATGGCTCAAATGTCTCGTGCTTGCGAGCTCGGCGGCGCTGCCGCCATTCGCTGCCAGGGCCTTGCCGACATTGCCGCCATTAAGGGTCGCTGTGAGGTTCCTGTTATCGGCCTGTGGAAGGATGGGCACGAGGGCGTTTACATCACGCCGACGCTGCGTCACGCTCGCGCCTGCGTTGCTGCCGGTGCCGATATCGTGGCGATCGACGCCACCGATCGTCCGCGCCCCGATGGCAAGACGGTCGAGGATACCTTCCGTCCGCTGCACGAGGAAGGTGTGCTCCTGATGGCGGATTGTGCCACCATCGAGGATATTCGCCGTGCTGTTGATATGGGCTTCGACCTTGTATCCACCACGCTTTCTCACGGCGTCGCCGCCATCGACTGCACCATGGCCGATGGCCCCGACCTGCCGCTCCTGCGTCAGGCGACTGAGGAATTCCCCGGTCTTCCCATCATCTGCGAGGGCCGCGTGCACACGCCCGAGGAGGCTCGCGCCGCGATCGATGCTGGCGCCTGGGCCGTTGTCGTCGGCACCGCCATCACGCACCCCACGAGTATTACGAGTTGGTTCAAGGCTGCGCTTGAGGCGTAAGACAGGCCTCGTATCCGCTCGGGGCGGTATACTCAATATGGGCAATTGACCGCGCGGGATCTGGGTTGCTGGGTCCCGCGCTTGTTTTTGGGAGGCAGCACATGCAAAAGGGAGATGCCATGGATGCGGCGGAGCGCTCGGAGCGCATCCCCGATATCGTCATCATCACCGGAATGTCCGGATCGGGCCGCACGCAGGCCATGCACGTGTTCGAGGACATGGGCTATTTTTGCATTGATAACCTGCCTCCGCGTCTCATCGCCCAGCTTGCCGAGCTCGTTGGCATCAATACGGGCGTGGGCAGGCATCTCGCCGTCACCTGCGATTTGCGTAGCCAGGGGCTGTTTGACGAGTTGCTCGATGCGGTCGCCGCGCTCGAAGAGCGCGAGATGAGCTGCGACATCGTGTTCCTGGAGGCTTCTGACGAGGTGCTGATTCGTCGCTACAGCGAAAAACGCCGCCGTCATCCCATTGCCAAGCCGGGGGAGACTACGGCCGATGCCATTCAGCGCGAGCGCCTTCAGCTGCAGGGCGTGCGCGACCGAGCCGATATGATTATCGACACGAGCCGTCTGCGCACCTCTGCGCTGCGCAACAAGCTACGTATGGCATTTTCCGAGCTGTCCGACCAGCAGCTCATGGACGTCCACGTATTCTCGTTTGGCTTTAAGCACGGCATGCCCGTCGAGGCGGACATTATGATCGATGTCCGCTTCCTGCCCAATCCGTTCTACGATCCCGAGATGCGCACGATGACCGGTCTCGATAAAAAGGTCTCCGATTTTGTTCTGGACCATCCCAAGACGCAGGAGTTTTGGAAGGCTTGGACACAGCTGCTCGATACGGTGATGCCGGGCTATATCGCGGAGGGTAAACCGCAGCTTTCTATCGCCATCGGCTGCACGGGCGGACAGCACCGTAGCGTCGCCATTGCCGAGGCCACGGCCCGTTACCTGGAAGGCGCCCAGTATCACGTGAGCATCTCCCACCGCGATCTGTCGCGCGCCAACACGAAGGCATAGGCCTGCATGTCATTTACCGCTGAGGTGCGCGACGAGCTTGCGCGCTGCGAACCCGAATGTGAATACTGCGATTTGTCGACACTTGCCGCCCTCACGCGCGTGAGTGGTACGCTCTCGCTTACCGGCTCTGGGCGGTATCGTTTGACAGTTGCGACTGAGACGGGAGCCGTCGCGCGCACGATGATCACGCTGACGCATCGCATCCTTAAGCTCAAAACGGAATTCACCGTTCGTAAATCGGTCTTGCATAAGGTCCGTAACTATCTCATTACCCTGCCCGATCAACCAGACCTGGACAAGGCTCTGGTGCTGCTGGGCATTCTAGACCGCAGGGGAGGGCTCGTCGCTGGTGTTCCCCGACACATCGTTGCCCGCCCCTGCTGCAGGCTTGCCTACATCCGCGGCGCGCTCATCGCGGGCGGCTTCGTGGCCGATCCACGCGGCGATTTTCATTTGGAGATCGCGGTGCAGGGCGAGCAATATGCTAAGGGGCTTTGCGACCTGTTGGGGCAGATTGGGGTCCATGCTCGTGTTAATGCACGGCGGGGGTCATATGCCGTGTACATTAAGAGCGCCGAGGAAATCGAGCATTTATTAAAGCTGATTGGTGCTAAGCGCAGCGTTGCCGAGATTGAGGAGGCGCGCGCGGTCAAGTTGGTTAAGAACGATGTGAACCGTCGCGTGAACGCCGAGCTCGCCAACCAGACCAGAAGCGCCGGTGCTGCCCAACATCAGCTTGCGCTTATCGATGAGCTCGAGCAGCGCGGCCTTCGCGATGCGCTTCCGGATGCCTTGGCGGTCTTTTGCGACCTGCGCGAGCGCTACCCCGATCTGTCGCTGCGTGATTTAGGGGAGATGGCTGACCCTCCCTTGTCGAAGTCGGCCCTCTACCATCGTGTTTTACGGCTTGAAAAGCTCATTGAAGCAAACGGGTAGTTTAAAGTATCGACTTATATACGGATTTAGCTGCTATTTTATTCTTTAAAACGTTTTAACGTAAATTTGATTTTCAATTTCGACTATTCTCGTGAAATTCAAGTCCAAAAAAAGGTATATTAGGCGAGTGGTTAGTTTGTGGGCCTCAACGGCGGGCGCTGTAGCTTGCGGGGGCCTTACGAAAGGAGACACAATGGCAGTAAAGGTTGCTATTAACGGCTTCGGTCGCATCGGTCGTCTGGCTTTCCGTCAGATGTTCGGTCATGAGGGCTCCGAGATTGTCGCTATCAACGACCTCACCTCTCCCGATATGCTCGCTTACCTGCTGAAGTACGACTCCACGCAGGGCAACTACGCTCGCGATCACGAGGTCGTTGCTGGCGAGGATTCCATCACCGTTGACGGCAAGGAGATCAAGATCTACAAGGAGGCCGACGCCAACAACCTGCCTTGGGGCGACCTCGACGTCGACGTCGTTCTCGAGTGCACCGGCTTCTACACCAGCAAGGCTAAGGCTCAGGCCCACATCAACGCTGGCGCCAAGAAGGTCGTCATCTCCGCTCCGGCCGGCAGCGATCTGCCCACCATCGTGTACAACGTCAACCACGAGACGCTGACCGCTGAGGACAACATCATCTCCGCTGCTTCCTGCACCACCAACTGCCTCGCCCCGATGGCCAAGGGTCTGAACGACTTCGCTCCCATCGTGTCCGGCATCATGACCACCATTCACGCCTGGACCGGCGACCAGATGCCGCTCGACGGCCCGCAGCGCAAGGGCAACAAGCGCCGTAGCCGCGCCTGCGCCGTCAACATCGTCCCCAACACCACCGGTGCTGCCAAGGCTATCGGCCTGGTTCTCCCCGAGCTCAACGGTAAGCTCATCGGTGCCGCCCAGCGCGTCCCGACGCCGACCGGCTCCATCACCAACCTCTACGCTGTTGTTGACAAGAAGGTCACCGTCGACGAGGTCAACGCCGCTATGAAGGCCTACGCTTCCACCATCTCCGAGACCTTCGGTTACAACGAGGACGACATCGTCTCCACCGACATCATCGGCGAGACCCACGGCTCCATCTTCGACGCCACTCAGACCATGTGCTCTGACCTCGGCAACGGCCAGACCCTCGTTCAGGTCACCTCTTGGTACGACAACGAGAACTCCTACACCTCTCAGATGGTCCGCACCATCAAGTACTTCGAGAAGTTCGTTGCTTAATTTAGTTTTTAGCGAATAGCTCGTTGAGCGTCTAAAGAAGGGCGCGGCCTCATAGGGCTTACACCCTAGGGTCGCGCCCTTTTTATAGGAAATCGTCTGCCGTAATGGGAGGCAGACACGTACGAAAGGTAGAAGCAAACATGGCCTTTACCAAGAAGACCGTCCGCGACATCGATGTCGACGGCAAGCGCGTTCTCGTCCGCGTTGACTTCAACGTGCCTATCAAGGATGGCGTCGTTGGCGACACCACCCGCATCAAGGCTGCCCTGCCCACCATCAACTACCTCGTTGAGCACAACGCTCGCGTCATCCTCATGAGCCACCTCGGCCGTCCCGAGGGCACCGGCTTCCAGCCTGAGCTCTCCCTTGAGCCTGTCGCCAAGAAGCTCGCCGAGCTCTCTGGTCTCGATGTTGCCTTTGTCGCCGACACCTACGGCGAGAAGGCTGCTGAGGCTGTTGCCGCCGTCGAGCCGGGCAAGGTCCTGGTTCTCGAGAACGTCCGTTTCGACAAGCGTGAGAAGAAGAACGATCCCGAGATCGCCAAGAAGCTCGCTTCCTATGGTGACGTCTTCGTTCTCGATGCCTTCGGCACCGCTCACCGCGCCCAGGGTTCCGTCGTGGGCCCCGCCGCTTACCTGCCTGCCGTCGCCGGCTTCCTGCTCGAGAAGGAGGTCGACACGCTGACCGGCATCTTCGCCGAGCCCGAGCGCCCCTTCGTCGCTATCGTCGGCGGTTCCAAGGTTTCCTCCAAGATCGGCGTTCTCGATCACCTCATCGACTCCGCTGACACCCTGATCATCGGTGGCGGCATGGCCTACACCTTCTTCCTGGCTCAGGGCCTGACCGTCGGTCAGTCCCTCAAGGAAGAGGACTGGGTCGAGCGCGCCGGCGAGATGCTCAAGAAGGCCGAGGAGAAGGGCGTCAAGATCCTGCTCCCCATCGACAACCGCGTTGCCGATCACTTTGGCGAGGACGCTGTCCCCGAGGTTGTCGCTTCCGACGCTATCCCCGACGATCGTGAGGGCATGGACATCGGCCCTAAGACCGAGGAGCTCTACGCCGAGGCTGTCAAGGGCGCCAAGACCGTGTTCTGGAATGGCCCCATGGGCGTCTTCGAGTTCGATAACTTCGCTCACGGCACCCAGGCTATCGCCGAAGCTGTCGCCGAGGCTGACTGCACCTCGATCATCGGTGGTGGCGACTCTGTCGCAGCCGTCAACAAGTTCAACCTGGCCGACAAGATGAGCTGGATCTCCACCGGTGGTGGCGCTTCCATGGAGCTCGTCGAGGGTAAGGCCCTGCCCGGAGTGGAGGCGCTTCTCGATGCCTAATCGCACCATTCTTATCGCTGGTAACTGGAAGATGAACAACGACGTCGCCGAGGCCGCCAAGCTCGCCGACGAGCTGGCTCAGGCTCTGCCTGAGGTTCCGGCTGGCGTCGAGGTGCTCGTCTGCCCTCCGACCATCGACATCACCACGGTTCATGACCGTATTCAGGCTGCCCCCATCGCCCTCGGTGCACAGAACGTGTACTGGGAGGCCAAGGGCGCCTTCACCGGTGAGTCCTCTTGCGACATGTTCAAGTCCGCTGGCTGCACCTACTGCATCATCGGTCACTCCGAGCGTCGCGACTACTTCCACGAGACCGACGAGGACCAGAACAAGAAGGCCAAGGCTCTCGTTGCCGCCGGTCTTGTTCCCGTCTTCTGCTGCGGCGAGTCCCTCGAGGTCCGCGAGGCTGGCACCTATGTCGAGCACGTCGTGAACCAGGTCAAGGCTGGCCTTGCTGGTCTTGAGATCACCTGCCCCAAGCAGGTCGTCGTCGCTTACGAGCCCATCTGGGCCATCGGCACCGGCAAGACCGCTACCGCCGAGGACGCTCAGGAGGTCTGCGGCGCTATCCGTGAGACCCTCAAGGAGATGTTCGGCGAGGAGCTCGCTAACGGCATCCGAGTTCTCTATGGTGGCTCTGCCAAGCCCGGCAACATCGCCGAGCTCGTCGCCAAGCCTGACGTTGACGGCGCCCTCGTGGGTGGCGCTTCGCTCAAGGCTGCCGACTTCGCCTCTATGGTCGTCAAGGCAGGCGAGTAGGACATATGGCACAGCGTCATCTTCCTGCACTCCTGATCATCATGGACGGCTGTGGCCTGGCTCCGGCCGATGGCGAGAACGCCGTCGCTGCTGCCAAGACGCCCTTCCTTGATAGCCTGTACGAGAAGTACCCTCACACCACGCTCGGCGCTTCGGGCGAGGACGTGGGCCTTCCCGACGGTCAGATGGGTAACTCCGAGGTTGGTCACCTCAACATCGGTGCCGGCCGCATCGTGTTCCAGGAGCTTTCGCGCATCAACAATGCCATCAAGGACGGCTCCATCGCCAAGAACGAGGTTTTCGTCAAGGCTATGGACGACGTCAAGGCTGACGGCAAGACTCTCCATCTCATGGGCCTTATGAGCCCTGGCGGTGTTCATTCTCACATGAACCACGTCGAGGCTCTGGTCAAGATGGCTGCCCAGCATGGCGTCAAGACCGTTCGCGTCCACGCCTTTATGGACGGCCGCGACGTCGACCCGCAGTCCGGTGCCGGTTACATGAGTGAGTTCTGCGCCTTCCTGGCCAAGATCTCCGAGGAGACCGGTTGCGACGCTCGCGTTGCCACCGTCTCGGGCCGTTATTGGGCCATGGACCGCGACAACCGTTGGGAGCGCATCCAGCGCGCCTACGACGTCATGGTCAACGCATCCGATGCCGATACCGACCCTGTTGCCGGTATCAAGGCCTACTACGAGAAGGATCCGCGCGGCGACGAGTTCGTCGAGCCCTTCGCTGCCCACAACGAGGGCATCCACGAGGGCGACGCGGCCATCTTCTTCAACTTCCGTCCCGACCGCGCTCGTCAGATGACTCGCGTGTTCACGGACAAGGAGTTCGACGGCTTTGAGCGCGAGCAGATCAAGCTTTCGCACTTTGTGACGATGACCGAGTACGACCCGACGTTTGACGTCGAGGTCGCCTTCCCCAAGACGTTCCCCGAGAACGTCCTGGCCGACGTTATCGCCGCCAATGGCCTGAAGCAGCTGCACACCGCCGAGACCGAGAAGTACGCCCACGTGACGTTCTTCCTCAACGGCGGCATCGAGGAGCCCAAGGAGGGCGAGGAGCGCGTGCTCGTCGCTTCCCCCAAGGTCGCTACCTACGATCTGCAGCCAGAGATGAGCGCTCCCGAGGTTACCGAGAAGCTTGTCGCCGCCATCAACGAGGACCGCGCTGATTTCTACATCGTGAACTTCGCAAACTGCGACATGGTTGGTCACACCGGTGTCTTCGACGCTGCCGTTAAGGCCGTCGAGGCTGTTGACGATGCCCTGTCCAAGGTTGTCCCGGCGATTCTCGCTAAGGGCGGCTTTGCGCTGATTACCGCCGATCACGGCAACGCCGATCACATGTTTGACGTTGCTTCCGACGGTTCCAAGCATCCGTTTACGGCTCACACCACCAACCGCGTGCCGTTCATCATCGTTGATGAGAAGGCACAGCTCACCGGTATCGAGGACGGCCGTCTTTCCGATATCGCTCCGACCATGCTCACCATGGCTGGTATTGAGCCTTCCGCCGAGATGACGGGTCGCGTACTCGCCACCGAGGCCTAATAGAAAACAAACACCGTTTTCTGGTAAGGGGGTTGTCCACAACCGGGCAACCCCCTTTTTTGGTATTTCTGCCATTTCTACCCCGTCCCCAAATGGCAGGTGGGGGAGTGCTGGGGGTTGTGGTACAGTACTGGAGTTTGAATTGTTCTATTAAGGAGCTTATCTATGGGTCCGTTTCAGATTCTTCTGTTTGTCGTTTGGGCTGTTTCTGCCGTGGCGCTGACGATTCTCGTTCTGATGCACTCCGGTAAGGGCACCGGCGTTTCGGATATGATCGCTAGCTCGCTGTATAACTCCAGCTCTGCCACGGGCGTCATGGAGCAGAACCTCGATCGCTTGACGGTAATTATGGCCGTCGTTTTTGCCGTGTGTGTCGTCCTGTGCATGTTCTTCTTCCCGCAGGGTATCGTCGGCTACTAAGCACGAGCCGCATATATACTTGAAAAGGGTTCCGCAAGTGCGGGACCCTTTTTGTTTACATATTTGTAACAGAGCCAAAATATCCCCACATACTTCGCCCAACTAAAGAAATTCTCGACCGTTAACCGGAATTAGCCCCAAATCGTGCATAAAATGCGCTACTGTATTGCGAAACGTTGGTCCGTTGTGCATAACCAGCCATAGCAACGGGCGGCGTTTTGATGGTTCGGATCGGATTGTCTCGACATGTGTCCGACTGAACATTTCTTTGTCCTATCTCATAAGGAGGATGGCATGGCTGATTCTATGTTCCACCAGCCCGTTATGGGTCGTCGCGCCTTTGTCGGCGGCACCCTTGCTGCGAGCTCCATGGCTTTTCTTGCCGCATGCGGCAAGAAGGGCGGCGACGCTTCCGGTTCTGAGTCCGGTTCGACGCTGAACTTCTACATCAACAACCCGGTCTGCATCGACCCCTACAATGTCCAGGAAGACCAGGGCACTCAGGTCGAGTACCAGCTCTTTGACGCTCTTACCGCTTATGACGCCGAGAAGGGCGAGATCGTTCCGCTGGCTTGCGAGTCCTTTGAGGCCAACGACGACGCCACCGAGTTTACCTTCAAGATCAAGAAGGCCAAGTTCCACAACGGTGACGACGTTACCTCCAAGTCCTTTAAGCTCGGTTGGGAGCGTCTGGTCAATCCTAAGTCTGCTATCGCTAAAGAGTTTGGTCCTTCCGAGGTCTCCTATCACCTTTCCATGGTCGAGGGCTACGACGATCTGGTTGCTGGTAACGCTACCGAGCTGACCGGCGTCACTTGCCCCGATGATGAGACCCTCGTCGTCAAGCTGGCTTCCGCTTACGCTGACTTCCCCTTTGTCGCCTCTCATCCGGCTCTGTCCCCGGTTCCCGAGTGCGCCGAGTCCGATGCCAAGAGCTTCTACCTTGCCCCGATCGGCAACGGTCCGTTCATGATGGACGGTAAGTGGGAGGATGGCCAGGAGATTAACGTCAAGAAGTTTGACGATTACTATGGCGACAAGGCCAAAATCGCTGGCGTCCACTTCCAGGTCATCAAGGACATGGAGACCGCTTATAAGGAGTTCCAGGCCGGTAACCTCGATGTCTGCGACGTTCCCGTTGCTCAGATCGATGCCGCCAAGAAGGATCGCGGCGAGTCCAAGGATGGCTACACCATGGGTGACGGCGAGCGCATGCTGCTCGGCTCCGAGCCTTCCACCTACTACCTGACCTGCAACACCACGGCCGAGCCGTTCAACAACGCCGACCTGCGCAGGGGCATCTCCCTGGCCATCAACCGCGAGGCCATCTGCAAGACCATCTTCAAGGGTACCCGTACCCCCGCCGACGGCATTGTTCCTCCGGGCATCGATGGCTACAAGGAGGGCGCATGGGAGTTCTGCGCCTACGACGTCGACAAGGCTAACGAGTACCTCGACAAGGTTGCTCCCGCTGGCGCTAACGGCGATCGTGGCATTAACGTGACCCTTTCCTACAACCAGGACGGTGGCCACAAGGAGAGCATGGAGTCCATCATCGGCGACCTCGCCAAGGTCGGCGTTACCGCCGTCTCCGATACTCCTGAGTGGTCTGCGCTGCTCGAGCAGTACCAGAACTTCAACTATCAGTTCGGTCGTCTGGGCTGGGTTGCCGACTATCCGATCATGGACAACTTCCTGTATCCGCTGTTCCACTCCGACTCCCTCGGTGGCGACAACCGCTCTGGTTACAACAACCCCGAGTTCGACGCCAAGGTCGACGAGGCCCGTACCACGGTTGACGACGAAGAGCGCGTCGCTAAGATGCAGGAGGCCGACGCAATGGTCGCTGCCGACTGCCCGGTCATCCCGGTGATGTTCTACACGCACACCATCGCCGGCTCCGATCGCATCAAGCACCTCTATGTCGATCCGCAGAAGCACGCCGAGCTGGGTACCGCCGAGCTCGCCTAAGAGTTTGCAGCTTCCGTGAGGGTCAAGTATTTACGTAGACCTCATGGGAAACATACAGTTCCCCCTAACCTGGGGTAAACTGGCTGATGGTAATTTTGGGATGCCGGTCTGGCGATCGGCATCCCATTTAGGTTAATCCCTAGATAGGGGAGTGGTATGGGTAAGTACATCGTTAAACGTGTGCTTCAGTTCATCCCGGTGTTTTTGGGCGTCACGCTGATTCTGTTCGCCCTCCAGAATATCGTGCCGGGAGATCCGATCAAGTTGATCGGTGGAGACAAGGCTCTGTCCCCCGAGGTGGAGCTTCAGCTTCGCGTCCGCTATCACCTGGTCCAGTCGGACGAGGACGGCAACGCGATTCTTGACGAGAACGGCGACCCCGTTCAAACGTCGCTCGTGGACCGTTACTTGTATTACATGAACGGCCTGCTTCATGGCGATCTGGGCAATTCGTATCAGCGCAAGCTGCCGGTTACGGAAATCTTTGCCCAGAAGTATCCGTATACGGTCAAACTTGCCGCGTGCGCCATCGTGCTCGAGGCAATCATGGGTATCGGTGCGGGTATCATTTCGGCGGTTAAGCGTTATTCCTTCTGGGATATTTTGGTAACGCTCACCACGTCGATCCTCGTTGCCGTCCCGGCCTTCTGGCTCGGTATGTTGCTGCAGCTGTTCTTTGGCGTCATCCTCAAGGACGCCACGGGCGGTGCATTCTCCATGCCGATCTCGGGTGCCGGCGGTGCCAGCTCTCAGTATCAGGATTGGATGCACTATGTGCTCCCGACCATTACGCTGGCTTCGGTTTCGACCGCTTATGCTGCTCGCATTATGCGCTCGCAGCTGCTTGACGTCATGAACCAGGATTACATCCGTACGGCAAAAGCCAAGGGTCTCTCCAATCGCGCGATCATCATCAAGCATGCGCTTAAGAATGCACTCATCCCCGTCGTTACCTATATTGGTGTCGACTTTGGTGGCATGCTTTCGGGCGCCATCCTGACCGAGACGGTCTTCAACTGGCCCGGTATCGGCTATGAGGTCTATCGCGCCATTAGCATGCGTGACTGGCCCATCGTTATGGGCGGCGTTACGCTCATCGTCGTCGTCGTCATGGTGATCAACCTGCTCGTCGACATTAGCTATGCATTCCTCGACCCGCGCATCCGCCTTGGCGGTCCGTCGGATAAGGCCTAAGGGAGGTACGTCTCATGCAGGAAACTGATTCTCAGTCTCAGGAGCAGGCTACCGCCACCAAGGCCGCATCTGCTCCCGCCAAGTCCCGCACGCTGTGGGGCGACGCTTTTAAGCGTCTTCGTAAAAACAAACTCGCCGTTATCGGTGTCTGCTGGATTATCATCGTCGTTGTGGTTGCCCTGACCGCAGATCTGTGGGCTAAGCCCTGGCTCGGTTCGCCGACGGCTTCCGATTCGACCACCATGGCCGAGACATCGCTGCTGGCTCCGTGTGCCGAGCACCCGTTTGGCACCGATGCCCTTGGTCGTGACATTCTCGTCCGTGTTATCTACGGTGCACGCGTTTCGCTGTCCGTCGGTATTATGGCCACTGCCATCTCCACGGTGATCGGTCTGATCATGGGCGCCCTGGCCGGTTTCTATGGCGGCATCTGGGATACGATTATCATGCGCTGCGCGGATATCTTCCTGGCGTTCCCGTACGTGCTGTTCGTCGTCGCCATGATCGCCGTTATCGGCCGCGGTCTTCAGAACGTCTTTATCGCTATTGGCATCCTCGGCTGGCCTTCGATTGCGCGCGTTTTCCGCTCTGCAATCTTGACGGTCAAGGAAAACGACTATGTTGACGCTGCGCGCGCGATGGGTGCATCTGATGCTCGCATCGTCGTGCGTCACATCTTCCCGAACTCCGTTGCCTCCATCGTCGTCTACGCGACTATGAACATTGGTGGCGCCATTCTGACCGAGTCCGCTTTGTCCTTCCTCGGCATGGGCGTTATTCCGCCTACGCCTTCGTGGGGCTCCATGATTCAGGACGGTCAGCAGTATCTCCTGACTGCTCCCTGGATGATGATCATGCCCGGTCTGGCAATTCTCTCGACGGTGCTCGCCTTCACCCTGCTGGGTGACGGTCTGCGCGACGCCCTCGACGTCAAGATGAAGGACGCATAAGGATGAAGAAGAACAAGAACTATGTGGACCTGAAGGACCAGCCGGTTCCCGAGGGCCAGCATCTGCTCGAGGTCGATGACCTTAAGATGTATTTCCACACCGAGGACGGCGTTGTTCGCGCTGTCGACGGTGTCTCCTACACGCTCGATCGCGGCGAGACCCTGGGTGTCGTCGGTGAGTCCGGCTCCGGTAAGTCCGTGACCGCCATGACCATCATGGGTCTTATCTCGATGCCTCCGGGAAAGATTGAGGGCGGCGACGTTCGCTATCGCGGTCGTTCTATCCTCGAGATGACCGAGGAAGAGATGCAACACATTCGCGGTAACGACATCGCGATGATCTTCCAGGATCCTATGACCTCCTTGAACCCGGTCTATAAGATCGGCAAGCAGGTGGGCGAGGGCCTTCGCCTGCACCGTGGCTACTCCAAGCAGGAGGCGCTCAAGCGCGCTACCGATCTTTTGGACCTCGTGGGTATCCCCGAGCCCGAGAAGCGCGTCAATGAGTATCCGCACCAGTTCTCCGGCGGTATGCGTCAGCGTGTCATGATCGCTATGGCTCTTGCCTGCGATCCCGATATCCTGATTGCCGACGAGCCCACGACGGCTCTGGACGTTACCATTCAGGCTCAGATTATTGAGCTCATGCAGGAGATGCAGGAGAAGAACGGCAACGCCATTATCATGATTACCCATGACTTGGGCGTCGTCGCCGATATGGCCGATAAGATCATGGTTATGTACGCCGGCCGTCCCGTCGAGTTCGGTACTGCTGAGGAAATCTTCTACGAGAGCCGCCATCCCTACACCTGGGGTCTTATTCGTTCCATTCCGGAGCAGGCCATCGAGGAGAAGAAGCCGCTTACGCCGATTCACGGCAACCCGCCTTCGCTCATGAACCTGCCTGAGGGTTGCGTCTTCTCTCCTCGCTGCCCCTATGCGACGGACAAGTGCCGCAAGCAGCGCCCCGAGCGCGTTGTCACCGAGTCTGGTCACTACTCTGCGTGCCACTACTCCGGTGACCCCGAGTTCCTCAAGAACGCTCCTGAGACGTCCCGTACGCGCAAGGATTCCAAGAAGGGAGGCGAGGCGTAAATGGCAGACAATAACGAGCGTACTCCGCTGCTGAAGGTCGAGCACCTCTCTAAGGAGTTCCCCGCAGAGTCCGGCATGTTCGCCAAGCGTTTTTCCAAGCGCGTCGTCTCTGCTGTAAACGACATCTCTTTTGAGATTTATCCGGGCGAGACCTTTGGTCTGGTCGGCGAGTCTGGTTGCGGTAAGTCCACCACGGGCCGCACCATCATGCGTCTGACCAAGCCGACTGCCGGTAAGGTATTCTTCCAGGGCAAAGATGTTGCCGAGATGAGCAAGCATGAGATCAAGGACATGCGTCGCGAGATGCAGTTTATCTTCCAGGATCCTTACGCTTCGCTCAATCCTCGTATGACCATCGGCGAGATTGTCTCCGAGCCCATGACCATTCACGGCGTGGGCACCAAGGAGGAGCGCATTGAGCGTGTCCGCGAGCTTCTCGACGTTGTCGGTCTGAACCCTGAGCACATTAACCGTTATCCGCACGAGTTCTCTGGCGGTCAGCGCCAGCGTGTCGGCATTGCCCGCGCATTTGCGTTGAAGCCCAAGCTGATTATCTGCGACGAGCCGGTTTCCGCTCTGGATGTGTCCATTCAGGCCCAGGTTCTGAACCTGCTCAAGGAACTTCAGGACAAGTTCGGTACGGCGTATCTGTTTATCGCCCACGACCTGTCCGTCGTGCAGCACATCTCCGATCGCGTCGCCGTTATGTATCTGGGTAAGATGGTCGAGGTTTCGGACTGGAAGACGCTTTACAGTGAGCCGCACCACCCGTACACGCAGTCGCTGCTGTCTGCTGTGCCGGTGCCCGATCCTGATATCCAGAAGACTCGTAAGCGCATCATCCTTGCCGGCGACCCGCCGTCACCGCTGGATCCGCCGACCGGTTGCCGTTTCCACACCCGCTGCCCGATCGCGCAGGGCATCTGCTCCGAGAAGCTTCCTGAGTTTAAGGAAGTCGCTCCGGGCCACTGCTGCGCGTGCCACTTCGCCGAGCCGTTCCCGATCAAGGAATCGCACATCGACCTGTAGTCGGTTGTTCTCGTCCGGGCCCGTGCTGGACTTAGTTTTCAGAACGTCCTCGACCATGGAAACCCCCTTATCCTGCTCCTTCGGAGCTGCGGATAAGGGGGTTTCCTGGTCTGCGGAATGTTCTGAAAACTAAGTCCAGCACGGGCCCTGTGTTACCACTGCAGAGGGGTGCGATTCCTTGATCGCTCACTTTATCTAATAAGAAATTTAGTGAGGCCGGAGCTTTAGCTCCGGCCTCCTTATATAAGGGCTCGGCAAAGCCGAGCCACCAAATTTGCATCAGCCCTCAGAACATGTTTGAGAACGGTGCCTGGAGTACGTGCCCCTAGGGCCGGAATGAGGTTGCTTTCCAACGCATTCCGCAGGGGGCGGCATTATTTTGTAGCGCGAAGCGCGAATCAAAATAATGCCGCATGCCCGAGGACGCGTTGGAAAGCAACCTCATTCCGGCCCGAACAGGTCAGTCAACCTGCGCAATTACAAATTCGTAAACTTTTTTCAAAAAAGTGCTTGCACAGTTCTCGAATCATAGGTTATTATCTTCCTCGTTGAACGCGCGGGTCGAACAAAACGAACTGCGAATCAACAACATAGCATGTCGGAGTGGCGGAATTGGCAGACGCGCTAGCTTGAGGTGCTAGTGACCGCTTTTTGGTCATGCGGGTTCAAGTCCCGCCTCCGACACCATCGCATTTGAGAAGCCTCTTCGGAGGCTTTTTTGTTACCGATAGACGGTGGGGTCCACGATGGAAACGCTTGAACGCAACGAGTGGGCAGACGTTGCCCAACTAGTCGAGATCACGAGCGATGCTGTCATCATCTGCGAGCTCGACGGAACCATTCTGCATGTGAATAATCGCTTACTTGGTTTGATGTGCGAGGAACGCGCCGACGTCATCGGTGGAGATGTTAAAGACGTCCTGTACTCGTCCGCTTTTGAACGTGCGACGGAACATCGTCTGCCATTTGAAACTGATGGCTCCGAGAACGAACTGATGCTCAAGTTGAGTGACGGCTCTTTTATTCCCGTCTTGGTTCGTGCGGGCTCCGTAACGCCTCCACGCATCTTTGGGCGCCGCGCACCACGTGTCCTGGTGGCGCTTCACAGTATCGAGGAACAGTATTCTCACGACCGGCAACTCAAGCGTGCGTTATCGGAGCTTAGAGTGGCGAACAAGCGTCTCTCTGGCACGCTCTCGGTCATTATGAGCACTGTGGGCTCCGATGAGTTGCCCAGCCTGCTTGATACCGTTTTGAACCAGCTTGTAGGAACGCTCGATGCTTCGGGTGCTGCTATCTATTTTTCTGAGAGCGGCGGCTTTAAGCTCCGCGGTGTTTCCAAGGAGCTGCTCGACAGCTACCTGCCCGAGTTTTTGCCGTATGGCGCTGGCATTCCGACGTATGTTCTTCGCGAGTCGCGTGCCTGTCGCTTGTCGATTCAACAGGACCTTGAGGGCGATAAGGCCGCCTCCGGTATGTTCATGGACCTGGATAATCGTTCTAAGCACCTGTTGCGCATGCAGGATATGCCTCCGTACCGCAGTGAAATCTGTCTTCCCGTTTTTTACGGTACGCAGATCCTTGGCGTGCTGGAAGTTGGTTGGAAACGCCCCCAGGCACCGCTTGCCTATGACGTTAATGTGCTCGAGGTCATTTGCGATTACCTGTCTATCCAGCTGGTCGGCATGGCATCGAGCCTTCGCTCCCGTCGCACGGCCGAGCTTGGCCGCTCGCTCAATGTCTTGCGGGATGAGTTGTTTACCTTTCTAGACGATTCCGCCGCGGCTACCCAGGCGGTATCGTCCGAGATCTGCAATATGCTCAACTGCCATTTTTGCCCTATTGAGTATGACGCCAGTCTGGATTCCTACGTCATAGATTTTGAAGGCGGCAGTCGCGTTGCTTTGCCGGACGATCCCGAGAAGCTTTTCTTTTCCACGACGGCGCCAGCGGCACGTTTGGGGGCTGCCCCCGATGGCTTTGAGGCATCTGTTTTGGGCGGCACGAGTGCCGAGGACCTTAAACACGTCCGTATAACTCGCGTTGACGAATCGATGCCTATGGGAGGCTGGCTTAGGGCACATGGCCTGCCTTGCCAGGGTCTCTACGTCGACGCCGGCATCGAGGCGGGGCGCCCGCGCTCTGAGGGCGATGGCAAGCACAGTAACGACGCGATCGTTCCTGCTTCTGTTGCGAAGGGCCCGACGACGCGCGCGCTGCTGCTTCGTGATGGTAGCCAAGAGCCGATTGATGACCTTGAATATGACTACTTGGTGCACTTGGGTCATGACTTTGAACTGATCTATGAAGGCGAATCTCAAAAGCGTGAGGAGCGCCATATCGCTCAGACCCTTCAGATTGGCATGAGAAATTCACTGGGGGATGTTCCGGGTATCGCAACCGATTCGGTGTACCTGTCGGCCACGAACTCGGCGTTGGTCGGCGGCGATTTCTATACGCTCATCCGTCTTCCCGACGATTGCGCCGTCATGATTCTGGGCGATGTGTCTGGCAAAGGCATTGAGGCTGCATCGATGTCCGCGCTCGTCAAGACGGCCCTGACGGCATATGCCTGGGAGGGCGCTGGACCGGCCCGCATGGCACGCTCCCTTAACAGCATGCTCATGGGCTTTTCGAGGGTCGAGACGTTCGTGACGGCCTTTATCGCCAAGATTGACCTTAAAGCCGGACGCGCAACGTATTGTTCGGCGGGCCATCCTCCGACCATGGTCATCAGGCCAGAGTCGATGCCGCTGGGTGGCGACGAGGCTCGTGGGGGAGAGGTCGAGCTGCTTGGATGCCAATCGGGGGTAATCGGTGCCTTTGAGAGCATGGTGTACGAGACAGGCGTGTTTACGTTCGCTCCTGGTGACATGCTATTTATGTACACCGACGGAACAATCGAAGCACGTGACCGCTCGGGTGCTTTCTTTGGCGAGCAGCGCCTTCGTGACCTTCTGCTCTCTGTCTCGGGTGAGGGCGTATCGGGAATCTGCGGCAAGGTCTTGGGCGAGCTCGACCGATTTACCGAATCGGCGCTGGACGATGACATTGCATTGGTGTCCCTTGAGTTTTTACGGGGTCGTTCATAGACGACGCTGGGCGGGCTGAATCCGTACGGTTGGGGAAACGAATGCATCGAGTGGGCTTTTTTGGGGAACCATGGTCGTATGAATGAGTGGAATGACATAGCGGTTTTGACGCCACCAGGCGATATCGACATCGCCACGGTGCCTGCGCTGCGTCGGCGGTTGGATGCTTTGATTGGCCGCGGCGTGCGTCGTGTCGTCATCAACTGTCAGGCTGTTAGCTTTATCGATTCGACGGGCTTGGCATTCCTGCTTACGCGCGCTCGTGAGCTCATGAGGCGAGAAGGCCTGCTTTCGCTCGTCAATGCATCAGGTGAAGTTGTTCGCTTTTTGGAGATTGCTCGTCTTGTCGATATTCTTCATGTCGCGGGGCCGGCACGGGAGTCTATTCCCGCCATTCCGGTGGGGGAGCTGCCTCGCTGGAGTAAGAGCGTCGAGGTCCGTCAGGGTATCGAGAATCTTCCATACTACCGACATCGCATCGCCGAACTCCTTGAATCGCTTCCGTTGCGCCGTGACGAGCGCTACGATGTCGCATTGGCGTCGGGGGAGGCGCTGGGTAATGCCTATGACCATGCGGGCGGTATCGGGTGCGTCCTGACGGTTCAGGCCTATGGCGATCGCGTTGTGGTTGAGGTGCTTGATCGAGGTGCCGGCTATTCTATCGATGAAACGAGCGAACCGGTCGCATCAGAGGAGCGCGGCCGTGGTATCAAGCTTATGCGTATGCTCGTCGATAACGTGGAGGTTGCTCGTCGTACGGACGGCGCCGGCACGCGCGTGCAGATGGTGAAGCTGTTTAGCGGAGCGCTGGAATCGTGTGCCTAGCCAATCGCTTTAGCGCGTTTAGCTGCTAAGAACATGCGGCAGACAAGTTTTTTGAAAAAAGTACTTGCGTCTTTTGGACAACTCGCGTAAATTAATAACCCGCAAGCGGACATGGCTCAGTTGGTAGAGCACAACCTTGCCAAGGTTGGGGTCGCGGGTTCGAGCCCCGTTGTCCGCTCCATTGCATTTCCGGACCGTTTAGGCGGTCCTTTTTCGGCGAAGTGGCCAAGTGGTAAGGCAGAGGCCTGCAAAGCCTTTACCCCCGGTTCGAATCCGGGCTTCGCCTCCAGGCAACATCCGGGCGCTCCGGCGCCCGTTTTGTTTTACATATGCGGACATGGCTCAGTTGGTAGAGCACAACCTTGCCAAGGTTGGGGTCGCGGGTTCGAGCCCCGTTGTCCGCTCCAAACGCAACAGCCCGACTACTACGGTAGCCGGGCTTTTTAGTACTAATCGCATGGGCTCGAACCCGAGAGGGAGCGAGCGTTAAGCAAACGCGGAGCGTTTGTAGCGAGCTGGCAAGGGCGCCGTCAGGCGGCCGAAGCCGGTGCGGATCCGCGAAGCGGATGCGCGGATGCCCCGTTGTCCGCTCCAAGCGTAACAGCCCGACTACTACGGTAGCCGGGCTTTTTCGTAGCCGTCGTCTGGGCTCGAACCCGAGGGGGAGCGAGCGTTTGGGGCGTGGCTGTGGCGTTGTTTGCCGCGAATGTCCGCTTTGGGCGTATCATCGTGGGCATCTCGCAAAACCTCGTTGCAAGGGAGGCGCACCCCATGGCTACAGAAAAGTCCTCTTCGCGCTCATGGATGTCCGATGCCGCGATTTATCAAATCTACCCGCGCTCGTTTAAGGATTCGACTGGTTCGGGTCTGGGCGATATCGCGGGCATTACCCAGCAGATGGACTATCTTGAGCGGCTGGGTATCGAGGCCATCTGGCTGAGCCCGTTTTACCCATCGCCTCTTGTTGATGGCGGCTATGATGTGGCGGACTACTGCGATGTCGACCCACGTCTCGGCTCGCTTGACGACTTCGATGACATGATCGCTGCGGCTCACGCGCACGGCATCAAGGTCATCGTCGACATCGTGCCCAACCATTCGTCCAACCAGCACCCCTGGTTCAAAGCCGCTCTTGCCGCCGGCCCCGGATCGCCCGAGCGCGCCCGTTATATCTTCCGCGATGGTCACGGCGAGCACGGCGAGCTGCCTCCCACCAATTGGAATGCCAACTTTGGCGGCCCCGCCTGGACGCGCGTCGCGGACGGTCAGTGGTATCTGCACATGTTTACGCCCGAACAGCCGGACTTTGACTGGTCGTGCCCCGAGGTCCATGCGTTCTTTTGCGACGTCCTGGCGTTTTGGAGCGATCGAGGCGTCGATGGCTTTCGCATTGATGTAGCGCACGGTCTCGCCAAGGATCTCGACCGCGATGACCTCGACCGGTGGCATCTCGCCGAGGGCGATGACATGGTTGAGGACGGCACCCATCCGCTGTGGGACCGCAACGAGGTCCACGAGATCTATCGCGAGTGGCGCCGCGTGTTCGACCGCTATGATCCGCCACGCAGCGCCGTTGCCGAGGCGTGGGTGCTGCCCGAGCGCCAGTATCTCTACGCGCGTCCCAGCGAGCTTGGCCAGACATTCAACTTTGAGTTCGCCAAGGCCACTTGGACCTATGATGACATGCACGCTGCGATTGAGGAGGGCTTGAAGGCAGCTATAGAATCCGATTCCGCCTCGACCTGGGTGCTCTCCAACCACGACGTGCCGCGCGTGGCGACGCGCTATGCCCTGCCGCAGATCAAGGCGACGCGCTACCACCAGATTGCGCTCGACTGGCTCTTGCGCGACGGGTCGTCTTATGACGAGGACCGTGAACTCGGCGAGCGCCGCGCGCGGGCGGCCCTTTTGCTCGAGCTGGCGCTTCCGGGCTCGGCATACGTGTATCAGGGTGAGGAGCTCGGCCTTTTTGAGGTGGCCGATATCCCGTGGGCCGCACTCGAAGATCCTACTGCGACCAATACGCACGGACCGAAGCGCGAGAAGGGGCGCGACGGCTGCCGTGTGCCCCTGCCGTGGGTGGCAGCGGACGATCCCGCGCAGGGCGGATCGTTTGGGTTTTCACCGGCGGACGCCGATGCGGCGCCCCATCTGCCGCAGCCTGCATGGTTTTCCGATTACGCTGCCGATAGGGAAGAAGCGGACCCGACATCGATGCTTGCGCTCTATCGTGATGCCCTCTGGCTGCGGCGCAAGCTGCGCGGGTGCGCCAACGATCTCGCGTGGCTCGATCTTGACGGGCGCACCGGCCTTGCGGATGGTGCCGAGGGCGCTGAGGGCGGCGTCATCGCCTATCGCCGCGACAACGGCTGGGCGTGTGTGACGAACTTCGGTGCAGCACCCGTGGAGCTGCCGGCGGGTAGGGTCCTGCTCACCTCATCACCGCTTGCAGACGGCAGGCTCGCGCAGGACAGCTCTGTCTGGATCATGCTCGCTGAGTTGTAGGGGTCTCTTGCGGCGAGTTTGCGTTTGCCTGCGCTTTCCGTGGCGGCTGATGTCTTCGCGAGGTTCGCGAGGGCGTCGCAAAACTTTTCAAAAAAAGTTCTTGCATAGGATGCGGGTATCACGTAAGATTAATCCTCGTAAGCGGACATGGCTCAGTTGGTAGAGCACAACCTTGCCAAGGTTGGGGTCGCGGGTTCGAGCCCCGTTGTCCGCTCCATTTGGGCGTTTAGCTCAGGGGGAGAGCGCTTCCCTGACACGGAAGAGGTCAGAAGTTCAAATCTTCTAACGCCCACCAAATGTTCGCAGCTCAGAGGCTATGTCCTCTGGGCTGTTTTGTTTTGGTCGCCAAATGGGTCGCCAAATTTCGAGTTTTTGATCTTCCGGGATGCTTCTCAGTAGTCATCCGAGGAAACTCTCATCTTCTCCGTTTGCATACACATATCTTTTAAGGATTCGTGCCGCGGTTGCATGAGGCACGGCAAGGCACGACCGCAACATGTTGGTCAAGCATAATCTTTTGGATTCTTTTGGCGTGAGCGGCTTGGTTTTGGTAGGATTTGTCAGCGGCGCGGTTGAGGGGGTTTCAAAACTGCCGTGCAGGTAGTCGAGCTGATAACGTTTTAGCACTCTGCCAAGAGCCCTTCATTTTTAATGCGTCTGCAAAATGACTAATTGCTTTGACCTGCTGAAACACTATATGTTGTGTTTGACCTAAAAAAAGAATACAGGATATAGATGCCTCTTTGTCGTATGATAGATGGCGGACAGAGAACGAAGACCTTAACTGCCTCTTTTGAACGTGTCCTTGAGCCGCTTGATCGGCTTCTGGGAATGTCCGCATGGAGGCTTATGGTTTATCGAGAACACAGATTGCGCGACGGCGCCGCAAGACAGGGACAGGCCCTGCCGGGCATCGTTTGGCTCTGAAGCGCAATGAGGCTACGATGCGAAAGAGGCAAGAGGATGAAGATCATCAAGCGCAGCGGCACCGAGGTTGTCTTTGACATCGATAAGATCGTCAATGCCATCCGCGCCGCCAACTTGGAGGTCGAGGAGAGCTCTCGTCTAACTGACCGCCAGGTGGTTTACGCAGCACAAAACGTCGCCGAGGCATGTGAGAACGCGGGCCACACCGTTTCGGTCGAGGAGATCCAGGATTTGGTCGAGGACGAGATCATGCGTCTCGACTGCTACGAGGTTGCTCGCCACTACATCATCTATCGCTATGTTCAGAGCCTGAAGCGCCAGAAGAACACGACCGACGACAAGATTTTGTCGCTGATCGAGTGCAATAACGAAGAGGTCAAGCAGGAGAACTCTAACAAGAACCCGACCGTCAATTCCGTCCAGCGCGACTATATGGCCGGCGAGATTTCCAAGGACCTGACTCAGCGTGTGCTGCTGCCCCAGGAGATCGTGGATGCCCACAATGAGGGCCTGATCCACTTCCACGATTCCGACTACTTTGCCCAGCACATGCATAACTGCGACCTGGTGAACCTGGAGGACATGCTCCAGAACGGCACCGTTATCTCGGGCACGCTGATCGAGAAGCCGCACAGCTTCTCGACTGCCTGCAACATCGCGACGCAGATTATCGCCCAGGTTGCTTCCTCCCAGTACGGCGGCCAGTCTATTTCGCTGACCCATCTCGCCCCCTTTGTTGAGGTGAGCCGTCAAAAGATTCGCGGCGAGGTTGCCCGCGAGCTCGAGGAGCTCGGTGTTTCGGCATCTGCCGAAAAGGTCCGTGAGGTCGTTGAGGACCGTCTGCGTGACGAGATCCGTCGCGGCGTCCAGACGATTCAGTATCAGGTCGTGACCCTTATGACCACAAACGGCCAGGCGCCGTTTGTGACGGTCTTTATGTATCTCAACGAGGCTCGCTCAGCGCAGGAGAAGCACGACCTTGCCATGATCGTGGAGGAGACGCTTCGTCAGCGCTATGAGGGCGTTAAGAACGAAGCCGGTGTGTGGATTACCCCGGCATTCCCCAAGCTTATCTATGTACTCGAGGACGATAACGTTCACGAGAATTCCCCGTACTTCTACCTGACCCAGCTGGCTGCCAAGTGCACCGCCAAGCGCATGGTGCCCGACTACATCTCCGAGAAGAAGATGCGCGAGCTCAAGCTGTCTAAGGGCGAGACCGCCGGCAACGGCGATTGCTACACCTGCATGGGTTGCCGCAGCTTCTTGACGCCCGACCGCTCCGGTAACGGATTTAACAATGTGGCCAACGCGCTGAACTATGACCCGAACAAGCCCAAGTACTACGGTCGCTTTAACCAGGGCGTTGTGACCATCAACCTGCCCGATGTCGCGCTGAGCTCGCACCAGGACATGGACAAGTTCTGGAAGATCTTCGACGAGCGTCTTGAGTTGTGCCACCGCGCTCTGCTGTGCCGTCATGAGCGTCTGATGGGTACGCTTTCGGATGCCGCACCGATTCTTTGGCAGTACGGTGCCCTGGCGCGTCTGAAGAAGGGCGAGACGATCGATAAGCTGCTCGTGGGCGGCTATTCCACCATCAGCCTGGGGTATGCCGGCCTGTATGAGTGCGTCAAGTACATGACGGGCCACAGCCACACCGAGAAGGAGGGCACGCCCTTTGCCATGGCCGTCATGCAGCGCATGAACGACAAGTGCGCGGAGTGGAAGGCTGCGAGCGACATCGATTTCTCGCTGTACGGCACGCCGTTGGAGTCGACGACCTACAAGTTCGCCAAGTGCCTACAGCGTCGTTTTGGCATTATCCCGGGCGTGACGGACAAGGGCTACATCACTAACAGCTATCACGTTCACGTGTCCGAGGAGATCGATGCCTTCGACAAGCTTAAGTTCGAGGGCATGTTCCAGCAGCTTTCGCCGGGCGGTGCTATCTCCTACGTCGAGGTTCCCAACATGCAGGACAACCTCAAGGCTGTCATCCGCGTGATGCAGTACATCTACGACAACATCATGTACGCCGAGCTCAACACCAAGAGCGATTATTGCCAGGTGTGCGGCTACGATGGCGAGATCCGCATTGTCGAGGACGACGGTAAGCTGGTGTGGGAGTGCCCCAACTGCGGCAACCGCGACCAGGAGAAGATGAACGTCGCCCGTCGTACGTGCGGCTACATCGGTACCCAATTCTGGAACCAGGGTCGAACCGAGGAGATCCGCGACCGCGTGCTGCATCTCTAATACCGCTCCGGGGCTGAACCGAGAGGGCCGCTTGGGCTTTTGCTCGCTATTTCGGACAGTCCTGCGCAAGACGAAGGCCACATTAAGTGGCCTTCTTTGCGTGCGGAACTCATATCGAGCAAAAGCCCAAGCGGCCCTCTCGGTTCAGCCAAGTTGATGTAGCTGAGATGCAGCATGCAGTCTGCTCACCCCTCGAAGTTCTTAGCGGAAATAATTTGAGCTGCAGCTGCGATTTACTTGCGATGGCGGTTGAGCCGCAACCCAGTTTTTATTGGACCTCGAACCCTATGCTCGATGTTCGCTTCGTTCATTGAGTTACCCTTTGCATGAGGCCGGGACATATCGTCCCGCCCGCAGTTTCGCAGGCCGAAGGCCGAGAATGTTTGAGGACGGGATGATATGTCCCGGCCTCCCAGGAGAGTTACCTATGAACTACGCGAACATAAAGTATTTCGACATTGCTGATGGAGAAGGCGTTCGTACTTCTCTGTTTGTGAGTGGGTGCCGTCGCGGGTGCAAGAATTGCTTTAACTCTGTTGCGTGGGACTTTGCTGCGGGCGAGCCCTTTGATCGCGCCGTCGAGGATAAGATTATCGAGAGTCTCGACCATCCCTTTATCGATGGTCTGACGATTCTGGGCGGCGAGCCTATGGAACCTGAGAATCAGGCGGGACTCGTTGATTTTGTCGAGCGTGTTCGCGCGGCCTATCCATCGGGGTCGGGAAAGACTATTTGGTGCTTTACCGGCGATGTGCTCGAGGAGCTTATGCCGGGCGGTCGTCATCATACCGAGGTGACGGACCGCATCCTTGCCTGCCTCGACATGTTGGTGGACGGTCCGTTCGTTCAGGATCTGTACGATATCTCGTTGCGCTTTAGGGGCTCGAGCAATCAGCGCGTGATCGATATGAACGCTACGCGTGCCCGTGCTGAGCGTGAGGGCGTTGCGCTTTGTGATGCGGTTGAACTTTGGCGTGATGATCCGGTCTATTCGACCCATACTATGTAGCTTGTGGCCGATGCCGGAGGGCGTGGTACCATAGCGCGAACGCAAAATCGGAAAAGTGAGGCCCAGATGGTCGATCAGGAAAAAGTCGAGGCCGCCATTAAGCTGTTGCTTGAGGGCATAGGCGAGGACCCAACTCGGGAGGGCCTGCTGGAGACCCCGGCGCGCGTTGCCCGTATGTATGGCGAAATCGCCGGCGGTATGGACCAGAGTGCCGAGGAGCACCTGTCCAAAACCTTTGCCGTCGCTTCGAACGATTTGGTTATCGAGCGCGACATTACGTTCTACTCGCTGTGCGAACATCATCTGCTGCCGTTTTACGGCAAGGCTACCATTGGCTATATCCCCAACGGCCGTGTCGCAGGGCTTTCTAAGCTTGCCCGCACGGTTGAGGTTTATGCCCGCCGTCTGCAGCTGCAGGAGCAGCTGTGTGCGCAGGTTGCCGACGCCCTCATCGATTATCTCGCTCCCCAGGGAGCGATTGTGTTGATGGAAGCTGAGCATATGTGCATGACCATGCGCGGCGTGCAAAAGCCCGGCACCAAGACCGTGACGCTCGCTCGCCGCGGCGTCTTTGAGACCGACCCTGCGCTCGAAGAGCGTTTCTTTAGGATGCTGGGACGCTAACTATGAGAGTCGTCAACGACTTTACATCGAATACTGATGAGGGAACGCCGCGTCGCGGTTTTATGGCTTCGGGTCTGGCGCCTTTTGGTGCCATGCCTCGCATTGATTACATCTGTGCCAACGGTCTGTTCCGGCGGCACCTGGGCAACATTGTACAGTTGGAATCGGGGCGCATCTTCTGCCGCCACGGTATTGACCACCTGCTGGATGTCGCCCGTATTATGTGGATCAAGAATCTCGAGGAACAGCTCGAGTTTGACCGCGAGGTCATCTACGCCACGGCACTTCTTCACGATATCGGCAAAGATGAACAGTACGAATCGGGTATATCCCATGATGTTGCAAGCGAGCGCGTCGCTGATGCGATTCTCGGCGGCATGCCCGATGACGTGGCGTTTGAGCCGGCCGATGCCGCAGCCATTAAGACGGCCATTCTGGGCCATCGCAAGCTGCGCGTGAACAGCCAACCGCTTGAGCGTTTGCTCTATGCAGCCGACAAAGCGTCGCGCGCCTGCTTTGCATGCCCCGCGCGCAATGCTTGCAACTGGAGCGATGATAAAAAGAACCTGTCGATTCGCGTGTAGTTAGTTTGCGCGGTCGGGGTTCTAAACGAAGGAGACGATCGCGATGAGCAACAAGAAACTGCCCGAGAATGCAACCAAGACTGAGGGTGCTGAGCTCGCCCGTCGTGGTAGGGGTGAAATTTCTACCGCGACGGCGGTACCCCACGTGAGCTATGACGACCTGCGCCATGCCGACCGTATTGTCATTGACGGTCTTGAGGTTTTTGCCAACCATGGCGTATATCCCGAGGAGAACGCGCTGGGTCAGAAGTTCATCGTTTCTCTGGTGCTCTATGCCGACCTGCGCGCGGCGGGGGAGCACGATAACCTGGACGCCTCGATTGACTATGGCTCGGTGTGCCACGATGTTGATGGCTATCTGCGCGAGCATACGTTTAAACTCATCGAGGCGGCGGCCGAGGGTGTGGCCCAGATGCTGCTGCGCCGCTATCCCTCGCTGCTTGGTGTGCGCATAAAGCTCGATAAGCCGTGGGCTCCTGTTGGCCTGCCCCTGGCAAGTTGCGGTGTCGAGATCGAGCGCGTGCGCTAACCGGTTCTAATACGTCTCTATGGGTGGCTGCTTGAGCCGCTGCGACAGAGCTCTATTGTTGGGGCAGTACGTGTCGAGCAGGGCGTGAAACCGCTGATTGTGGCTTGGCTCGAGCAAGTGGACGAGCTCGTGGGCGACAACCATGTCGAGGCATTCGACGGGGTAGGCGGCGAGCTCGCGCGCGATGCGAACGGCGCCGGTCTTGGGCGTACAGGAGCCCCAACGCGTTTTCATGCTGCGTACGGAAATGCGGGCCACGGTGACGCCCATTGCGATTTCGTACGCGTGCACGATGTCGCGTAGCACTGCGGTGACCTCGGTCGTATAAAGCTGGTCGATGTGGGCTTGGAGCTCATCGGACGTTAGACCGTCGAGGATTGCGTGCCGCTTGGCCCGTGGGCCTACGTCCGATTCGTCGGTACCCATAAAACTTGCGAAGGTGGCCTGTTTGGGTCGCGGTGCGGGTGATGCAAAGTTGTGATCGAGTGCATCCTGTACCCTGATGGGCTTGCCCCAAAGCGCAATGATGGACGAGGGACTGAGCGGCTCTCTCGCCGTCGCCTGACGTTGCTCGCGCTGGGCAAGTCGGCTGATAATCCAGGCGCTGTTGCGCTTCACAAACGCTTCGATACGCTCGCGGCTGGCGCCGATCGGTGCGCTAGCGTGGACCTCGCCGCTCGATGTGATGCGTAGGTTGAAGTTCTTGACGCGCTTTTTGGTAACGACGACGGGCAAGGACGTGCCATCCGGTCGGGGTAGGAAAAACGTAAATTGCTGCGTCAAAAGCGGTCCTTCAGATTGGGGATGGGCCGGCATGTCGACCGTTCGGCATGCCGGCCCGTTCAAGGGATGTGAAATTAATAACGCTCAAAGAAGGCAAGCGCGTTGTCGCTGCAGAGCTTCTGCATCACGGTCTTGCCAAAGTGCTTGGAGAGCATGTTCTGGAATTCGGGCATCTTGCTGGCATCGGAGAGGAAGGCGGGCACCGTGGCACCGTCCCAGTCGCCGCCGAGCGCGATGGCGTCCTCGCCGCCCAGGTCGAGCCAGTGCTCGATATGTGCCGCAAGCTGGTCGAAGGTGACGTCTGCGGCGGTCTTGTCGGTTGCGTCGTTGGATAGGAACTCGCTGCAGTAGTTGAGGCCGACGATGCCGCCCATGTCGCGAATGGTGCGGAACTGGTCGTCGGTAAGGTTGCGCTTGACGCCGCAAACCGCACGGGAGTTGGAGTGGCTGGCGACGAAGGGGCGCGTGGCGTGGGCGACAACCTCGTCAAAGCACTCATCGTTGAGGTGGGAGACGTCGAGTACCATGCCGGCGTGCTCCATCTGCGTAAGTGCCTCGATGCCGGCGGCGGTGAGGCCGGCGTGGGTATCGTGCCCGCTCGCGAGCGGCCCCTGCGCGTTCCAGCTGAGTGACGACATAAGCACGCCCAAGCTCTTGAGCACCTCGATCAGCGCGGGGTCCTCGGCAAAGAACGTGGCGTTTTCGATGGTGTGGATGCAAGCGACCTTACCGTCCTTGAGCGCGGGGCGAATGTCTGCGGCGCTGCGTACGTTGACCATGCGGTCGTGGTTGAGCATTGCCTGGCCGCTCATATGCGCCATGATTTGCGCCTGGAAGCGCGCGGCGTGGGCGGTGGGAATCTCGTCGGGGACAAACGTGGCGAAGCACTGTGCCCACGGCGTGTTGCCGATCTTTGCGAGCGAGATGGCGCAGGCGTTGCCCTCGATGAGGTCGAAATCTTGCGGATGCGTTTCGTCGCCGGGGAAATAACCGTCGGTGCCGGCGGTAAAGCGCAGGTCGAGATCTAGCGTGGCCCAGCCGATGCGGTCGGCGGTGTCGCAATGTAGGTCAAATACGGGATATGCCATGGTTCCTCCGGATGCAGCGTTTCTTTGCAAACTGTCATTGAATTGTATGACTAGGGTATAGTTAGCGCCATATGTTCATGGCGGCCCGCGTTGTGCGCCGCCCTTATTACGGAGGTTACCATGTCCAACCAGGGCAAGAAGGTCAAGACCCATTATCGCGGCACGCTCGACGACGGCACGCAGTTCGATAGCTCCTACGATCGCGGCGAGCCGCTGGAGTTCACCTGCGGCGCCGGTCAGATGATCAAGGGCTTCGACGCCGCTGTTGTCGACATGCAGGTGGGCGAGAAGAAGACCGTGCACATTCCTGCTGCCGATGCCTACGGCGAGCACAATCCCGAGATGGTCCTGACCTTCCCGGCCGAACAGGTTCCCAACATCGAGCAGATCGAGAAGGGCATGAAGCTTTTCCTGTCCACGCCGAGCGGCATGCCCGTCCCCGCCGTTGTCATCGACGTGACGCCCGAGGCCGTGACGCTCGACGCCAACCACGAGTTGGCCGGCAAGGACCTCAACTTTGATATCGAGCTCGTCGAGGTCGAGGGCTAGAGTATGCCTGAACGCTTGGTTTCGACGACATGCTTGGGAAATCTCAACGATCCGTCCTATGAACTCCTGCTTCGCCGGAAGTTGGGCGGCGTCTTTGAAGTTGACGAGCTATTGCTCGATTGGGACCAGGCCGATGCCCGCACATTTGCGGGCGTAACGGAGCTGGGGCGCACGATCGGTGTTCGGCTGGATACTGCCGACGGCGGTCGTCTTGCCGATGGCGACGTGCTCGCCATTGACCGTTCGGGCGTGGTGCCCGTGGCGGTTGTCGTGCGCCTGCGCAGCGCCGAGGTTTATTTGGTCGAAGTCGACCGCATGGATCCGATTGCACTCGCGCATGCGTGCTGGGAGATTGGCAACATGCATGCGCCGCTCTTCCGAGGCGACTCGGACGAGCATACCGTGCGCATGTATACGCCGGTGCAGCCTGTTTTGGGCCGCATACTCCGGGGTGTCGAGGGTGTTCGGCTCTCGGTGGTCACACGCGCGCTCGATGCCAGCCGACGCTTTGCATCGAGCGCGGCGGATGTCGTCGTGAGTATGGCTCCCGACTTTACGATCGTAAAGAAGGCGCGCGGTTAACGTGCGTATGAGTAAGACGGACTTTGAGAGGCAACTATTCAAAGTCCGTCTTACTGTTGATGAGGTGCTTTGGGGGAAAGCATATGGGTCTTGAGGGAATCAAGCTGATTGCATGCGATTTGGACGGCACGTTGCTGCATCCGGGGGAGCGCGAGCCGCGTTCCGAGGCCTTTGAGCTTATCGATGAGCTGCATCGTCGCGGTATCGTGTTTATGCCGGCGAGCGGCCGTCAATATGCGAGCTTGCGCTACCTGTTTGCCCCGGTGGCCGATGAGCTCGCCTATGTATGCGAAAACGGAGCCCTGGTGATGAGCGAGGGGCGTGCCGTTGTCAAGCGTTCCATGGAGCGTAGCCTTGCTATGGATATCGCGAATGCCGTGGTTGCGTATCCCCATGCCGACGTGACCCTTTCGTGTGAGGGGCACCTCTACACCATGAGCGGCAACGATGCGTTCGTCGACCATTTGCGCTATGAGGTCCACTGCGATGTGGCGGTGGTCGACCGCCCCGAGGACATCGACGAGGACGTCATTAAGATTGCCTTCCAGACGCCCGAGGCGGAGCAGTCGGCGGCGTTGGAGTATTTCGAGCGCCACTTTAGCGATCGAGTCGATGTCATGACATCGGGAACCGAATGGACGGACTTTATCGGCTTTGATTCGGGTAAGGGTTCCGCGCTTGCCGATTACGGTCGTGTCTTGGGTATTTCGCCCGATGAGATGATGGCGTTTGGCGATAACGAAAACGATCGCGACATGCTCAACGTCGTGGGCCATCCCTATCTGATGGAGAACTGCAACCCCACCATGCGCGACATCAACGACCGCGTCCGTTACGTGCGCACGGTCGAAGAAGAGCTGCGTCGCCTGCTTGCCGAGTAGGCATATCCCAAACATCTACCGGCAGTCGGGGCAGAGACCCTCGAAGATGGTGTAGTGCGACGTGACGTGCCAGCCGATTTGCTCGGACGCTTTGGCGTCGAGCTGGGCATCGAAGGGGAGCGGTACGTCGATGACGCGGCTGCACGAGGTGCAGATGATATGTGCGTGCGGCTCGATCGTGCGATCGAAGCGACTCCCGCCCGGCGTCTTGATCGAGAGGATTTCTCCGGCATCTGCCAAGAGATTGAGGTTGCGGTAGACCGTGCCGCGGCTGATCTTGTCATCCTGTTCGCGCACGGCGTTGTAGATTTCGTCGGCGGTGGGATGGTTATAGCTTTGGCGCACGGCGTCAAGAACCAGCTTTCGCTGTTTGGTATTCCTTCTTTGCACCGCCATGCGCCTCGCCTCTTTTCTATCAACGGTCGTAGGTAAATGATACCGTATTTAGCACACAATACTAATAACGAGGCGTGAAACCGTCTTCATTGGCAAGTGGGGCTCGGGCCTGGGCGTCTACGAGGCGAAAACGTGTTCCCATGCGCTCGTAGGAGGCATGAAGCGCCTCGAGATGAGATAGGACGTTTGCCGGAGCTCCCTGTATCTCCATCTCGACTGAGCCGTCTTCCATATTACGCACCCAGCCGGTGAGGGAGCGTGCCTGCGCGAGGTTGGCGTTGGTAAAGCGAAAGCCAACGCCTTGGACTTGCCCCGCCCAGCGCAGGAAATAGCGCAGGGGAGTGTCTTGAGTGGCCTCGTCGCTTGCGAGCACAGTAAGCCTGCGGCGCAGCTCGAGCTCGACGTTTGATGGTTTTTGAGGCTCTCGACTGCCGCCGGTGACGCTGGAGAAGAACGTATCGAAGAGGCCCATCGCTATGCCTGCTTGCCTGCGTCGGCCGGGAAGGTTATGCCGGCCTGCTGGCGCACGGCATCCATGATGCGCAGCGAGACGAGCGTGACATCGCGGTAGTGGCCAAGCTCGTGGCGTCCCGCCGGGGTCTCCCAAATCTCTTCCTTAACGTTATCGATGCCGCAGATGGCGGTGATAAAGTCTGTGAGTTCGTATTCCATAGTGTTGCTCGATTTGGGCAGGTCGAGCACGCGGCCGTTGTCTCCCTGTTCGCGTGGTGCCTCGGTCGCCGAACCGCGTACGACGTCGCCGCGATAGTCGATGCGGACGTTGCGGGGCGTGGACAGATGGTCGATCTGGATAGTGCCACGCTCGCCTTCGATTTGCGAGGGCAGCAGGTCATTCGTAATTTTGGAGTGCGCGAGCTCGACGGAGATACGGCCACCGCCGTAGCTGGCGAGGATGGAACCGCAGCCATCGATGGGGCCATGGGTGAGCTCTTGCGTGGTGGGGTCGAGCAGAGTGGTCATGCTCGTAAGGCCGGAGGGCATGCCAAAGATCTCGACCATGGGCTCGACGGTGTAGACGCCAATATCCATGAGGGAACCCGATGCCATATTGCAGTCGAAGATATTAGTGGCGTGTCCCGCGAGAATCTCGTTGTAGCGCGAGGAATATTTGCCAAAGCGCAATGAGGCGCGGCGGATGGGGGCGATCTCACCCAGGGCGTCCTCGATGGCGTGGAAAGCGGGGTCATGGAGCGGGCGCATGGCCTCGAGGGCTACGACGCCCGCCGCCTCGGCTGCGCGAAAGACCTCGAACGCCTGTGCCTCGGTGGCACAAAAAGGCTTTTCGACGATAACGTGCTTGCCGCCGGCGATACAGGCGAGCGCCTGCTCGTAGTGGAGCGCATTGGGGCTGCCGATGTAGACGGCGTCGACGTCGGCAGCGGACGCAAGCTCGTCAAGCGCGGTGAAGTTACGCTCGCCACCGCGCTCGGCGGTAAAGGCGGCGCCGCGATCTGCATCGCGCGAGAGCGTGCCCACAAACGCAGCTTGGTCGTTGGCGTTGACGACCTGGATAAAGTCGTCGGTAATCATGGATGTGCCGATGGTCGCTATACGCAACATGTATCCCCCTCGTGCTGTTCGGTTTACAGGATGAGTGTAGCGCGAGGGGGCAGGAAATAGCGTGCGAAAACGCCGTTACAGGTCGCTCTCGTTAAAGCCGGTGTCGATATCGAGGTTGCTGCCGTCGGCCGCCGTGGTGGCAAGCTCGTCGCAGCGCTCGTTGAGCTCATGGCCGGCATGGCCTTTAACCCAGATGAACTCCACTTTGTGCTTGCTCTTTGCGGTGAGCAGGCGCTCCCACAGGTCGCGGTTCTTGACGGGCTGTTTGTTGGCAGTCTTCCAGCCGCGTTTTTTCCAGCCGTCGATCCAGTGCTTGTTGAAGGCGTTGACGACGTACTGCGAATCGGAATGGACTTCGACGTCGCAGGGGCGGTTGAGTGCCTCGAGCGCCACGATAACGGCCATGAGCTCCATGCGGTTGTTGGTGGTCTTGGCGTAGCCGCGCGAAAGCTCGGAGGTGAAGGTCTTGCCGGCGGGGTTGGTGTATTTGAGCACGGCGCCGTAGCCGCCGCGTCCCGGATTTGATCGGGCCGAGCCGTCGGTATAGATGATGACCTTCACATGGTTCCTTTCGTTGGGTATGTTTCGTGCGAGTGACCATTGTAGCGCCATGCCCGCCGGGGGCTAGCAATCTATGATTTCTACCCCGTCTTCCGACAGTTAGTTGGCATGGATGATGCGGTTGAGCTCATCGAGGTATTGCTGCAAGAGGGGAGAGGGCTTGCGCTCGTCGTGCATGATATAGCCTACGTGCATCGTTGGGGCGTCTGCTAACGGGATCGATGCCATACCCCATTGCATTTCATTGGAGAGGACACCGGTCGACAGGGTGTAACCGTTCGACGTGATAAGTAAGTTAGTAAGTGTTCCGCGGTCCGAGATTCGTATGTTGCGGTCGCAAGGGATATAGCTAAAAGGTTCCTCGGCGTAATAGAAGGAGTTTGAGGTTCCCTGCTCAAAGCTGTAGCGCGTATATGGTGTGAGGTCGGCAAGGGACAGCTGCGGGCGGCGGGCAAGCGGGTGGCGCTCGCTAACGAAGACGTGGACCGTCGCGTTGAATAGGGGATGGAAGCTCGCGCGCGCATCGGCAAAAGCCTTCTGCAGAACGCGGGCGTTAAAGTCGTCCAGATAGAGGATGCCGATGTCGCTGCGAAATGCGCGGACGTCATCGATGATCTGCGATGTGGTGGTCTCGCGCATGATGAACTCGAACTTGCTGTCGCGGCAGCGCTCGACTACGTTGACAAAGGCCTCGACCGAAAAGGCGTAGTGCTGGGCGGAAATGGCGAGGCGGGCTTGCGGGGTACCGCCGTCCTCGTAGCGGGCCTCGAGCATGTCGGCCTGCTCTACGACCTGGCGTGCATAACCCAAAAGCTCGGTGCCGTCGTTGGTGAGCGTGACGCCGCGGCTGGAGCGCGTAAAGATCTCCAGATTGAGTTCCTGTTCCAGGCTTTTGACGGCGTTTGAGATGTTGGACTGAGCGGTATAGAGGCGCTGAGCTGCGGCGTTAATTGAGCCGGATTCTGCCACGGCGATAAGAAAGCGAAGCTGCTGGAGGGTCATCGGCGCCCGTCCTTTCGATAGCTATCTAAAAAACCGATAACAGGTTAGCGCTTTTAAGTGATTGACCGAGGGAAACAATGCTCGTACTATTCAAAACACACAAAGGCGGTAGGTAATTAAGCCAACCACGGAACCGGGATGCGAAAGGAGGCCCGCATATGAATTGCTTACCAAGACGAATGCCGGGCTCCTGTTTGCGCCCGTCGGCGTGATCAGGAGACAGCGACTTACTTCTCTCTTTTTATTTACTTTTGTTCGATCAAGGAGATCATCATGAGCCTGTTCATCAACAACCCCGAGCACACCTTTGGTTTCGATACCCTGCAGCTTCACGTTGGCCAGGAGAGCGCCGATCCCGCATCCGACTCCCGCGCCGTGCCTATCTACCAGACCACGAGCTATGTGTTCCGCAATTCCCAGCACGCCGCCGACCGCTTTGGTCTTGCCGACGCCGGCAACATCTACGGCCGTCTGACCAACTCCACCCAGGGCGTCTTCGAGGACCGTATCGCCGCACTCGAGGGTGGCGTGGCAGGTCTTGCCGTCGCCTCCGGTGCCGCTGCCATCACCTATACCCTGCAGGCTCTCGCCCAGGCCGGTGACCACGTGGTCGCCCAGAAGACCATCTACGGCGGTTCCTACAACCTGCTGGAGCATACGCTCTCCCAGTTTGGCGTCGAGACCACGTTTGTCGATGCCCATAACCTGGAAGAGGTTGAGGGTGCCATCAGGGACAACACCACGGTCATCTATCTCGAGACGCTCGGCAACCCCAACTCCGACATCCCCAACATCGACGCCATCTCCGAGATCGCCAAGAAGCACGGTCTGCCGGTTGTCGTCGACAACACCTTCGGCACCCCGTATCTGTTCCGTCCGCTGGAGCATGGTGCCAACATCGTCGTTCACTCCGCAACCAAGTTCATCGGCGGCCACGGCACCTCGCTGGGCGGTGTGATCGTCGACGGCGGTAACTTCGATTGGAAGGCGAGCGGCAAGTATGCGCAGATCGCCGAGCCCAACCCCTCCTACCATGGCGTCTCGTTTGCCGAGGCTGCCGGTCCCGCCGCCTTCGCAACCTATGTCCGCGCTATCTTGCTGCGTGACGAGGGCGCCTGCATCAGCCCGTTCAACGCCTGGATCCTGCTCCAGGGCACCGAGACTCTGTCGCTGCGCGTTGACCGTCATGTCGAGAACACCAAGAAGGTCGTTGAGTTCCTGGCTGGTGACAGCCATGTCGCCAAGGTGAACCACCCGAGCCTGTCTGAGCACCCCGATCACGAGCTCTATCAGAAGTACTTCCCCAACGGCGGTGCCTCGATCTTTACCTTTGAGATTAAGGGTGGCCAGGAGGCCGCCTGGAAGTTCATCGATCATCTGCAGGTGTTCTCGCTGCTCGCCAACGTGGCCGACGTCAAGTCGCTCGTCGTGCACCCGGCTACCACCACGCACTCCCAGCTCTCTGCCGAGGAGCTCGCCGAGCAGAACATCACGCCCTCCACGATCCGTCTTTCCATCGGTACCGAGAACGCCGAGGATATCATTTGGGATCTGAAGCAGGCCTTCGCCGCGCTGGACGAGTAAGGCGACTTGTGCAAGGACCCCTTGCGACTCGATAGGTATAACTGCATAAAATGCCTGCTCAAGGCGCCTGTGCGAACAATGGTTGCACAGGCGCCTTTTTTGCATAGAGCGGGTGCAAAAACAGGGTTTTTGACACGCTTTATGCATTTGAGTTGTGGAAAACTCCTGTTGAGAGGATGTGAGTTTTACGCAATTGACGTGCGCCTTTTGAGTAAAACCGCAGGTCGCGATTTGCTCGGGGTACTATGCAGCGCGATCGAATCACACGCAGCTCAAACGCAGCAAAAACGCACTACGGAGGTTTCCAGCTACATGAGGATCGATTCACGAAAACCGAAAGCCGCCGCCCTTTCCGCCGCTCTGACCGTGGCACTTTTGGCGGGCGCCGGTGCAACTGATGCCCACGCCGCAACACTGTCCGATACGGTTGGATCTACTCCGTCCGAGACGACGCTGGTACAGCCCGTTGACTATCGCGGCGATGGTTATGGTTCCATGCAGGAGTGGAACGCCTCGATGGAGGCCAAGCGCGATTCCCTGGAGATGCGCGCTCAGATCATCATGAACATGTACGGTGACTATGCCACCGATGACGAGCGCGCTGTGCTGCAGGGTTGCATCGACGGCGCGGGTAGCCTGTTGACGATGGGGGAGGTTGACGCCAAGTCGACCGAGCTCGATGAGCTGCGCATTGCGCTTGAGGATGCCAAGCGCAATGCGCTCGAGGCTGCCGCCGAGGCGGAGGCTGCCGAGGTCGCCCAGGCTTCGTACTACAACGCCGGTTACACTCCGTCCTACGCGTCTGCCGCGTCCTACGCGAACGGATCGGGCCTGACGCGCTCTGCGGGTGTCAATAACTACAACGGGCGCCGCGAGACCTATTACAGCAGCAATGTGCTTTATCACTATCGCACGGGCGAATGGACTCAGGATTCTGACGGCTTCTGGCGCGATTCCGACGGCTATTACGTTGTTGCCGCGGGCGATATGGCCCAGGGCTCGACCTTTACGGGCTCCAAGGGTGATTGCAAGGTCTATGACTCCGGTTGCGCTGCCGGAACCACCGACTACTACACCGGTTGGTAATTTTTCTGCATCACGGATATTTGGCGGACGGGCGTCTTTACCGAGCTTTAGGGCAACGTAAGGACGTCCGTTCTATGTATGCGTTTGAGTTAACAGAGCCCTTACCGTGGCGGTACGCTGGGCGTATGGATGCGGGGCACACTGGTTCTTGAGAAATAAGGTCTTTCTCTTGGAGGAAGTGGTCTTGTGAATGCTCGAGATATTGCCGTTGCCGCCGTCGCGTTGATGCTTGGTTGCCTTGGTCCTACGGCCGCGCTCGTCGCGGGTATGCAGGGGTCTTGTGGGGCTGCCTCTATCGTGGTTGGCGTGTTGATCGCGGCCGCGCTGCTGGGAAGTGCGGGTGTAGCCCTTTGTCGCGACGATGAGGGCCAGGCGTCGGAGTCGCAGCTCTAACCGTTGTGAAGCTGATTTTTGGTCAAAGATGAAAAAGGAGGCCGCCGCGAGGGGAGTGCCCCTTGCGGCGGCTTTACCATTGGATCTGTTGGCTGCAGTATGCCGAGCACTACCAGCTGCCTTCTATTTCGCGAATCCTCTGGTAGAGCCAATCGTTTTGCGGCACTTGGATATCGTGTTTGGCGGCCAGGCGGCAAATGGTGCCCGCGAACTCCTCGACTTCGGTTTTTCGTTGTGCGATGCGGTCCTGCGCCATCGAGGGCATACCGGTGGGGTCGATTCCCTCGATGAGGTGCACCATTTGCGTCAGGTCTGCCTCGGTCAGCTCAACGCCCTCGGCGTTGGCAACCGCAAGCGCCTCGCGCATGGCGGAGACAAAACAGCGGCGCTGCTCGGAGCCCGGCTCCGTGGCGCTTCCGTAGGTCCCGCCGTAGGCCATGCAGGTCTGGTTGATGCCGTCGTTGAGCATGAGTTTGGCCCACATGCGGTGGGCGATGTCGTCCTCGACGGTATGGGCGATGCCGCAGCGCGTATAGAGCTCGTCGATAGCGGCGACAGTCGCGGGGTCGGTGCCCGCTGCCGCGCCAAAGCGAATCTCGCCCGCATTGGTAAAGGTGAGCGCGCCGTTGAGGAACACGGCGTCCATGCCCTGGCAGATACCAAGAACGGTATGCTCCCAGCCAAAGCGTTCGGCAATCTTTTGCTCGCTCGTAATGCCGTTGCACAGCGAGGCGATGAGCGTGTTGGGTCCCACGACACGCTCCATAGTCTTGAGTGCTTGGTCGAGACCGGTGGTCTTGACCGTCAGGATGACCAGATCGGCGGGTGTCGCCTCGCTGGCGCGGACGGACGTGAGATCGCAGGGCTTGCCGTTGACGGTGAGCGCGTCGTTCGCATGGCGCTCAAAGCGAGCGTCGTCCATGACGTATTCGACGGCGTCGTTGCCGAGGGCCTTGGCAATCATGCTGCCGTAGAGCAGGCCGACGCCGCCCTTGCCGATAAAGGCGACCTTGTTGATCTGCATATGAATCATCTCCCCATATAAAAGGCGCCCGCATATGGGGCGCCTGATGGATTGTATGTCGTCGGGGCGTTTGGTGGGCGCGCGGGGCTGCTGTTGTGAAAAAGAAACTATTGCGCTGTGCGCTTATGCCGCGGGGCAGACCACAAAGACATGCGCGTGGTCACGCCCGGTTCCTTTCATCGGGCTTTTTGCTGATGTTAAAGCGGTGCCGTGACGGCTCGATTTCTGCTGCGTTACGATACGTTCTCAATTGCGATTCCGATGTGTTTCGATGACGTGACGGGTTTGTTTCGCCTTGTCAGGGCTTCGATGGGAGGGGAGGGGCCGTGCAATATCGCGTTGACCCCAAAAGCGGCAACCGTATCTCGGCGTTGGGGCTGGGCTGCATGAGGTTTCCCGGTGCGCCGGGACGCCCGGATGCGAAGACTGCCGACGCCATCATCTCCCGTGCGGTGGAGCAGGGGATTAACTACCTGGACACGGCCTATCTCTATCCCGGCAACGAGGCTTGTGTGGGTGCGTCGCTTGAGCGCCTGGGCTTGCGCGACCAGGTTTTGCTCGCAACCAAGCTGCCGCATGCTTCGTGCAAATGCGCGGAGGATTTCGACCGGTTCTTCGACGAGCAACTGCGCCGCCTGCGGACCGACCATATCGACTATTACCTCATGCACAACATTACCTCGCCCGCCCAGTGGGAACGTGTGGTGGCGTTGGGTATCGAGGACTGGATTGCGCGTCAAAAGGCGGCGGGGCGCATTCGCCAGATTGGTTTTTCGTACCACGGCAGCGCCGCGGACTTCCTCACGATGCTTGACGCGTATGACTGGGATTTTTGCCAGATCCAGTACAACTACGCTGGAGAGCGCTACCAAGCGGGAACGGCGGGACTCATGGCGGCTGCGGAGCGCGGGCTCGCGGTGTTTGTGATGGAGCCGCTGCTGGGCGGGCGTTTAGCGGGCAAGCTGTCGCCGCGGGCCCGGGCTGTGCTCGATGACGTACTCGATCCATACCTGAAGACGCCGGCTGCTTGGGGACTTTCGTGGGTGTGGAACCATCCTCAGGTCACGATGCTGCTTTCGGGCATGACCGATACCGCACAGGTGGACGAGAACGCGGCATTGGCGGATCGCGCACTGCCGGATTCGATGACGAGAGAGCAGCTCGATACCATCGCACGTGTGCTGGGAGAGTTTGAGAAATCGAATCGCGTGCCCTGTACGGGGTGCGGCTACTGCATGCCATGCCCCAAGGGCATCAATATTCCCGGCTGCTTTGCCGCCTACAACGCAAGCTATGCGCATAGTTGGTTTACGGGGCTGTCTCAATACTTTACGGCGAGCGCGGTGCGGACGAACGAGCCCAAGCTGGTGAGCAATTGCGCCAAGTGCGGCAAATGCGCACGTCACTGCCCGCAGCACATCGATATTCCCGAGCGTCTCGACGATGTGCGCCGACGTTTCCAGCCTGGCCCCGTAACGGCTGCGCTTAAAGCCTTTTGCAAAACGCGCTCCTCATGACCCTTTTATAACTTGCGGTGGAATAGTTCCTGTTTGCGGCAGAATGGGGCTTAAACAGGAACTATTTCACCGCAACTGAAGGGGGCTGTCGTGGGCCATCGGGATTCATATGATGATTTGCGCGAGGTTCGTTGGGGCGTTTTGGGCGCTGGGCACATTTCGCATCGATTTGCATCGTCGCTCAAGGAGGTGGACGGGGCACGGCTTGTGGCTGCCGCCGGTCGCACCCCTTCGCATGTTGAGGGGTTTTGCAGGGCGTTTTCGATTGATGCCGCGCACAGTTATGCCACGGCTGACGGTAGCGGCGATGCGGCTTATGACGCGCTGATTGCCGACCCCGATGTCGACGCAATTTACTTGGCTCTTCCGCATGGCATGCATACGCGTTGGGCCTGTCGCGCGCTGTGCGCCGGAAAGGCCGTGCTGTGCGAAAAGCCGGCCGTTTTGAGTGAGGAAGAGGCTCTCTCGATTGCCTCCACCTCTCGCGAGCGCGGCGTGCTGTTTATGGAGGCGATGAAGAATCGGTTTTGCCCGATGCGCACTCGCGTGAAGGACTTGCTTGCGTCGGGTGAGCTTGGCCGTATTGTCTCGATTGAAAGCGTGCAAAAGCTCGATTACGGCGAGTCTCCTTCGGGCTATCTGCTTGATTCATTGCAGGGCGGCTGTCTATATGACATGGGCTGCTATGCAGTCGGTTGGTTTGAGGATTTGCTCGCGGGCGCTTGCGAGGTTTCGTCTCGTGAAGTTCGCTGGCGTGACGTATCGGGCGGCCGCGTCGATTGGGCCGACGAGATCCATATGAGCGTCGGCGGTATACCCATTCATATGGTGTGCGACGGCAAAGCAACATATGAAAGCCGCTTAACGATTGCCTGTGAGCGGGGCTCGTTGGAAATCGAGCGTCTCCATCGCCCCGAGCTCGCTCATGTGAAGTATTCCGACGGTCGGATACTCGAAATCGATGCACCATTTGAGGTCGATGATTTTTACGGTGAGGTGTCGCATGCGGCGCGGCTCATTCAGGCGGGGAAACTCGAAAGCCCCATCATGTCCCTAGCCGCCACACAGCGCTGTGCGCACATCATCGATGCGATTCGCTTGAAACTTTAGGGCGTGGGGGCTCGGCGGACCGTGCCCCTGATGCCCCTTTTATAACTTGCGGTGGAATACGGTCTGTTTGCGCCAAAATAAGGCACCAATAGACCGTATTTCACCGCAACTGATGAGGAGGGAGCTGGAGATGCTGACGATCGGGTGTCATCTTTCGACGACGAAGGGCTATCGGGCAATGGGGGAGACAGCGTTGTCCATTGGCGCCAATACCTTTGCATTCTTTACGCGCAACCCGCGCGGCGGCAAGGCGAAAGACCTTGACATGGATGACGTGGCGGCCCTGCGCGAGCTTATGGAGCAAAACGACTTTGGCCCGCTCGTGGCTCATGCCCCGTATACCTATAACCCCTGCTCAGCCAAAGAGCGGGCGCGCGAGTTTGCCCTGGAGGCCATGGCAGAGGACCTGCGGCGCATGGAGGCGCTGCCCGGCAACTACTACAACTTCCATCCCGGTGCGCATGTGGGGCAGGGCTCCGACGCCGGCATTCAGATGATTGTCGACACCCTGTGCCAGGTGATGTTTGAGGGCCAGCAGACGACGGTGCTGCTCGAGACCATGGCCGGCAAGGGTACCGAGGTGGGCCGCAGCTTTGAAGAACTGGCGTGCATTATCGAGGGCGTTGCCGCCAAGTGCCCAGAGCTGTCCGATAAGCTGGGCGTTTGTTTGGACACCTGCCATGTGAGCGATGCCGGCTACGACATCATCCATGATCTGGACGGCGTACTCGACGAGTTCGACCGCGTGGTGGGTATCGATCGCTTGCATGCCGTACACATCAACGATTCGAAGAACCCTTGTGGCGCCCATAAAGATCGTCACGAGTGCATCGGCAAGGGATACCTTGGCAGCGAGGAATTTGGTGGCGGTATGCAGGCTATGCAGAATATTGTATCGAATGGCCACTTGCGTTCGCTGCCGTTTATTTTGGAGACTCCGAACGAACTTGCAGGTTATGCAGCTGAAATTAGACTATTAAGGTCATTGCAGCAGTAATGACTGTCACAAAGTAGAGTATTCCATTCACGTTATGGGTTTGTTTCAATCAGTTTTCTCATTGCAGATTCGTAATTCCGGGTGCATAATAGCCAACAGTTTTTGCAGACCTCTGAATCAAACGAGGTCACCGGAAGGAGACTGATTATGAAGCTGAAGAAGCTTGGCGCATTTGCCGCCACGGGTGCTATGGCACTCGCCCTTGCTCTGACGGGCTGCGGTTCGTCCAACGCCACCTCTGGTTCTGATGCCGGTTCCAGCAGCTCTGACGACGCTAAGGTCGAGAAGGTCGACGGCTCCAAGGAGTACGCGCTCGTCAAGGACGGCACGCTGACCGTCGGCACCTCTGCCGAGTACGCGCCGTTTGAGTACAAGGATGACAACGGCGACTACCAGGGCTTTGACCTTGAGCTCATCAAGGCTATCGGTGACAAGCTGGGTCTGGATGTCGAGTACGTCAACAATGACTTTGACACGCTGGTTCCGGGCGTCGCTTCGGGCGCCAAGTATGACGTTTCCATCGCGGCTATCACCGACACGCCCGAGCGTGAGAAGGAAGTCACTTTCTCTGATTCCTACTACATGGACGATCAGGCTATCGTGACCAAGGTCGATAACACCGACATCACGGCCGACAACTACAGCGAGAAGCTCAACAACGCCGACGCTACCATCATCGTCCAGTCTGGCTCGACCGCCGAGGCCTTTGCCCAGGAGAACTTCCCCAAGGCCAAGATCGTCCCCTACAAGGACGCCACCGAGTGCTTCAGCGCCCTGCAGTCCGATAAGGGCGACGCCGTAGTCACCAACCGCTCCGTTGCGAGCCAGCTGACCGCCGAGCAGTTCAACACCTGCCAGACCATCAAGCAGATCAGCACCGGCGAGGAGTACGCCATCGCCATCAACCAGGGCAACACCAAGCTCAAGGACGACATCAACCAGGCCATCAAGGACCTGACCGACGACGGTACCGTCGACGCCCTCATGGCTAAGTACAATATCAAGTAAAATAACTACTTGATTGCGCGCGGGCCCTTTCCGTTTTGCGGAGAGGGCCTTTGCGCTTCTCTTGACGGAGAGCGTTTCCGTCTCGTTTTGCCGGCAACTTCTACGATAGGAGCCACCTTGTCTCGACTGAACAAAGGGGCCGCGGAGCAGCGTTTTCCACTGTCCGCCTTGCTCCAAAAGCTAGCCTGCGTCATGGCCGTGGCGCTCGCGCTGGTGTGCGCGGGGGCATATGCGCCCACGACCGCTCAGGCGCTTGAGACCGCAAAGATTACCGCCCGACCCAACACCGGTTCGGGCAGCGATGTGGTCGGCGGCACCGAGACGCGCATTACCTGGGAAGTTCAGGCCGATGCCGACGAGGAACTGAGCGGTCTTTCCTTGACGTTTGTCGACGGCACGACGTTTGGTACCGATGACACGCGATTGACGATGCTCTCGGGCGAGGACCTCATGGATCGTACGCCCATGAAGCCCACGTGCAAGGCTGACGGCCAGACGCTCAAGATTGACTTTGGCGAGACGGCGCCTGCCGGCGGCTTTTTCCGTGTCGAGGTTTACGGCGTGACCTTCCCCGTCGAGGGCGGCGATGAGGCCTTTAGCGGCACCTATACGCTCGCCGACGGGTCGACCAAGAAGATCTCCAAGATTCCGTCGGTGGAGATCAAGGGAGTGACGGCCTTCGATAACTTCCTGGCTGACCTTAAAGAGCAGCCGTGGGTCGAGGCGTGGAACTCCAATATGTTCCTGCGCCTGTTCCTGAACCCGGTCATTTTGGTCCAGAGCCTGCCGATCGTCTTCAAGGGCTTCCTTATGTCGCTCTCGATCGTGCTCGTGGCATTTCCGCTGGCAATTCCCTTTGGCTTTGCGCTGTCGCTCATGCGCATTTCCAAGTCGCGCATCCTTCGCTGCCTTGCCGGCATCTATGTGAATATCATCCGCGGCACGCCGGCGTTCTTGCAGATCTACATTGCGTTCTTTGGCTTGCCGCTGGCCGGTGTCAAAGTGGACGACTATGTGCTGGGTGTTATCGTCATGGCCATGAACTCGTCTGCGTACCTGTGCGAGATCTTCCGTGCCGGTATTCAGTCGATCCCCAAGGGTCAAAACGAGGCTGCTCGCTCGCTGGGCATGAATGCCTTCCAGACGCTGCTCTATGTCATGATTCCGCAGACGTTCCGCAATGTCCTGCCTACGCTGACCAGCGAGTTTATCTTGCTCTACAAGGACACGTCGCTGCTTGCCGCCGTGGGTGTCGTTGAGATCGTCATGAACGCCCGCACCATCGTGGCCACGACGGGCTCCATCACGCCGTATGTGGTTGCCGCTCTGTTCTATCTGGTCATTACCCTGCCGCTTGCGCGCTTGGTGAGCGGTCTTGAGGCGAGACTTCTGGGGACGGCCGAAACCAAAAAGAAGCGTCCCACCAAGAGCGCCGGACAGGTTGTCGCGACGCCCGCCGATCATATCGCCGGTCTGTAAGGAGGTCCTGTCATGAGTGAAACGAATTCCAACGAGGTCGTTGTCAGCATCAAGAACCTCCAAAAGGCTTTTGGCGATAACGTGGTTCTGCGTGATATCGATCTGGACGTGCACAAGGGTGAGGTCGTTGTGGTCCTGGGCCCCTCGGGCTCGGGCAAGTCGACGATGCTTCGCTGCATCAATCGCCTGGAGCATCCCACGAGCGGCTCGATTGTCGTTGAGGGCGTGGATGTGTGCGCCAAGGGCGTCGACCTCAATAAGGTACGTACGCACTTGGGCATGGTGTTTCAGCAGTTCAACCTGTTCCCGCACCTGTCGGTCAAAAAGAACGTCATGCTTGCGCAGCAAAAGGTGCTCAAGCGCAGTAAGGAAGAGGCCGAGAAGATCGCCATCGAGGAGCTGACCAAGGTCGGCCTGGCCGAGCGCATCGATTTTATGCCGAGTCAGCTTTCGGGCGGCCAGCAGCAGCGCGTCGCCATCGCCCGCGCCCTGTCGATGAACCCGCACGTGATGCTCTTTGACGAGGCCACGTCGGCGCTCGACCCCGAGCTCGTCCGCGATGTATTGGGCGTCATGCGCGACCTAGCACGTGACGGTATGACTATGATCGTGGTAACGCATGAGATGGGCTTTGCCCGCGATGTCGCCGACCGCGTCGTCTTTATGGACGGCGGCGTCATTGTGGAAGAGGGTACGCCGAGCGAGGTCTTCGACCACCCCAAGAGCGAACGCACCAAGGCGTTTTTGGGCAATATCTCGTAGCGGCGCGTCGAAGTTGTCGATATAACAAATGGGGACCGGATAGTATCCGGTCCCCGTTTTTGTTTGGGTATGAGCGACTGTTGTTGTGCGGTACTCGGCTGTCAGTTGCCTTGCGACTTTCTGACGGCTTCGTTAGGCCAGCTCCGCTCCCAGGGCCTTGCAGGCCGCTTCGCCCTCATCGTCGGGGGCGTCGTAGCAAATGACGGAATCGACGACGTTGACGCCTGCCTCGTCGGCATCGGCCTTCCAGTTGTCCATCCACTCGCCCTCGGCCCACGAATAGGAGCCAAAGAGGACGACCTTCTTGTCGCCGAGAGTCTCCTTGACCTCGTCCCACATAGGCTGGAACTCGTCATACTCAAGCTCCTCGGAACCCATGGCGGGGCAGCCGAAGGCAATGGCGTCATAGCTGGCGGCCTTGTCTGCGGAGAAGTCGGCGCAGGAGATGACCTCTGCCTCGGCGCCGGCACCGGTTGCGCCCTCGGCAACGAAGTTTGCCATGGCCTCGGTGTTGCCTGTACCGCTCCAGTAGACGACTGCGATCTTGCTCATATGTCTTCCTTTCGGTTGTGCGGCGTGCGGCCGCGTCTTGTATGCTCTATCGGGTTGCCTGGACAAGTTGTCCCAGGGTGCAGCCCTGTTGATAGATGTAGGTAAGGTATTGCGTGCATGTGCGATAGGAATCGAAGGTCGTGAGCGCCTGCTCAACGTTTGTGTATACCTTCCATGCGCCAAAGACCTTATAGTTTTCGCCGTGCTGGACGATAAACTGATGGACATCTTCGTAGGGATAGCCCAAAAAATAGCCAATTTCGTGGGGGAACTCGCACATGCACCCCGTATCGCAGTGCCTATTTCGCGCGAGTGCGCAGACGCTGCCGTCATAGGCGCTTTCTGCGGCATTGCTGCTTGCCAGCGTGATGCGCGCGGCGAGATGCACCAGGGACGCGGGCAGGTTGCGGACATCGTAACCTTCGGCGGCAAGCGCCGTCGTGGCGCGGGGGTCGGAGAGGTATCGCATGAGGTCCGCAGGGCGGTACACATAGATGAGCGCTCCGCAGGGGCGCCAGACCAAAACGCTCATATGGATCCCGAGTGGCTGGAGCTCGCGGTTGCATTGGGCTATGACGGCGAGCAGGCGAGAGCGTCGCCCTTCGATATGGGCGGCGCCGGGTTTTCCGTTTTGGTTGGCGTAAACGCCGGGATAGGTAAAGAGCGATGCCGGCTTGATACCTGCGAGCGTAGGGGAGCAGTTGCGCACGACAGCCGTTTGGTATGTTGGGATGTCAATGGTTCGAGTCACGATGCCCCTTTCGGGTCCTCAGTTGTTAGCCTAGGAAAACTTATACACGAAAGTAAGCCATGGTCAACAAAAAAGTTTGAAGAGGGAAACTAATTGACCGAACAGACATGATTTTGGGTTAAGATGGGGACACCCCATGGGGGTATCTAGATAGGGCTACTTGAAAGGGGAACGCATGAGTGACTTGCTCAGCCCTGCGAATCTCATCGTGCTGGCCGTCATTGCCGTCGGCATGTTTTTTGGACTGCGTCGCATTGCCGCTTCGACACATGGGAAGAGTTGTTGCAGCGATGGTGCGAGCGGTAAGAAGGCCAAAAAGGTTGTTGTGGTGGATACCGATGCGTCACACTATCCCTATAGCGATGAGCTGCTCATCGGCGGCATGAGCTGTGACGGCTGCGCTCAGAACGTAGCCAATGCCCTCAATGCACTGGATGGCGTGTGGGCAACGGTGACGTATGCGGACCACACGGCGCGCGTGCGCTCCAAGCGGCCAATCGATCGCGGTGTCCTTGGGGCGGCCGTGAAGGACGCGGGCTACTACGTCATGACGCTGTAGGCGTCGCCTCGGATGCATTTCCTTGTCTAGGCTCGTCCGCGCAGTTCGATGTCTTGGATATCGTCGAAGTCGATGGCGATGTCTCGGAGCTTGAGCAGTTTGAAGGCGGGAAGCACCTCGTCAAGGATGCCCGTGCGAGCGCGATAACCGTACGTATCGTAATAGGTGACGCGCACCAAGTCGCCGCGTTTGAGGCCCTCGAGCTTTTTCGAAAGCTCGAGGGCTTTTTCTTCCGTGAGCTCGCATTTTGGCTCGGCGGTGATTTCTTGTTTACGCACGAGTTCGTAGTATCCCGTGAGGGCGGCAAAGGGCATAAACTGCGCGGCCCGGCCGGCACGGACGGCGCCGTTAGCGGTGAGCTTGGGGTCGGCGGAGCGACGTCTTCCCTCGGGGTCCGCTAGGCGTTCAAAAAGTGTCGGCGGCCGCATCGGCTGTTGTTGGGGCTTAGGCACGGTGTCCTCCTACCTGATCGTTGCGTTCGCGTGCGGTGGCGCCAGCGGTAAAGCTTAATCCCTTGACGAGCGCGTTCTTGCCGTACTTGCCTTTCACGGCCAGGACGGCGCGCGCCAGGTCGCGCTCGCGCTCATCGGCCTCGATATCGCTAAACAGATCGATGGTGGCAAATTCCTCGGGCATGAGGTTGCCAAAGCCCAGGTTGATGCGCTTGACCGGTCGTTTGGGATCGACAGTCTGCGCCCAGAGCTCATCGAAATAGCCCATGATTTTCTTAAACGAATTGGTGCGCTCGGGCAGCTTTCGCGAGGCGTTAGAGTGCGCGAAGAGTGCGGCATAGCCACCACGCGGTTTGCCGCCATGCTCTCCCACAAAGATGCCATCGATTGCCTGCGCTTCGCGCACCAGGCGACGCCGTTCGTTATCGCGCTGGACGGGTTTGGGCGCGCGGGGCGCGAGCTCGGGGCCGGCGGTTGCGGTGGGTTCGATACTCGACGTGCTCGAGCGCAGGTGCCCGCATCCGTCCACATATTGCGCAGTACCGCTGGCGTCGAGCCGGCGTATGTCGGCGCGCTCGCTCGCGTAGCCCACAAAGAGCGAGATGCTGTCGCAGACCACGTGCTTATCGACCAAGTCCAGCACGGCGTTGTCGACCATCTCGCGCAAGACGGTGTAGGCCTGCTCGTAGGCATAGCCTTTCGAGAGCACCTGTCCTGTGGTAGTTGAGGTTGCCTGCGGGCGATAGGCTTGGATATCGGCGATGGTTGTCGGCTCGCGCCCAAAGGCGTGGTCGATGAGATATTCGGCATTGACGCCGAGCTCGTCGTAAAGCAGGTTTTCGTCGAGCGCGGCGACGCCCATCAGATCGTATATCCCGTACTTTTCGAGGCGGGCTGCCACGCCGGGCCCGATGCCCCAGATGTCGGTGATGGGGCGATGGGGCCAGATCTCCTTACGAAAGGTCTCGTCGTCGAGTATGCCGATGCGGCTGGGTACGTGCTTGGCGGTGATATCGAGCGCTACCTTGGCCTGGAATAGGTTGGGGCCGATGCCGACCGTCGCCGTGATGCCGGTGCGCGCGAGGACCTCATCGCGCAGTATGCAGGCGAAGCCTTCTGCATCGGTGTGATAGAGGTCCAGATAGGGTGTCACGTCGATAAAGCACTCGTCGATGGAGTAGACGTGCACATCCTGTGGGCTGACGAATTCCAGATAGATACCGTAGATTTGCGCCGACACCTCCATGTAGTGCTGCATGCGCGGTACGGCCTTGATGTAGTCGATACCGTCGGGAATCTCGAACAGGCGACAGCGGTTGTGAATCCCTAGGTCCTTCATGGCCTGTGTGATGGCGAGGCAGATGGTCGTGCGCCCGCGCGATTCGTCGGCAACGACCAGGTTGGTGGTGAGCGGGTCGAGCCCGCGGTCGACGCACTCGACGCTGGCGTAGAACGTCTTGAGGTCGATGCAGATATAGGTGTGACGCTCGTGTCCCACGCGTCCTCCCATCAAACACATGTTCTTATCGAATATTTGTTCGATAATACCCGCTCATCCGGACATCGTCAAAACCTGCCAAAAAGGGACTGGTTTGTTTTGGTAGGCATGGTCGTGCGGCTGCATCGGGTTTTTTAACGCAGCTCTAAAGAGTGCGAAACAGCTCGGAAAACCTTGCTTCGTAGCATGAGCCTAACAATCGATACCGCCTATACGCACGGAAGGGTTGTGGGAAAGATGGTCAATTATGGGTTTGGTATGCCGACGCGCTTGGTTGCGGATGGGGATGTGGCTCGCTGGTGCGGGCGATTGGTTGCCCACTATGGCGGCACCAAGGCACTGGTCGTGCTGGGAGGCGACAAGCATGCGCGCGACGAGCTTGTCTCGGCGGCGCTCGGCTCGCTTGATCGAGCTCTGCTCGAGCGCATGCTTTTTCGCTGCGGCTCGGTTGGGGGCGACGGGGGAGACGAGCTGATCGACGAAGCCGTGGCCCTGGCGACCGACGAGGGCGTGGACTTTGTCCTGGCGATTGGCGATGCCGATACTGCAGGCTTTGCGCGCGAGCTCGCGCGTCGCATGGCGGCGCTCGATGCCGGCGAAGACGGCTTTGTGCCTTATGGATGCATTGTCTCGGAGGGCAAGGTGCCTGCCGTCGTGGGAGCCGGCGAGGTTCCCGTTTTTGCCATTATCGCTCCCGAACTGCTTGAGGGCATTGGGTCCCCTCTGCGCGAGTTGCTCGGCAGCGTGTGCGCCGCGGCCTAATATCTGCCAGGAAGGGACAGGTTTATTTTGGTAGGTAAAGCGTTTGACCTGCCAAAATAAACCTGTCCTTTTTGGTCGGTTGCCGTTTGGGGGCCGATTGGCAACGCTCGCTGATTGTAGTCTTGACCTGCGCTAGAATAGTGGCATCTGAATGTCCGGGTGCATGGAGGCGTGCGCCCGTATGCTGAGGAGGACTCTATGGCAACTGTTGCCGCACCTATCGATGCTACGTCGACTGCCGCTTGGAAGGCACTCGAGGCTCATCAGGAGAAGCTTGAGGCCGATGGTATCGACCTCAAGGCCTGGTTCGCCGCCGATGCCGAGCGCGTGAACAAGCTGAGCTTTGATGCCGGTGACCTGCACTTCGATCTGTCGAAGAACCTGGTGACCGATGAGACCGTCAAGCTGCTGTGCGATCTTGCCCGCGAGGTGAAGCTCGAGGAGCGCCGTGACGCCATGTTCTCCGGCGAGCACATCAACACCACCGAGGACCGCGCCGTCCTGCACACCGCACTGCGCCGCCCGGCAACCGAGAAGGGCCAGCTCATCGTCGACGGCCAGGACGTCGTCGCTGACGTGCACGAGGTCCTCGATCGCATGTATGCCTTTGCCGAGCGCGTGCGCTCCGGTGAGTGGAAGGGCGTTACCGGCAAGAAGATCGAGCACCTGGTGTCCATCGGCATCGGCGGCTCCGATCTGGGCCCGGTCATGGCTTACGAGGCCCTGCGTCCCTATGCCGACGCCGGTATCGACTGCCGCTATATCTCCAACATCGACCCCAACGACCAGGCCGAGAAGCTCAAGGGCCTGGACCCCGAGACCACGCTCGTGATCATCGTCTCCAAGACCTTCACCACGCTCGAGACCCTCACCAACGCCCGCGAGGTCAAGACCTGGATGCTCGAACAGCTCAAGGCTCAGGGCGCCATCGACGGCTCCGATGAGCAGAACGCCGAGGCCGTGGCAAAGCACTTCGTCGCCGTTTCCACCGCACTCGAGAAGGTCGAGGCCTTCGGCATCGACCCTGCCAACGCCTTCGGTTTCTGGAACTGGGTTGGCGGCCGCTATTCTGTTGACTCCGCCGTGGGCCTGTCGCTGATCGTCGTGCTCGGCCCCGAGCGCTTCCAGCAGTTCCTCGAGGGCTTCCACGCCATCGACGAGTACTTCTGCAATACCCCGCTCGAGAACAACGCCGTCGCGCTGATGGGCCTGCTCAACGTCTGGTACGTCAACTTCTTCGGTTCCAAGAGCCACGCCGTGCTGCCGTACTGCCAGTACCTGCATCGTTTCCCGGCCTACCTGCAGCAGCTCACCATGGAGTCCAACGGCAAGCGCGTCCGCTGGGACGGCAGCGCCGTGACCTCCGACACCGGTGAGATCTTCTGGGGCGAGCCCGGCACCAACGGCCAGCATGCCTTCTACCAGTTGCTGCACCAGGGCACCGTGGTGGTCCCGGCCGACTTTATCGCTTTCGCCAACACTGCCAATCCCGCAACCGACAGCGGCCAGGATGTCCACGAGCTGTTCCTGGGCAACTTCCTGGCCCAGACCAAGGCGCTCGCCTTTGGTAAGACGGCCGATGAGGTGCGCGCCGAGGGCACGCCCGAGCAGATCGTCCCGGCCCGCTGCTTTGAGGGCAACCGTCCGACGACCTCGATCTTCGGCGACACGTTGACCCCGTTCGCGCTCGGCGAGCTCATCGCCCTGTACGAGCACATCACGTTTGTCGAGGGCACGGTCTGGGGCATCGACTCCTACGACCAGTGGGGCGTCGAGCTGGGCAAGCAGCTTGCCAAGCAGATCACCCCGGCCTTCCACGACGATGCCGCCAAGGCCGAGCAGGACGCTTCGACTCAGGCGCTTATCGAGTTCTATCGCGCGCATCGCAAGTAGTCGCTGCTGTTAACGCATCGCGTCTTATAGTCAGGGGCCCGTATCCTATCGGATGCGGTCCCCTTTGCTTTGCCGTGGTCCCGGGGCGCACGGCCTTTGTGGAACATCGCCGGGGCGCCGCGCGCTGCGAGAACCCTGCGCCTAGATCTCGGCCTCCGCATGGCCTCGCTGCGCCTCGGGCAGCTCCCCGTAGAGCGGATGGTCTTCGAGCCTAAAGCGCTCGACCTGTTCGGGAGTGCGACCGCGTACAAAGAGCCACGAGCGATCAATCGGCGTCGCCATGAGCGTGCTGGGCAGCGCGTCGGCGCGGTCGGAAAACACCCGGGCACTCTCGGGATCCTGGAACGCCAGCACCAGATGCGTGTCGCAGTTGCCCATGATGGAGCGTGCGCGTGCCTCGCCATAGAGCGCATCGAGCTGGTTGGTCGACTGCAGCAGCAGCGTTGCCCAGATGTTGCGGCTTCGGATAATCGAGAGCACGTTGTCGATCTGGGGGATCTGCAGATTTGCGAAGTCATCGAGCATAAAGCGCACGGGCACGGGCAGGCTGCCGTCGGGCTGCCTATCGGCCTCACGAATGAGGCCCATAAACGCCTGCGAAATAAAGAGGCCGGTCAGCGGATCGAGATTGCGGTCAATATCGCTCACGGTTACAAACAGGGCGCAGGGGGTGTGTCCCATGGAAGCGAAGTCCACCTGATGGCACTCACGATAGAGCTGTGCCGCACCGTCAAATCCCAGACACATGACCTTTTCGGCAAGGATGCCGACGATGCTCGCGTGCATGCGCTCGGCATTTTGCGTAATGGCGTAGCGCCGCCATAGCGAGAGGGCATAGCTTTGGGGGTCGGTCGTGATCAGGTCGTCAAACAATCGACCTGTGGCACCGTCCTGCAGGTGCTCGATCAGCTTGATGACCGAGCTGATCGTCTGCTCGTCGGCGGGTAGCTGTTCGGTGACGTAGGCGATAAGACACGACAGCAGGTTTGCCGCCGCATGATCCCAAAAAGGCTGGTTGTTGTCCTCGATGGGGCAGATGGCCTTTGCCACCGAGAGGATGTCCTGCTGGTTGGGCCTGCCGTCCGCCTTGCGGTGAATGTGCCTCAGGGGGTTGTAGCCGCAGCGCTCGATGCCGGGCGCAAGGGCCGGGACGGTGTTGAGGTCGGCGAAGTTGAGACATTGCACGCGGTAACCGTGGGCTGCCAGCACGGGTCCCACTTCGCGACAGAGCGTGCCTTTGGTGTCGAGCACGATGTAGCTTGCGTTCATTTGCAGCAGGTTGGGCTTGAGGACGTTTCGGGTCTTGCCGGCTCCCGAGGGGCCGATCACAAGTGCATTGTTGTTGAGTCCCGTTTGGCGGGTGTCGCAGGAAAGCGTTCGATCCTTGGCGAGGATGGTGGACGATGCGGACTCAGATGCGGCGAGACGGCTGGCGAGGTTAGACATGGGCGACCTCCTTGGTGGTCGAGAGGATTTCGTGGGCAAAGCCGAGCTCGACGGCGCGCTCGGCCGAAAGGTAGGTGTCTTTTGCAGTGAGGGACTGGATGCGCTTGGGCGTGAGGCCGCTGCGGTCCGAGAGGATTTGCGTGAGGGTCTTGCGGGTCTGCATGAGACGCCGGCTGGTTTCCTGCAGCGCAAGTGCCGAGCCGCCTGCCCCCTGGGGGATCAGCGGGTCGTGAATCATGAGCTCTGCATGGGGCGCCATACGGCGATCGTCGCCGCCCATAAAGATCACGGCGCCCATGGACGCGGCGAATTCCAGGCAGACGGTGCGGATGGGGCACGATGCGAGGCGCATGGCGTCATAGATCGCAAGACCCGATCGCACGCTTCCGCCGGCGCTGGCGACAAATATGGTGATGGGGCGGCTGGGGTCGGTGGCATCGAGCAGGCGGATCTGCTGGCATAGGTCGTGGGCCATCGGGGTTTCGATGTTTCCCATGACGGAGAGCTCGCGACGGGCGAGCATCTCATCGTAAATGCTGGTGAGCGTGATACCTCGGGCGGATTCACGCATGGTGAGGGGGCTGATGATGGGGGAATGATTGGTGTCCATGGGGACTCCTTTCTGTTGGTTGTGTTGTGGAATAGGATTGCTGCCCGCGGAGGGGCTGGCGGGCTACAGGGTTCGTCCGAGCCTGAGATCGAGCTCGGTTGTGGGGCAGGCTGCCTGTCCGTGCGGCTCGCAAGCGCCAAGGGCTCCAAAGCGATGGAGCGTTGCGGCGGGCGTGGTGTAGGCGAGCCGCAGCTGATGCTCGACAGGGGCACATCCGTCATTTTTGTAATGAGCCGCGTAGTACTGCGCGATGCTGGCGTTCATCTCGCTGCCATTGCGATGGCGCTCAAACTGGCGTCTGCAGGTCTCGATGATCTTTGCTACCGACTTGGGTGCCGTCGCGGGAACAAGGGCGAGATAGCCCTCAAATAGCTCGTTGATGCTCAGGAGGCACAGCAGGTCGATCAGCGTCCTTATGGCTGCTCCCTCGGCGGAAAAGTGCGCGGTCATGCGGTTATATCGGTTGCGGTCGACGATGGCTGCATGGGGTCTCGGAGTTTTCTGCCCTGTGGTCCCGGGCTTTTGCCGCGCCTGTGTATTGAGCTCGACGTTGCAGCGCTTGAGGCCGTCCAACGGAAGGAACAGTGCGGTGCGCAGGGTGTTCCGCTTGCTTTCGAGTTCATGACGCTCGTCGGGTTCCCATTCGAGCTTGAGTTTCGTGTCGAGCGCCGTAATCATATGGGCTAGGCAGCCTACGGTAAGAACGTAGGAATCGTTGTCGCGTTTTGGGGCATAGGGGTCTGTCAGCTTGCGAATGTCGGGGTCGCCCATGATCTTTGTGCAGCGCTTCAGCAGTTGAGGGTGGTCGGCCAAGATCGTCGCGAGCGGTAGCGACGCGTAGTTCTTGATGGTCGCGGCGGCAAAGGCGGCGTCATATTCGTTTGCATATGCTCGCTCAATGCGGGCATCCAGAATGCTTTTCTTATCGCCGTCTTCAGCGTGGTGGTTTGTCATAGCTTCTCCAATCGGTTGATGTTCGTGCTGTTTGTTGATGTGTTGGTTGTCGTGAGTGATGTGCTTGCCGTGGGTGATGTGCTGACGTTGGGGTGCTATGCGGTTTTCAATGAGCCCGTGAGGCAGTTGCTGCAGGGGCGGGATGGAACGGCCCATGCAAGGCGGAAGGCATCGTGCTCAAAATCGAGACAGCAATGCCCGGGGTGCCTCACATGTGGCAGTTACCTCATTAAGTTGTCATTGCGTTTGGGGTTGTACTTTGCCGATCTTCTTTCTCTTACACGCTAAAACTCAAACTTCATATGCTCGATCTACTTAAAACCGCAACGGCGGTCTTCTATCAACTTATATGTCGGAACGCGTCTTTGCAAGTACTTTTTTGCGTTTGTTTCAAATGGGGTGGTTTTGCAACCGTCATACGCGCGCTGTGCGAACGTGCCCCGGCTCGGATAAGATAGTGCGCGATAAAAACGATGCAAGGAGGCATATATGGCAATCAAAGCCATTGCGATGGATATCGACGGTACGCTCACCAACGACCAAAAGGTCATCAGCCCGCGTACGCGCGAGAAGCTGCTCGCGGCGCAGGAGTCGGGCATTAAGCTCATCTTGGCTTCGGGCCGTCCCGCATGGGGGCTGCACGCCTTGGCGCAGGAGCTCGACCTTCAAAACCATGACGGTCTGCTAGTTGCCTTTAATGGCGCGCATGTGGTCGACGCTCAGACCGATGAGGTGCTGTTCGATCAGGCTATGCCTGCCGACGAATTGCATCGCTTGATTGATCACCTGCGTAATTTTGACGTGATCCCTATGATTTCGCTCGGTCGTGATTTGCACGTCGAGGACTCGTACCATTGCATGATCACGCTGCCTGACGGCTCGCAGAAGAATATCGTCAAGTATGAGCGCGATGCGTGCGATCTTAAGATCCGCGAGGTGGAGAGCCTGCATGAGGTCGCTGATGCTTATCCCGTGGACAAGCTGTTGACGGCGGGCGATCCGGCCTACCTGCAGGCGCATTACGAGGAGATGTATGCGCCCTTTACCCAGACGCTTTCGGGCATGTTTACGGCCGACTGGTACTTTGAGTACACGGCGCCCGGTATCGACAAGGCCCGCGCGCTCGAGGGTGCCCTGCCCAAGCTTGGTATCGATGCCAGCGAGGTCGTATCGTTTGGCGACGGCCAGAATGACAAGTCCATGATTGAGTGGGCCGGCACCGGTGTTGCCATGGGCAACGCCGTCGATGAGGTTAAGGCTGTGGCCCAGATGGTGACCGCCAATAACAACGAAGATGGTATTGCGGTGGCGCTGGATAAGCTGCTGGGTTAGAATCGCCGATTAATGCATGGTTCGGGCGCCTGCTCGCGGGCGTCCTTTTGTTAGGGAGGGTGCCGTGTCCGCATTTCCGTTCGATGCCGTTATCTTTGACATGGACGGCGTCATTGTCGATACCGAGTATTACTACCTGGGCGAGACTGCCGCGTTTGCCAAGGAGCTTGGGCTTAACCTGACTCAAGAGGAGTTGAATGGGCAGGTCGGTACCTCGCATCAGTTCTTCCTGCATATGCTGGTCGATTGGTTTGAGCGCACCGGTAAGGGGCATTTTACTGGCGATGAAGCGTTGGCCCGTTGGGACGAGTGGGCGCATAAGCGTCCGCGCGACTATCAGGCTTTGATTAACCCAGGCGCCGTGGATACGATTCGAGAGCTGCCGCGCCGTGGCGTTCGCGTGGCGCTTGCCAGCTCGTCTCCCATGGTTAGCATCGAGGAAGTGCTCAACGCATGCGGGCTGTCGGATGCCTTTGAGTATGTGGTGAGCGGCGAGCAGTTTAAGGAGAGCAAGCCCGAGCCCGACATCTACCTGCATGCGCTGGACCTGCTGGGGCTGCCCGCGAATCGCTGCTGCTGCGTTGAGGATTCGGTGCCCGGCATCACTGCCGGCAAGCGAGCCGGCCTGACAGTCATTGCCAAGCGCGAGGAGCGCTTTGGCTTTAGCCAGGATGCCGCGGACAAGATTATCGACCAGCTGCCGGAGCTGCTCACGCTTTCTTAGGAGCGCGGTAGTTGCGCGTTTTTCGGGTCAGATGAGTAAATAGCCAACATTTTGGTGCGGCAGCAAGCATACTTTATGCTAATGCGGGCTCAAGGGCTTGTTGAATGCCCTTGAGCCCGCTTTTGACTTAATTGTGCTGGGAGAGGGTATATGCCACCGACTGAAGGGCTAACTGACGGTAAAGCAGCGATACCGCTGTACCAACAGGTTATCGATATCATTAAAAACGAAATCAACTCCGGCGCCTACAAGGCAGGCGCGCGGATACCCAACGAATTCGAATTGGCTGAGAGCTATAAAGTTGGCCGCGTTACCGTGCGGCGCGCTATTGAGGAGCTCGTCCAGCAGGGCTATCTAACGAAGCGACAGGGGAAAGGCACGTTTGTCAATGCCCCCAAGCTCAAGCGCAAGATTCGCCAGAAGGGTGACGTCCAGAGTTTTTCGGACGCATGCCGCGTTAATGGAATGGAACCGGGGGCGTGTGTCATTTCGAGAAAGATACTGCCGGCGGATTCCACCGAAGCACAGTTCTTTGGTGTTCCCGTTGGAACTGACTTGATTTGCGTTGAGCGCGTGCGCACTGCCGATGGCGTCCCTGTCATGCTCGAGAACAACATTTATGTTTACGAGGACAACGCCTATCTATCAACGGCACCTCTATCTAACCAATCCATTTTTGAGTTCGTGCGCGACCAGACGGGCCGCACGCCCGCGTTTACCGACCCGTGCACGCTCGAGATCGCGTGCGCATCGCCCGAGGTCGCTCGGTTGCTGGCGGTTCCCGTTGGCGAATCCTTGTTTTATATGGAAGCCTTCTTTTTCGATGAGCAACGGCGGCCGTTTATCATCGGTCGTCAGCGGATCGTTGGGTCTCGCTACGTTTTTGACATCTAGGACATTGCGAATGGAAGCGCCCGGTGGATCATCTTACCGGGCGTTTCCATACCGTTCACGGCGCAAACGCAACCGTTCAACCGCGTTGCGGCAATCAGTTTGAAATTATCTTGATGACGGGAAAAGCTGCTGGTAATCTATGGGACGTCATAGAACGTTTGCATTGTGCAAACGTTGAAGCGAGATGCGATGCAGTCTCGAGTTCTTTGGAGGTATCTATGTCAGATACGAAGGCGAAGAAGACAAACAGACGTTTTAAGTTCAAATTACCGCATGTCTATACGATCATGTTCTTGCTGATCGTTGTCTTTGCGGTCCTGACTTGGATCGTTCCCTCTGGTCAGTATCAGCGCAAGACGATTTCGACAGCGGCGGGCGAGCGTGAAGTCGCCGTTGCTGGAACCTATGAACAGGTCGATAAGAACTACACCGATTCCGAGACCGGCGAGACCATCAATCTGGGTCAGGATATCTTCGCGGTCCTGCAAGCGCCCACCAAGGGTATCCAAGAGGCTGCCGACGTCGTTGCGTTCGTCTTATTGATTGGCGGATCGTTCGCAATCATCACCAAGACCAACGCTTTGAATGCCGGCATGAGCCGTGTGATTAAAAAGCTCAAGAACAAGGACATCCTCATCATTCCCATCACGATGACGTTGCTGTCCATTTGCGGCACTACGTTTGGTATGTCTGAGGAAGCCCTGCCGTTCTATGCCATCTTCATTCCCATCATGATGGGTATCGGTTATGACTCGATGACGGCATTCATCATCTGCTTCCTTGGTCCTAACTTGGGATATTGTGCTTCGACCATCGACCCGTTTAATGTTTTGATCGCCCAAGGCATCATTGGCATCGAGGGTAATCCGCAACTGTGGCTGCGTGCCGTTTCTTGGGTCATCTTCACTGCCGTCGGTATCGCATGGGCCATGCGCTACGCCATGCGCGTCAAGAAAAATCCCGAGTCGTCCATTGTGTACGAGGACGATAAGCTCAAGCGTATTGAGTTTTCCGTGACCGATGTCTCCATCGAGGAAGAGTTCACTATCCGTCAGAAGCTCGTGCTTATCGATTTTGCTTGCGGTATGGGCATTATCGTCTGGGGTCTTGTTACCCAGGGCTGGTACATGAATGAGATTTCCGCCGTGTTCCTTGGCATGGGCTTGCTTGCCGGTATCCTGGGCGGTCTTGACCAGCAGACGATCGCAGAGGAGTTCGTTAAGGGTCTTGCCGACTTTGCGTACGCTGCCATCGTTATCGGTATCGCTCGCGGTATTCTGGTCATCGCCGAGGGCGGCATGATCATCGACACCATCCTCCAGGCGCTCGCTACTGCGCTTGCCGGTGCACCCGCCGCCGTCTACACCACGTTTATGTATATCGTCCTTGGCCTGCTCTCTTTGCTGGTTCCCTCGAGTTCTGGCCTGGCGGCGCTCACCATGCCCGTTATGGGCCCCCTGACCGAGCTCATGGGCCTCAATCCCGAGGCGGCCGTCACCGCGCTCCAGTTTGCCAACCAGACCATCAACACCATCAGCCCCGTGGCGGGCATGACGGTCGCCGGTCTTGCCGTGGCTAGGATTTCGTTTGGCCAATGGTGGAAGACCATTTGGAAGTTCTTCATTTTCATGGTCGTCTTTGGCCTGATCGTAACGGCAATCTCTGGCATGCTTCCGGTGTAGGTGGTTGTGATGTCTGATCGTTTGACGGTCCTGACGTCTAAGAGCGTCTTTACCGGTACGGGGGACCTGCCGTTTGAAGGTTTCGTAGCGGTCCGTGGCAATCGAATTGAGGCTGTTGGCGCCAAGTGTGAGCTAGCTTCGTATTTGACCCAGGCGGACGAGGTAGTTGACCTGGGCGACCGCACTGTCATGCCTGGCCTGATCGATGTGCATACCTTCTATACAGGTTGGGCGCTGCGAACGTTGGGGTCTGATCTGTCCGGCATCGCTGATGCCAAAGAGGCCGTGTCGCTCTTGCGTGCATGGAAAGAAGGTCATCCGGATTGCGCGGCGGCTTTTGGCCACAACCTACCCGAAACGTTGGCATCGGATGCCGAGAACGCAAATACAGCAGCTGTGTTTGACGAGTGTTTTGGCGATATCCCTGTCGTCTGCTTTACGCCGGGCGCGGAGACCTGCGTTCTCAATGCTGCCGCCAGTGCGCGATATGGCTTTACACCCCAGGCGTGCTATGCCGAGAAGATCTGGCGCATGATGAGCGATTTCCTCGCGCTGCCCGAGGTGCGTGCCGGGTATTCGGACTACATGAGCATGCTTAACGAGCGCGGCGTTACCGCCATCAAGGAAATGGCGTTTGATGACTACTACGGCTTTGCCGACGAAATGGCTCGCCGCGAGGAATCTGGTGAGCTGACGGTTCGCGTCTCTATGATGTCGCAGCCGGTGGGCGCCGGTGCAAATCTGGCATATGCCCGCGAGGCACGAGAGCGCTTCCGGGGACCGTTCGTTCGTTTTTCTGGCTTCAACCATATGACCGATCGCGGCGTATGGGCGGGGCTTGCCGAGATGATTGACCCCTATGAGGACACGGCCGATGCGGGCGCTGCCGGCAAGACGGTCGTCGAGGAGCCAGAGTGGGATCTGATTGAGAACGAGCTGCGTGCAATTGATGCTGAGGGCTTCCGATACTCCTTGCATTGCCAGGGCGATGGCGCCGTTCGCCGCACCGTGGCGCTCTATGCCTCGCTGCCTCGAGACGAGCATGGACGGATGCTTCGCCGCCATGCGATTACCGATCTCGAGAACTCTGACCCGACCGATCTTGTCGAGTTTGGCAAGTTAGGTGGAATTTGCGAGGTCTATCCGCAGATTCTGACGCTGGACCGGCGCGAGGATTGCCTGTCGATGATGCGTCGACAAATTGGCGAGACGCGACTTTTGCACAGCTGGAATCGCCGCGGCATGGAAGATTCCGGATGCACAGTGTGCTGTGGAACGGATTTGCCACTGCTGATTCCGAGCCTGGGCGAGTCAATCTACAGCGCGTGCGGTGGATTCTTCGCCGACGGACTGCCCGTGAATGAGGTCAACACGCTGACGCTTGTCGAGCTCTTGCGCGCTTGGACTGCCGGGGGCGCGTACGATCTGATGCGCGAAGACGAGCTGGGTACGCTTGAGGTTGGCAAGCTTGCCGATATCTGCGTGCTCGATCGGGATGTGTTCGACCTCGATTATCGCGACGCACGCGATCTTGCGGTTGATATGACGATGTCGGACGGACAAATCGTGTTCGATCGAAATAAGGAGGCATAAGATGTCTGAATCCAAACCGACGCTGCGTCGCGAGCAGATTGCGGGCATGAATATCCACTACATCATGTGGTCGCTCGATTACTTCCTTGATGTGCAGCAGCGCTTGGGCTTTGAGTCCATTGAGCTGTGGTGTGCAGAGCCGCATGTGACGCTCGACCATACGGGCTACTTTGAGGCTGAGGTCCTGGCGAAAAAGGCTGCAGACCGTGGGCTTAGGTATCGTACTCTGTGCCCCGAGAATGTTGTCTATCCTTGGCAGTACTGCGCACGCAAGCCGCTGCATGAACAGCGCAGCCTGGCGTACTTTAAACACGGCATTGAACTTGCCGAGGTACTTGGGTGCGACCGTATGTCCATCAACTCGGGCTGGGGTGACTGGGACGAGGACCGCGAGGAAGCCTGGAAGCGCAGCCGCGAGCACTTGTCCATTCTGGCGGAGTATGCCGGCGAGCACGGTCTGGTGCTTACGATGGAAAGCCTGCGTCCCGAGGAGAGCAACCTTGTGACGACGGTTTCCGATGCGAAGCGCATGATTGACGAGGTCGCGAGCCCGTACTTACAGCCCATGGTTGATACAACCGCGATGGGCGTCGCAGGCGAGACGCTCGAGGACTGGTTTGCCGCCTTTGGCGATGGGGCAATTCACGAGATGCACTTTATCGACGGTGACCCGTATGGCCATCTGGTGTGGGGCGATGGCAAGCACGATATGGACGCCTTCGTCGCCACGCTCAACGCCCATGGTTTCGACGGCATGCTGGGCCAGGAAATCACGGACGGTCGTTACTACGATGACCCGGCGGCCGCAGATGCCAAGAACATGGCCGCATTCGAGAAATATCTGATTGACTAAAACAACCATCGGCCACGCAACCAACGTCATTGATTGCGGGCCAAACAAGAAAGGAACTGGATATGAACGCACACGATCTGATTAAAGAGGCAATTGCCGAGAAGGGCAAGTTCGACAGCGTCTACTGGATTGCTTGCGGTGGCTCCATGATCGATTTGATCCCGGCTCATGAGCTTCTGCAGCGCGAGGCTACCACCTTCACTTCGTATATCTATACCGCGCGTGAATTCGACATTATGCGTCCACGTCGTCTGGGCGAGAAGTCCCTGGTCATCGCTTGCAGCCACAGCGGCAATACCCCCGAGGTCGTCGAGGGCTGCGAGATTGCCCTTGCTGCTGGCGCTACGGTGATCGCCCAGACCGACAACGCTGGATCCAAGATTGACTCCGGCAAGTGGACCACGTGGGTCTACCCATGGGGCGAGGGCGTGCCGCAGGCCGAGGTCCCCGCTGGCATTTCGCTGTCGCTTGCGGCAGAGCTGCTCGATCAGCAGGAGGGCTACGCCGATCTTGCCGATATGTATGCCGGTATCGCCGAGATGGATAAGATTCTTCCCCCGGCACGCGAGAAGGTAAATGCCGAGCTGGGCGATCGCTTTGCCAAGCTTTGCCAGGAGCACGAGTTCTTCTATATTCTGGGCAGCGGTCCCAACTTTAGCCAGACCTACGGTTTCGCTATCTGCTCTCTTATGGAGATGCAGTGGCAGCACTGCAGCTACATTCACTCTGCCGAGTACTTCCATGGCCCCTTCGAGGCTACTCAGGATGGCGTTTTTTACTTCCTGCAGATGGGCTCCAGCGAGTGCCGTGCTATGGACGAGCGCGCCCTGGCGTTCCTTAAGACGCATACCGATACGCTGATGATGCTCGATGCCAAGGAGTACGGTATGGAAGCCGTGCCGGCGAGCGTCCGTGCCTATCTGGACCCGGTGCTGTTCTACGCCATGAACTGCGAGCTGCGTGCCGCACGCGGCAAGGTGTTTGACCATGATCCCGATTTCCGTCGCTACATGGGCGTCGTCGAGTACTAGAAGGGTAAATACCATGGCATTTAACGTTAACGCGCTCGGATTTGGCGACAACGTCGTCGATCGCTACGAGCATATCCACACCATGTATCCTGGCGGCAACGCGGTGAACTTCGCCGTTTATGCCAAGAAATGCGGTGCCGCACGCTCTGCATACATGGGCATTTTTGGCAATGACGCCGCTGCCGAGCATGTCATTGCAAGCCTCGAGGATGAGGGTATCGAGCTTGACAAGTGCGAGCAGATGATTGGCGAGAACGGAGCGGCTCGCGTGACCGTCGTTGACGGTGACCGTGTCTTCCTCGGCTCCAACGAGGGCGGTATCCGTGGCGATGCGCGCTATGTCCTCGATCGCTTTGACCTTGCGTACATGAAGCAGTTCGATGTGGTTCATTCGGGCAACTATTGCTTTACCGAGCGCGAGCTGCCCAAGCTGAAGGCTGCGGGCGTCACGGTCTCTTTTGACTTTTCGGACGACTCCACCGACGAGTACTACGAGCAGATTGCACCCTACGTCGATTTTGCCTTCTTTAGTGCGGCGGATGCCGCGAGTGAGGACGAGATTCGCGAGCGTCTGGCATGGGTGAAGGGCCTGGGTCCGCGTTTTGTGTCGGCTACGGCGGGTGCCGAGGGCTGCATTGCTTACGACGGCGAGCGTTATTACCGCCAGCTGGCTAAACCGGTAACGGACATGAAGGACACCATGGGAGCGGGCGACTCGTTCCTCACCTCGTTTTTGATGTGCTATCTCGATTCCGCCAAGCGTGGAGAGGATGGCGCCGAGGCTATCGAGCGCGCGCTCGACTTTGCTGCCGGGTTTGCCTCGACCGTGTGCGGCATGGAAGGTTCTTGGGGCCACGGAGCACCAATCGTCGAATAGCTTAAGAAAGCGTACGGCGGTCTGGCTATGAGGCCTTGGACAGCCGATGCAAAACAATAAGCGAAACGCGAAAAGGGGGCTCGCCATGTGGTGGGTCCCCTTTTGTACATTGGAGAAGACCATGGGTATTAAAGCGTGTGCGGCTGGTTTTTGCTGCGCGGACGTCTATCAAAACATCGGCGTGTTCTATCCGACTGGCAATGGCATTGACTGGGGTATCCATCTTGCACGAATGGGCGTTTCGGTATCTGCCGTGTCGGTTGTCGGCAAGGACGAGTACGGAGACAAGATGAGAGAGGCGCTGGCCGCCGAGGGGCTCGATATCTCACATCTGCGGGTGGAGGATGGCGACACCTCGGTGATGCTCATGGCATTGAAAGACGGCGTCGATCGCGTACATCTCGAGGCGATCGATGGCGTAATGGAGACATATCGACCGAATGAAGACGACCGGGCGTTTATCCTGGAGCATGACATCATTCATACCGACCTGTTTGGCAATTGTTTGGACCTCCTGCCCGAATGGCATGATGCGGGCAAGACGGTGGTTATGGACTTCTCGGTGTTCAGCCAGGATCCCGAATATGCATGTGAGGCTCATTTTCCTTACGTAGACTATGCGTTCATGTCGTTTGAAGAGGACACTCCGGAGCTACGAGACTGGGTACGCCACGTGCAGGGATTGGGACCGCGCGTTGCGGTTGCCACGCTTGGCGAGAAGGGAAGCATTGCCTATGACGGTGAGCGCTTCTATGAGTGCGGGATCGTACCGGCGGAGAAGGTCGTTAATACCGTGGGTGCCGGCGACTCGTATATTGCCGGGTTTACCAAGGGCGTGATCGATGGCCTTGATATTCCGGCGTGTATGAAGGCGGGCGCTGAACTGTCGTCCCGAGTGATTGGTTCGTTTGAGCCGTACTAGGGCCAAATGCCTGGAAAGGAGTACGAAATGGTTATCGACATGTTGGTCCATCCTATGCTCTATGGCGAGATCTGTACGCCGGGTGATGAGCCTGATGGATTCGGTTTTTGGTCACGAGAATTTGGTATGGGGCATATGGGCCCCATGGATTGGGATGAGCTTCAAGTCGAGATGGACGTCTGCGACGTGCGGAAGAGCGTGCTCATGCCGCTCGATGTAACCACGGCATGCGGAGGACACTTTGGCACCAATGACCAGATTGCCATGCTGGTTGCCGCGCACCCCGATCGTCTGTGGGGATTTGCGAGCGTAGATCCGCAGGTGAGCGGTGCCGCAGACGAATTGGAGCGCGCCTTTACCGAGTTGGGGGCAAAGGGGCTTTGCCTGCATCCGGCAAAGCAGGGTTTTGCCCCCGATGATGCTGTGGCCGAGCCGCTTTACGAGCTGTGCGAGCGCTATAACAAGCCGGTGGTTTTCCATGCCGGTATGTCTTGGGAGCCGGGCGCAGAGCTCTCGCGCAGTAACCCGCTTGCATTTGAGCACACAATCGCAACGCATCCAAATGTGCGCTTTAGTTTGACCCACTTTGGCTGGCCCTGGGTGCGCGAAACCGTGGCGATGCTGCTCAAGTATCCCAACTGCTACACGGACACCTCTATCACTTACATCGATTCGCCCGAGGAGATGATGCAGCGCCTTTTCACGGTCGATATGGGGCCGCTGTGGTATGAGCGCGCGCTATCGCATCAAGTGATGTTCGCCAGCAATACGCCGCGTTTCCGTGCATTCAAACTCAAGCGGGCGCTCGATACCGTGCTCATGCGCGATGATGCGCGAGAAAGGCTCTACTGGGGTAATGCCCTGCGTTTTCTTGAAGGGGATGAGTAAACATGGTGACGCTCGAGACATTGAGCTATCTATCGACTGCTCCGGACCAGTTCATCGATATTACCGAGGACGTGCACGCTGCCATCGAACGCAGCTCGGTGACCAATGGCTTGGCAGCGATTATTTTGTCGCATACGACCTGTGGAATCGTGGTAAACGAGGGGCTGCCCTGCGTGGAGACGGATCTTATGGAGACGCTTGATCGCATCGCCCCACTCGATGCCCCCTATGCGCATGCACACTTCCTGCCGAGCTATGGAGCTACCGGCAACAACTCCTGTGGGCATATCAAGAGCATGATTTGCGGAAACAGCTGCTTCTTTCCCGTCCAAGATGGCCACATCGTGTGCGGAGGTGCCCAGAACATCTATCTTGCGGAGTTTGACGGTCCGCAGAAGCGAAAAGTGTACGTGGAGGTGCTGGGGGAGTAACGTCCCTGCAATAACCCTATGAAGGAGCACGTTATGTCGTTTCTAACCTCGATGTTCAAGACCGAAAAGCCGGTTATCGGAATGCTGCACCTGCGTCCTCTGCCGGGCGATCCACTGTATTACCCGGGCGGAAGCGTGTCACAGGTCGTGGAAGCCGCCAAGCGCGATCTCGAAGCGTTGCAGCAGGGCGGTGTCGATGGCATTTTGATTACCAATGAGCTCTCGATGCCCTATGAGCAGCATGTTTCTCCCTCAACCCTTGCATCGATGGGCTTTGTAATCGGGGCTCTATCCCATGATCTGTCGACTCCTTGGGGAGCTGAGGCTATTTACGATGGCGATGCCACAATCGAGCTGTGCGCTGCCGTCGACGCGCAGTTCACACGCTGTAATTTTTGCGGTGCCTGGGCCGGTGATCTCGGGCTGATTAACCGAGATTTCGCGCACACCATGCGTCGCAAGGCGGCGCTGCGCCTGGACGACCTCAAGCTTTTTCACTTCATCACGAGCGAGGGGGAGGTTTATCTCAACGACCGCACGACTGCGGACATTGCCGATTCACTTCTCTTTAATTGCCTACCGGATGCGATGGTCATCGGCGGTTCGGCTGCCGGTCGTGGCGCTTCGGGCGAGCTTGCCGATGAGGTCCGCGAGCGTGTTGGCGAAGTGCCCGTGGTATGTGGTACCGGTTGTCGCGAAAATACCGTGGCTGACGTATTTGCTCACTACGATGGCGCGTTTGTCGGCACGTGCTTAAAGCGCGACGGAAAGCTGGATGCCCCGGTCGATGTTGAGCGGGTAGCTCGTTTTATGGCTACCGCTCGTACGGCGCGAGGGGAGTAGGCACCTATGGCGCTCTATCTGGGTATTGATATTGGGACAAGCGCCTCTAAAGGCGTTTTAATCGATGATCGATGCAACATCGTTTGCCAAGCCTCTTGTGGACATGAGACGGACAACCCGTGTGACGGATGGTACCAGCATGATGCCGAGGCCGTTTGGTGGGGCGATTTTTGCCGCTTGTCGCGCGAGCTGGTGGCGCGATCGGGGGTTAACGCGGCACAGATCGGATGCGTGGGCCTTTCCGCATTGGGCTGCGACTGTGTGCCGGTCGATACCGAGTGCAACGCGCTGGCGCCCGCGATTTTGTATGGAGTCGATGCACGTTCGAAACCGCAGATTGACGAGCTTCTTTCCGAATATGGGTCAGATCGCGCACGCGAGCTTTTCGGGCACGATCCCTGTTCGTCAGATATTGCTCCCAAGATCTTGTGGTTTAAGGAGAATATGCCCGAGGTGCACGAACGTGCCGCGAAGTTCCTGACGGCGTCATCGTTTCTGTGCGCAAAGTTGACGGGGCGTTTTACGGTGGACCGTTATTTGGCGGAGGATTTTCTTCCCCTATACGACCGCTACACTTGGAAGGTTGATGCTCGGGAATGTGCTCGTTTCTGCCGGCCTGACCAGATGGCGGAGGTAATGTCGGCTACCGATATTGCCGGGGTGATTACGCAGCGTGCGGCTGAGGCGACGGGGCTCGCGGCAGGGACACCTGTCTTAGTGGGAACGGGCGACTCTGGTGCCGAGGCCATTTCGACGGGTGTATTCCGTCCCGGCGATATGATGGTTCAGTTGGGGAGCACGGCGTATTTCATCTACCTAGCTGATCATATGATTGATGATGCCCGCCTGTGGCCGGGGACGTTTATCATTCCCGGAACTTACGGGATCTGCGCGGGGACCAATACGGCGGGTGCGCTCACATCGTGGCTGCGCCAAGAGCTGTATCGCGACGCCGTAGAGGCCGAGGGCCACGGTGGCCCCGATGCATATACGGTTATGGCGCATGATGCCGCCGGTGTGGCGCCGGGTGCCGATGGGCTCCTGTGCCTGCCGTACTTTGCGGGGGAGCGTACTCCGCTCAACGATCCCGAGGCGCGCGGCGTCTTCTTTGGCCTGACCGGAAGGCATACGCGAGCCCATATGGTTCGCGCCGCCTTGGAAGGCGTCGCGTATACCGTTGCATCCCATGTCGACATTATCGAGCGAGAGCATGGACTACCAATTGGGCGCATTATGCTTGTCGGAGGTGGAACCAAGAATCCAGTTTGGATGCAGGCCATCGCCGACGTATGCGGGCGCGAGGTCTCGGTTGCCAAGGTTACGGTGGGCGCATGCTTCGGTGATGCCATCATGGCAGCTCTCGCAGGTGGCGCCTATGCATCATGGGATGAGCTCGCCCAAGTCCTTGGCGTTGCGCAAACAATCGTGCCTGATATGACTGCCCACGAGTTATATGCGTCGCGCCGTCATATCTTTGACGAATTGTATGCACGCAACCGTGATCTCATGCACGAATTGGTGTAATGCTGCCGAATTGTACTGTCTTCCAAAATAGGGACTGCGTTGTGCGATTTGCATGCCCCTTGGCATTTTTGCCCACAGGGGTTAGCGAAGGTCAAAAACAGAGTGCGCATTTGCTAAAACTGCCGACTCGATGCGCTTTGCGTCACAGTTTTTGAGTGAGGCGATGCGCATCGAGGTCCTTGCGAGCGATCTGATGAGCGACTGCGCGCTTGTTTCTGTGTTTGGTTCGGCTGGCGCATCGGTCTCGAGCAGTAGACGGTCGAGTGGAATCTGCCGGGCATATTCGCGACCGCGCTTGGTGGCGAGCATACGCTCGTTCACGGAAAAATAGCAGTTTGCGTTTCGCGCGCGGGCGAGTTCGTTCGAAGTGCCGCTAAACCAGTGGAAGATGATAGCGGGGGAGTCGGGGTTTGGGATGAGTAGTCCATGCGATTCGAGGACGTCCAGTACGGCTCCTGCCGAACGAACGGCGTGAATTGATATCACGCGCCCGGTAAGAGGATGCTGCACGAGTGCATCGCAGAGCCGGTCAAGTGCCTGTATTTGTAGCGGCTCACTTCCAGCAAAGCGCGCGGAAAAGTCGAGCCCGACTTCGCCGATGTAGCGCTCTTGGGCAGCAACTTCGCAAAGCAGATTGACTTCGGCGGGACCGCAGCGGCCGTCGGCGAGCCACCAGGGATGGAGGCCGATGCCCTTGATGACGGTAGGAAGGCGACGGGTTCGCCCGTGTGCGCTAGCGAAGTCGCGTGGATCGACGCCGCAATCAAATAGACCCAAGCCCAGCCCCGTTGCCTCATCGGCAACGGCGTCCGGGTGAGCCATTAAATCAAGATGGCAGTGTGCATCAAATAACCGGGGCTCCATCTCGGCGCGCTCCGCTAGTCCAGGCGTTGGCCGTCGGCGCGCACGCGCTCGGTGCCGCGACCACTGACCTGACGGATAACCTCGCCGGCGATCATCTGGCCCATGATGGGCGGCATAAAGCTGGCGGTTCCCAGCTCGGTGCGCTCGTGGATGTTGGAAGGGTCGCGGGGCTGTGTCTTAACCGATTCCTCGCAGCTAAACAGTACGTGCAGGCTCTTGATGCCGCGCTTCTTGCATTCTTTGCGCATAATGCGGCTCATGGGGTCACGTACCGTATCGAAGATGTCGGCAAAGCGGAGGCACTCGGGATGGAGCTTGTTGGCCCCGCCCATGGAGCTAACCAAACGAATGTCGTGGTCCTGAGCATATTTGGCAATGGTGAGCTTGGCCGAGATGGTGTCGATGGCGTCGACGACGTAATCGAGCTTGTCGCCCGTCTGCTCCAAAACGCTCGCGAAGAACTCGTCGATGTTGTCGCTCAGCAGGTATTCGGTGCGTTTAATGACGGTGGCGGCGGGATTGATATCGCGAATCATGGCTTCCATCACGTCCACCTTGCGCTTGCCGACGGTGCTGTGAAAGGCGATGGCCTGGCGATTGATATTGCTTGGCGCGATGATGTCCTTGTCCAAAATGACGAAATGACCAATGCCGCCGCGGGCGAGCGCCTCGCAGCAATTGGACCCCACACCTCCGCAGCCGAGCATCAGCACCGTAGCATCGGCGAGCTTATCGAGTGCCTCGCGGCCCATGATGATCTCGAGCTTGGTGTCGCGTGTCTCGACGAGAGCGGCAGCGGTTTCGGTCATAGACATCCTCCGATGGGGAAGCGAATCGTGTTTTAGCTATCGTCATTATAGGTAATCGCCATAGGTTGCGATGGCGTTTACTTTGATGTGGTTTGAAGCATTGCGATTAGATAGTTAGACAAACATCTAAATATCGAGTATAGTGTGCGCGTCATAAGAGATGATGAGAGGAGGTCTTATGCCGGGAGAGGGTTTTAAGGCACTTGCCGATCCAACGCGACGGCGCATTTTGGAACTGCTGCGCGAGGGCAATTGCACGGCCGGGGAGCTTGCCGAGCATTTTGACATTAGCAAGCCGTCATTGAGCCATCACTTGGCGACGCTCAAAAACGCCGGGTTGGTGACCGACGAGCGCCATGGCCAAAACATCGTTTACAGCTTAAACACCACCGTCATGCAGGACTTGATCGGCTGGTTTATGGGCTTTACAAACACGGAAGGTGATAAGGATGAATAACGAAAACAAGGGCATTCACCCCACGGGGGTATCGTCGCGCGTGTGGATTGCGCTGGTCGCTCTGTGCGTCGCCAATGTCGTAGCGCACCTCATGGTGATGCCGAGCTTGCCCGCGCAGATTCCCACGCACTGGGGCGCGAACGGCGCCGTCGACGGTTGGGGTCCTAGCTGGATGGCCTCCGCGCTCGGCGTGCTGCCTCTGGCGCTTCTCGCAATGTTCTGCGTGGTGCCGCGCATCGACCCCAAAGGTGAGGCATATCGAACCTCGGGCAAGTTCTACCAGGGCTTCGTAATCGCCTTCACCTTGTTCATGTGCGCCATAAGCTGGCTGGGAGAGCTTACGGTCTGGGGCGTGGTGCCGGCGGTCGGTTCGGTCAACGTGCTTATTTCCGGTGTTGTCGGTTTGCTGTTCATCGGCGTAGGCAACTACTTGCCGCGTGTGAAGCAGAACTATACGCTCGGTATCAAGACACCTTGGGCGCTTGCCGATCCCGAGAACTGGCGCCGTACGCAGCGTTTTGGCGGCGCCTGCTTTATGGTGCTGGGTATTGGCCTGATTGTGATGGGCGTGGCAGGCAGCGTGCTTTCGAGTGAAGTCGTCGCCGCGGTGATTGCGGTTCTGGCATTTGGTTCGGTTGGAGCCGTCTACGTCTACTCGTATCTGTTGTGGCGCAAATCGCAGCGAGCCGCTCGTTAAGGTTGCGGAAAACTAGCGTACGCAGTTCATAGTATGTTCCGGGGGACTTTTCCCAGGTAGTATTAGGGGGTGTGGGCAACCATGCCCCTTTTTATTAGAACGCGCGAACTGCCTCTCCGCTTTTTCCAAAACGGAGAGGGGGAGAAGATTTCCGCAGCTAGATAAGGAGAAATGACTGTGGCGGAGTTCATTTATCAGATGTATCAGGCTCGCAAGGCCCATGGCGACAAGGTGATCCTTGACGACGTGACCCTGAGCTTCTACCCCGGTGCCAAGATCGGCGTCGTGGGCCCCAACGGTATGGGCAAGTCGACCCTGCTCAAGATCATGGCCGGCATCGAGGAGGTCTCCAACGGCGATGCCAAGCTCACCCCCGGCTACACCGTGGGTATCCTGCAGCAGGAGCCGCCGCTCGACGACGACAAGACCGTCATCGAGAACGTGCGCATGGCATTTGGCGACATGATCGCCAAGGTCGATCGCTTCAACAAGATCGGCGAGGAGATGTGCGACCCGGATTGCGACATGGACGCCCTCATGGCCGAGATGGGAAAGCTCCAGGACGAGATCGACGCCGCCGACGGCTGGGATATCGATTCCAAGCTCGGCCAGGCCATGGACGCCCTGCAGCTGCCCGATTCCGACATGCCGGTCAACGTACTTTCCGGCGGCGAGCGCCGTCGCGTGGCCCTGTGCAAGCTGCTGCTCGAGGCTCCCGATCTGCTGCTGCTCGACGAGCCCACGAACCACCTGGATGCCGAGTCGATCCTGTGGCTCGAGCATTTCCTGCACAACTACCAGGGCGCGGTGCTTGCCGTCACGCACGATCGCTACTTCCTGGATAACGTTGCCGAGTGGATCTGCGAGGTCGACCGCGGTCACCTTTATCCCTACAAGGGCAACTACTCCACGTATCTGGAGACCAAGGCCGCCCGTATCGAGGCTCAGGGTAACCGCGATGCCAAGCTCGCCAAGCGCATGGAGGCTGAGCTCGAGTGGGTGCGCAGCTCGCCCAAGGCTCGCCAAGCCAAGAACAAGGCCCGCTTGGCTCGCTACGAGGAGATGGAGGCCGAGGCCCGCGCAAGCCAGAAGCTCGACTGGACCGACATCCGCATCCCTGTGGGCCCGCGTCTGGGCAACAAGGTGCTCGAGGCCCATCATCTGCACAAGGAGTTCGATGGCCGTGTGCTCATCGACGACCTTTCGTTTACCCTGCCACGCAACGGCATCGTGGGCGTCATCGGCCCCAACGGCGTGGGCAAGACTACGCTCTTCAAGACTATCGTTGGCCTGGAGCCGCTGACTTCGGGCGAGCTCGAGGTGGGCGAGACCGTCAAGATCTCCTATGTCGACCAGAACCGTTCCGGCATCGACCCCGATAAGAACCTGTGGGAGGTCGTCTCGGACGGCCTGGACCACATGATGGTCGGCGAGACCGAGGTTCCGAGCCGCGCTTATGTGGCGAGCTTTGGCTTTAATGGCCAGGACCAGCAGAAGCGCGCTGGCGTACTCTCCGGTGGCGAGCGCAACCGTCTGAACCTGGCACTCACGCTCAAGCAGGGCGGCAACCTGCTGCTCCTCGACGAGCCCACGAACGACCTCGACGTCGAGACGCTGTCCTCGCTCGAGGCGGCGCTGCTCGAGTTCCCGGGCTGCTCGGTGGTCATTAGCCACGACCGTATGTTCCTGGACCGCGTCGCCACGCACATTCTGGCGTGGGAGGGCACCGACGAGAATCCGGGCAACTGGTATTGGTTCGAGGGCAACTTCGAGGCCTATCAGGCCAACCGCATCGAGCGCCTGGGCGAGGACGCAGCCCAGCCGCATCGTATTCACCGCAAGCTGACGCGCGATTAGCAACAAGAAGAAAGGCCGCCAGCAAGGGCGGCCTTTCTTGTAGCAATTGCATTGCAGCTATGTCAGGGCTGCTGGTTTGATTCATAATCAAAGTCATCTCTTTGGGATTAAAGCTCGTTTTTGCTATGAGTGATTTTCTAATTCCGTTTAAAACGTAAAGACGCATTGGGTTGCAAGGACATAAGCAAATCGAATTGAAATATAACCAGTGCTGTAACGTTACAAAAAAGATTATAGAATAGGAGTATCTTATAAGTCGCTTCTCTAGAAAGAAGATCATATGCTTTCGCGTCGTCGTTTTCTGCAACTTGTCGCGTCTTCAATTGTCGCCTTAGCCGCACGTCCGAAAGAGGTTTTTGCTTCGACGGGCAATATTGATGGTGAGCAGATACAATTTACTTCTGAAATTGCGCAAGAGCTTGCCGATAAATATATAAAGGGACTCCTCGGCTATTCGTATACGCCTTCTGACCCTATTCCTTTTGTAGATGTTGATGGGTCCCCGCTTGGTTACATTGTTCCGGTTGTGACATCCAATAGAGCCGCGGGCTATTTGGTTTTAGATGCTTCAGATGATGAAATACTTACGGGATATCGTTTTGGAGACGGCTTAGTCAGCCCTATGGATCGGGGAGGAGATCTTGGTGTCGAGTCTTATTCTTTCAATAACCCAGTCGTAATGATCAATCCATTCGAATTCGGCGTGCAATCTTTGGACGGTTCAATAACAACAAATTGCGGAAGAACAATCCCGGCTGTTTCCATAGAAGGACGGCCTGTCGTTTTATCGAATAAACCTTCAAGCTGGAACGATGTTGTAATTTACGCAACTCAAATGCAGGATTACACAGTATCTGGATTTCGTTCCATTTCTCAGTTTATGTCATATGATGAAAGCGAGATTAAGAGGCTTACCGCCCACTATGCTTGTATGGTGACAGCTTTTTCGAACGTTGCGGAACTGTATGGCATTGCCAATTTATATAGCGACCCTTCGCAATATATGCAGATATGGAATTACACCAATACCCATGCTCTTTCCGATGAAGAACAGACTGTTCCCGGTGTTGTTTTGGGCGGAACGCCGATTTCAACCTGTGCAACGGGGTTTACAAATTACTGCGCAAGCAGAGGGAGTAATCTTATCGCCCGCACTGTCTCCTCCCCGGCTATCGCGAACATTCAAAATGAGATTAACTCTAATAGACCGAATGTTTTACATGCGAGTTTGTACAACGGATCAGCCCATTCTGTAACAGCGGAGGCTTACGCCACTCTTACTGGTAAGAAAACTGGAGAGACAAGGCAGATGATTGGCATAGCGGACGGCTGGAATTCATCCTTATCCTTCCTGAAGTATGATCAGAGTTATTATGCGTGGACTTATGGAACGACTTTTTCGAAGTAGGACGATTCGTTTAGTCCTGTCTTTGGTGTTGATGGCTTTATTGGTGAGCTGTTCAACAAAAGAAGAGATGCCGCGCGGAGATTCCGGAGAAATGTCTGTGACAAACTCAGATTCATTGGAAATAGCTGGTGGGCATGCCGATGTGATGTTGCAAGGTAAAGGCATGCTTAGGTCGATTGATGCTGAAGACGCTGTCTGCTCAATAGAGGAATTAAAGACAGGTGAAACTGCATCGTACCGTGTTTCAGATAATGCTGCGAATATGATTGAGTCGATACCGATTGGAGCACAAGTTTCTTTTAGGTATTTTGCTCCGCAACTTGAGGAGGAGCTTGCTTCTCTGGTGTCTATATGTGCTGATGACAGCCAAAAGGTCTGATTTCAAACGGCCCTGGATGGTCAATGGCTATCCAGGGCCGTTTTGTCACTCGGCCGGGGCGTTGACCTTGTCGATGGTCCAGGCGGCTCCGAGACCGCCGGTGGTGTTGCGGCGGATGCGCACGGTGACTTCGTGGCGCTCGCCGGTCTGTGTGTAGCGCAGGGGGAAGCTTGCGCGGTTTCGCGCGGCCTCGATGGTACCGCGCTCGCGGGCGATCCAGTAGTACTCGCCGACGATGCCGAGCGTGTCGGCGCCGTAGGGGAGATAGGTCGACAATTGGTGCAGAAGCGGGCCGGGGCAGAAGACTTCGGTTGCGAAATCGATAGGGAAGTCCTCGGGGATGGTCGGTGCTGCAGGTGCGGGGGCCGGTACTGCAGCGGGGACCGGAGCCGGTGCCGGTGCGGGAATCTGGTCATAGACAGGTTCGGATGTGGACTCGATGACGGGTGCAGGCTCAGTCACCGGTTCCGGCTTAACTGCGGAATCTGTCGGTTCCACGGAAACGGATGTGTCTTCAGTCTCGGTTTTGGCATCGGCCTGCGGGGCGTCCTCTGCCTCGACAGACGACTTTGCCTCGATAGGCGTGGATGCCATGGTGGTGATGCCGGCGTTGGCGTTCTCGGGGTCATAGACGACCGTAAGCGAGATGGCAGGCTGCGGCGTCTCGGGTTCCGGCGTCGACTCGGTAGCGTTTTGATCGGCGGACTCCTCGGGCTGATCGTCCTCAGCCTCGTCGCCAAAGACATTGCTGTTTTGGAACGCAGACGTCTCAGGTTGGTTAGTGGCTTCTTCGGTTGTCGACTTGGGAGCCTCGTCGAGCTCTGCAGTGGCTTCCAGCTCGGATATGACTTTGGGATCGGTCGTGGCGGCGATTTCGGTTTCGGCTTCTGCTGCTACCTCAATAGCGACTTCGATCTCTGCCTCGGGCTCGGGTTCCGGCACGGCTTCAACCATGGTTTCTGGCTCGGGATGCTTAACGTGCTTGGGACGCACGGCCTTCAGGTCCTTCTCGCCGCGCTTTTTCTTTTTGTAGGACTGCTTGGCGCCCTTGGCTGCCTTGGGCTTGTCCTCGCCTTTGACAAGGGCGGTATCCCAGGCCTCGTTGGCGATGACGGTGGCATACAGGCGGCCGCCCTTAAAGACGGTCAGCTTAATGCAGTCGTCGAGCTCCTCGAGCAGCTCGCGCGTGGACTCGAAGCCCAGGTCATAAGCGGCCATGTCGCCGGCGGCGAGCGCCTCCTCGACCTGTGTCATAAACGTTTGCTTACCGCACCCAATCGCGTCGCGCAGCAGGCGATACAGATAGATGTGGTTGCCCAGCGATAGCGTGGGCTTAACTATTGTCTTGCTCATGGCAAATCTCCTCTTTACACACCAAAGCATCTTACCATCGCACGGGGCGTGCTACCTTGACGCCCAAGGCAAACGGGCGCGACCGTTGCCGGTTCGCGCCCGTTATACAGGTCGGTTCTCTATGAGAGGCAAACGTGCCTAGTTGCCCGATGTCGTGCCTTGGCTTGAACTGTCAGATGCCGTGCCCGATGTGGTGCCACTCGAATTGCTGTTGCTGCTATTTGCTGTGCCCGTTCCCGACGTGGTGTCGCTCGTCTGGTCGCCCGTGCTCGGCTGAGAGCCGTCGGTCGTTTGGCTTGAGTCGGTCGTGCCGGACGGCGTGCCACTGTTGGCCGTAGAGGAATCGGTGCCCTGCGATTGGTTTTGGGTGTTCGAGGACGAATTGGCAGAGGCAGAACTGTCTTGCGTGTCGTCCGTCTGTGCCTGCTGATCCTGCGACTGGGTGTTGCCATTTGCATCGCTCTCGGTCGTGCGCGACGACAGGATTGGCTCGGGACGCTCGCCCAGACCCTCACCGGCGGTGGTGATAAGGATGGCGCCGGCGCAGGCGATGACCGCGACGATGGCGATGGCGATCGAGAAGACGATGACCTTCTTTTGCGTTTGGCTGCGCTCTGCAGCGGCCTTGGCGCGCAGGCTGTTGGGGGCGACGCGCGCTGTGGTCGCGCGCCCCGCAATCTGGCGCATCTCCTGCGTAGTCGCGGCGCCACCTAGGTGTTCCTCGGCATCAAGCTCAACGGGTTCATAGGCGCCGGCGGGGTAGTCGACAGCGGCATGCGTGCCCTTGATTGCTTCGGCGCTGGCGGAGATAAAGTGGCGATAGATCTGCGAGGACACAACGGTGATGACCGAGCTCACGGCGGCGCCAATTACTGAGCCAGCGATGCCGATCTTGGAAGCAAGCGCCACGCTCGTGGCGGCAGCTGCGGCGCCGGCGATGATCTGGGGAATGGAAATGTCGTCGAACAGGCCCTTTTTGGGCGCGATGGCCATGGTCTGTCCGATGGAATGGTTCTCGTGCACGCCGTTGTTGAGCGCGGCCGGTGTCATGACGCGCGTGCGCGGCGCATCGGTGTACTTGGTTGTCATACGGGGTCCTCCCGGTTCGTTTAGTGCTACAACAGGTTGTTTAGCCCCAAGGGTACCCATCTCGTGTGGACCGAAGATGGACTCGACCGCAACACCACCAAGTCACCAAAGCCGCGAAGCTTCTCCTCAAGCTTGTCAAATGAAGACGGGGAGACGGGGAGAATCGTTCGGTTGTCGGAAGGAAGGTTGACCGGATTTGAATTCCCATGGAATAATCGAGCTCACGGCGCTGGTGCTTGCGCCGGGTAGGGAGCGTCATGAAAATCCTCAAGCGGATCAACAACAATACGGTTATCTGCGTCAATGAAAAAGGGCGCGAGCTCGTTGCGCTCGGCCGCGGTATCGGGTTTCCCGGTGGCCCCGACGAGGTCGCGCTCGACAAGATTGACCGAACCTTCTACGGTGTCGACTCGCGCTACCTGGCGCTGCTCGACGAGATCGATCCTCAGGTGATGGAGTTCTCCGCTCAGATCGCGGATATCGCCCGTTCCAACATCTCGCGTGAGCTCTCGGCAAACCTTCCCTTTACTATGGCCGACCATATCGCTTTTGCCATCAAGCGCTGTCGCGAGCATATGTTTGTGCGGATGCCGCTCTCCTATGACGTGCAGCAGATGTACCCCATCGAGTATAAGATCGCCAAGTTCGCGCTCGAGGGCATCAATCGCGGCTTCAACATCAAGATGCCGCCAGGGGAGGCGAGTGGTATCGCGCTCTGTATCGTTAACAGCGTGGTCGCCTCGTCTTCAAAGGCCAAATCCAATACGGCGCGCAAGGACGAGGCAATGCTCGAGAAGCTCACCAAGATCATCGAGTCCGAGCTGGGAGCTTGCGTGGACCGCGACGGTTTTGACTTTTGCCGCTATGCCACGCACGTGCGCTACCTGCTGGAGCGCGTGCAGACAGGAGAGCCCCTCAACACGGAGAACGGCGCGCTCTATGGGCCTCTCTGTGAGCAGCATCCCGATGTCGCCGTGTGCGTGGACCGCATGGCTGCGCTTATCGAAGAGCGCTTTGGTGCCGCGCTCGCCGATGAAGAGAGGGTGTACCTGATGCTTCACGTCAATCGCGTCTGCGCGGGTTCCAGGTCCGAATCAGCCGCTCGTCGCTAATATTCGACCGTTTGCCGGTTTCGACTTTCGTAAAAGCGTCTGTTGGATGTAATTTTGTAAATACATAAGGTGTTATTCGAGAAGAGCCTCGAAGCATGACGTAGACAGTTTCCCTGTCCGCATTGTGCTTTGGGGTTCTTCTGTTTGTGTTGTTCTCCCCGCTCCCCTCGGTTCGCCTTGTGCCAGGCCTGTCGTAATCGGGCCTCGTGCATGCGCAGGCGCGAGGTGGGAAAGCAAGGGAGTTCAGCTATGGCTGATAACAAGAAGATCGCAGCCGATGTGCTCAAAGCCGTCGGAGGCAAGGAAAACGTGACGTTTGTGGCGCATTGCATGACGCGTCTGCGTTTCAATCTTAAGGATATCGATGCGCCCGACACCAAGGAGATAAAGAAGATCAACGGCGTGCTGGGCGCCCAGATCTCAGGAACGCAGTTTCAGGTGATCGTAGGTCAAAACGTGCCCAAGGTCTACGATGAACTCTGTAAGCTCGGAATGTTTGCCAAGCAGGACGCCATTGATGAGAACCTCGACGCCCCCAAGCAAAAGCTCACGCCTAAGGTCATAGGCAACAACATCCTCAACTATCTCTCGAGCTCCATGGTGCCTATGATCCCCGTGCTTATGTGCGCTGGCCTCTTCAAGACCATCGCCGTGGTGCTGGGTCCCACGATGGCGGGCGTGGTGACCGAGACGAGCGACCTCTACGTCCTCATGAACATGGTCTACGACGCTGCGTTCTACTTCATTCCAATTTATCTCGGTTACAACGCAGCAAAGAACATCGGTGTGACACCGGTTCTCGGTGCCTTTATGGGCGGTATTCTCATCGATCCGACGATGATCCAGATGGCGGCAGACGGAGCGCAGTTCTCCGTATACGGCATCCCCTGCGTTGCGGCAAACTACACCAAGACAGTTTTGCCCATTCTTCTCTCTGTTTGGGCGATGAGCTATATCGAGCGCTTCTTCCGCAAATATGTGCCAGATACCCTTTCAACGGTTTTTGCGCCTTTCCTTACTATGATCGTTGCCGTCCCTGTCTCTCTCTGCTCTCTTGCCCCTGTTGGTTCATGGGCGGGCAATGTCCTTGCAGCCGGTTTTGAGTTTCTTGGAACTTCCGGTGGTGTCGCCGCCATTATCGGAGGAGGTATTCTGGCGGGTCTTTGGTGCCCAATGATTATTACTGGCATGCATGTGGCGGTTGTGATGATTGCCATTGCCAACTATATGACCGTGGGGTCCGATGGCTTTGTTTTGGTCGCGACGGGCGTCAGTCTTTGGGCGACCTTCGGTTGCGAGATGGCGACCTGGCTCAAGCTGCGTGATAAAGACGAGAAGAATATGGCATTCGGTTATTTGGTTGCAAACATTGTCGGAGGCGTCGGTGAGCCTTTCATCTACGGCATGATGCTGCGCTATCGCCGCGTGTTTGTCTGGAAGATTATCGGCTCCTTTGTTGCCGGCGCACTTGCAATCGCTCTCGGGGCCACGGTTTATACTGCCGGCGCGGCATCTAACTTCCTAGAGTTCCTCGCGTTTGCGGGTGGTGGGACCCAGAACCTCATCAACTTTGGAATCGCCGCTGCTGCAGGCTTCCTTGTAAGCGCCTTGGGTACGTATTTCCTCGGCTTTACTGAAGACGAGCTCGAGAACGGTCCCGTTTCGGAGCGCTAACACTTAGATGTGTGGCGCCTGATGAGGATGCGAAACGGGAGGGGCGTCAACGGGACGTCCCTCCCGTTATCAATAGTGACGGTCGCATAGCGTTTGGTGCTGATGGGCGAGCGCCTATAGGGGCGCTCACTCTCACACCTGGTACCGATTGGGAAAACAGGTGCCTTTTGGGAAAGGATTATGGCTACATGAAGGTCGAGTTTGGGATCGAAAAGGTAAACGTGACGCCTGAGTCGTCCTGTCGTATGGGGGGTTACAACCGAAGTGAAACATGGACGGATGTTCTAGACGATATCGAGGTCAATGCATGCTCTCTTCGTATCGATGCTGTCCCGTTCATTCTTATTGAGCTTGACTCGATTATGGTATCAAGGGAGTTTGCACTTTCGGTTAAAGCCTCCGTTTCGGCTAAGACGGGTGTCGATGCAGGCAATATTACCGTTGCCTGTATCCATACGCACTCCGCCCCCTGCTACTTCAAGCTTGCCTTTGAGGAAACCTTGCCCGAGGCTCAGCTGACGGAGCGTCTCGCTATCTCCGCGGTAGATGCCGGTGTATCTGCATGGGTCAACAGGAAAAACGCGATCGTTTCCATGGAGACGCTCGAGGTTGACGGGCTGTACGGAAATCGCAACGTAAAAAACGGGCCCGCAGACAAGAGCGTGACGCTGTTCTCCTTTCTGTCTGCAGACGGAGGGACGCCTCTTGGCAGTGTCATGTTCATTTCGGCCCATCCAACCATTCTCAACGGGAAGAGCAGGGCTTTGTCTGCAGACTTAATCGGCCAGGTTAGATTACGCTTGGAAAGCAAGCGCGGGTGCCCCGTGCTCTGTGTAAACGGAGCCTGCGGCGATGTTTCGACTCGTTTTTACCGTCAGGGCGATGGAGCTGCGGAGCTCATGCGGACGGCCGACGAGCTCTGCGATCAAATCGAATTAAAGCGCAAGAAGCTTGATTTGCGCGTAGATACCCCTAGATGGGGCTCGATTACCATGCGGAGCGTCTACGATGCGGCCAGCGATCCAGATTGGAAATGGATGACGGACCGGATAGAAAGCAGCGAGGCAAATCCCATGAAGGATTTTCTCCTTAAACGCCAGCAGCTTAAGCGTTCCATGGGCAAAATCGAGCTCGAATTGCCGAGCCAATTCGCTGTGATCGGAAACTGTATTTTTATTACTATGCCTTGCGACACTTGTAGTGCTTTGGGCCTTGACTTTAAGAGGGCCTTTGTTGGCTATAACGTTTTTATTATTGGCTATGCAAATACATACTGCAATTATTTGGTCCCCCGAGAAGATTACGGCAAGTATTTTGAGACGTTTAACTCCAGAACGCCGCGAGGGCTTGCTGACGAGTTTGTCTCAAGGATCATTCGTGCGGTGGGGGCACTGCTGTAGGAAGTAGGTGAAAGCACCGGTCGGTTGGTGCTGTGGGGCCGACTTTGGTTGTGGTATCGGGCGTTTTGGATGATTTTTTGGAGTGTCTAATTTGTCAATTGTGGGACCTCTTATTCAACAAGTTCTTATCATGTTTTTGCTCATGGGCGTGGGGTTTTGCCTTACCCGGGGAAAGATATTGGATGCGCGTTCAGCAAGGGATTTTGGCAAGCTGCTGATAAGCCTCGTGCTTCCCGTCATTATCTTTAAATCGTTTTGGACTGAGTTTTCTTTTGCCAGGCTGAACGAGCTGGCCGTGACGTTCTTTCTATCTGCCACGTTGCTTCTGCTCGCCGCTGTGGTTTCTCATATGCTGTTGAGAAAGTGGCCAATCGATAACTTTGCCTCCGCGTTTTCAAATGCGGGCTTTATCGGCATTCCTCTTGTTGGGGCTGTCCTTGGGGAAGAAGCCGTTTTTTTAATTGCGTGCATGATTGCGCTGCTCAATGCCGCGCAGTGGACATACGGGCAGTATCTCTTGTCGGGCTCGAAGGACTGCGTAAATCTCCGAGCTATCATGACGAGTCCGATGGTCCTCTCCCTTATAGCCGGCGTTGTCGTTTTTGTTGCGCGTATACCGATAATCCCTATCGCCGACTCCCTGCTTTCCCTGATTGCGGCTCTCAATACCCCGTTGGCGATGCTGACGCTCGGAATATATTTGGCTCAATCCGATTTACGTGCGCTCGCGGGGACAAGGAGCCTGTATCGGGTCTCGGCGGTGCGACTGTTTGCTATCCCCCTTCTCTCCCTGCTTCTTTTAAGTATCGTCCCCTGCGGCAAGGGCATAAAACTGGCCTTACTGATAGCAGCGGCGACGCCCACTGGTGCGAATGTGGCGATCTTTTCTCAACAGCTTGATAAGGACTATCGATATGCATGCGGAACGGTTTGTATAACCACGCTTCTATCCATGCTTTCTATGCCGTTGATGATTGCTGTTGGCCAGTTAGTACTCTAAATCCGCCTACCGGTGGGCCCTGGTTATCACTCGCTTATGTCCGGCCACTCCACGCGGCGCCGGATGAACGCTTCGCAGCGGTCAATTATCGGAAGAATCCAAAACCTGAGCCTCTGTGGTCAGCGTCCTTTGCCAGCATGAGCTCCGCATCGTAGCCGGTTGTGTGCAGGTGTTCGAAGCGCTCGGCCGACAGTTCGCATTCGACGGTGTGGTTCTTGGTGCCGTGTGCAACGAGCGTCGGTGGCAGGGGCGTATCGGCGGTGATGTTGGCGGCGTCGCTCCCTGCACGGCAGGGCTCGGGGTGTTCGTGCAAGTTGACGCCACCCACGAGTAAGCCATAGGGACTCATAGGCGGGCCACTGTCGACTGTGCTGGGATAGCAGCCTTCATGCATAAAGCGCATGCCGCCGTAGGGGCCAATGATACCGAGACAATGGTCGCGGAGGCAGGCACGCCGTCTCTTACCACTGTTGTGAGGGGGCGCCTCGAGCGAGCGTAAGGCAGACCTGAGCCCGCGTTGAGGCGTTTTCTCTTGCGAGATAATACGTGCTCCAGTCTCTAAGGCAACGGGAGTTTCCAATCCACGAATTTGGGATGCACTTTCGTATTGCAGCAAAGAGGTTCGCCCGTGCAGCCTGGGAGCGTGAGGCTCCTTTTCCGTTTTAATGCGCTTGTTAAAGAAAGCGCCAGTTGCGCCATAGTTTGAAGTTACGGCATGGCTTACGGCCTTATTGAGAGACCAGCACCTTGACCATTCAATGAACATAACCAGTTCCATGGCGTCTCCCGTAATGGGGCATGACGACAATAGGCTCAGATTGTATGAGTGGCTACTTAGGCCAAGAGGTTAGTAGCGGATGAGAGTCGAATCCTGCTCGCCCTTATGTTTTTTGGCATAAGAAGCTTCGGGAACGTTATTTAAAAGAGAATTAGATGCATCGATTCCATATTTAGACAAATAGAGCGCAAATCATCAGTTGACATAATAAAACCTCCCTGTGGGGGCCTATCATCGCCGTGCCGAATGGACATTAAGGGTCAACTCACCAAGGGCGCTCGCTGTCTTTGGCGCAATGGCTTGATGCTAAACTGGATTTACGATTGCGAGGTGGTTTACGTGATGTACCCGTATATGACATTCGAAGACGGTACCGAGGTCATTCATTCTGACCTGATTGCGGATGGCGATATCGAAAAGGTTGTCGTACATTTTGAACGACCGACGGCAGAGGGCTTCGACTCCGCTCGTTGTGAGTTACCTTCTTACAATTGGACTATGTGGGAGGGGCGTTTCACCGACGAGGAGAAGCGAGGATTTGAGACTTTTCTGAGCAATAACGCCCATCTGCTGTATCGCTACGCTGCAAACGGAGGAGCTAAAGTTGCCTAGCCTATTTCTTATTGGCGGCTATCGGGCTTTTTTCCTTGTGAACGAGATCTCGTTCTACTGCTAAACGCCATTCTGACTTCTCTTTTTCATTTTTTATCATGAGTCTGCCCCATCGGCACTGATTGAGCTTGACAGTACAATGGAGGCGGACTTTATTGCCGCCGCTCGTTGCGGCTAAACGGATGTGTTGGAGCTCGCATGAACGATTTTCTAAATGGTCGAGTTGAGAATGACGGCTTTTTGCGTGTGGCGGCGGCGTCGCCGCAGATTTGCGTCGCCGATGTCGAGGGCAATGCCGAAGTTGCGCTGGCGGCTGTTCGCGATGCTGCCGAGCGCGGCGTTCGTGCTCTGGTGCTGCCCGAGCTTAACCTGACCGGCTATACCGCGGCCGATCTGTTCCATAACCGCACACTGCTGCATGCCTGCGAGGCTGCTCTGGTGCATATCCTCGACGAGACTCGTGAGCTGCCGATTGTCTTTACCATTGGTCTTCCCGTTGCAGTTGCCGAGAATATCTACAACTGCGCCGCTGTGTGCTGCGCGGGCGAGCTTTTGGGCCTCACGGCCAAGAAGTATTTGCCCAACTATGGCGAGTTCTATGAGCGCCGTTGGTTTGCTCCGGCACCCGCGGATTCCGTGTGGGTTGATTTTGCCGGTCGGGGTCCGGTCCCGCTGGGTTCGGGGCTTGTCTACCGCTGCTGCGATGAGGGCGCCGAGGATTTGGTACTCGGTATTGAGGTCTGCGAGGACCTGTGGGTGCCGGCGCCTCCTTCGACCGAGATGGCGCTTGCCGGTGCCACGGTGATTCTCAACCCCTCCGCTTCCGACGAGATCATCGGTAAGGCAGATTACCGCCGCAGCCTTATCTCTAACCAAAGCGCGCGCCTGTACTGCGCCTATGCCTACGCGGATGCGAGCGAGGGCGAGTCCACGACCGACATGGTCTTTGCGGGCGAGAACCTCGTCTACGAAAACGGATCTAAGCTCGCCGCCACGAAGCTCCTCACCTGCGATATGGCGGTGGCCGATGTCGATCTTGACCGTCTGGTTGCCGAGCGCCGTCGCTCGACGACGTGGACGCGCGCGGACGATGCGCCGGAGGCCACGGCCGTTGAGTTTTCGTTTGAGGGCGTGTTGGCCGAAGAGCCTGTCCTGCGCGATGCCTGCGATATCGACCGCGTTTTCCCGCGCGCGCCCTTTGTACCGGCCGACCATGGTGACCTGTCCGAGCGCTGCGAGACCATCCTCGACCTGCAGACCGCCGGCCTCAAGACCCGCCTTGCCCATACGGGTACCAAGGCTGCAGTCATCGGTCTTTCGGGCGGCCTTGATTCTACACTCGCGCTGCTCGTGACGGTTCGCGCCTTCGATGCACTGGGGCTGCCACGCACGGGCATCACGGCGGTTTCCATGCCCGGCTTTGGCACGACGCATCGTACCAAGTCGAATGCCGAGTCGCTTGCCCGCGACCTGGGCGTGAGCTTCCGCGAGGTTTCGATCCACGCGGCTGTGGAGCAGCACTTCAAGGACATTGAGCACGATCCGGCCGTGCAGGACGTGACCTACGAGAACAGCCAGGCCCGCGAGCGCACGCAGATTCTGATGGATTTGGCAAACCAGGCCGGCGGTTTTGTCATCGGCACGGGCGATCTGTCGGAGCTGGCGCTCGGCTGGGCTACCTATAACGGCGACCACATGAGCATGTACGCCGTCAACGCGAGCGTGCCCAAAACGCTTGTGCGCCATCTGGTGCGCTATGCGGCTGATGTTTTTGGCGGACGTATTGCCGAGGTCTTGCTCGACATCCTCGATACACCGGTGTCCCCCGAGCTTCTGCCGCCCACGGGCGACGGCGAGATTGCGCAGAAGACCGAGGATTTGGTGGGCCCGTACGAGTTGCACGACTACTTCCTCTACTACCTGCTGCGTTTTGGCTTTGAGCCGGGCAAGATCTACCGCATGGCGCTCAAGAGCTTCGAGGGCGTCTACGACGCCAAGACCGTCCACACGTGGCTGCGTACGTTCTATCGTCGCTTCTTTGCCCAGCAGTTTAAGCGCAGCTGCCTGCCCGATGGTCCCAAGGTGGGCTCGGTGACGCTCAGCCCGCGCGGCGATTGGCGTATGCCGAGTGACGCCAGCTCGCGTCTGTGGCTCGCGCAGATCGACGCGCTCAATGCAATTGACTAAGGTTGGCTAAATTGAACCAATACGGGGTTTCTAAGCGTTACACTTTTGCAATCTGATGGCCCGTATCGCGCGGCGCTCTTGTCGGAGCGCCGCGTTTTTTATACCGAAAGGTGGCACCATGCAGGCATCGCAGCGTCTCGACCGCTTTGGCGCGGAGGTCTTCGCCTCGCTCAACAACAAGCTTCTTGCGCTGAAGGCTCAGGGCAAGACCATTTACAACATGAGCGTGGGCACGCCCGACTTTAAGCCGTACGACCACGTGGTCGAGGCGCTCACGCAAGCGGCCCAGGATCCCGAGATGTGGAAGTACGCCCTGCGCGACCTGCACGAACTCAAGCAAGCCGTGTGCGATTACTATGAGCGCCGCTTTGGCGTTTCGGGCATTACACCGTCCATGGTGCAGTCGTGCAACGGCACGCAGGAGGGCGTGGGTCATTTGGGCCTGGCCCTGCTCGATCCGGGTGACACCATTCTGGTTCCCGATCCGTGCTACCCGGTCTTTGAGGCGGGTGCGAAGATCGCCGATGCCAAGCTCGAGTACTATCCGTTGGTTGCCGAGCATAATTACCTGCCCTATGTGGCGGGTATCGATCCCGAGGTGGCCGATCGTGCCAAGTATATGATCGTGTCGCTGCCCGCCAACCCGGTCGGCTCGGTGGGCACGCCCGAGGTCTACGAGGAGATCATCGCTTTCGCCCGCGAGCACGACCTGCTCATCGTCCATGACAACGCGTACTCCGACATCGTGTTCGACGGCGAGCCGGGCGGCAGCTTCTTGCAGTATCCCGGTGCGCTTGAGGTGGGCGTGGAGTTCTTCTCGCTTTCCAAGTCGTTTAACGTCACCGGTGCGCGTATCGGCTTTTTGGTCGGCCGCGAGGACGTGGTCTCTGCCTTTGCCAAGCTGCGCGGCCAGATCGACTTTGGCATGTTCTTCCCGATCCAGAAGGCTGCTATCGCCTGCCTGAACGGTCCGCGCGATGAGGTCGAGGCGCAGCGTCTGAAGTACCAGGAGCGCCGCGATGCCCTGTGTGACGGTCTTGAGGGCCTGGGCTGGGAGCGTCCCAACGCGCATGGCTCTATGTTTGTGTGGGCCAAGCTTCCCGGTGGTCGCACCGATTCCATGGCGTTTTGCGAGGAGCTCATGGAGAAGGCCGGCGTTGTGGTGACGCCGGGCGCGAGCTTTGGTCCTTCGGGCGAGGGGCACGTGCGCATGGCGCTGGTCTTGCCGCCCGACCAGATTGCTTTGGCTGTCGAGGCCATTCGCGAGGCGGGCCTGTATTAGAAAGGTATTTCGCCTCGTCAATAGCTCGAAACCGATTTCGTGCAGTTATTTTACGAATCCTGCAAATAATTTCGGTAAACGGTCGATTTTTGGCTGCGAATAGGAGCATAATCAAAGTCCCGATTGGATGTATTGGGATTACGGCAAGCCGCTCGGGTCGTTCCCGGGCGGCTTGCTTGTGGAGAGAGATGGGAGTTTCTAATGGTTAACGAGAAGAAGGTCGCTATTGTCGGCTGCGGTTTCGTCGGTTCGTCTTCGGCGTTCGCGCTGATGCAGAGCGGTCTGTTCTCCGAAATGGTCCTCATCGACGTGGACAAGAACCGCGCCGAGGGTGAGGCTCTGGATATCGCGCACGGTATGACGTTTGCCGAGCCGATGAAGATCTACGCCGGCGATTATTCCGATGTCGCCGACGCCGCCATGATCGTCGTTACCGCTGGCGCTGCCCAGAAGCCCGGTGAGACTCGCCTGGACCTGGTCAACAAGAACGTCAGCATCTTTAAGTCCATTATCCCCGAGATTAAGAAGTCCGGCTTCGACGGCATTCTGCTCATCGTCTCCAACCCGGTCGATGTTCTGACCTACGCCGCCATCAAGATGTCCGGCCTGCCCGAGGGCCACGTCATCGGTTCCGGCACCGTGCTCGACACCGGCCGTCTGCAGCAGATGCTTGGTGCCCACGTCGAGGTTGACCCGCGCGATGTCCAGGCCTATGTCATGGGTGAGCACGGCGATTCTGAGTTTGTCGCTTGGTCCAGCGCTCAGGTTGCCGGCGTTCCGCTGAACACCTTCTGCGAGCTTCACGGTCATCTGGAGCATGAGGCTGCCGAGAAGCGCATCGCCGAGGACGTCAAGAACTCCGCTTACACCATCATCGAGAAGAAGCACGCCACCTACTATGGCGTCGCCATGGCCGTCAAGCGCATCTGCACTGCCGTCATGCGTGACGAGCAGACCGTTCTGCCCGTTTCCTCGCTCATGGTGGGCGAGTACGGCCTGTCCGATCTTGCCATCTCCATGCCGACGGTCGTTGGCCGCGATGGCGTTGTCTGCCGCGTCCCCGTGCCGCTGAACGATGACGAGCAGCATGAGCTCACCGCTTCCGCCAAGGCCCTCAAGGACATCATCGACAGCGTCGACTTCTCCTGCTAAATCAAGCTCGCTAGAGCGAAAAGCTACAATGAAGGCGTCCGGGTCCACACGGCCCGGGCGCCTTTTTGATGCAAAGTAACCTGACCCCAATGCACCATAGTTGATGGGAGGGCCATGTCGGATTCCTCTAATTTTTTGACCTATGCCCAGACGACGTTTGATTCGTTTGAGGAGCAGCCGTTCTGTGCGGTGGATAGCCTGGTCTTTGCGTGGTTGTCCTATTTGCGTTTGCCGCGTGATATGGCGGAGCTGACGAACTGGCAGGGCCTAGACGTACGCGAGCTGCTGCGTGCTGAGTGCTACCGGGACATGATTGGCGACCTGTGGGATCCGGAGGGGAGCAGGGCCTTGTTGGAGGCCGTGGCAGCAAGCCCTCGCTACCGTGGCGTGCACGTTTGCGGCTATCGTGCCGTGAGCGATGTGGTGGCGACAGAGCAGTTTGCAGCCATGGCGTTCCGGTTTCCGGCGGGGTTTAGTTATCTTTCCTTCCGGGGGACCGACAGCACGATTGTGGGCTGGAAAGAGGACTTTAACATGGCGTTCCGGTGTCCTGTGCCGGCCCAGGAATCCGCGGCGCGTTATGTGGACGAGGCGGCGGATGCGATTGACGGGCCGCTTTTGTGCGGAGGTCATTCCAAGGGTGGAAACCTTGCGGTGTACGGTGCGGCGATGTGCTCCGATGTTGCCCGTGAGCGAATCGAACGGGTGTATTCCCATGATGGTCCGGGCTTCGTCGAGGAGTTTCTGAACGGCAACGCCTTTGCCGATCTTTCCGGTCGAATCGACAAGACACTACCTCGGTCGTCGATCTTTGGCATGATGTTCGAGACACAGGAGGACTATGCCATCGTTGAGAGCACCGAGTTCAGCCTGCTGCAGCATAATCCCTTTAGCTGGGTGGTTGATGGTCGCGACTTCGTGTACTGTGAGCGCCTGTCCGCCGGTGCTCGATACGTTGATGGCTCCATTCGCGAGATGCTGCTTGCAGTGTCACCTAGCGAGCGCGAGCGTTTTGTAGATGCGTTGTTCTCCGTGTTTGAGGCTACGGGTGCTGAGCGGTTTGCGGATATCGCCGGGAATCTGCGCGAGAGCCTGCCCGTGATGCTCCAGGCTGCGCAAGGCTTTGACGAGGATACGCGACGCTTTGTCTCGCAGACCATCGTGGCAATCCTTAAATGCGCACTGCTGCCCAAACGACCCCAGATCGACATGCCCGCTGCCGGCAAGAGTTTGGCAGAACAGCTCGAGGCTTGGCAGTCCGAGCTCCTGCGCTAACCATTGGTGCAAAGCAACCTACCCCTGATGCACCAAGCTTCGATGCGCCTGGGGCGGGCTCGACCGCTATACTGGTTCGTGCCGAAATCGATCTAGAACGGAATGCCGTATATGAAAATCAATCACGCGATTCTGCATATCCTGGACTTTGACTCTGCCGTCAACGTCATGAGCCAGCGCGAGCTCGATATCGAGAGCCGTACCGTGCGCAACTTTGTGACCACGCATCTGCGCCGCGCACGAACCTCGGCCGACAATAAGCGCGCCACGTTTGCCGAGAACTCTGCGTTTGGCGGCGAGCTCAAGGGCTATTTCTTTGGCGAGCGCGAGTTCGTAGACCTGTCGCAGCAGATTGCGGAGTTCATTTCCTCCGAGCTTACCAAGGCCGAAAAAGCCGAGTCCACCGATGTGCTCGTGGCCGACTTTGACGACGACGAGGATGCCCGCTGGTTTGCCGTGATGCTGCTGGGCTCCAAACAGGCCTTTATGCACGAGGTGAGCCGCGAGGAGGGCGAGGTACGCAACGACATCGCGCGCCACTATGCTATTCTGCCGAATCCTTCCCAAAAGGTGCCAAGCTATGCCATCGTGCGCGCGAGCACCATGGAGATCGGCTATGTGGACAAGAAGCGCAAGATTGCCGGCGAAGACCGTATGCTCATTCCCGACGGTCTGCTGCAGTGCGATACGGGCGTGTCGGGCAAGGAAGTCATCGACACCGTGACGCGCGTGGTCGAGGAGGTCGCCGAGGAGCACGGTGCCAATACAGCCGTAGCGCTCGCTAAGGTTAAGGCTGCCGTTGCCGAGAAGGTTGAGGACGATGAGGAACTGCCGCCCTGGGATATCGTCGATGAGGTCTTTGAGGACGAGCCGGTCATCAAGGAGAGCGTGCGTGCGGCGCTGACCGAAGAGAAGGTGCCCGAGCGTGTGCCCGTGGAGCGCAAGCAGGTCGAGCGTGCGGCCGTGCGCAACCACAAGATTCGTACCGATACGGGCATCGAGATCAGCTTTCCGGCCGAGATGGGCTCGAACTCCGAGTACATCGAGTTCGTCAACGAGCCCAACGGTCTCATTTCCATCGAACTCAAAAACATCGGCAGCATCGAGAATAGATAAACTGCGCTTGGACGCTGCAGAAAAACAAAGGCCGAAGCTCCTTGGGGCCTCGGCCTTCTTGTTTAGGGCTGAATTGTCCCACAGGTTGAGCATAAGTCAGCGAAAACGCCCCAGAGCGAGCAAGGCGACGTGAAAGAGGAGGGCATTGACCTTTTGGTCATGCCCGACGATTGAACGTCAGATTGCCGCTTAGGGGCGTTTGCAGCGTCGGCTGGTTACGCGGTTTGGTAAAACCGCGTAACCCTACAGCTGGCGCAGGCCTTCCTCGAGACCGGTCTTGCTGTCGGTCTTCTCGTCGCGCATCTTGATGACGCGGGCGGGGACACCGGCCACGACGGCACCGGCGGGGACGTCCTCGACGCACACGGCGCCGGCGGCAACGACAGCGCCCTTGCCTACGCGCACGCCTTCCAGGACCACGGCGTTGGCGCCGATCATGACATCGTCCTCGATGATGACGGGCGTGGCGCTTGCGGGTTCAACGACACCTGCCAACACGGTTCCAGCGCCGATGTGGCAGTTCTTGCCCACGGTGGCGCGGCCGCCCAGCACGGCGCCCATGTCGATCATGGAGCCCTCACCGATGACGGAGCCGATATTGATGATGGCACCCATCATGATGACGGCACGGTCGCCGATCTCGACGCGGTCGCGGATGATCGCGCCCGGCTCGATGCGGGCATTGATGCCCTTAAGGTCGAGCATAGGGACGGCGGAGTTGCGGCAGTCATTCTCGACGTCGTAGTAGTCGATGGAGTCGGCATTGGCATCGAGGATGGCCTTGAGCTCATCCCAGTCGCCAAAGACGGTCTTGCCACGACGGCCGCCGTAGACGTGCGCATCGCCCCACTGGACCTTCATGCCCGGCTTTTCGCGCACGTACAGTTTGACGGGCGTTTTCTTGGGCGCGGTGGCGATGTAGTTGATAATCTCCTGGGCATCCATCTCGGCTGCGTTACTCATATGCTGTTTCTCCTTTGCGTGGGTACGGTAGATAACTGGTTAGGCGAACATGACCTGGTCGAAGGTGTAGAAGCCAGGGTCGCGGACGACGAGCTTTTGAGCGGCGGCCAGAGCGCCGTTGACGAAGATCTGACGGCTCGTGGCGCGATGCGTGAGCGTGACTTCCTCGTCCTGGCCAAAGAAACTCACCTCGTGCACGCCGGCGACGGTGCCGCCGCGCAGCGAGTGCATGCCGATTTCCTTGGGATCGCGAGCGCCGCACATGCCCTCGCGACCGTAGACAGGATGATAGCCAGCCTCAGGCTCGGCCTCGACCACGGCGTCGAGTAACAGCTTGGCGGTGCCGCTGGGAGCGTCGACCTTTTGGTTGTGGTGCGTCTCGACAATCTCGCAGTCAAAGCCGGGCAGTTCACGCGTGGCCTGGGCCACTAGGTGACGCAGGGCGGCGATGCCGATGGAGTAATTGCCGGAGTGCATGACGCGGGCGTTCTGACCCAGCTCGCGCAGGCGGTCCATCTGCTCGGGGGTGTAGCCTGTGGTGCCTGAGACCAACGCCGCGCCCGTGCGCTCGACATAGGCGACGACGGCATCGAAGGTCACGACGTTCGAGAAGTCGATAATCACATCGGCTGCCGGGGCGCTCTCGAGCTCGGACAGATCAAAACCGATCTGGGCGACGATATCAAAAACGGGCTGCCCGCCGGCGTCGACAATGCCTTCGGCGGTAGTGCGGATGAGCGAGCCCATGCGGCCCGTTCCCATAATGACGGTCTTAATCAAGCAGACCAGCTCCCTTCAGAGCATCGGTAAGTGCGGATCGCGTGTCGTCTGCCATGGGGCACAGCGGCATACGGTAGTTTGCCTCGATCATGCCCATCTGGGCGAGCGCCTCCTTAACGGGGATGGGGTTGACCTCGCTAAAGAGGGCGTTGATGAGCGGCTGGCCGGCAATCTGGATATCGCGGGCGCGCGCTACGTCGCCGTCCAGATAAGCGCGGCACATGTCGTGTACAAGCTGCGGCTGCACGTCGGCCCACACGCTGATGGTGCCCGAAGCGCCCAGGCTCATGAGCGGCACCGTGAGTGCATCCTCGCCCGAGTACATGCGGAAGTCATCGGACAGCAGGTGGGCGATCTTGGCCGCGTAGGCGACGTTGCCCGAGGCCTCCTTGATGCCCATGATGTTGGGGTGCGCGGCTAGGCGCTCTACGTTGCGCTCGCTGATACCGCAGCCGCAGCGGCCGGGGATGTTGTACAGGATGCAGGGGATGTCAACGGCATCGGCGACGGTCTTAAAGTGCTGATAGATACCCTCTTCGTTGGACTTGTTGTAGTAGGGGGTAATGAGCAGCAGGCCGTCGGCTCCCAAGCCCTGGTAAGTAAGCGACTTGGTGAGCATGGTCTGCGTGGAGTTGGAGCCCGAGCCGGCGATGACGGGGACGCGTCCTGCAACATGCTTGACCACGGCGGCGACGACGGAGTTGTCCTCGTCATCGGTCATCGTGGCGCTCTCGCCGGTGGTGCCCAGGGTGAGAATGGCGTCGGTGCCATTTTGCAAGTGGAAATCGATAAGGCGCTCGAGCGCGTCAAAGTCGACACTGCCGTCCTTTTTAAACGGCGTAACCAGGGCGACGATTGAGCCCTCGAGATTGCGGATGTCCATGTTCTTCTCCTTCGCCTCCGCGATCTGGATGCGTTTGTTCCATTGAGCTGCGACTGCCAGGCGCTCGTCTTCGGCGCGACGGCGGGCACTTTCGGCGCGCGACTTGGCCAGCAGCTCTCGGCCGCACGGCAGCACGTCGAGCGTGGCAAAGTAATCGCCCGGGCGTTCGGCGCGGCGGATGAGGTCGGCCGCGCCATCGGGGCGCAGCAGGACCTCGGCCGAGCGCAGCCGTCCGTTGTAGTTGTAGCCCATGGAGTAGCCATGCGCACCGGTATCGTGGATTACGAGCAGGTCACCCATGTCGATATGCGGCAGCTTGCGATCGATAGCGAACTTGTCGTTGTTCTCGCATAGGTTGCCCGTGATGTCATAGGTGTTCGTGACGGGCGCCGTGGCCTTGTCGGCGCCGCCCGGCTGACCCATCACCGTAATGTGGTGGTAGGCGCCATACATGGCAGGGCGAATCAAATCGACGGCGCTTGCATCGACACCGATATAGTCCTTGTAGATCTGCTTCTCGTGGATAGCCTTGGTGACCAGGCAGCCGTAGGGGCCCATCATAAAGCGGCCCATCTCGGTGCAGATGGCCACATCGCCCATGCCGGCGGGAACCAGGATCTCGTCGTATGCCGCGTGTACTCCATCGCCGATGGCGCGAATGTCGTTGGCCTGCTGCTCGGGCAGGTAGGGGATGCCGACGCCGCCGGACAGATTGATGAAGGCGACGTGTGCGCCGGTCTCGCGCTTCAGGCGTACGGCAAGCTCAAAGAGGATACGCGCGAGCTTGGGGTAGTAGTCGTTGGTGACGGTGTTGCTGGCAAGGAATGCGTGGATGCCAAAGTCCTCGGCGCCCTTGGCTTTGAGCATGCGGAAGGCCTCGAAGAGCTGCTTGGTGGTCATGCCATATTTGGAGTCGCCTGGGTTGTCCATGATGCCGTTGGAGAGCTGGAACAGGCCGCCTGGATTAAAGCGGCAGCTGACCGTTTTGGGGATGGGCCCCGCAACACGCTCAAAGAACTCGATGTGGCTGATGTCGTCAAAGTTGACGATGGCACCCAGCTTGTCGGCGAGCTCAAAGTCGGCAGCCGGCGTATCGTTGGACGAGAACATGATGTCGTGTCCCGTGATGCCCAGCGAGCGGGCGATCATGAGCTCGGTATAGCTCGAGCAATCGCAGCCGCAGCCGTATTCGTTGAGAATGGAGATGAGCGCCGGGTTGGGGTTGGCCTTGACGGCAAAGTATTCCTTAAAGCCCGGGTTCCATGCAAAGGCGTCGCGCACTTCTTGCATGTTGCGGCGGATGCCCGCCTCGTCGTATAGATGAAACGGCGTGGGGAACTGCTCGACGATATGCTCGAGTGTCTCCTTGTCCACAAACGGCTGCTTGGCCGCATATGCCTCGTTGGGGGTCAATGCCATGTCCCGTAAACCTCGCTATCCAGACGGCGCCATCTGCGCATCGAATCCGCATAGCGTGGACCCAATGTCCGGATAGCGCTCCCGCATTGCTGCAGACAGTCCTGTGGGTGTTTCCCACAGGCCCACCAGGTTGTTCGTGCCCGTAAAACCCAGTTCGGCGGGTTTCGCCTCCCCACGGGGTCAAAGCCTGCCGGCTCGCCCGCGGCTCTTCGTGCCCGCGCCTCTATCAAGTGGTAAAGACCCTATCACGTTGCACTTTACCAAACAAGAGTATTCGTATATAACGTTTAAAAAATGCAGGGATATGCTGGAAACATGTGCGCCACAATCCTGTATCACAATAAGTTGCAACAGATGTGTCTCACGAAGGGATCCTCTATGACCGAGCTCCAAGAACTCCGTCGCTATCGCCGCGATCTCCATCGCATTCCGGAGCTCGATTTCGATCTTCCGCAAACCATTGCCTATATCGAGGGCGTGCTGGCACCGCTCGCTTGCGAGGTGACCCATCCGTGCCCCAGCTGCGTCTGTGCTTTCTTCGACGCCGGCGTTGATGCCGCGCATGCCACGGCGATTCGCGCCGATATGGATGCGCTGCCCATCGCGGAGGCGACGGGAGCGGCCTTTGCCTCAACCCATCCCGGCAAGATGCACGCTTGCGGACATGACGGACACATGGCCATGGCGCTTGCCGCCGCGACGTATGTTGACCGTACGATTCGCGAACAGCCGGGCGCCATGAGGCGCAACGTTCTCTTTGTGTTCCAGCCGGCCGAGGAAACGACCGGTGGTGCCAAGACGGTATGCGAGAGTGGTGTGTTCGAGCGCTATGGGGCCGACCGCATTTTTGGCTTCCATGTGTGGCCCGATCTGCCTGCCGGCACGTTGGCGAGTTGTTCCGGTCCGCTGCTGGCGCGTTCGAGCGAGACGCATATCCATATTCACGGTACGAGCATCCACATCGCTAAGACCTATGGTGTGCCGGTTGGGGAGTCGCACGATGCCGCGTTGGCGGCAGCAAAGTTTTTGGTTGCCGAGCGCGAGCTGATGGACGAGCTGGGCACCGACGAGCCCTGTATCGGTAAGTTTGGTCTGCTGCAGGCCGGTACCGTCTGCAACGCGGTGGCGGGGGAGGCCCATGTTGCTGGTAGCTTGCGCGTGTTTACAGACGCTATGTTCGACCGTGCGCGCGAGGGCGTACGCCGTGTACTCGACGAGGCGTGCACCGAAACGGGCTGCACGTATGATCTCGACTTCGCCGAGGGCTATCCACCGGTCGATAACGACCCTGAGTTGTTTGCCAACATCATGCCTGCCTTGCCCGGGTTGCAGCTCGTGGACGAGCCGCTGCTAATCGCCGAGGATTTCGCGTTCTATCAGCGCCATCTGCCAGGTGTGTTCTTCCTGCTGGGCACGGGCGTTCCTGTCAGTCAGGATAATCCGAGCGACGCCGAGGGCTGCCCCGCCTATGCCACGAGTGCCCTGCATACGGATACCATGCTCTTTGACGAGGAAATCCTACTCAAGGGCCTCGATGTCTACAAACGATTGCTTTTGCTTGGTTAATCGACGCGGACGCATGTTCTCGAATATACGAACAGATGTACGGTATAATAGAGATGTAAGTCTATAGAAACGTTTGACGTTATTAACGTAAGGCGATACTATGATTGCATCGTACAAAGATGAGGATACCGAACGTTTTGCGATGGGTGTGCGGGTCAGGAGGTTCGTACCCTTTGAGCGCGTCGCATTGAGGAAGATTCGTCAACTGCAGGTTTGTGCTTCACTTGATGATCTTCGCGTGCCTCCGGGCAACCGCCTGGAAGCTTTGAAGGGCGATCGCGCCGGCCAATATAGTATCCGTGTTAATGATCGCTATCGGGTCTGTTTTGAGTGGAGACAGGGGATGGCTTGGAATGTCGAAATCGTCGATTATCACAAGTGATGAGACCTCGTCCGATTTGCTGTCGCCAGTGACTCCTGGTGAGCTTCTCAAAGAGGAGTTTCTTGTTCCCATGGGCATTTCTCAATATCGCCTTGCGAAAGAGACCGGGATTCCGGCTCAGCGTATCGGGCAGATTGTCTTGGGAAAACGTCGCGTGACGGCCGACACCGACCTCCGTCTTTGCCGTTATTTTGGCCTGACGGATGGTTATTGGCTGCGCGCTCAGGTGGCGTTTGACCTTGAGGCCGAGAAAAGGCGGATCGAACCGGAACTCGATAAGATCGTTCCTGTTCAGCAGGCCATTGCGCTGTAGTGCTCAGAGATGATGGGGGTGGCGTGACGATGAGGCGACGCCGACAGCCTGCCGTATATAGTCCGGGTGGATGCGGGTGCGGTTTGCTGCCGCTTCCGGTCATCGCTGTGAGCATTGGCGTAATGTCTGCGCTTGCCGGGTTGGCAGCAGCGGCACTCGTGTTGCTGATTGTGGCCATTGGCGTGACGATTTGGCTTTGCCGCAATCGCGAGCAACGCCGTGCCGACGGTAAAACCACTGTCGGCTGGGTCGTCTTTCTGATCATTGCGTACCTGCTGAGTGCCAGCTACCTTGTTTTCTTTGTCCTGTTGATGATCAGTGCTTTTACCGGGGAATCCGTCACGGTGGGTTGATCACTGCTGGCAGACGGTCGCGCAAAGTGCGTTTGCTCGGCGTTTGGATAACTGCATTGGCCGTTTACCGCAACCTTAGCTCTCAGCTAATGAATTCAAGTTCAATCCTTTCTACGATGTGCTGTGTGCCGGCACGGTAGCCGGATCGTAGGAAGGATGAATAATGGCAAAAGAGGGAAAGAAACCGATCGGCAAGATTGTCCTAGGCATCATCGTGGTGCTGGTTATTGTCGGTGCCGTGGGCTCTATGGGCGGCAACTCAACCGATTCGTCTGCGAGCGATTCGGCAAAACCTGCCGAGACGACACAGCAGGCTGAGGAGCAAAAAGAACCGCAAGAACCGTATACCATTGCTGACGAGGCTGAAGACACTTCTAATCAGTTTACCTATAAAATCACGGGCACGCTGACCAATAACACGGACAAGGAAAAGAGCTACATTCAGATTGAATATGTTCTGTATGATGCCGATGGCAACCAGGTTGGAACGGCTCTTGCAAACACCAATCATCTGAAGGCGGGCGGCTCCTGGAAGTTCGAGGCGCTGGGTACGGTGTCTCCCGACCAGGTTGCTAGCTGGGAGCGTTCGGACGTAAGCGGTTTCTAGCATGTTGCATGCACTGGGGGAGGTGAGGTCGTATGCCCGATAAAAAGCTGACTGACGAGTTACTCAATGAGCTTCTCGACGTGCCAAACATCGATGGCTATATCAAGGAGCACGACTTTGCCACCCCGTCGCTTTCGGACTACCTGAAGCAACTGCTGCAGGAAAAGGGCTTGGAGCGCTCGCGCGTGGTTCGTATGGCCGATCTCAATGAGACCTTTGGCTATCAGATCTTTACCGGTGCGCGTCATCCGAGTCGCAATAAGGTGCTGCAGATTGCCTTTGCGATGGCGCTGACGCTCAAAGAGACTAACAGTGCGCTGACGGCTGCCGGGGTAAGCGTCCTTAACTGCAAGGACCGTCGCGATGCGATCATCATCTTCTGTATCGATCGCGGGTGCAGCCTCCAAAAGGTCAACGAGGAGCTGTATCGCTTTGGCGAGGAGACGGTGAGTTAGCGGCTGATATCTGAGCCGGCGGAGCTGCCGAACAACGATGCAAACGAACGGGGTGCGGATGCCATGGGGTGTCTGCGCCCTGCGCTATGATGGAGGCTATGGATAATCAGACCCCAACATATTCCGATGATGAGCTGACCGCAGCGCTTGCCGAGCACCTGGCGTCGCTCGATCGTGACGACAGCTATCGCGTGGAGCGTGTACTTAAGCGCTCGTCCGTTGAAACAACCGAGCTTGTGTACTTTGAAGGAACCGGCGGTGGCTCGCTCGGCCCCTTTGTCCGTAAACGCATCGATGCTTCGGCTCAAATCGGCGGGGCATACGAGCGTCTGTTTGCCGCTCAGCGGGCAGGCAGGCGTTTTGAGCACCTGCCCAGAATCGTCGATTGTCGTCGTGTGGGCGACGAGCTCAACGTGGTTATGGAATACATCGAAGGGGAGACGCTCGGGGCGCTGGTGTACCGTCTGGGAGCCACCCCCGATTATGCGCGTGAATTGTATCCTGCCCTATGCGATGCCGTGGGCGAGCTCCACACCGGTTTTGCAATAGCGGGGGAGACGTCGGCGCCGGTGATCCATCGCGACCTCAAGCCGTCGAATATCATCGTGACAGGTGCCAACTATACGCCTGATGACGGCCTGACATTTTCATCGCTGGTGATTATCGACTTGGGGATCGCGCGCGTATGGCGCGATGGCGCCGATGCCGACACCGTCAAGTTTGGCACGCGACCCTATGCGCCGCCCGAGCAGTATGGGTTTGGGCAGACGAGTGTGCGCAGCGACGTCTACGCACTTGGCGCCCTGTTGTTCTTCTGCTTGACTGGAGTCGACCCTAAACCAGGGCTCGACATGCGCGAGCAATGCGAGGCGCGTGGCATTCCCACTCCACTGGCCGATGTCATCTGCATGTCGATGGCGCTCGACCCGGCCAAGCGTTTTGCGAGTGCGGAAGCGTTGGGACGGGCGACGCGCGCGGCATACGACCTGATTCACCCCGTGCGGCCTCCTGCGCCTGCGCTTGTCCATACTCCGGCCTTGGAGACGGTGTTGACGCCCCAAGGGCTCCGAAACCCCGCAGAGCTTCCTAGGCCTGCCACCTCCGCTGCATGCGGTCCGCTCTCTCGTGTTCCGGAGTCTCTGGGGCGCATTTGGAATACGCTTGTCTGCTTCTCGCTGCTTGTGTTCTTTGCCGGAAGTCACTTTGCCGTCTTTCACCCCACCGGAGCAAACCAAAGCTACCCGACGTGGCTTCTCATAATCGAGTATTTTTTCTTTGTCGATGGCCTTATGGTGCTTATGCATTTTGCGCTGCTCGATAAGCGCCGTCTTCGTCGGCGATTCGCACTGCTCGACAGCTATCGCGGCAAGAAACTCGCGAAACTCTGGCTCAAGGCATTGGGTGTGCTGCTCCTATGCATGATCGTCATAGTCGCGGTTGCCAATGCGAGCGGCGTCGTCGATACCTCCGCTACCTAAAAGAAAAGGGCCCCGTCGGGGCCCTTTGCAGTTGCACTTAGATGCGGTTCATCTGAGCGGCGACTTTGTTGTACCAGTCCTGCCACGTGGGCGGGCAGTACTTTTTGGCCGCAGCCGGGGTAAGGGTGGAGCCGTAGTTGGCGCCCAGATAGGCAACGTGAGCGGAGATGCCCTCGCTCCAGCTGCCAAAGCTGCGCCAACCGCCGCCACGTGCACTCCAGCCCCAGGCGTTATAAGAATTGGCGCAATAAGCACCCTTGGTGCTCTCGATGCAGGCGATGGCGGGGGACCAACGGGGATCGACACCGGTATTCCAAGCGGCGACGGCAAAGTTATAGCCCTGGCCTGCCATGGGGGAGCCGGCGAGATAATTGTCGATGCGGCTCGTCCACTCATTAATGAACGAATCGTAATCGGAACTACCGGTATTGGAGTTGTTCACCGTGGTGTCGATGGTGGTGTTGGTGTTGGTGGCCTGGCTGCTGGAATTGCTGCCGCTTACGCCCTCGCCCGAGAGCTTCTCGGCGGCAGCGGCCTTATCGGCCTCAAGCTTGGCAAGCTCGGCGGCATTTTCCTGCTCGGCTTTTGCCTGTGCCTCGCTGCGGAGCTGCTGGGCCTGCGCCAGCGCATCCTCGGCGTTTTTCTGCTCTGCCTCAAGCTGTGACTTGGCCTGCTGGAGCTCGGCCTTGTTCTGCTCAAGTTCGGTTTGCATGTTATTGAGCTCTTCGATCTCGTCGACGTTCGAGCTCGTGATCTGGTTGGTGTATTTGCAGGTCGTGATGAACTCACCCAGGCTCTGCGCGTTGACCAGGAAGCTCACGATGGGATTGGTGCCCTTCTGATACTTGTACAGATCGCGCATGGCAGAGCTTGCCTTGGCCTGCTGCTCGGGAAGCTTAGCCTCGATTTCCTCGATGCTCGCCTCATTGGAGTCAATCTGCTTTTGCAGGTCATCGAGTTTGGTGCGGGCGTCGTTGTAGGCGCTCGTGGCGGCTTCGATCTTCTGCTGGGCTGCGGAAAGCTGGTCCTGCGTTGCCTGCGAGGCGGCATACGCCGCAACGGGGGAGAGCATCGGCGTGGCCGTCAGCGCAACGGCGAGCGCGGCGCTCGTGATGATACGAGCCGGCTTCGACGCAATGAGCGCTGCGGTGCGATGATTCGAATGCTGCATCCAGTCCCTCTGCAATCAATCGTAGGTTATGGTTCGAACGGTATTCTACTACTGCTTTCGACCTCAACTTGAACCTTAAAGGTTCCAAAGGGTCAAGTTGAACTTGAGGCTTTGGCTTTGACCTGCAGTTATGATGAATTGTTGAGAAACCATAGAGTTCAACTTTAACGTTACGGGGGCCTGTTTAAGAGGGGTTTGGGGCTGTAAAAGCTATCTCAACGTGGGGTTTTACAACTACAGCGTGCCCTCCTGGCGAGCCTGCTCAATCTCTTCGAGCGCCTCGGCGGGGGTGAACGAACAGGTGCCGTCGCCGAGTTTGACTACCTGGATATCGTCGCCGATATGGACCTCTCCGCCCTTTAGTACCACGCCGAAAACGCCCTCGTGGGGAAAGATGCAGTCGCCGGCTAGATAGTAGATGGCACAGCGTGTGTGGCAGACCTTGCCGATCTGACTGATTTCGACAAGCACCTCGCTGCCAAGCTTGAGCTGCGTGCCCAAGGGGAGCGAGAGCAGGTTGATGCCCCGGGTTGTGAAGTTCTCTCCAAAGTCACCCTCGTGTACGTCGAGCCCGCGTGCCTGCGCCGTCTGGATGGACTCCGCGGCTAAAAAAGAGACCTGGCGGTGCCAATGTCCGGCGTGCGCATCGGTAGCGAGGCCAAATTGCTCGATGACGGTGTCGCGTCCATCGGCGACGGGCGACTTGCGAGTGCCTTTGTGCTCCGACGTGTTGATTGAGACGATACGAGCAGGCCCGTTGTAAGCATCGTTTGCGGTGCGTAGGGGAGCTGCCGTCCGGGCACGATCCGCAAGTTCGCGCTTGGCGGCGTCAATGATGGGGTTGTTGATCGGATGAGCCTGGGGCACGGTGCACCTTTCGACGGGGCGGGCAACATGTTGAATCCTACAACAATGGTAGGTTCATTGCCCATTGTCATACAACGGTGAGCGCCGCCTTCGTGCTGGACGATTGCGTCGATTGCCATAGATACGGTGGAGCTTTGGGCGCCGGCGGCTTGGCACGCTAGAATAAATCAGTTGCGCAAAGACCGCCCGTTGTGTGGGCAGTTCATGATAGGAAGTTTCCATGGCATTGCAATTTACAGAGCGCGAGTTCATTCCCGTGCTGCTCGGTGGCGACATCAACGCCTATTCGGTGGCGCGCGCCTTCTACGAGGAGTACCAGGTCAAGAGTCTGGTCTTTGGCAAGTACCAGACGGGTCCCGCGTACCGCAGCCAGATTATCGACTACACGCCCAACGTGGATATCGACACCATGCCCGTGATGCTCAAAACCGTCAACGGCATTGCCCAAGCGCATGCCGACAAGACGATTGTCCTTGTGGGCTGTGGCGACAACTACGTTGCCCTCGTGGCTCAGGCCAAGGATGCCCATGAGTTGGCGGATAACATCGTCGCTCCCTACGCGCCCTACAGCATGCTCGAGCAGTGCCAGAAGAAGGAGATCTTCTACGAGCTGTGCGAGAAGCATGGCGTGCCTTATCCGCATACCTTTACCTTCACCATGGCGATGCTGAACGACCAAGGCGAGGCACCTGCCGAGGTGCTCGACCAGATCGATTTTCCCTACCCGATGATTCTGAAGCCTTCTGACGGCATCATGTGGTGGCAGCACGAGTTCGAGGGCCAGAAGAAGGCCTATGAGATTGCCGACCGCGCCGAGCTGGAACAGGTCATTCGCGATTCGTATGCCAGCGGCTACACCGACGATCTGATCTTGCAGGATCGCGTGCCCGGCAACGACGAGTACATGCGCGTGCTCACCAGCTATTCCGACCGCAACGGCAAGGTGCGCATGATGTGCCTGGGCCATGTGCTGCTCGAGGAGCATCAGCCTCACGGTGTCGGCAACCACGCCTGTATCATCACCGAGCCCAATGACGAGCTCATGGGCGGCGTGCGCAAGTTGCTCGAGGACCTTCACTTTGTGGGCTACTCCAACTTTGACGTTAAGTACGACGAGCGCGACGGCTCGTTTAAGTTCTTCGATTTCAACACGCGCCAAGGCCGCAGCAACTACTACGTCACCAACAGCGGCTTTAACGTTGCCAAGTATGTGGTGGACGAGTATGTGTTCAATCGCCCGTTTGAACCGGAGTTTGTGACGGCGCAGGACGAGGCGCTGTGGATGGTCGTCCCCATGGGCGTCGTCGACAAGTACGTCAAGGATCCCGAGCTGCGCGCTAAGGTGCATCGCCTGGACAAGGAAGGCAAGGGCGCCGACCCTTCGTTTATGAAGGGCGACTTTGTCTTTAACCGCTGGCTGCGCATGTGGCACACCAAGCTGCGCCACTTTAAGCTGTTCAAGACGTATTACAAGTAGATGAGTGCGGCGCCCGTCCGGTTTACATCGGGCGGGCGCGGGTATGATACGCGCAATTGCGCAAGCGTCACCAAGGAGGCGGCGATGGAAAAGCTGGGAGTTATTGGCGGCATGGGCGCCGAGGCCACGTCGTATTACTACGACCAGGTGGTGCGTCATACGGCTGCTGCCTGCGATCAGGAACATATCGACATGGTGGTGCTCTCCAAGTCGACCATGCCCGACCGCACGTTGGCCATTAAGACCGGCGAGCATGCCAAGCTGCTGGCGACCATGAAAGAGTGTGCCCAGGCACTCGAGTCGCTGGGCTGTGCGCACATTGCCATTCCCTGCAACACGTCGCACTACTTCTACGACCAGATCCAGTCGTTTACGAAGGTGCCGATTATCCACATGCCGCGTGAGTCGGTGCGCTATGCTCTGGCCGGTGCGGTGATGGGGGAGTGCGAGTTCGATCCCAACCTGAGTATGCCGGCCGAGCCGGTGCACAAGATTGGCATTATGGGAACCGATGGCACCGTGGGCGCGGGCGTCTACGGCCGCGAATGTAAGGCTGCGGGTGTTGAGGTTGTCTATCCCAGCGAGAAACGTCAGAACGATGTGATGTCGCTTATCTACGATGATGTGAAGGCCGGGCGTGAGCCCGATATGGATAAGTTCGACCGCGTGATGTGGGAGTTCGCCCGTAGCGGCTGCGACCGCGTCATTCTGGCCTGCACCGAGCTCTCGGTGCTGCAAAAGTACCGAGAGATGCCCGAGATCACCCTCGACGCCATGGATGTCCTGGTGCGCGAATCCATCATCCGCAGCGGCGCCCCCTACCGCCTCTAGCTTCCGACCTGCCAAAAGGGAACAGGTTAATTTTGGTAGGTTTTATCTGGTGACACAGTAAAGGCCTCGGCTCGTTTGGTGCGAGCCGAGGCCTTTTGCGTTGGGCGGTTGCTGTCGGTGGTGAACTAGAACAGGAAGCCGATGGCGATGAGGGCGATGCTGACGATGAGCACGGCGATGTCCAGACCCTTGATGGGGTAGCGCTTGTACGAGCTGGCGCGCGTACGCAGATAGAAGCCGCGCTGTTCTGCCGCCAAGGCTGTGGCATCGGTCTTGCCCACGCTCGAGATGAGCAGTGGCACGCACAGTGGCAGCATGAGCTTAAGCTTCTTGATGGGGTTCTTGGTGTCGTACTCGACGCCGCGTGCGGTCTGCGCCTCCATGATGGCGTTCATCTCCTGACCAAACACCGGCACAAAGCGCAGCGCCGTGGTAAAGGTGAAGGCATAGCGATACGGCACGTGCAGCACCTCGACGCAGGCGTTGGCAAGGTCGTTGAGCTTGGTCACCATGAGCATGAGGATGAGTGGTAACGCCACACCCAGCAGGCGCAGGCAGGCCTTCGATCCTGTGACGAGGCCCGTGTCGGTGATAAAACCCCACACCACGTTGCCATCGCGCATAAAGGCCAGCTGGAGCGCCAGCATGATAAGCGCGAGCGGAATCAGCAACTTGAGCAGCGAGAACAGACGGTCGACGACACCGGCATAGGCACCCAGAGCAAGGGTGAGTGCCAAAAAGCCCAGCAGCGCCACGTAGGTGTCAGACAAGAAGATGCCGACGATGATGGCGGCGGCGAGGCCCAGTTTGACGATGGGGTTCAGGCGATGCAGCAGCGTATCGCCCGGCATGTAGTCGATGACGTTAACCACGGTGGACCATCTCCTTGGTAATGCGAACGACATCGGTGACCTCGCTCACCTGCGCAAAAGCGGGCGAGACGGAAGATGCCAGACGGCGCGAGAGTTCAACAACCTGGGGCGGCTCAACATAGGCACGCTGCATGAGATCGATGTTCGAGAATAGCTCGTGCGTGCGGCCGCGGTCGAGGATGCGACCGTCGGCCATTACCACAATGCGCTCGGCAAAATCCGAGACGACTTCCATATCGTGGCAGACCATAATCACGGCGCAGCCGCGCTCGGCCATGGTGCGCACCGTTTCCATGACGGTCATGCACTCGCGGTAATCAAGGCCGCTCGTGGGCTCGTCGAGCACGACGATCTTGGGCTCAACCACTACGACGGAGGCAAGCGCCACCATTTGTCGCTGGCCGCGCGAAAGTGAGAAAGGTGCCTCATCGGCAGGCAGGCCAAAGCGGTCGATAACAAGTTGAGCACGACGCAGAGCCTCGGCACGGTCGATGCCGGCAAGCTCCAGGCCAAAAGCGACCTCGTCGAGTACGGTATCCTTGCAGATCTGGCGGTCGGGGTTTTGGAAGAGCGTTGCGACCTCGCGGGCAATGCGGCTCGTGGGAACGGCTGCGGTATCCAGTCCCGTGACGCGCACGCTGCCCGAGGCGGGCTTGAGCAGGCCCGTGAGCAGCTTGGTGAGCGTGGTCTTGCCGGCACCGTTTTGGCCGACGATGCCCACGAGCTCGCCGGGATAGAGGGTCAGGTTGAGGTCGTGTACGGCGGCGCCGCCATTGGGATAGGCAAACTCAACATGGTCGAAGGTGAGCACGGGCTCGGCGTCCTTGGCGTGCGGGCGCAACGACGGTGCGTGCGGTGAGCCGGCGGGTGCCTGAATGTCGTTGCTTACGTGTGCGGGGTCGACGATGCCCGAAATCAGGCGCTCGGCCTCATCGACATCCAAGCAAGGGGTGCCGCTTACCAGGCCATCGGCCTCGAGGCTATTGAAGATACGCGTGACGCGAGGGCAGTCGACGCCGATGGCACGGAGCTCGTCGGTATGCGCGAAGACCTCGTGTGGTTCGCCCTGCAGCGCGATTTCGCCATGGTTGAGCACGAGCACGCGGTTGCAGTACTCCGAGAGCAGGGCGACCTTTTGCTCAACGACGACGATGGTGATTCCAAGTGCGCGGTTTGCCTCACATAGCGTCTCGAAGACCAACGTGGAGCTGGCGGGGTCGAGTGCCGCGGTGGGCTCGTCGAGAACCAAGACGCGCGGACGCATGGCGAGGATGGCTGCGATGGCTACCTTTTGCTTCTGTCCGCCCGAGAGGGTGGCGATCTCGCGGTCGCGCAGGTCGCTGATGCCGACGGTCTCGAGCGTTTCGCTCACGCGCTGCTCGATCTGGTCGTGGGGAACGCCAAAGTTCTCGAGGCCAAAGAGCATCTCGTCCTCGACGACCGAGGCGACCATCTGCGTGTCGATATCCTGCAGCACGCTGCCGACGATTTGCGACACGTCGGTGAGCGAGGCTTCGCAGGTGTCGTGGCCGTTAACCATGACGGACCCAAAGAACGTGCCGGTGTAGTGATGGGGCACGGCACCCGACAGGCAAGCGGCAAGCGTAGACTTGCCGGCGCCCGAGGGCCCGATGATGCCGATGAAATCTCCCTTGTTCACGCTGAGCGAGATGTGGCTGAGCGCCCGCTCGGTTTGCGTGCCATAGGAGAACGAGACATCGTCGACGTTGATGATCGTTTCCATGGATACCTTTCATAGTCATTGGGGACGTTCTTACATGACTGGTCGTTTAAGAACATCCCCAAGAGCTAGCTGTTTGGGACAGTTTTTGATGACGGGGCCGTGGAGTTGCGGCCCCGTCCATCATATCAGGCTATTTGTTGAGCACCTTGCGGAGGGGGAAGAAGAGGGCCTGGACCACGACGGCGTTGAAGACGGCAGTGCCGAGCACGATGGGCACCTTGGCGAGCGCCGTGGGCAGCGCGGCACCCATGATGACGGTGCCCAGGACGGCGAAGAGGGCACCCGAGACCAGGGTGGTGAGCAGACCGGCGATGAAGGGATTGACCTTGCTGCCGCCGATGTTTGACTTAACGAGCGCTGCCATCGTCAGCGCGCCGGCAAGCTCGGTGACAAAGTTGAGGCCAGGGATTGACGTAGTGATCTGGATAACGGCTGCCGACAGGATGCCAAAGATGGCAGCCTGGGCAAAGCTCGCCTGCGTGAGCGCGATGGCTAGGGCATAGGCGGCAATGATGAACTGCGGCTTGATGCCCGTGACGGCCAGGGCATTGCCTACGGTTATGTTGAGGATAAAGCCGGCGGCAAGCAGGACGGCGAGCAGGACCAGCGAGGTGATATCGAGGATGCCTTTGTCTGAGGTGGCGTTGGCTGAGATGGTGCGGGCTTGGGTGTTGGTGGCCATGATGTTCTCCTTAAGGTGAGATTTGAGATAAGAGTGTCCTGGACCCCCACGAAAGGGGCTAAATCGGAAAGGGGATCAATTTTGAATAATGGAGCACGGAGACGGCTTTACGAGGGGCCCCAGGTTGGCGCGAAAGAGGAGCGAAGCGTACTTGGGTACGCGAGCGACGAATGAACGCCAAGATGGGGTGGCTCGTAAAGCCGAGCGGGTTAGTTGAGCTTCAGGGCCTTCTGAATGGGCAGGTAGAGGGCACCGACCAGAATGGCGTTAAAGACGGCGGTCATGGCGACCACGGGCAGCATGGCTGCGGCGAGCTCGCCTACCACGCCGAGCATGGCCATCTTGATAACCATGAAGATGACGCCGGAGACAAAGGTGGTCACGAAGGTTGCGACGATGGCGACGGCAGGCTTGACCTGACCGTTCTTGCCGGCGGCGTTGACGATGCCGGCCATGAGCATGGCGGCGATGCCCTCGGCGGCAAAATCGACGAACGGCGAAGTGGTGGTGATCTGGATTACGGCAGCCGAGATGAGGCCAATGACGAGCGCCTGGCCGATGTTGGGGCGAACGACCAGGATGGTGAGGCAGAAGGCCGAGATGATGAACTCGGGGCTAATCATGCCGCCCGAGATGCCCGAGATTGCCTTGCCGACGGTGAAGTTGAGGATGAAGCCGGCGGCGAGCAGGATGGCGAGCAGGACGAGGGCGCGGACATCGAGTTTGCCACGGTCGGCGGTCTGGACGGTGCGGGGCTGGGTGGCGGTGGTGTTCTGAGACATGGTGAAAATCCTTTCGGAAGGGGATTGCAAGAGAAAAGCGGAGGCGCGTGATGCGAATGCGATCGGGCTCGAGATAGAAAAAGGCCCCCGGTCGAAACCGGAGGCCTTCCAATCACCTAGAGCGCAAAAACAGGCGTGAGGGACTCACTGTCGACCGATCGTATTCGCATCACGCCACCACCAGTTGTTGAGAGACTTCATTGTGTTCTTCATGTTGGTGGCTCCTTTCGTAATGCTGTGGCGCGGTCGCACCTAGTTGCTGTTGCGCTGCACTATAGCACAGCGAAGTGTGTGCGGGGAAATCTTTTTTAAAAAGATTTCAGGCGGGTTTCCCGCCGGTCAAAAAGGCGGGTTAAGCGGGCGAGGCCGCCATTGCTGCCTTGCCCGCTCAGCTAAGACGTTACTCCTTATTGCGACGGTAGAGGAAGTAACCGCCCGCGGAGATGACGGCAACGCCAGCGATGGCGAATGCAGCCACCACGCGGCCATCAAAACGATCACCGGTGGTGGGCAGGCCGCCCTTGGTGTTCGTCTTGTTGGTGGTTACCGTGGTCGTGGTGTCCGACTTGCCAGGCTTCTCGGGCTTGGTGGTGGGCTGCTCGGGCTTAGCGGGCTGCTCGGGGGTACCGGGCTGCTCAGGAGTACCAGGCTGCTCGGGGGTGCCGGGCTGATCCGGGGTGACCGGATCGGTGGCAAGAGCATCCTTGGCGTAAGTGATGGACACCTTGAGGCCGTTGGTCTCGGTGTTCAGGTCGCTCGGGGTGAAGGGCTCGTCAAAGTTTCCGGCCTTCTGATAGGCGCGCATCTCCTGGAGCAGGGCCTTGCACTTGACGTAGGTGTTCTCGGTGGCAGCCTTGCCGGCCTTGTTGGCCAGAGCGGTGCGGCCCTCGGTGGTCGTCTCGGCCAGCATGGCGGCGTCGACTTCCTTGTTCTGTTCGATGAGCTCGTTCTGGAGTGCATCGAGGTAGGAGCGGACGCTGATACCAAGGGTATCGGGATTCTCAAAGCAGAGGGAGCTGATGTCCATGAGGACGTAGTTGATGGAGTTCTCGGGCTCCTCGTTGTTCACGATGTCCGTCTCTTTGCAGTGGTCGAAGGAGACGGTCTGGTCGCTGAAATACGGGCTAACCTCGGTGATCAGCGCGGAGTAGAAGGGGATGGCGACGGAGTACGCGGCGCGGGAGAGCATCTCCCACTGGATTGTTGCAACCTGGGGATCAAGACCGTTGCGAACCTGGAAGACGTGAATCTCGGTGTTGCGCTCGGTGCCGATGGCATAGGCACCGTCAGTGTTGGCGTTAAGGCCCGGGGTATTCTCGCCACGGTTACCGAGAGAGCGAATCATCTCAAAGGTAGTCCAGTCTGTCTTTCCGGGCTGGAAGAACAGCGGCTGCATCTCGTGGACCAAGGCGCCGGTCGTGGCGCGAGCCTCTTCGCGCTCGTCCTTGACGATCTCGTAATCGGTGCCCTCCTGGAGCTCGTTGCCAAAGTAGTTACGGCCCTGGACGTAGCGGGTCCACTGGTGCATACCGGAATTCTGAATGGTCTCGCCATAGGTTGCGGCGACGTCGAACTTGCCGTCGGTGTACTTGGCAAAGCCCTTCTCCTTAGGCATGGACTCGATGCCCTCGGAGTGCAGGCAGTTCTCGGGGTCGTTGAGGTCGACATCGTAGTTGAGGTTGCCGATGTTGGGGTTGATCGAGGCGACGTCGTCGGCGAGCTTCATGCCGATCCACTGGTGACCGGAAAGCGCGGCAAACAGCCAGGTCTCGTTGTTGTCGGCGATGATGATCTGGTCGTTGGAGCAGACGCCCTGCTCGTCAATCAGGCTGCCGAGGAGCTCGACGCCCTCGCGGGCCGTGGCGCTCTCGCCCAGGATGACGCTGGCGTAGTTGTACTCGCCGATGCCGGTGTTAGTCAGGGGGTCTGCTGTCTCGGCATCTGCATTCATACTGGTGCTTAGCGTGGCGGAGCAGGATACGCCCTTCTCGTTGATGCCTGCTTCAGAGTAGGCATCCCAGCGGTTGTCCCACTGGGAGGGATGGTCGCGTACATAGGTGTAGCGATACGTGGTCTTGGTCGAGGTGTACATGAACGAAGACTCGTCCGAGCTGTACGTATGTCCCGGGCCGTGAGAGGGCTCAATGCCAAAGTGCTTAAGATAGCGCGGGCCATAGTCCTCGGAACGGCCGTAGTACGTGTTGCCGTCGGCCGTAAGGTTTTTGCCCATGTAGACCTGCGTGCAAGCGAGTGCAGAGGTCGGCATGGACATGATGGTTGCAGCTCCAAAGGCGAGGCCTATGCCTAGCTTCTTGAGCGCGTTGACGGGGTGAGTTTTCCTCATTTTCCCTCCCAGCGTGCGAAAGCCCTCTGTCGCCAGAGGGCTTCAGCCAATAAAGACACCTCATTAGCGTAACGAACTGGAAACAATATTCATCTGCGAAATGAACTTACTCGATAAGCGTGATGAAATATGCGATGAGCGGTTAAATAAACTCAGTTTATAGCTTTACTTTAATAAAGACGCCCTGCAATTACTGTAGACGAATAAAGTAGCTGGGAATGCCCGAAATGAAAATCCCCCGCTGTTTGGCAAATACATAAACAACGGGGGAGACGATAATTGGATGAATATCATACCAATGTGGAATTACTTCTTTCGACGGTGGATCACGTTGATCGCATAACCGACGAGCATGGCCAAAACGATGACGATAAAGCCGAGCAGGGGATTGTCGCTCATGGGGTCCTCCTATTTACCAAGCGGGGAGAATTCGTCGACGATGAGGTCGAGGCATTGCGGAAGCGCGCGGGCACCAAAGACGCCCGAGTTGCTGGAGATAATCTCGCCATCGAATTGCATGCCCAGCGATGGCGTGCAGGTGATCTTGGCTTCCTTGGTCTGGATGATCTTAAACTGCGGGCGCCCGAGTACCTTGCCGGCGGGGTCGAGCGCGGCGGTGATCACGGTAGGCAGCAGCTGCACGGTGCGCACGGGCTCGATGACCGCGATGTCGACCATGCCGTCGTTCATGCGGCAGTCGGGGAACAGGTTGATATCGTTTTGGATGACCGAGGTGTTGCCGGCCATGCAGCAGATGCCGTCGAGCTCCTCGACAATGCCGTCGTGCTCAATGGTAAAGTGCGCCACCGTGGGGTTGGGCGTGGCGAGCGCGGAGAGGAAGTAGGCGATCTCGCCGATGTCGTTTTTGGTGGGAGCGGCCTTCATCATGATCTCGGCATCGTAGCCCGATCCGGCGATGATGATGAAGCCGTGGCGCTTTTCGTTGCCGTTCTCGTCGAGCCAAAAGAGCTCACCCATATCCGCCTTGACGGTACGGCCGACGCGGCAGGCCTTGGCGAGCGCCGCGGCCTCGGGGGCATTGCCAATGTTGTTGAAGAACAGGCAGGCCGTGCCGGAGGGGAAGACGAGCGTGGGGACGCCGCATCCGCGCATTTGGTCGAGCACGTTGGAGACGGTGCCGTCGCCGCCCGAAATCACCACGCGATCAAACTCGCGCACGTCTGCCACGGCGTTCTCGGGTTCCATGCCATCGCCGATAAAACGCATCACGACCTCGTCGCCACCCTGCGCGAGGGCGTGCGTGAACGCGTAGATTTCATCTGAGCTGGGGCCCGATGCCGGGTTGTGGATGATAAGGCAGCGCATACTTACGTTCCCGTTCTGTGACTAACCGAGTATAGTTGTAAGACAATGCCGTTATCCTACCCGTGTTTTTCGGGCCTAACCTTATTCGATGGGTTGATATGTACATTTCCACACATCAGGCTCTACTCGACTTTTGCCAGCGCGCCCGTGAGTTTGACGCGATTGCCGTCGATACCGAGTTTTTGCGCGAGCGCACGTTCCATCCGCGCCTGTGTTTGGTTCAGATTGCCACCCCTGCCGAGAGCGTCGCGGTCGACCCTCTGGTGATCGACGACCTGTCGCCGCTCGCCGAGCTTATGGGCGATGAGAGCGTGATCAAGGTCTTTCACGCCTGCTCGCAGGATATGGAGGTTATGCTCCATACCGTGGGCGTGCTGCCGCGTCCCATTTTTGACACGCAGGTGGCCGCCGCCTTTTTGGGCGAGCGCCAGCAGATTTCCTACGGTGCGCTCGTGCAGACGTTTTGCGGCGTCTCATTGCCCAAGACCGAGTCGCTGACCGACTGGTCGCGTCGCCCACTGACCGATAAGCAGATTGAGTACGCGATCGATGACGTCAGGTACCTGATCGTCGCCTATACCGAGATGATGAGCCGCCTGCGCGAGCTGGGCCGCGTGGACTGGGTGCTCGACGAGCTGCGCCCGCTGGCTGACGAGTCGCACTATCGCGCCGACCGCCATGAGGCATTCCGCAAGGTTAAGCGCATCAACTCGTGCAGCCGCCATCAGCTGGGCATTGCGCGCGAGCTCGCCGCCTGGCGCGAGGACCGCGCCGAGCGCCGCAACATCCCGCGCAAGTGGGTCATGTCCGACGATACGCTGCTGGCGCTCGTCAAGCGCAATCCCGTGCGCGTTGAGGAGTTCCGTAGCATCCGCGGTACCGATCAGCTGGGGGAGCGCGACGTGGACGGCGCGCTCATGGCCATCAAGCGCGGTGCGAGCTGCCCGCACGATCGTCTGCCGCTCATGGTGCGTGGGCATCGCCAGATTTCGCCGGAGCTGGAGAGTGTGACAGACCTGATGTATGCGCTTATTCGCTTGGTTGCTGAGCGCTCGGGCGTGGCGACCTCGGTCATTGCCTCGCGCGATGACCTGGCTGACTACATTGAGCATCCCGAGCAGAGTCCCCTGCGCGAAGGCTGGCGTTTTGAGCTTGTGGGTTCGCGCCTGGACGATCTGCTTTCCGGCAATATGGGACTCACCGTGAAGGACGGCAAAATCGAGCTTTTGTAGTTATATAGTTACGCGGTTTTCCAAACGATGCAAACGTTCTAGGGTGGCAATGCCAAAACATCGATGCTGATATGCTTGCCAACTGAGTGGGTAAAATGCCTCCAACGTGTAACTCGATTCGGAGGAATTCGCATGCCTTATTACTATGGATACGGCTTTGGTATCGACCCGCTGTACCTGCTGGTTGTTCTTGTCTGCACGGTGCTCGGTCTTGCCGCGCAGAGCTATATCAACTCGACGTATAAAACCTGGTCCAAGGTTCGCTCGGACGGCGACACGGGCGCCAGGGTCGCTCGCCGCATGCTCGACGCCAACGGCTGCAATGCCGTGGGTATCAAGGGCGTTGCCGGTGAGCTCACTGACCATTACAACCCGCAGGACAACAATCTGTATCTGTCGGATTCCAACCGTTCGGGCGGCTCGGTCGCAAGCGTTGCTGTCGCTTGTCACGAGGCAGGCCATGCCGCGCAGCGTCAAAGCGGCTATGCCATGATGAAGGTACGTACCGCCCTCGTGCCGGTCGTCAACTTTACCCAGAACACCTGGACCATCGTGCTGCTCATGGGTCTGTTTATGAACATCGCGGGACTCACGACCCTCGCGCTGATCTTCTTCTCGTTTAGCGTGCTGTTCCAGCTCGTTACGCTGCCGGTCGAGATTGACGCCAGCCGCCGCGCCGTGGCGTATATCGAGCAGTCGGGCATGAGCTCCAAACAGGTCAACGGTGCCAAGAAGGTGCTGACGGCCGCCGCGCTTACCTATGTGGCTGCGGCGCTCACCTCGATTATTCAGCTGCTCTATCTTATGGCTCGCTACAACAGAAACTCCAACCGATAACAAATTGGGTCGCTGGGCGCCGCAGGGATTTGTGTCCCCGCGGCGCTGTACTATGTGTTGGACTTGAATTTGCGCAGGGCCGGAGCTCTTGTGCACGATGACGAAAGGAGGCTGCGTGGCAGGCTGGAATCTAACCGGCAATAGCGTTTCCGCCGAGTTCGACGGTTCGGACGAGCAAGAGCGTAAAGAGCTCAGCGTGAGCCAGGCGGTGGAGATTGCCGCCGGTGCGCTCGATGCCATTCCGCAGCTGAGCGTTCTGGGCGAGGTCACGGGCTTTCGTGGTCCCAATGCCCGAAGCGGCCACTGCTACTTCCAAATCAAGGACGACTCGGCGGCCGTCGACTGCATCATCTGGAAGGGCGCCTACCTTAAGCGTACCTTCGATCTGCGCGATGGCATGCAGGTAAGCTTTAAGGGCAGCTTCAATCTTTACAAGCCTACGGGTCGTATGAGCTTCGTCGCCCGCTCGTTCTCGCTGGCGGGGGAGGGCTTGCTGCGTCAGCAGGTGGCTCAGTTGGCTGAAAAGCTGCGTCGCGAGGGCCTGATGGACGAAGTGCGCAAGCGTCGCATCCCGGTGTTCTGCTCCCGCGTGGCAGTCGTCACCTCGCTTTCGGGTGCCGTAATCGACGACGTCAAGCGCACATTGCGCCGTCGCAACCCGCTCGTCGAGCTTGTTTGCGTGGGCGCCAAGGTGCAAGGCGAGGGCGCGCCGGCCGAGCTCATTGAGGGCTTGCGCCGCGCCGCTTCCATTACGCCGGCGCCCGACTGTATTTTGCTGGTGCGCGGCGGCGGCTCCTTTGAGGACCTCATGACCTTTAATGACGAGGAGCTTGCCCGTGCGGTGGCGGCTTGTCCTGTGCCCGTGGTGACCGGCATTGGTCATGAGCCCGATACCTCGATCTGCGACATGGTGAGCGACCGTCGCGCCTCCACGCCCACGGCGGCCGCCGAATCGGTGGCGCCGGCTATGACGGAGTTGGCCGATGTGCTCGAGGCGCGCCATCAGCGTCTGGGTGCCGCGATGGCATCGATGATTGGGTCGACCCAGGTCGACCTGGAGATGCTCGATCAGCGCGGTCGCCGTGCCTGGGATACCTATACGGCTCGCTTGGGTGATGCGCTCGATGCCGCTGCGTGTCGCCCGTGCCTCAACGACCCCACATTTATGGTCGAGCGTCGCGAATCGGAGCTTGCGCTGACTGCCGATCGCCTGTCGGGCGCCATAGTACGCTCGGTCGGGACATTCCGCTCCAACTTTGAGCGCTTGCCCGAGCGTCTGATTACAAGCACCTCGGGGCTCGACGGTAAGCGCCATGCGCTCACGCTTGCGAGTTCCCGCCTAGAGCATCAAGGGCGCACGATGCTCAGCAAGCCAGCGTCCGACCTGAGCCGTGCGGCAGCGTCGCTCGATGCCCTGTCGCCGCTCAAAGTGCTTGCTCGCGGCTATTCCATCGCGTACAGCGATGATGGTGTGGCTACGAGTGCCAAGACCTTTAAGCCTGGCGACGCCATTCGCGTGCGCATGGCAGACGGCAACGTGGCGGCAACGGTCGATACGGTCGAGTAGACCGCGTTTCGCAGTGATAGACCCTTAGGAAAGGAAACAGATATGGCAGAGAAGACCCCGGTAGAGCAGCTTACGTACAAGCAGGCCTCGCAGGAGCTGGAGCTCATCATCCGCAGCCTGGAGTCGGGCGATATGGAGCTCGAGGAGTCGCTCGAGAGCTATACCCGCGGCGTCGAGCTCCTCAAGAGCCTGCGCACCCGCCTGTCCGATGCCGAGCAGAAGGTCTCGGTGCTCCTTAAGGACGTCGACGGCAACGACGTGCTCGCCGACGGCGAGGCCGCCAACACGGACGACAACCTCTCGTTCTAAGCATCTCGACCAAATATAATTACCTTGGTCTGTAAGAAAGGAACCAACCATGTGCGATTGCATCTTCTGCAAAATTGCCAACCACGAGATCCCCTCGACCGTTGTCTATGAGGACGACCAGGTCATCGCGTTCGACGACCTCAACCCCCAGGCGCCGGTCCACACGCTCGTGATCCCCAAGAAGCACTACAGCGATATCGCCGACAACGTACCTGTTGAGACCATGGGTGCCATGGCTCACGCCATCCAGGAGGTCGCCAAGGCCAAGGGTCTGGAGGACGGTTTCCGCGTCATCTCCAACAAGGGTGTCAACGCCGGCCAGACCGTCATGCACTTCCACATGCATGTCCTCGGCGGCAAAAACCTGGGCGAGAACCTCATCTGAGGGCGCGTAGCCCGTCGACTTGGCTGCCTTTGGAGTAATCTATGCAGCTTTCTCAACTCGAATACCTTCAAGCGGTAGCGAACTATGGCGGCGTGCGCAAAGCAGCTCGCGCCGTTCATGTGAGTCCGCAGGCCGTTTCGTCGGCAATCAAAAAGTTGGAATCTGAGTATCAGATTGTTTTGCTCGACCGATCGGCGGGGGAGGCTGTTTTGTCTCCGGCGGGCAGAGAATTTGCGCGTCGTGCACGCGTGATCCTGGCACAAGTCGACGATCTCAAAAAGTACGCCCAATCGAGGGACGACGGCGTCTCGCCCGACGGCCACTTCCGTCTTTACGCCCCCTGCCTTCACGGGTGAACTGCACCCCAAAACTTGGACGGCTTAAATAAAAACTACGCCGCAAGGGACTGTCTCCGGAACTCCTCCGGGGTCAGTCCCTTCAGTTTAACCTGGCGCCTCCTCGTGTTCCAATGGACCACGAAGTCGTCGAGGTC
>DBFEIO010000014.1:0-60954 GCA_048330275.1 Collinsella sp.
GGAGGCGCCGCGCGCTCGGGCGGCGCGCCAGGGAGATAGTGGACGAGATAGTCGAGAAGCACGGCCTCAAGAAGGAGTAACATCGGGACTTGCAGCGACGGACCTCAGGACACTCTTACACCACGTCTGCGCGCGCGACCCTGTCACCTTTTTAATAACAGCCAAAACTGCCCCAAACGACCTCTTTGCGGCCTAGATATGCCTTCAAATTGATCAAAATGCCCGGTAGCATGCTTCTGTGTGCCAACGTTAATGAACATATTTACTGTTGTGTCTATTATCTTGTAAGATCGATATGATACTACGCTAGCAACAGTACTCATATTTGCCGTTTTTTGTCCACAGGGTATGCCGCAGAAGATCCAACTTGCTCCACCGTGCCGTACGCTGGCCCTCCCCTTCCGGCGAGCGCCGACATTTCCCCAGATAAAACCGACCAAAATAAACCTGTCCCTTTTCGGCAGGTTTCGCTTGCACTTTAGCGTGCGACAGCGGATAATGCCGAGCATTCGAGAATTCGCCAATTGTTGCCGTTAATTGATAAAGGAGGCCCCATATGGCCATGGAATTCAAGCGCAGGTTGCCGATCCCCATGGAGATCCGCGAGGAAATGCCGCTTTCCGCCGAGCTTACCGCCAAAAAGCAGGCATTCGACGCCGAGGTCGCCAAGGTCTTTACCGGCGAGGACGCACGCAAAGCGCTCATCATCGGCCCGTGCTCTGCCGACCGCGAGGACTCGGTGCTTGAGTACATGAACCGACTGGCCAAGGTCGCCGAAGAGGTCAAGGACAAACTCATCATCATTCCGCGCGTCTACACCAACAAGCCGCGCACCAAGGGCACTGGCTACAAAGGCCTGCTGCACAACCCCGACCCCGAGGCGCCCGATGACCTGCTTGAAGGCGTTAAGGCCATCCGCCACATGCACCTGCGCGTCATCGAGGAGACTGGCTTCTTTACCGCCGACGAGATGCTCTACCCGTCCAACTACCAGTACCTCGTCGACCTGCTGAGCTACGTTGCCGTGGGCGCGCGCTCGGTCGAAAACCAGGAGCATCGCCTGGTGTCGAGCGGCATTTCGGTGCCCGTCGGCATGAAAAACCCCACCGCCGGTTCCACCACCGTCATGCTTAACTCCATCTACGCCGCCCAGGCACATCAAAGCTTCATCTTCCGCAACTGGGAGGTTGAGTGCGACGGCAACCCGCTCGCACACGCCGTCATGCGTGGCTACATCGGTCTCGACGGTCGCACCTACCCCAACTACCACTACGAGCACCTGGAGCGCCTGGCCGAGCGCTATACCGAGCATGCCGGCTACGCCAACCCGGCGGCGGTCATCGACTGCAACCACGACAACTCGGGCAAGCGCCCGCTGGAGCAGTACCGCATTTGCAAGGAGGTGCTCGACAGCTGCCGCCGCAACGAGTCCATCTCCAAGCTGGTCAAGGGCTTTATGATCGAGTCCTACCTGGAGGATGGCAATCAGCCAGTCGATGGCGGCGTCTTTGGCAAGTCGATCACCGACCCGTGCCTGGGCTGGGAAAAGACCGACTACCTCATCCACGAGATCGCGGAGCGGGTGTAGGTTACGGCGTTTTACCAAACGCCGTAACCAGCCGACGCTGCAAACCCGCCAGAGCGGCAATCTGCCTTTCAGCTTCGACGGCATGACCAAAAGGTCAATGCCGCCTCGCTTCAAGGCACCTTGCTCGCTCTGACGGGTTTTCGCTGACGTTTTTATACCAGCATCGTTACCAAAGCTGGCACTTGGGGACGCTCCTTTTGGGGTAGTCGTTGGGGACGTTCTTTAATGACTGGTCGTTTAAGAACGTCCCCAACGACTACCCAGAATGAGAGTGGATAATCTCCCGTTTTTGGCCTATACCAGCGCCAAAAGTGGGAGATTATCCACTCTCATCGAGCAAGTGTCCGAAAATCCGCCCTCATTCCTTCTTAGGGCCCTCCGTCCCCGAGGTATCGTGGCTCGTCTGCCGAATGATTGATGCGGGCGCTCTGCGGCCATGTCACACTCAGAGGTGGCCTGACCCAACTTGGAAGGAGCCTCCATGAGCCTTGACAACGTAACCCTGCGCGCCGCCACGCTCGATGACCTGGCCGGCATCGCCGCCATCTACAACCAGCTGTGGTGCAACACGCTGCGCAACCGCGGCGACGTCGAAGCTGCCGATTTCTGCGCGCGCTTTAACATCGCCATGCAGCTGCAGCGCTCCCCCATCGCACTCGTCGCCGAGACCGAGGGCCGCATTATCGCCGCCTGCTGCATCGGCATCTTCGAGGACGGCAAGCCGCGCACCAATCCCACGTGGGAGCCCTGCTATAACGAGATGTTCGCCCAGGCAACCGAGATGGCAAAGACCGCCGATGCCAAGCTCGAGGGCTCGCTCTTTGGAGACAGCCGCGAAAAGGCCACAGCGGATCGCTTTGCCGCCACAGGCAACGAATATGCCCAGGGTCAGCTCAACTTGATTATCATTGTGCCTGAATGGCAGGGCAAGGGACTCGGCCGCGAGCTCATCGACCTTGCGCGCGCCGAGCTCGCCAAGGCAGGCTGCACCAAATTCTTTCTGATGAGCGACTGCAACTCCGACTGGCAGTTTTACGAGCACCTCAACATGAAGCGCATCCTAGAGGACCACAGCCAAGACACCGGTGACGGATTTATCGTCTATATGTACGGAGGCACGCTCTAAGTACCCCTTCAATCAAGGTGCGCCGGGCACCCGGCCCTTGGCCTCTGCCCAGGAATAACCCAGGGGGCCGGACCGCCCGTCCCTAAACCTGCCCGACAGCGCGATATCTCGTCGCCCGAGCGCGCCCCTCTTTAACGAGTGCGCCTTCCTCAAGCAAACCGTTGATAACCCGCAGCGTCACGTCGCGCCCAGTTCCCAGAGCGTCCGAAGCATCCTGGCGCGTAAAACCGCGGGGCCGCTCAAGGGCAAAGCGAATCAAGGCGCGAGCGTATCCACCACGTCGCTCGTCCGAGACATCCTGTAGCATCGCGGACGCCTTGCACGCAACATCAAAGCCAAGCTCCTCCACGAGCTTGGCACGCACCTCGTGGCCGCAGTCGCCATTCATCGACACGTGCCCCTCTCGCTGCGCTCGCACGGATGCAAACGCCTGCGAAACATCGGGCGGCAGCGCCCCTTCCCGCTCGAGCTGCTCATAATCGCTGTAATCCCCACGCAAGTTGGGACCGCTATTGCCACGAGGCGTCAGATAGGAATTGCGCACGGCGTTGACGTTGGGCAGCGACAACCTAAACATTGCAGGGTAGGCGCAGACTTCGGGTTCCAACCCTTCCGCCTCATAGAGCGCACGGATCCCCTTGAGGCCCGTTCCAAACGCCTCAACCATCCCCAGACGCAAAAAGAGCAGTTGCAGCTTTGGATTCCGAGCGTCCGAGCCGCCCGCAAGCGCCTCCTCGACGCTGATGTGCTGCGGCCCTCCCGCATTGGTAAATTCAAGCGCCGTACGGCTCATCTTGATAAGAGACGCCACCGAAGATTCGTAGTCGCGATGGATAAACAGGTTCAGAATTCCCTCTCGAACAGCCTCGCGGGGATAGTCGTCCTTATCTATGCGATCGAGCCTTCCCGGCACAAAGTACATACGCGTTGCGTTCGATATATTGAGGAACCGTTCGATATCCTCTATCTGCCTGAAGATCGAGCCCTCGCCATCCTGACGGTCGATAAACTCGGTATACGCATCGTCGTTGAAGAGGCCAGCGCGGACTGCAAAGGGGTTTTGGTCAGAGACCAGCAGTGCCAAATTGGTGTAAAAGCCCAGCTCATCGATAAGGCCGAGATTCTTTTGAGAGGTTTGGTCAAACGTAATCTCCGCGCGCCTAAAGGCCCGCTCGGCTTCAAAAAACGTCAAGCTCTGTTCATGAGAGCGCGCGGTCTCAAAATAATCGCCGTCGGTGCGCTTGATCATCGAGCGGATCTGGGCCATCTCGATGGGCACGTTGGCAGGACCCAGGCGCCGATATACCCCGGCGGGAACAAATCCCTTCGAGCACAGGCAGTACGGCTTGTGAGGACCCGCTTCAACCTCGATTTTCACCAACGCCGCGCCATCGATGTCCAATGCGGAGACCGTCGTGATTTCAGAAACGTCGGGATACACGCCATCGGTTATTGCATTAGAGCATTGAAGCATGGTGGCATCGATATCGTCCACGCCGATGATGCTGCCAAAATCGTCGATTCCGATATACAAGGTACCACCATTTGAATTGGCAAACGCCACCACAGCTTTGAGCAGCTTAGGGGTAAATGTGCACTTGAACTCCACGGTCTCACTTTCAACAAGCTGCATGCTACCCCCTATCATCGACTATCGACGATTCTAGACCAACTATCGACGATAAACAAGGCCCCTGGTACCCTCGCTTAGACCCGAGTGCCAGCGTGCAACGCTGCCCGCCGCACGCAAAAGGGCCCGCCAGCGTGTGCGCCAGCGGGCCCCAGGTCATATCGACACTACCCCGTGTGCCTGCAACCGCCTCTACTTGCAGCGCGCCTTGGGCTGCTGCTGGGTGATGCAGTGGATGTTGCCGCCACCATAGATGACCTCGCGCGTCATGATGCCGATGACCTCGCGATTCGGATAGGCGGCTTGGATATCCTTGAGTGCCTGGGCATCGTTGGGGTCGCCAAACTGTGGCACCAGCACCGCCCCGTTGATGGGCAAGAAGTTGAGGTAGCTGGGCTCAAAGGCGTCCTCGGGAGTACGCGGCAGCACACCCTCGACCGGATCGATGGTCGATGCCTCCTCTTCGGTCATATATACCGAGGTCGCAGGCATAATCACCTTGTGGATCTTGAGCTTGCGGCCACGGGCATCCGTCGTCTCGGAAAGCGTCTTATACGCCTCTTGGCACTCCTTGTAGAACTTATGGTTGGGATCATCGGTCCACATGCAGCAGACCTCGCCGGGCGCACTAAAGCATGCGACGTCGTCCACGTGCCCGTTGGTCTCAAACGGGTCGATGCCATCCTTGATCCAAATGACCTTCTCGATGCCCAGGTACTCGGCAAGCTTCTCCTCGATCTGCTCCTTGGTGTACTGGGGGTTGCGGTCCTCATTGAGCAGGCACATCTCGGTGGTCACCACGGTGCCCTGGCCGTCGCAGTTAAACGAGCCGCCCTCGAGGATGTAGTCCTCGGGACGATAGCGGTTGACCTGCTCGAGCTGTGCCACCTGCAAGCCGATGCTCGCATCCTTGTCCCACGGGAAATACAGACCGTCGATAAAGCCGCCATACGCGTTAAAGTGGAAGTGCGAGAGTGCCACGTCGCCCTTGTCGTTGACAAGGAACGCCGGGCCGGGATCGCGAATCCAGCTGTCGTTGTACTCCATGTGGATAACGCGCACGTTCTCAACGCCGTCGAAGATCTCACACACCGCGGGGAAGTCTTCGGTGTTGACGCCCACAGTGATGGGCTGAAAACGTGCAACGGTCTTGATGATCTCGGTGAAGACCTTCTGCGCCGGCTTGGCACCGCAGCGCCACACATCCGAGCGATGCGGCCACAAAATCCAGGTGCGCTCCTGCTCTTCGTACTCGCCGGGCATGTAGAATCCGTCCTTCTTTGGCGTAGACTCGCTCTCGTAAATGGTCTTCATGTTGGCTCCTAACGATATGGACGACCCTTTGTGATGACGGCCCCATTGTGCGGCTCCGGAAGCCCACTCTCAATGGGCCTAGGGGACCCTTTCGCCACCCAAAAGGACACCGTTCACTGACCTAAAGTTCTAGTGGCGCGCGAGACGTGTCATACTGACAAAGCCGCATGAAAGGACATCCATGACCAATACCACGCATACCCGCTTTAACCCCGATGAGATCCACGGGGGCCGCTGGTCCGCCCTCAACGAATGCGCCTTATGGATTCATGGCTGCGACGACTTCGCCACACTTCAGGCCGGGCTTCTTGATAGAGTTAATCAGGTGATATCGCACCGGGCCTCGATGTTTGATATCGCACGCGCCGGCACACACGGACAGACAGAATTCGTAAGCCCCGTTGCCCGTGGCATGGCAGAAGACCAGCTCGAGAGCTACTACGAGCGCTATGCCGCCTTTGACTACACCCTTTGGAGCTTTGACGTTCACAACGTGCATGTTTATCGCGACCTGGACCTCGTGGATGTCGAGCGCCGCAACGCAACGCCCATCTATCAGGAGTGGATGAAGCCGCTCGGCATCTACTATGGCTGCACTGCCACGCTCGCGCACGGGGGCACATCCCTGGGGTCGCTCACGCTGTTTCGCGCACGAGAAGCGGGGGATTTTTCGGACGAAGAGCTCGAAGCCCTACGCCAGCTCGCGCGGCACCTGAGCCTGCGCCTGTACGGGATCCTTGCGCAGAGCACCGCACAGCAAGCTTGCGAGAACCCCTTAGAGGCGCTCATCAGCGAGCTCGAAGTCCTCCCCCGCGAAGCAGAGGTGCTCAAGATGATGCTTGCCGGTAAGACCAACCACGAAATGGCCGAGGAGCTCTATATCTCGGAGTCGACCGTAAAAAAGCATGTCAACGCCCTCTATCACAAGCTCGGCGTCAAAAACCGCCTGGGCCTCATGGCATTGGTTCGAAAACAATCATAAGCCGGCCTCTAATTTGAAAGTAGCGCTGGCAGATTGCCTATTTGAACCTCGCTGCAAAGAACCGCCGCAGACGCCTTGGGAGCATCTGCGGCGGCTTGCATTAAACAGTCGCTGTCATGTGTCGCAAGCGCGCGTTGGCTACGCGGGAAGCCCGCTCAGGCGCTTGGACTCGTGCGCGGCGAGCGCAATGGAGATGATGCCGGTAATGGCATCGGCCACCACCAGGGCGATCCACACGCCCTCGACACCCATCATGTTGCCGAGGAGGTACATAAGCGGCACCGAGCAGATCACATAGCGAAGCAGGCCCGTAAACGTGGCGACACCCACCTTCTCGACCGCCTGGAAATACATCGACATGGTCATGGCAAGATAGCCCAGGGCAACAGCCAGGATGACAGTACGCGTGGCGTTGGCGGCAACCTCAACGAGCGCAGGATCGCTGCCGGCAAAGAAGGCGCACACCGGGGTGGCGGCAAGCCAGAGCGCGACGGTGACCAGCGCCAGCGTCACAACCTGGTACTTAAGCGTGCAGGAGAGCGTCTCCCTAAGGCGTGCCCAAGCCTTTGCGCCGGCGTTGAAGGCAGCGATGGGCTGCAGACCGTAGGAGAAGCACTGGGCAACCATCATGGTAATGTAGAGGATGTAGCCGTTGATCACGCCAAAGGCTGCGATGTAGAGCGAGCCCATGTCGCCGCCGAGCGAACCCAAAAGCGAGTTGGCAACGGTATTAAAGATAAAGGTCGCGCCCTGGACCAGGAAGAACGGGAAGCCGATCTTGAAGATCTGGCCGCAGATAGCGAGGTCGAGCTTAAGGTCGGCCAGGCTAATCTGGAGCTGGGACTTTTTGCCCCCGATGAACCAGAAGATACCGATGGCCCAGATGCCGATGGAAAGCCCGTAGTACACGCCGGCGCCCATAACGCCAAACTTGAGCACAAACGTGGAAAGCGCGAGCCAACAGATGGCGACGATGGCCGAAACGGTCATAAGGTTGGCCTGGATCTGAACCTTCTCGTCCACACGCATCACAGCGGTGATCATCTGGCCAATGACCGTGAGCGGCAGCAGCACGGCGAAGGTGCGCACGCCGGCAACGGTATCGGCCATGATGTCGGGCGTGGCGCCAAAGAATGCGCAGATGGGCTCGGTAAACACTGCCATCACCACAGCAAGCAGCACACTCACGATCGTGGTAAGCCAAAAGCCCTGGCTAAAAGCCTTGCTTGCGCCCTTGATGTCGCCGGCACCCAAAAGGTTGCCCACCACGGCGGGCACGCCGGTGCCAAACAGGTTGCCAAAGGCCAGGTTGATGTACTCGACCGACATGATGATCGAGACACAGGCCAGGCCGTGGGCGCCCAGGCCCCAACCCATCACGAGGCCCTCGAGGACCACCATGATGATCTGGGCGAGCATGCCCTGGCCGGTGACGATGGTGTACTTACGCACCAGACCGGGAATCGGTTGGGAGGCGAGCTCGCGCTCCTCCTCCACGGCAGCGGTTACTTCTTCTGCCATTGTTCTCCCCTTTCCTTGAGAGAGTAGTGCTGAATGGATGTCAGGCGGCTGACAACTGGCACCAAGCCGCCCAATCAAACGATGGTGCTATGCCTCAAAGACCACCTTGCCGGCGATCATCGTGAGGGCTGCGGTAGCCTCGAGCACCTCGGCCGGCTCGCAATCAAAGAGGTTGCGATCGAGCACGCAGATATCTGCCTGTTTGCCGCACGCGAGCGTGCCGATGCGGTCCTCGGCATGCATGGCGTAGGCGCTGCCATAGGTGTAGGCGCGCAGAGCCTCGGCCATGGTGATGCGCTCCTGGGGGAACCAGCCCTCGGGGTTGGAGCCGTCCTCGAGCATGCGGAAGACCGCGCCGTACACCTCCTCCATGGGCTCCAAGCCCACAACGGGGAAGTCACTGCCCAGGTGCACCACGGTACCGCTGGCAAGCAGGCTATGCAGGGGCCATGAAAGCGCTGCACGCTCGGAGCCCACGGCTTCGTCCTTGGCAAGGTCAGCCATATCGAGCAGCATGTGCCACGGCTGCATGCCAGGGCATATACCCAGCTCGGCATAGCGCGGCAGATCCTCGGGCTGAACCGTCTCGTTGTGCTCCATGGAGTGGCGACAATCCCGCTTGCCATGCAAGCGCTCGCCCTCCTCAAAACAATCGAGCACAAAACGCACCGAGCGATCACCAATCGTATGGATGCGCGTGTCAACGCCCCATTCCTGCGCTCTGAGGATGGCAGCGCGGATGCGCTCCGGCTCCTCCGCGGGCTCACCACAGGTATCGGGCGCGTTGCTATAGGGCTCAAGCATCCAGGCGGTATGGTCGGAGCACACGCCATCAAGGAACTGCTTAAAGCCGTGCCACTCCACCTGCGTACCCGGGAAGGCGTATTTCTCCTTGATCTGCTCGAGCGTCAAGGACTCGTTTTCGAACAGGTCGGTGTACAGGAACACACGCAACGGCAAGTCGCCCTTGGCATTAAGACCTGCCAACACCGCATACGGGTTTTCCATGCTCACAAACGTAGGATTGACCATGCCGACCGTAGTGATTCCCAGGGCATTGGCGCGCCGGGCGGTTTTTGCAAACGACGCGTCAACAACCTCGGGCGCTGGATCGTAGACCTCGTCCATAAAGAAGGCGCCGGCGTTGTTGGAAAACACGCCCGTCAGATTGCCCTCGGCATCCTTAAGGATCTTGCCGCCTGCGGGATCGGGCGTCTGCGAAGTTACTCCCACCTTGTTGATGGCGCAGGTATTGGCACTAAAGGTATGCAGATCAACCTGCTGCAGAAAGACCGGGCGGTCAGAGATGTACTCATCGATCATCGCGGCTGTGGGCATCTCGGGGACATCCCACTGGAACTGGATAATCTGGCAGCCCAGAATCCACTCGTTATCGGGATGGTCGGCCGCAAACGCCACGACACGTTCCATTGCCATCTCGAAACTGGTGCAGTCGATGAGGTTGACGGCAAAATCGGGGTCGGTCATGAACGCGCCCTGGGCAAAATGCGTGTGCGAGTCGATCAGGCCGGGCATGACGAGCTGGTCGCCAAAGTCGCGCACCTCGGTATCGGGGCCGATAAACGGTGCCAGGTGGGCATCGTCACCGCAGGCAACGATTTTATCGCCCCGCACGGCAACGCCGCCCTTAAACGGCTCGAGCCCATCGCCGGTAAAGACGGCGTTGCTCTTGATAACTACATCAGCCTTGTCCATGTGAGCCTCCTCAGGCATCTTTGGTTGCAACGCGGACGCACCGCCCGCGTGGGCACTCGGTTGGGAGCGTGGCGCTCCCGCATCGGCGCGTGCCTACAAGCCGTGCTCGGACGTCTGTCCCACGTCCGCGGCTTCGCGCTACACCCATTGATACACAGGGGCAAATCCGTGCCAAGGCCAGGGACCGCAAACGGTCAGTTTAAGCAGGTTTACACGCTTTACCTGCAGGTTTATTGTCTGAGATTATTACCGCGTCATTACGCCCAACGGCGTGCCCGCCCACACGGCAAGACCCGCATGCAAGGAAGAATAGGACTAGGAACGCCAAAAGGCATCTATGAGGTCATCTCGGTTGGAGACACCGCTTTTAACGTAGATGCGATGCAAGTGCGCCTTGACAGTGCCAGGGCTGATGACCAACTCGCTGGCGATGTTTTGGGCGTCGTTGCCCTTCAGCACCAGCGTGAGCACCTCCTGCTCGCGCCGCGACAGCTTATGGGCATCGGCATAGATCACAACGCGTGATGCTAGATCGTCCCCAGAGCGTGCGCTCTCGGCCGCCACGTCCTCATCGGCACGCGGATGACGGGCATACACGCGCAGGATATGGCTAAACTGGCAAAAGAGTTGGACCGCGCATACCACGAGCAGCACGTTTTCGGAGATATTGCGCTCGGACAGATACCACAAAAAGAGGCTGATGACGGGGTTTTGAGAGTCGGGGCGGCAGAGCAAAATCATGTAGGTGTCCTCGGCGATTACGCAAAACGCAAGAACGAGTGCCACCTTCCAAAAGAGCTTTGAGCGGTCGAGGTCGAGTTTCTCAACACGCGTGGCCCTGTGCCGGTAATGCCAGGCGGCATAGGCAAGACATCCTACATTGCCCAGGTCACGCGTGAGCCAAAAGAGATACTGCTGCATCTCTCCGGCAGCACCGCTGCGAGGCACCAGCAGCAATTGCAAGATTGAAAACGGCACGATAGCAAGTCCGAGCATGCGCGACGTCGGCCTTTTGCGCAAGCGCGCAAACATCCATAGCACCACGCAGGCATAGATGGCAATACCAAGCACGCAGCGCAGCAAGGGGTGCTGCAGCGGCTCGCTAAAGGTAACGGCGTAGTCGTATTTGAGTCGATTGTACTCGTCAAAAAAGATGACCGACATATCGAGCATATAGAGCAAAAAACCCGCCGCGGCCACGAGGCTGTCGCGACGGCGCGTCATGAGCCAAACCACCAATGCCACGGCACTGGTCACCAGAGCCACACCCATGATAATCGTGGTGTAGATATAGAACGCGAAACTCATGCCCGCCTCCCCTGTCTAGATGCTGTGAGGATGTTGACAGATTCTTTGCCGCAAGATTAGACTCACCGATTAAACGTACTGTATCGTTTAGATAAACAAGCTGTGTCTCACCGACGAAAGGAGATGCCATGACACCGATCGCTCCGCTTAAGATGCTCGTCGCGCCCGCCGCCAAGGCCATCACCCGACTCGGTTCTTCCATGACCTACGACGATGTCCCCTGCGCCGTTGAGGCGCGTTCGGACAGTTGCCCTTACCTGGGCCACGTCCCCTACTTTGCGCCTAAGCTCGCTTCTGATCCCGAGCACCGCGAACAGTAATCCAAGATGCATCAAGCGCCGCGCAACTCGCGGCGCTACTATTTTGATGCAAAGTAACCTGACTCCCTTGCACCGACGCCGGGATTGTCGACACTGCGGCCGCGGCGCGATATGAGGCGCGAAACCTCGCCCAGCAACACGCCGATCACCACACCCATGAGGATCGGCAACTTTGACATCTCGGCGGGCGAGCTGTTAAGCGGCACGATTGTCGCAACAATCGAAAGCACGAGTTCTATCACCGGCACCGCAAGCGCTACCGCAAGCACCTTGCCCTCGAAGGGCGCGCGGAACACGCGCGGGCGGTCGTCGTATTTGCGCAGGCGCCAAAACGCCGGGAACATCGGGATATAGCTCATGAGCAGAAAGACGACGTTCATCGAAAAGAAGACCCAAAAAACGTCGGAACCCTCACCCAGTGGAATCTGAAGTAGCAGCACCAAGCTGGCAAAACAACCGTTAATGAGTGCCGAGCCGTTGGGCATGCCGGTCTTCTTGGACACCAGCGCAAAGGGACGCGGCATGTTGCCATGGCGCGCGGCATAGCTCGCCACGTTGTTGACGCCAAAACTCCAGCAGATCATGTTGGCGAACAGCGTCACCAAAAAGGCCATGCCCACAATCATCGTCAGCGGGTGGCTGCGCCCCACCATGGCGGCAACCGCGTCCACAATGCCCGAATCGAGCGAAAGCTGCTCGGTGGGAACCGCAGCCCCAATGCCGATGCCGCAAATGATGTAAATTGCCGCAATGGCAACGCCACCGGCGATAACCGCCTTGGGAATATCGCGCGACGGGTTCTTCATCGTGCTGGCAAAGGTCGCGACCACCTCAAAGCCCATAAAGTTGAATAGGATGATCGAAAGATACGTCAGTGAGTTAGTGTCTCCCAGATTGGGGACAAAGGTCTTAAACGACATATCGTTGGCAAAGCCGTTGTTGCAGGCAAACCAGATGCCGACGATTCCCACCACGGCGGTAATGAGCACCTTGATGACGGCGCCGCCATCCATGACCCAATCGGCCTCGGCCACCGGCTGCATTGCCATGACCGTGACGCCCCACACAAAGGCAAGCTCGATGGCAATTCGGACCCCAAGCGAAAATTCGATGCCCCATACCGCATTGATAACACTGGGGAACATGCAGGCGATACTTGCCACCCACAGTGGAAAGTTGACCCAGTAGCACCAGGAGCAGCGTGCGCCCCAACGGTCGCCCAAGCCCAGGCGAACCCAGTCGTACAGGCCGCCCTCGGAATCGAACGCCGTACCCAGCTCGGCCACCACCAGGCCATAGGGAAGCAAAAACGTAATGATGAGGAAGATCCACCAGAAGAACTGCACGTTACCCATGGCAGATGCCGGAGCAGCCGCCTCGATGGTAAAGACAACGCAGATAACCGAGAGGATGACCTCGAACAGGGAGAACTTTTTACCTGCCACGGCACGCTCCCCCTACAGCAAAAAGGATGGCATCTGTACCGAAGGCGCAGCCCAAGGTAGGGTTGCAGGCCGCGTCACCGGTACAGGTGCCATCCCAAAGAGAGGAGAGGATGCAATTGTTGGACCAACGCTCGCGGAACAGGCGCGTGTAGATAACGATACGCTGGTACATAGATACTCCGATCAAAACGGTCGCGCTCGCAACCGGAAACTATCAGCAATTGAATACGCGTCTGACCTGGGAAATTCAAGCGAACAATTGGCCTAACCCGCAATAAATCCCAGATCAGACGCGTATTCAATCAAAGAGGCGGGCACTCCGAAGTGGAGGCAACGGAGTGCCCAAAGAAAAACCCAACCGACCAAGACATCAAGTGACCAGACCATCAATGCCCCGAGATGGTCACGGTGCGATTCACCGACTGTCCGATTGATCGGCTGGGTTTCTGAGGTGCGGCAGATTCCCGTGAAAGAGGAGCGCCGCGTACTTTGGTACGCAAGCGACGAATGAACGGGAAGGTGCCGTGCCTCAGGAAGCCAGACAATTACGCGGACGGCTCCTGCTGCGTAATGCAGTGGATATTGCCGCCGCCGAAGACGACCTGCTCGGACTGAACGCCGACGCACTTGTAGACGCCCTCGCCCCAGACCTCGTCATAGATCTTCTGGAGCGTGTCAACGGCCAGCTGGTCGTTCTCGTCGCCGTACTGCGGGACGATAACGCCGTGGTTGGTGACCAGGTAGTTCATGTAGGAAGCGATCAGCGGCTCGTCGGGAACGCGCGGCTCGGCGTTCTCGTCGGCGTCGATGGTGTCGCAGGAAGCCTGGTCCATGAACAGCGGGTTCACGGGCATGCAGAGCTTGTAGACCTTCAGCTTGCGGCCCTTGGCGTCAACGGCGTTGGAGAGGGTCTCGTAGGCAGCGTGGCACTGATCATAGAACGGGTACTCGGGATCGTCGGTCCAGATGCAGGCCATGACGCCCGGGGCAATGAACGTAGCGACGTCATCGATGTGGCCGTTGGTCTCCTCGGGGTCGATGCCCTCCTTGACCCAGATGACCTTCTCGACACCCAGGTAGTCCTTGAGGTGCTCGTTCATGTACTCGCGAAGCTCCTCGCTCCAGGGCTCGAACTTCTTGTGGTACTTAGGCCAGATGGACTCGGGGTCCTCTTCCTCCTCGAGCACTGCAGAGCAGGTGCGGCCGGGGGAAAGCAGGCACTGGTCGGTAACGACAAGGGTGCCCTCGCCGTCGACGGTGATGGAGCCGCCCTCGAGGATCATGTCGTCGGGACGATAGCGGCGGCAGCCGGAGAGCTCAGCCATCTTGAGGGCGATCTGCTCGTCCTTGTCCCACGGGAAGTACAGGCCGTCGACGAGGCCGCCGTAGGCGTTGAAGTGCCAGTGGTTGGCGCGCTTCTCGCCCTTGCCGTTGATGACGTAGGTGGCGGCGGTGTCGCGGAACCAGGCGTCGTCGGTGGTCATCTCGATGACGGTGACGTTCTCGTCGTTCTCGAAGACGGCCTTGCAGTTGGCATAGTCGACCTGGTTGGCGCACATATAGACCGGGGTGAACTCGGAGATGGCGCGGGCGATGGCGGCATACTGCTTCTGAGCAGGCTTGGCGCCGTGGGCCCAGGTGTCGGTGCGGTGGGGCCAGCCCATCCACACGCGATCCTGCGGGGCGAACTCGGCGGGCATAAAGAAGCCGTCGGCCTTGGGGGTGGACTCGGACTCGGTGATCGTACGCATAAGATTTCCTCCAAATCGAACGATCGTTTGCTGCGGGCGGGTTACCCGCAGCCTAAAACCAAGAGATGGTAGGCGCCCGTTCCCCGGCAAAGGTCGGGGCGCCCGGCGCCGGTTTTCACGGAGTCGCTCCGGCAAGCGACGACGTAACCCGGTGCGCGGAGACAGAACGCACGAAGGATACGGAAGAGAGATTGGGGTGGGCGGTGGTTACCGGAGCAATAGCTCACACCCACCCCAGGGAATGGTTAGCAAACCTGTCGCTTGGGCACGCCTCCAAAGAGGCCGGAGTGCCCAGAGTCGGGAGCGACAAGCCCGACGAAGCGCACGTTGGTACGCGAGGAGGGTCGGAGTCCCAGAACCGGGTGCTCTAGTTCTCCTCGGCCTCGGCGGCCTCCTCAGCGAGACGCTGGGCTGCGAGCTCAGGGGTCAGACCCTTGTACTCTTCCTTGCGGCCCTTAGCGCTGACGACGCGGACGACCTCGCCGATGAGCACGAGCACGATGAAGATGACGATCATCGGGACCTTGTCGCCAATTTCAGCGGCGGAGAACGGTACCAGCGTTGCAACGATGGCAAGAACCAGCTCGATGCAGGGGATGGCCAGCATGACCTTCATCATCGCGCCCTTGAACGGGAACGTGAAGATGCGCTCACGGTTCGGGTCGTTCTTACGAAGGTTGAGGAATGCCGGGAACATCGGGATGTAGGTGAGCAGCAGGAAGACGACGGAGGTGCCGAAGAGCATCCAGAAGACACCGTTGGAGATGGCGTCGATGGGAACGAGCTGCAGGCACAGCACCAGGGAGGCAACGACGGCGTTGACCAGGTTGGCGCCGTTGGGCATGTCGTCATCCGAGATCATCGAGGCGAAGACCTTGGGCATGTTGCCGTGCTCGGCAGCGTAGCGGGCGACGGAGTTGACGCCGAAGGACCAAGCGGCCATGTTGGCGAACAGGGTGATCAGGAAGGCGATGCAGATGACCTTGAAGATCATGGAGTCGCCCACCATGGTCTGGACTGCGACGATCATGCCGTAGTCGGGGTCGATGGAGTCGGCCGGCACGGCGGCGCCGATGCCGAAGCCGGCGAACAGGTAGATGACGGCGATAGCCACGCCACCGACGATGATAGCCTTGGGAATATCGCGAGCGGGATCGGCCATGTCGTCGGTCATGGTGCAGATGACCTCGAAGCCCATGAAGTTAAAGATGATGATGGACAGGTAGCCAAGAGCGTTGGTGTTGGTGAGCTCGGGCAGGAAGGTGGCAGCGGACATGTCGTTCGCAAAACCGTTCTCCATGGCATACCAGATGCCCAGGGCGCCGACGATAACGGCAACGGCGACCTTGATAATGGCGCCACCGTTGAGGACCCACTCGGAGTCGGCAGCCTTGGAGCGGCCCATAAGGTAGACGATCCACACAAAGGCAAGTTCGATACCCATCTTGGCAATCAGGTTGAACTCGACGCCAAAGACCATGCCCAGGATGTCAGGGAACATGGTGGCCAGAGAGGCGATCCACAGCGGGTAGTTGACCCAGTAGTAGTACGAAATGCGGGCGCCCCACTTGTCGCCCAGGCCATCGCGTACCCAGTCGTAAATGCCGCCCTCGCCGTCATAGGTGGTGCCGAGCTCGGCGACAACCATGCCATAGGGAAGCAGGAAGGTCAGGATCAGGAAGATCCACCAGAAGAACTGCTGGTTGCCAATGGCGGCAGCAGGTGCGGCGGCCTCGCAAACGAAGACGACGCAGATGATGGTCGAAATGACCGTCAAGAAGGAAAGCTTTTTCTTTCCGTCGCTCATGATGAGCTCCTTCGCTCAGTCTTGGACAGATCCGAGGCCCTAAGGTATTAAGGCAATTGCTTGGGCCTCGGTGAGCGGGCGACAGGAGACGAGCATCCGCCGCCCGCAAACGTACTTTTAGAAGCCTTGAGGCTTAGAGCTGCTCGAGAGCCTCGAGAGCGGCGTGGAGCTCAGCCTTGGCGGAGTACTCGACACCCTCGTCGTTGAGCGGGGTGCGCTTGCCCAGGGCGGCAAGGAGAGCACGGATGGAGTGCTTGCGGTTCTCGGCCTCGACCCAGCACAGGGAGCGCTCGGGATCGTCCATGACCTCGTCGACGACCTCCTCGTTGCGGGTGGCCGGCAGGCAGTGCATGAACTTGGAGTTGGGGCCGGCGAAGTTCATCATATCCATGGTGACCTGATACTTGGGATAGAACACGTCCATGTAGTTCTCGCCCGAGACCTCCTCGTCGTACAGGCCATACCACACGTCGGTGTAGATGAAGTCGGCGCCCTTGATGCACTCGATGTCGTCGGAGATAACAACCGAGCCGCCGGAAACCTTGCAGTTCTCCTCGGCGATGGCCATCATCTGCTTGCCGAACTCGGCGCGCTCCTCGACGGTGCCGACGTGCAGGCCGCCGTCGGGGATCTGGTGGCCCTTAGGTCCAAACTGGACAAACTTCATGCCGATCTTGGAGGCGATGAACATGAGGGAGACGCAGACCTGGGTGGCGTCGCCGATGAAGGCCAGGGTGCAGTCCTCGATCTTCTTGCCCTCGGGGAGGTTCTCGAGCATGGTCATGAGGTCGCCCATCTCCTGCGTGGGATGGTTGAACTCGGACATGCCATTGATGACGGGCACAGCGGAGCCCTCGGCGAGGCCGACGACGTCCTTGTGACGGTCAACGCGAGCCATCATGATGTCGAGCAGCGAGCCCATAACGCGAGCGGTGTCGCCCAGGGACTCGTGACCGCCGAGCTGGATGGTGCCAGGGCCATAGAACTGAGCATGGCCGCCGAGGTCGGTCATAGCGGTCTCGAAGGAAAGACGGGTGCGGGTGGAGACCTGCTGGAAGATCATGCCAAGGCTCTTGTTGCGGAGCAGGTGCGGATAATAACCGTCAACCTTGATGGCCTTCTTCATTGCCAGGCCAAGATCCTCGATAGCCAGGATCTGCTCTTTGGTGAAGTCGTTGGTGTCGATGAAATCCTTAGGCAGTGCCATGTCGATTTCCTTTCCGCCGGTCTTGCCGACTATTAACTATGAGGCGCTCGAACATCACGCCTCGTGTTGACAAGACCATCATTCACCCGTATGCAATTTTTACCTAGTTTATTCGGGATTAAAGACCGTTCACGGAGTTACACCCTCTCTAATCCAATATAAACCCGCAGGTCAAGAGTTTACAGGGGGTTTACCGTCTGGAACCGTGAACGGTATACGGCTATGCTGTATCTTGGCGTTTAATCCGCAATGGAACGAACGGCTGAGGCATGTATACCCGGGGGATATAGCGGGCTCTATAAGAGATCAAATGAGACAGGACGGTGACAGATGGACACACTCATGTTCTTCTATACCCTAGCAATACTCGTGATCTGTATTGTGACGGCAGTGCTTTCGCTTGCCGCCTATGCCTCGTCCCGTCGACGCTTCTTTATCTATGGCGGCGGCGTTTTTATTTGCTACGCCATCGAGATGACCGAGATCTTCTTTTTTGAATACACGTTGCAAAACGAGAGTTTTCCGGCCAGCGACTATTACGCAATTACCATGCCTGTAATGCGAACCCTTGTGGCGACCGCTTCGCAGGCTTTTATTTGGGCCATTGCCATGGACTTGCTCGATAAGCATTCTAAAAAGCAGTTCGCTATCCCCGTCTTAACGTTTTTGCTGTGCGAGTCGCTGACCATTGTCGCTGTCCCCTCCGGCCCCATGCGTCAGTGGCTCTACTACACGATGCGTCAGGTATTCCTTGTCTTTATGGGACTGTATATCTTTTGGACGGCTCATAAGAGTACAAAGGTTGAGTTGAAGGCACGCGTCAACAACCAGCGAAAGCACCTGATTATCGGCGCCATCCTGGTCGGTTGCATCGTTGCCGAGGATTTCTACAATATCCTTGTCGTCCCCATGAGTCTGGCACCCTCTTGGCTGCAGCTGTATCTATCCGAGCGCAACTTTAGCGAGAACGTCTTTGCGTGCTACTTTGCGATTCTGCTGATCATCTACTCCTACCACGTGCTTTCAATCCGCATGCAGGAGGCACCCGAGGAAAAGAACGTCAGCGATCTTGATTGACACATCGAAGAGCAAATGCCCTTCTATCGCAACGCCTACAGGCTCTCCAACCGCGAGGCCGAGGTTTTGCGTCTGGTTGTGCTGGGCAAGTCGAACCAAGAGATTGCTGACGAGCTATTCCTTGCCGTGGGCACCGTCAAGACCCACATCCACAACATCCTGGTCAAAACCGAGCAGCAAAACCGCACGACGTTGATCCTCCACTTCTGGAAACGATAAAGTTATGCGGTTTTACCAAACCGCATAACAGCTCGACGCTGCAAGCGCCCCTAGGCGGCAATCTGACGTTCAATCGTCGGTCGCGTACCAAAAGTACGCTTCCCTCCTCTTTCACGTCACCTTGCTCGCCTAGGGGCGTTTTCGCTGACTTATGCTCAACCTACGATAATTCCGAGCTGAACGAGTTACTCGCTGTAGCGGGTGGCGATGGCGGCTTGTACCATGCCGGCGCTCATGAGGTAGGTCACCAGGAAGTAGCCGCCGTAGGCCGCCAGGAAGATCGCACAGGTGAGGCCCACGGTGCCGCCGATGCTCATATCTCCGAATATGCTCACCAGCTCGATAATCACCTTGAGCGCCACAAAGGAGTGCGCCAGGCCCACTGCCAGCGGGAACAGAAAGAACACCGCTTGCTGCGCCATCACCGAATGCCGGATCTGACGGTCGTCACAGCCGATCTGTGCCAGCACACGATAGCTGCGGCTGCCGTCGGCCACATTGGAGAGCTGCTGGATCGACAGAATCGCCGCGCACGCAACGACCAGTACAAAGCCAATGTAGATGGCCAGATAGCTAATCATGCCGTTCATCTGCGCTGCTTGCGTGTACATCTCGGAACGTGTGATGAAGACTCCCCACGACCCAGGCTCCTTGCCGTCAACGAGCAGATTATCGAGCAAGGTGTATTTAATGCTCTCGTCTGCCTCGGTCGTATCCATCCCCTGTTTGTAGTTAACGAGCAGATTACTGGAATACGGCTGCAGATTAAGTTGGGACAACAGCTCATCGGCTACGACCACGGTACCGGGATTGCTGCCCATCGCCGAGTTGGCGATGGCCGCCGTGTCTTCGTCCGACTTATCGGTTGCGGGCTTGAGCGTATGCCCGCCCAAGGTGAGGGTATGGCCCCCAGCCATGTATTTGGTGTACAGGTCGCCCAGCTCGCCGCCCATATCACACGTAAGCACGTACTGGTCGCGGCCAATGCTCACCGGATCCTCGCCCATCATCTGGCGCAGTTTGTTGTACTGGCTCGCCGGCGTCGCAAACAGGCCCATATCATCGGCATTGCTGCCCTCGAGCGCCTTGGGAAGCTTTTCGCCCATGGTCTTGCACATCTCGCCTGCCACCACCGAGGGGCCCGAGCCGCCAAGCGGGTAACTCAGATACGAATCGATCTGCACATGCTCACCAGCAACATCAGCGATATTGACCTTCTTGCCGGTCTCGTCGTTGTTGTCCGCCGACTTGCGCTCGCCATGCCATGCAGCGTACAAATCGACCGTTGCATCTGCCAGCACCATACGATCGGCCTCAGACGGATTGACATACTCCTTGTAGTAGTCGAGCCTATCGGGTGTGTAATAGACATACGTCTGAGATACGTCAACAGGGTTATAGCGCTCCAGATTCTCGTTCATCACGTTGGCAATCGACATACCACAGGTCACCGAGGTAATGGCCAAAAAAAGAATCATCGCGATGACGCCCATCGAAAAGCACACCGTGTTGACCTTGGCCGCAAGCTGGCGCACAGTAAACATGTTGAGGCCGCGCCAATACACGCCGCGCAAGCTCTGCAGCAGCTTGATAAGCATGCCCGAGAGTCCCCAGAACAGGGCAAAGGTGCCTACCGTGACCATGGCCGTGGTGATGCCAAACTGGCTCATTGCCCCGTCCAGCTTGTCGCCCGTCTCGGTTAGCGGGAACCCATCACGTAGCAGACGGTAATAGGCCACGCCCACAAGCACCACGCCCACAGCAAAGATGGCAATCGCGATCCAGGGATTGCGCGTCTTGATGCTCTCGTTGCGACGCTCGGCACCCATAAGCTCGATGAGTTTGGTACGACGCACGGCGCGAAGGTTCAGCAGCAGCGTGAGCACAAACATTACGAGCATGCAGGCAAGGGTCAGGTTGAACGCATGCGCCGAGAAAAAGAAGCGGAAATTGGCGATCTGCGTCTTAAAGAGCGAGGCCGTAAAGAACGTCATGAGCTGAGAGAGCCCCACGCCCAGCACAATACCGGCGACAAAGGCGCCGACCGAAACGATCACCGTCTCGAGCGCCATGATTGTGGCGACGCGCCCGCGCCCCATGCCGAGCACCTGGTACAGGCCAAACTCCTTCTTGCGGCGTTTCATGATGAAGTTATTGGCATACACCATCAAAAAGGCCATGACGCCGGCCAAAAAGTACGTGAGGTAGCCGAGCATGGTACCCATGAGCTCGGATAGGCCCTCCTCCTCAATGCCGGCAATATCGACCTGCATCGAAACGGTATTAAAGGCATAGAATACGGTGACGCCCAGGGTGAGCGTCAAAAGGTAGACGAGGTAGTCGCGGCCGGCGCGGCGAACGTTGCCCCAAGCGAGTTTACAGAGCATCGGAGCCCTCACCGCCCATCATGGCAACGACCTCCATAATACGGTCGAAGAACTCTCGGCGGTCGGTGTCGCCGCGGCGCAGCTCGGTGAAGATCTTTCCGTCGCGGATAAACAGCACGCGGCTCGTGTAGCTGGCAGCAAAGCTGTCGTGCGTGACCATGAGCACCGTGGCGCGCAGGCGGCGATTCAGGGCCTCCAGGCTCTCGAGCAGCAGACGAGCACTCTTGGAGTCGAGGGCGCCGGTGGGCTCGTCGGCCATAATCATAGTGGGGTCGGTGACGAGCGCGCGAGCCGCGGCAACGCGCTGCTGCTGACCGCCGGACATCTGGTAGGGATACTTGTCGAGCACCTGACTGATGGACAGGCGCGCGGCCACGTCCTGCACGCGGGTCGAAATTTCGGCCGAATTCACACGGGCGATGGTGAGCGGCAGGGCGATGTTCTCGCGTGCCGTGAGCGTATCGAGCAGGTTGGAATCCTGGAAGATAAAGCCGAGCTCCTCGCGGCGGAACTGCGAGAGCTTGGCCTGCTTCATGCGCGTCACGTCCTGGCCGTTGATGCGGATGGTGCCACTCGTGGCGGCATCGATGGTCGACACGCAGTTGAGCAACGTCGACTTGCCCGAGCCCGAGGCGCCCATGATGCCAACGAATTCGCCGCGGTTGACGGTAAAGCTGACGTCGTTGAGCGCGCGGGTCACGTTGCCCAGCGCTCCATATACCTTTTCGAGATGCGCGACCTCCAGTACCGGGGTCGCCATGTGCATGGTTTGCATACCGAGTCCTTTCTTGCGATTAGTCTACGGCATCTATAGTCGCAAGAAGCCGAGTCGGCTACCATCGATATGGCTTACGCTTGCCTTACCGTTGTGTAAGGTAGGGGTAGCTAGCCTGCCACGTGTTGATGTTGAGAGAGGACTCCTGTTGAAAACTGTTCATGTTGCCGCTGGGATCATTCGCAAGGAAGGATCCGACGAGCTACTGGCCGTGCAGCGCGGCTATGGCGACATGCAGGGACTTTGGGAGTTCCCAGGCGGCAAGCTCATGCGCGGCGAGACGCCCGAAGACGCCGTACGCCGCGAACTTATGGAAGAGCTACAGGTAAAAGTCACCAACCTACGCGATTTCTACACCGTTGAGTACGACTACCCCGATTTCCATCTCTCCATGGAGTGCTACTACTGCTCGCTCGCCGATGAATCCGATGAGCCCCAGAAGCACGACCGCCAGCTCGATATCCGCTGGATTCCGCGCGCCTCGCTTGCCACCGTTGAGTGGATGCCCGCCGACATGGGGCTTATCGATGCTCTGATTGAGCTGAAGGAAGACCGGCTTGAGGCAAGCTCCGCTGATGACGCCGCGCCCAACACAGCCGACAAACCCACCGCCAAACCCAAGCGCAAAGCCAAGCGCCGTAGCAAAAAGCGCGCCAAGCCCGGTCTGCTGGACGGCATCGATACCTCGGACCTCTCCGCTGACGAGCGTGAACTCGTCCGCCGTCGCGCCGCCATCAAAAAGTCCATGAAGGGCAACAAGCGCACCAACACCAAGCCCGAGCTGCTCGTTCGCCAGCGCCTGCGCGCAGCGGGCCTTACGGGTTATCGCTTGGAATGGAAGGTTCCCGGCAAGCCCGACATCGCCTTCCCCGGCCGCAAGATCGCCATCTTCGTCAACGGCTGCTTTTGGCACCGCTGCCCCAAGTGCAACCCCAGCCAGCCCAAGCGCAATGTTGAGTTTTGGGAGGCAAAGTTCCGTCGCAACGTCGAGCGCGACCGTGCCGCCGTGGCAGCGCTCACCGAAATGGGCTGGACGCCCATAACCATCTGGGAATGCGAACTCAAAAAGGACCGCATCGACGCCACGATGGAAAAGGTCATCGAGCAGGTGCGTGCCGCGGCACCGCAACGCTAACAGCGAGCATTCACACGCTCCGCACGTCCGCGCCACGTCTACGCCACAAACCTTAGAAAGCCCTTAAGCTCAAAACCTTTCAAGAGTGTTACTCAATAGCCTTGACCTGCGGTTTCATCGTAACACCAAACCAGGTTAAGCCTTTCTTTAGCGCTTCTTTGCGGCAGCCGCGGCATAATACTGCCAACGCACGGGACCTAGCAGCACACCCTGTGCGCAACCTTTTGGTGGACATCGAGGAGGCCGCATAAGCATGCATTCTTCCAATGACGCAGCACAGCAGCCATCCCTAAAACATGCAGACCTTTTCTCCTTCCCCCCGACACAGAGAAACGGTCTCCTCGACTCCCCCACCACAAAAACCAAGCGCTCAGCCGATCAGAGCCTCAACTTACGAGCATCCTTCGAAAAGCTCCAAGCATCCCTAGACAAGGCGTTCCCCGAACAGGCAAGAGCAATCTAAGCCCATCGCGCTTTATACTGATGCCATGCGAAACATGGATCACATAGAATTGCACCGCGGAGGACGCGAGGAAGCGTTTCCCGAGACCGCCGAAGACTGGCCCTATATTGCCGAACGCGCAGAATTCGCTCGCTATCCGGGCAATTCCGTCCCCTGGCACTGGCATTCCGAAGTTGAGCTTTTCTACATGGAGCAGGGAGCGATTGACTATCGAACGCACGCGGCTCATGAGCACGTACGCTTTGAGGAAGGGTCCGCCGGCTTTATCAACGGCGGCGTTTTGCACAGCACGCTGCAATCACCCAATTCGGCGCCAGCCATTCAAATGCTGCATATCTTTCAGCCGTCGATGCTCGGCGATCCCGCGGGACGTCTCCAAAAGCGCTACATCAACCCATTGCTTCAATGTCGAGGCGTCGATGTGCTCAAATGGTCGCCCACCAATCCCGACGATATGCCCTTTATCGATTTGCTGAAGAGCTCCTTTAGCCACGACCTTCAACGGCCGCAGAACGAGATGGCGCTTCGAAATAGTTTGTCAGAGCTCTGGATTCAGATTAACGCGAAGACCGAACCGCTCTTTTCTTCCGACGGCGCCTCTTGGATGACCAGCCGCGACGTACAGTTCAAGGCAATCCTGGACTTTATCCGCGCAAACTATGCAGCCGCTATAGATGTGCCCCAGATGGCATCTGCAGCCGGCGTAAGCGAAAGAGAGTGTTACCGCATTATCGAAACTTGTGCAGGAACGACCCCGGCGGCATATCTACGCGCATACCGCATAAACCGTGCTTGCGAACTTTTGGCACACACCACGCGAACGGTACAGACAGTCGCGCGCCAATGCGGATTTATAACAGCAAGCCATCTTGGCCAGGTATTTAAAGAACAAATGGGGTGCACTCCTTCGAGCTATCGAGCAGCGAGGCAGAATCTCGATAGCACCAGGCAGAAATCCCGCTAGCCCTTCTTCTGTCACTGCATCAAACTTGCAGGCAAACAACAGAGAGGAGCAATTATATGAATCACTTTGACCATATCGTATTTGACGTTGATGGGACATTGGCAGATACAGAAGAAAGCGTTCTGTCATCGCTTGTCCAGATTGTCCAAGAAGAGACCAGCAAAACGCTTCCCCGACACGAGCTTGACTTTGCCCTCGGCATACCCGGCAAGGATGCCCTTGAGAAACTTGGGATCTACTCGCAGGCAACGTTGGATCGCTGGTGCCAAGTTGCCGCCAGCTTTAAAAGCACCATCAGCGTGTTTCCAGGTTTGCTTGAAGTCATCGCAACACTCGCCGATAGCGGCTGCAAACTTGGCATCGTCTCCTCACGTGCGCGCGACGAATACGCAAAAGAAATTGCACCCCTTGGTTTCGATAAGTATTTTGAGCACATCATCCTTGTCGAAGACACAACCGAACATAAACCCGCACCCGCACCCATGCTCGAATATCTCCGACGTGCTGGCGCGAATCCTGGCAACGTCGTCTACGTTGGCGACACCGTCTACGACGAACAATGCGCAACTTCAGCAGGGGTCAGTTTTGCCCGAGCAGCATGGGGATCACACCAAGATATCCCAAACGCCACCTACAACCTCAAAACCCCCAACGACCTACTAACCCTAACAACCAAATAACCCACGCGTCCCACCCTTTCAGCCCCAACACCACAAGGGCGATTGAGCAGGACGGTTTGGGCGGGTCCCCGTACTTAGTTTCCAAAATCATTCCGCAGCGCGAAGGCTTCTTATTATTTTCAGACCTAACGCCACAAGGGCGACGACCTCGAGTAGGTCAACTTGGGAGGGATGAGGGCTTAGTTCCCCAATCTTTCCGCAGGGGGCAAAAAGCCTCGCCGCACGAAGTGCGCAGCGAGGCTTCTTGCATGCCCGAGGACGATTGGGGAACTAAGCCCTCGCCCCTCCCCGGGATATGTAGCGAGTCGGAGTACCCTTGCTGTTACTCTGCTTTGCCCACAGAGTTAAGGTTGGTCATGCGGATCTTAACCAGCTCGGTGATCTCACGCATGCCCTCCTTGGCCGGCTTCTTGGGATCGAAGCAGGCGGGGTTCTCGGCCATGTAGGCCATGAAGCCCTTGGTGTAGGCCTGACGCAGCTCGGTGGCGTAGTTGACCTTGCAGATGCCGTTCTTCACAGCCTCGGCAACCTGCTCATCGGGCACACCGGAGGTGCCGTGCAGAACCAGCGGCACGTCGACGGCGTCGCGGATGGCCTTGACCACGGACTGCTCGATGTGCGGGTCGCTCGTGTACACGCCGTGGCTGGTGCCAACGCCAATGGCCAGCGAGGTGCAGCCGGTGCGCTCGACGAACTCCTTGGCCTCGGCCGGATCGGTGTAGGGGCTCTCGCCCTCAACCGCGGGACCGTCGTCCTCCTTGCCGCCAACCTTGCCGAGCTCGGCCTCGACGGGCACACCCATGGCGCGGCCAGCATCGGCGACGGACTTGGTCAGGGCGATGTTGTCCTCGAAGGACTCGTGCGAACCGTCGATCATGACGGAGGTGTAGCCAGTGCGGAAAGCCTGCATGCAGCGGTCATAGCCATCGCCGTGGTCGAGGTGCAGGGCGACGGGCACGGAAGCGCGCTCGGCAGCGGCCTTGACCATGCCGTAGAAGTAATCCAGGCCAGCGGTCTTAATGGTGCCCGGGGTGGTCTGCATGATGACGGGGGACTTGGTCTCCTCGGCAGCGGCCAGAACGGCCATAACAAACTCGAGGTTCTCGACGTTGAACGCGCCAACGGCGTAATGGCCGGCCTGAGCGTCCTTGAGCATCTTTTCGGTGGTAACAAGTGCCATGAGCGTTTGCTCCTCTCCCTCGCCCGCATCTGGACATCGGGCGTAGTTGTTCACAAGGCGTTTTACCTTGCGTTTTCTGCGCTCATTGTATGAAATTCAGCGGGTATGCATGTGCGAGATATTGTCATCGCGCGAGGTCCAACCTTCATTTTTGAAAAGCAAACGGAAGGGATCGAACCCGAGCGTGCGTGTTCGAAATTGAGTTTTGAGCCTTGATCATCTTTCTTTTATAGAAAAAGTAAGTAATCGAAAGGCGTTTTCTTACTTAAAAAGAAAATGAACGAAAATAGACTCAACACAATTCCTGCAAATTTCAGACGATGATGGAGCAGCTATGGCCCATGCAACAACCCGAGCTTTCGCCGATGAGCGTCGTGCCGCCATCATGGAGATGCTCGAGCATAACGCCTCGGTGCAGGTGGCAGAAATTGCCCAGACCTTTGGCGTGTCCTCCGTTACCGCCCGCGCCGACCTAGACGCGCTCGCCGAGTCCGGCAAGCTGCGCCGCACGCATGGCGGCGCTGTGTCGCTCCAGAAGCGACTGACCGTATCCACCCAGGATCGCCGCATCAACGTCAATGTCGCCGCCAAGCAGGCCATCGCACAAAGCGCCATTGAACTCGTCGGCAATGGTGACACCTTGCTTGTCGACTCGGGCACCACCGCGCTCGAATTTGTCCGCCTGCTCGACCAGCGCGATGGCATCACCGTCATCACGGCCGACATTACCATTGCCGATTACATCGACGAGAGCATGCCCTCGGTCGATGTCGTCATGCTGGGCGGGGCACTGCGCAAAGGTCATCGCTATCTGTACGGCCCACTTACCATGCAGGCGCTCCAAATGGTCCACGCCGATCTTGCCGTCATGTGCCCTGGCGCTTTTGTTCCCGGCTGCGGCTTTACGACTGACTTTCCGCAGATGGCCGAGACCAAAGCGGCTATGGTCGGCGCCGCCCGTCAAAGTGTCGCCCTCATGGACGCCAGTAAGGTCAACGGACGTGGCATGTACCGCTTTGCCGAGCTGACCGACGTCAACGCCATCGTGATGGACCGTGACCCCGATCACGCCGTCGCCACCTCAATCGCCAAGATCGTCGACAACGCACGTCCAGCCCTCATCATCGCCAGCGCTTAAACAAAAACCACCACAAAGGTGCCTGTCCCCTTTGTGGTGGTTTGCTCGTTAAAAGCGAAATATCGCTACTTGGAAAGCTCGTCGGCGAGAACCTCGATCTGAGCGCGCGAGGCGTCGTTGAGCGAACCCAGGACGGTCACCTTGTTCTGCGCCAGGGTGATGTCCTTCATGCCCTCGAGCTCCTTGGTCATAACCTTGGCAGCTGCGGGCGCCCAGGAGCCGCCCTCGACGAGCGCCACCGTACGGTTCTGATAGGCGTGCTCGGCAAGCGTATGGATAAAGGTGCTCATGAACGGGAAGATCTCGCCCTGATAGGTGATGGAAGCGAGCACCAGACGGTCATAGCGGAACGCATCCTCAACGGCCTCGGCCATGTCGTCGCGAGCCAAGTCAAAAACGGAGACCTTCTGGCCGCGGGCCTCGAGCGCAGATGCGAGCTCCTCAACGGCAGCCTTCAGATGGCCGTAGACGCTCGCGTAGGCAATGGTGATGCCCTCGTCCTCGGGCTGATAGCTCGACCAGGTGTTGTAGGTGTCGAGGTAGTAGCCCAGGTTCTCGGTCAGCACGGGGCCATGGAGCGGACAGATAACCTGGATGTCCAGATCGGCGGCCTTCTTAAGCACGGCCTGCACGAACTTGCCGAACTTGCCCACGATACCAAAGTAGTAACGGCGTGCCTCGCAGGCCCAGCCTTCCGGATCCTCGATATCGTTGGCGCCGAACTTGCCAAAGCCGTCGGCGCTAAAGAGCACCTTATCGGTGGACTCGTAAGAGAACAGCACCTCAGGCCAGTGCACGTTGGGGGCGCCGACAAAGGTCAGGCTGTGGCCGCCCAGGTCGAGCACGTCGCCCTCTTTGACGACCATCTTGCGCTCGGGATAATCGGTGCCAAAGTAGTTGACCATCATGCGGAAGGCGCCCATGCTGGCCACAATCTGCGCCTGGGGATAGCGCTCCATAAAGGCGGCGATGCCAGCGGAGTGATCGGGCTCCATATGGTGAACGAACAGGTAATCGGGCGTGCGACCGTCGAGCACGGCTTCGATGTTGCCGAGCCACTCATCGACAAAACCGCCGTCGACCGAATCGGCGACAGCGATCTTTTCGCCCAAGATAACGTAGCTGTTGTATGCCATACCGTTCTCGGACACATCGTACTGGCCCTCGAACAGGTCAATGTCGTGATCGTCGACGCCAACGTAGCGGATATCCTTGGTGATCTCCATCAGGCAAAGCCTCCTAGATAGACAAAAGAGCCCGTCTATCATAGCACTCGGCTGCATCCCAACAGCTATCTGCCGGCATCCTTACCGATTGTTATTGAAATGCGATAAATCGCCGTTTACCAGCACAAACTATGTGCGCGGTATCGCCGTGCTATGTCGAATGATGAGCTGGCCGGGAATACGAATGGTAACGGTTTTGCCCACCGTACCCGCCTCGGGAACCGCATGCTCGAACACCTCGCGCCCACGCTGATGCAAGTCAAATCGAACGGTCGTGAGCTCGTTATGTGCGACAAAGTCGTCGAGCGAGTCATCGACGCCCACCACGCTCACGTCCTCGGGCACGCGCAAGCCACTATCGCGCAGCGCTGCAATGGCGCCGTTTGCCATCTGGTCGTTTGCCGCGTAAATCGCCGTCATGGTGCGGTCGTGCTCGGCCAGGTACCTGCCGGCCTCGTAACCGCTGTTGGCAGACCAGTCGCCCTCGAGCGGCTCTGCCGGCTCGATGTGTTTACGCTCGAGTGTATCTTGCCAACCGGCGCGACGAAATTGCTCGTCGACCGAGAACGACGGGCCGCCAATATAGCGAATCTGCTCGTGCCCCAGCTCAAACAGGTGATCCATAAGCAATAGCGCGCAGCCGTAATGGTCGGAATCGACCGTGGTCACCCGCGGGTGCGCATACATGGTAACGATGACCGTGCCAATGCCCGGCAGTGGATCAAACGTCTCAAAATCGGGCGCCATGCGGCTCATGCCGATGATGATGCCGTCCACGGGCAGCGCGGCCATACGATGCGTGGCCTCGGCAAGCGAAAACTCCTCGGTCTTGGACATCTCGACCAACGTGATGGCGCAATTATGCTCGCGAGCAGCGCTGGCGATGCCGTCGATCATTGAGAGGTTGCCAAACTTGGTGACATCGTTGACGCATAGGCCGACCGAATGGTAACGGCCGTCGCGCAGCGAGCGACCGGCATAACTCGGACGAAAGCCGAGCTCTTGCATAGCGGCCTGCACGCGCTGGCGCGTCTGCTCGTTGACGTTGGGCAAGCCGTTGGCGACGCGCGAAACCGTCTGCTGCGAAACGCCAGCAGCGTGGGCGACGTCGGCCATGGAGACCGGACGCGTACCTGTATCGTTGGACGGGCGCCTTGCCACAGGATCACCTTCACCCTTGCGAGATCTGAATAGCGTGCATGCCGGCCCGGGCAGAAATACGCCCCGCGCCGAAGCCCACTATCATCGGACGCATGTTAACGTACTCTACTTTTTCTATCTGCATCTCTTCTGCTTTATAAGTCCATACGGCAGTACCGTTCACGGCTGTATTTCTACCGATTACCAGATTCTCAAAAAGTGACAAGCGATGTGTTATGAGTACGTTAACATAGCCCGTAACGTGCGGAATCGTGAACACGTGATTCATGCCGCTTCAAGTTGTTAACGTACTCATAACGACGCAAAACTCGCCCGTGCGCGCCAAAGAAAGGACTCCCATGACCACCCCCGACGAAAAGACATTCGCCACGCTCACCAAGCTGTTTGAGGAGGAGTTTGGCCCCATCGGCGACCGCCAGGTACTCTACGTGCACGCGCCCGGCCGTTCCGAAATCAGCGGCAATCACACCGATCACGAGGGCGGTCACGTTATCGCCGGCTCGCTCGATGTCGCCGTCGACGGCATCGCCGTGGCAACCGACTCCAACAAGATTCGCATCGCCGACGAGGGCTATCCTACATTTGAGATCACGCTCGACACGCTGGATATTCAGGAGTCTGAGAAGGGCACGTCCGCAAGCCTCGTGCGCGGTATGGCCCACGAGATTGCAGCCCTTGGCGTTGAGCCCCAGGGCTTCGACTTCGCCTTCACCTGCTCCGTCCCCTCGGGCGGCGGCCTTTCCAGCTCCGCTGCCGTCGAGGCCGCGTACGGCCGCGCCATGGAAACGCTCTGGGGCGCGCCCGCCATTGAGCCCGTCGCTCTTGCGCAGATGAGCCAGCGCACCGAGAACAACTATTACGGCAAGCCCTGCGGTCTGATGGACCAGGCCGCCGTGTGCCTGGGAGGCCTTGCCTACATGGACTTTGAGGACCAGGCTCAGCCGAAGACCCAGAAGCTCGAGCTCAACTTTGAGGATCATGGCTACGCGCTCGTGCTCGTCAAGGTCGGCGCCGACCATGTGACGGCTACCGACGACTACGCCGCTGTTCCGCGCGAGATGCAGGACGTCGCCGCCGAGTTTGGCAAGGCACGCCTGTGCGAGGTAAACGTGGCGGACTTTGACGCCAAGCTCCCCGAGCTGCGCGCCAAGCTGGGCGACCGCGCCTGCCTGCGCGCCGTTCATTACTGGTACGAGAACGGCCTGGTCGATAAGCGCTGGGCGGCCCTGAACGCCGGCGACATTGACCAGTTCCTGGTCCTGACGCGTGAGTCCGGCGCCAGCTCCGCCATGTACCTGCAGAATGTTGTTGCCAAACTGGGTGCCGAGCAGCCTTCCATGTACGCGCTTGCTCTTGCCGAGCATGTGCTCGACGGCCGTGGCGCCGTTCGTATCCACGGCGGCGGCTTTGGCGGTACCATCCAGGCCTTCGTGCCGCTCGAGCTGGTCGACACCTTCATTGCCAAGATGAACGGCTGGCTTGGCGAGGGCTCTGCCCGCCACTACGCGATTTCTGACAAGGGGGCTTACGCGGCATGGCTGTAATGACTGATGTGCGCGAGGCCGCGCAGGGCCTCATCGAATATGCCATCCACCGATCGATGATCGGCCAGGACGATCGCATCTGGGCATACAACACCGTTCTCGAGCGCATCGGCGCCACGGGGCCGGCACTCGACATGGCCTGGGCGCTCCAGGTTGAGAAACTCTCGCTCTTGCACCCCGATACCCTGCCCGACTTTGACCTTGAAGGCACGCTTGCCGCGCTTGCCGAGGCCGCCGTTGCCAACGGCGCCGCCGAGGACACTGCGTCGGGCCGCGATCGCATCGCCATGCGCATCATGGGCGCGCTCATGCCGAGGCCTTCGGTTGTAAACGAAGAGTTCAATGGACGTATGGGCGTCAACGAGCCCCGCGCCGCGACCGACTGGTTCTACGGCCTGTGCTGCGACGCCGGCTACGTGCGCCGTGCCGCCATCGCGCGCAACATCAAATGGAGCACCCCCACCAACTGGGGTGACTTGGAGATCACCATCAACCTGTCCAAGCCCGAGAAGGACCCGCGCGATATCGCCGCGGCAGGTGCAGCCAAGAACACGGGCGAGAAGTATCCCGCCTGCCAGCTCTGCATCGAAAACGAGGGCTATCCCGGACGCTCCGCCGCAGCCGACGGCGGCGCTCACCCCGCCCGCCAGAATCTGCGCGTTATCCCCATCCAGCTCGACGGCGAGCGCTGGGGCTTCCAGTACAGCCCGTACGCGTACTTTAACGAGCACTGCATCGCCATGAGCTCCGAGCATCGTCCGATGCACGTCGACCGCAAGAGCCTGACCTGCCTGCTCGACTTTGTGGACCTGTTCCCGCATTACTTCATCGGCTCTAACGCCGACCTGCCCATCGTGGGCGGCTCGATTCTGTCGCACGACCACTTCCAGGGCGGCGCGCACGAGTTCCCCATGATGCATGCCGCCGAGGTCTCGCAGTTTAGCGTGCCTGGATTTGACCAGGTCAGCGGCACCGTGCTGCAGTGGCCGCTCTCGGTGCTGCGCCTGCGCTCGCATGACCGCGCTCAGCTGCTCGGCGCTGCCGATAAGATTATCCTCGCCTGGCGCGAGTGGACCGATGAGTCTGTTGGCGTCATCGCGCACACAGCCGACGGCGTGGCGCACAACACCGTGACGCCCGTCATCCGCCGCGTCGACTCCCGCGGTAATGCCGGCGGCGAGATCTACGAGGCCTACCTGGCGCTTCGCTGCAATATCACGACCGACGAGCACCCGCTGGGCGTTTTCCACCCGCATGCCGAGTACCACCACATTAAGAAGGAGAACATCGGCCTGATCGAGGTCATGGGCCTGGCCATTCTTCCGCCGCGCCTGGTTCCCGAGCTCGACGCTGTCCGCGAGCATCTGCTGGCAGCCAAGGTCGACGCCAGCTACGACCTTGCCAGCGCGCTCGAGGGCGATGATCTTTGCCGCAGCCATGCCGCGTGGGCCGAGGATGTTTTTGCCCGCCGCGCCGACGAGCTTACGGCGGATAACGCCATCGATATCCTGCACGAGGAGGTCGGCGTGGTGTTTGGCCACGTACTCGACAACGCCGGCGTCTTTAAGTGGGACGAAGCCGGCCGCGCCGCCCAACAGCGCTTTATTGACTCGCTGTAAGGATCCCTTGGGGACGGAGGAAAACGGATCATTTCGTCTTCAAGACAACGGCGCCCGCCGGCAACATCGCCGGCGGGCGTCGTTTTTGAATGTAGTCGTTGGGGACGCTCTTAAACGACCAGTCATTAAAGAGCATCCCCAATGACTAATGACTCGAGCGTGGAAAATCTCCCTCTTTGAGCTCGTATGGGCACCAAAAACGGGAGATTATCCACGCTCATTCTATTAGGAGTCACAACCGCTACAACTCTACGACCTCAACGCTGTTGTAGATCTCGTCCCAGCGGTCCATGACCAGGTGGCCGGTCTTGGGATCCATGGCGTTGAGCTTGCCGCAGGTATTGGCGGTCTTGAGCACCGTGACGTCGTCGGCACCAGCAGCGATGGCATGCGCAAAGCCGGCGATAGTCGAGTCGCCGGAACCCGTCGCGTTTACAGCCGCAATCGCGGGCGTCTTGGCGCGGAACGCGCGACCCTCATGGAAGCCCACCGAACCGGCAGCGCCCATCGAAACGACAACCCAGGGGATACCGGCAAAGCGGCCATCGGCGGCAAGCGCCCCGCGCAGGGCATCGACATCATCGGTCGTAAAGGACGTACCCAGCAGGCCGTTAATCTCGGTCAGGTTGGGTTTTACGAGCTCAGGCTTAGCGTCGGACTCCAGCGCGGCCTCCAGCGATGCGCCCGAGGTGTCGAGCAGCACCTTGGCGCCCGCCTCCTCGGCGATCTTGACGAGCTCGGCATAGTAGCCGGCATCGACGCCACGCGGCAGCGAGCCCGAAAGCGTCACAACGTCCGCCTTCGCCGCAAGCTCGGCGAACTTGGCCGTAAAGGCCTCAAGCTCGGCAGGCGCAATCTGCGGGCCGCTCTCCAGCAGCTCGGTCTGATTACCCTCGTGCAGAATATTCAGGCAAATGCGCGTCTCACCGGCGATGGGCACAAAGTCTTTCTTGACGCCGTCGGCATCCATAAGCTCGGCCATATAGGCACCCATGTGGCCGCCGAGCAGGCCGGTCGCGAGCACGTCGTCGCCCAGCTGCAGCAGAACACGGCTCACGTTGAGGCCCTTGCCGCCAGCGGTCTTTTCGGGCGTCACACGGTTCACGTCGTCGATGATCAGCTTGTCGAGCTGATAGCGCGTATCAATCGACGGATTCATGGTAACGGTCAGAATCATGTTGAACTCCTGTTCCGGGGCGGCATGACCCGCCCCAAACATACGATAACTCGTTAAAGGATCTCGATCTTAAAGCCGCGGATGACGGTCTCTCCCGGCTTGGCCACCAGGCAGCCACGCTTGTGCTCCAGAATATCGTCCTCGTCGGAGCAGGTGGACAGACCGCCCCACGGCTCAACTGCCACAAAGTCACCCTCGGGCTTGCTCCACACAATCAGGTACGGCATATCGGGGAACGTCAGGCGCACGCCCTTGTCCTCGGTTTTCTTGGTCAGCGTAACCACGCGGCTCTCGAGCACGTCGAAGATGGTCTCCGCGAAGTCGAAGAGTTCGTGGGTAAGCGGCAGGTTCTGGCCGATCATGGGGTTCTTGCTGCGATGTTCAACATCAATCAGGCCCGTCGAGGGAACGGCAGTACAGAGCTCGGTGGCCTCGCGCTGCTCAAAACGAAGCTCATAGTCGTCATAGGACTCGCCCTCATCGAGCGGGCACTTAAAGCCGGGGTGACCGCCCACAAAGAACGGCATGTCCTCGGTGCCCTCATTGGTCACCTCGTACGACACGGCCACCTTTTCCGAATCGATCGTGTAGCGAGCAACGATCTTAAACGGATACGGGTACTGCTCGAGCAACTCGGCATGGTCGGCAGAGCTTAGGCTCAGCGCAACCATGTTGTCGCTCTGTTCCTCGAGCTTCCACTCCTGTTTGCGCGCAAAGCCGTGGCGGGCGAGCTTAACCTCGCGGCCGCCCATGGTCATTGCGTGACCGTCACGAAGGCCACCGCAGATCGGGAAACAAATGGGTGCCTGGCCCGACCAGACCGCCGGATCACCCTGCCACAGGTACTCGCGACCGTTGGCTTTAATCGAAGTGAACGATCCGCCAGCCGTGCTCAGTGCCACGCGAATCAAACCGTTATCAAGAACAAACTCCATAGGAGCCTTCCCTTTCGTTCGCCAGCCCGCCGAGTCAATAGGGCTGATAGAAAACCGGCCCGCGCCCCCTCACAGAAACGCGAGCCGTCAACGGACTAGTAAATTACGCCGGATACCCGCTAGTCGTGGTATTCGCCGCGGTCCCACTTCTCGAGGAACTCGTCAAAGAAGTGCGGGTCAGCCTGAGCCTCGGCGTCGGCCTTATTGCAGGCATCGATCTTGGCGATCAGGGCATCGTGCTCGGGGGTCTTCTCGTAGGGCTCCTCCAGGAAGGCAAGCATGATATCGGCCATCAGGAACTCGCCGGTAATCTTGCCGCCAAAGCCCACGATGTTGGCGTTGAGCTCGCGACGGGCATACAGGGCGGAGGTCATGTCGCGGACCAGGGCGCAACGGGCGCCGGGAACCTTGTTGACGGCGTTGGTGATGCCAATGCCGGTGCCGCACAGGGCCACGCCAAAGTCGGCCTTGCCGCTGGCAACGGCCTCGCCCACGGCCTTGCCGTAGATGGGATAGTGCGTACGGGTGTGGCTGTAGGTGCCGCAGTCGAGCACCTTGTAGCCAGCCTGCTCCAGGCGGTCGGCCAGATAGATCTTCTCGTCCGTAACGATATGGTCGCAACCGATTGCGATGGTCTTCTTCATCAGAACGTCCTTTCGTCTGAATTCACAAGTTGAGGTAGAAGTTCGAGTTCTCGGTGGCTCTCGTTAGGCCATCTTGTTGAGCATGTCGACACGGATCTGGTGACGGCCGCCGGCGTACTGGGCGCGCAGGAACTCGCGGGCGATCTTCTTGGCGACCTCGGTGCCCACAACGCCCGGACCCATGGTGACCATGCGCGAGCCGTTGTGCTCGCGGGTCATGTAAGCGGAACGCTCGTCGGAAATGTTGGCGACGACCATGCCCTTGATCTTGACGGCGGCCATATAGGAGCCGACACCGTACTTATCGAATGCGAAGCCCTGGGAATCCTTGTGCTCCAGCAGGTCCTTGGCAACGGCGGTCGCGGAATCGACAAAGTCCGCGGCAGGGGTCTCGGAATAGTCGACGACCTCGTGACCGTCGGCGATGAGCATCTCCTTGATGGACTCCTTCATCGACATACCGTCGGCATCGGAAGCGATTACAACCCTCATGACATCCTCCTTGAGAGATACGCAGGTGCGTAGTTTCTGTTTGGAAGTGTTGAATCGCATTCAGGTCCGGGCATCTGAATGTGCGGTTCTTCACTGTTCATGTTTATTTGAACACATTCGAACATTAACTGCAACAACTATTTGTTTATCTTTGTTCTTTTTTGAACAAATACCATTCACGGATGATTGCTGACCGTTTGGGTCTGGCGCGGACGTAGCGACCATGTGTTCAACAAACAAAAGGGCGGCCGAGAACGCGTCTCGGCCGCCCTTCGGCGGTATACCCCGGTATATACAGCTGTTTTAGCTACTCGAACTGCCCACTCTTTTTGGCATGCTTGGACGGAGCGCTCAGAAAGCGGCCCGTCAAATAGTTCGCCGGGCCAGAGATATCGATCCCCAGCAGGGTGTGGCCCAGCCACAGAAACGCCACGAGCACCAGCAGCGGGATAACGCACGAGGTCACGATCATCACGATGACGCCTTCAATTAGGTCGGTCACCTGTTGCACCACCTCATCGGTCATCGACTTGGCACTGTCGGTCACCGATGTGAGTAGACTCGATGCCCCATCGGTCAGCTGCTCAAGCACATTCTTGTTTTCCGTGGTCTCGGACTTCTTCTCGCTCTTTGTGGAGCTCGTCTTGCTCGCTTCAGTCGCCTTTTGCTCTGCCTGCTCGATACTCACCTGATACGTCTCATCGACCTTTTGCGATACCCACACGCTCGCGGGTACAAGCGCCATGCCGATCACGGCAACCACCAGCACGCGCGTCGCCACACGGCGCAGGACGGCGCTCGTGCTCCAGCGCCCGTGAATGCCGAGCGACACCGCAAAGAGTACCAACGCAAGCGGGATTAAGATGCCCAAGCCAACCGACCACAAAATCGTGAGCAAATATTTCTCGAGGTAGAGCACGGCAAGCACGATGCTCAGGTTACCCGAAAGCTGTGCGAGCTGCTCGGCAACCGGCGTTCCCGTATCGCCCGGCAGCGCAGTGATACCCGCAGATAGGGCGACGCACGAGGTCGTGAGCGCCAGTACGTTACCTTTCTTTTGATCGATGACCTCGATGGTGGAGTCCCAAGTCTTGGTATCGGCAAAATGCGGGCGCGCGACAAAGCCCGACAGCAGCGCCAGCACCACGAGCGCAACGATAAAGCCAATCTGCAGCTTTTTGTTTGCGCACACGACATCGGACAGGCTGGGCTGCAGCTCGGTTACCGTCGTATGCTCGGTTATCTGGACAGGACGCCCATGAGCCATCTCGTGCGCGTCTCTTTTTTGTATTGACCCGTTATCCGGCATTTGGATACCTCCTCATTCCGGCCTGTATTGCGGTGGAAAGTATACCCACCCATCGAAAAACCGAACGGCAAGACGAACGGAGCGCACTAAGACTGTCCCCAATGCCCAGTCGTTTAAGAACGTCCCCAATGACTATCTCCGGATGAGTTGCGGTGGAATAGGGATTGTTTTGCGCCCGCCGGCCCCTATTTCGCCGCAACCTAGATAGGTGGGATACAAAAAAACCCTGCCGCGGATAGCGGCAGGGCTTTTGGAAGGGGGCTTGGTTGTGCGAGCTCGTTAGGCGAGCTTGGCCTCGAGCTCGGCGATGCGCTTGTAGGCATCGATGGTAAAGCGGGTCTGCTTCTCCAAGATCATGGTGGTCATGAGGGTGTCCTGAGCGTGGGCCATGATGAAGGTCATCTCCATCTCGCCACCGCCGGCCTCCTGCGAAAGCAGCTTGGTCTGCGTGTCATGGGCGCCGATGAGTGCATCGCTCGCATCCTTGTGCAGCTGTTCGGCCTTCTCAAAATCACCCTCGCGAGCAGCATCGAGCGCTGCAAGCAGATCAGTCTGGGCGTCACCCGCGTATGCGACGATCTCGAATCCAACCATCGAGATTTCTTCTTTGGTTGCCATATTGCGTTCCTTTCACATATGAACCAATGGAGAGCATCGCGTCCGGGCATACGCGCTGCGTTGTGTATGACAGAAACATTAACATTCAAACAAAACAGAACAATGCAAAACGCAATTTCGAGCTATGAACGGTCGATTTTCGCCCGTGAACGGTTTTTAAACCAATGCGAACAATATCGAACACAATTAGTGGCAACCCAAACAGGTCCACACCCTAGCGCAGGCAGCGCACCGTATCACCCTCTACGAGCATGCCGGGGATCAGCATGTGCTCCACGCCAGACGCAACCCCCTCGGCGCCGGCAATCTTGTCGACAGCCCACATGCCGACGCGTTTATTGTCAAAGCGCACCGTGGTCAGGCGACGGTCGGGCACGATATCGCCCAGGCTGTCATCAACACCCACCACGCTCACGTCCTCGGGCACGCGCTTTCCGCGCGACTCGAGCCCGCGAATGCAGCCGTAGGCCATGGCGTCGTTGGAAGCATAAATGGCCGTACAGGTCGGATCGTCCGCTAGAGCCTGACCGGCAGCATATCCGCTCTGTGCCGTCCAATCGCCACGGACGAGTCGCGGCGGCTCAATACCATGCGCACGCAATGTCTCGCGCCAGCCCTCCTCGCGCTGCATGCCCGAAAGCGAGCGCTCGGGGCATGAGATAAAGTGCACGGTCTTGTGCCCCTGCTCCAACAAGTACTCGACCACCTGGCGCGAGCAATCGAACTGGTCGTTATCGACCGTTGAACAGAGCGGGTGCTCCAGCATGGTAACGAGCACCGTCTGCATGCCGGGCAGCGGCTCAAAGGTGCCAAAGTCCGCCGGCATGCGATTCATGATCACAACCATGCCATCCACCGGCAGCGCGCTCATGCGCGACGATGCACTCTCGAGGGTATACGGATGCCCGTCTACTTTAGTGAGGGTGATGGCATAGCCATGTTTGTCGGCCGCAGCGGCAAAGCCCTCCATACGGTCGAGGTTGCCGGTGCCGGTAATGTTGAACATGGCGACGCCGACGGTCTTAAACTTGCCGCGGCGCAGCGATCGACCGGCAAAATTGGGTCGATACCCCAGCTCGCGCATGGCGGCACGCACGCGCTCCTTGGTCTCGGGGCGCACGCTGGGCGAATCGTGCACGGTGCGCGAGACTGTCTGCTCCGAGACGCCCGCGAGACGCGCCACGTCCTTAACGGAAACCGATTTTTTAACAGCGGCCATAGGTCGATCTTTCTATGTCAACGATGCCATTGGCGGCACCCTACGCAGTCAAATGAACGCCTTCAAGTATATCCAACACCTCCCCCACAATACGTTTACCACCCAAAACCTACCGTTCACCGACAATCTTGCTTCCCCGAACGGCTTTTGTCGCCCAAATGTTAACGTTGCCATTGCGCAAATACAGAGCCACCGGGCGGCTCAAACGTTTACGCGTAAGGAATCGATGGTTCGCAGGCACAGGAACCACTGGTTCGCGTCTTTTTTTGTGTCGCAAAATGGCAACGTCAACATTTTGGCAACCGAACGCCAAAAGCTACCATCGTTGCTAACCCACCGACTCTTAGGAGCATTGCATGGAGCAACTCATCGCCATCATCGAAAAGGGCCAGCCCTTTTTCAACGCGATCGCCCGCAACAAGTACCTCAAGGCGATCCGCGACGGCTTTATCTCCGTCATCCCCATCATCATCTTCTCGTCCATCTTCTGCCTGGTAGCCTCGGTCCCCAACATCTGGGGTTTCTATTGGCCCGATGACATCAACAACGCCCTGTGGAAGTGCTACAACTACTCCATGGGCATCCTGGCCATCGCCTGTGCCGCCACCACGGCCAAGCACTTCGCCGATGCCCAGAACCGCGACCTGCCCAAGAACAACCAGATCAACTTTATCTCGTGCATGTGCGCGGCCATCATCGGCTTCTTGCTCCTTTCGAGCGACACCATCGCCACGGACGCTGCCAGCGGCTTCAACACCACCTACCTTGGTTCCAAAGGCCTGTTGACCGCCTTTATTGCTGCGTTTGTGACCGGCATCATCTACAAGTTCTTCATTAAGCGCAACATCACCGTCAAGATGCCCGAGCAGGTTCCGCCCAACATCTCGCAGACCTTTAAGGACATCATCCCCTTCTCCGTCTGCATCACCGTCTTTTGGGTCTTTGACATCGTCTTCCGCGCTGCCTTTGGCTTCTGCTTTGCCCAGGGCGTCATCCAAGTGTTCCAGCCCCTGTTCACCGCTGCCGACGGCTACATCGGCCTCGCTGTGATCTACGGCGCTATGAGCCTCTTCTGGTTCGTGGGCGTCCACGGCCCCTCGATCGTCGAGCCCGCCATCGCCGCCGCCCTCGTTGCCAACATGACCGACAACCTGGCTGCGTTCCAGGCTGGTCAGCACGCTTCCGCTGTCCTGACCCAGGGTGCCCAGTACTTCGTCGTCTGCATGGGCGGCACCGGCGCCACGCTCGTCCTGGTCTTTATGTTCTGCTTCCTGGCCAAGTCTCAGGAGATGCGCGCCGTCGGTAAGGCCGCCATCGTCCCGGTCTGCTTTGCCGTCAACGAGCCGTTGCTGTTCGCCGCACCCATCGTGCTCAACCCCGTCTTCTTTGTCCCGTTTGTCTTTGCTCCGATCGCCAACATCTGGATCCTCAAGATCTTTATCGACTTCTTGGGCATGAACGGCTTTATGTACACCCTGCCTTGGACCGTTCCCGGCCCCATCGGCACCATCATGGGCTTGGGCTTCCAGCCGCTCGCCTTTGTGATGCTCGCCCTCATCCTGGTCGTCGACTTTGCCCTGTACTACCCGTTCTTCCGTGCCTATGACGCCCAGAAGTGCGCCGAGGAGGCCGAGATCTCCCAGGAGGAGCTCGCCGCCAAGAACGCCGAGAAGGCCGCCAAGCTCAACGATGCCTTCCAGGGCAAGGCTGATGCCAAGAGCGTTGCCGCCGGCGCTGCTGCCGAGGCCGTGAAGGCTGACGCCCCCGCCGCTTCCGCAGCACCCGCTGCCGAGGCTACGACCGCCAGCGACCTCAACGGCAAGCGCGTGCTCGTGCTCTGCCAGGGCGGCGGCACCTCGGGCCTGCTCGCCAACGCGCTGGCCAAGGCTGCCAAGGAGCGCGGCATCGAACTTGAAACCGCCGCCGAAGCCTATGGCAACCACGTCGACATGCTCCCCGACTTTGACCTGGTCGTCCTGGCCCCGCAGGCAGCCAGCTACCTGGCCGACCTGCAGAAAGACTGCGAGCGTGTGGGCAACAAGTGCGTCGCCTGCCGCGGTAAGCAGTACATCGAGCTCTCCCAGAACGGCGATAAGTCTCTCGCCTTCGTCTCCGAGCAACTCTCGAAGTAAGTAACGCTCAGGGCCAGCCGACCATCCAAGACCGGCTGGCCCTTCGATTTAGACGATTGGATATTTCATCATGTCCGTTAACCCTGCTAGCGTCACCAACCCGCCTGCGCAGTTTCCCGAGGACTTTGTCTTTGGCGGCGCCACTGCTGCCTACCAGGTAGAGGGCGAGACCCGCACTCACGGTAAGGGCAAGGTTGCCTGGGACGACTTTCTGGAGGCCCAGGGGCGTTTCTCTCCCGATCCCGCTTCGGACTTCTACAACCAGTACCCCGTCGACCTAGAGCTGTGCGAGGAGTTCGGCATCAACGGCATCCGCCTCTCCATTGCCTGGAGCCGCATCTTCCCCAACGGCACCGGCGAGATCAACGCCGAGGGTGTGCAGTTCTACCACGACCTCTTTGCCGAGTGCCACAAGCACCACGTTGAGCCGTTTGTCACGCTGCATCACTTTGACACGCCGCTTCCCCTCTTTGAGAAGGGCGACTTCCTCAACCGCGAGACCATCGACGCCTTTGTGGACTTTGCCACCTTTTGCTTTAAGGAGTACGCCGACCAGGTGACCTACTGGTTCACCTTTAACGAGATCTGGGCCGACGCCTCCAACACCTACATCGAGGGCACCTTCCCCGGCGGCGTCAAGGCACATCTGGCCGAGGCTTTCCAGTGCGAGCACAACATGATGCTCGCCCACGCCAAGGCAGTACTGGCCTTCCACAACGGTGGTTTTAAGGGCAAGATCGGCGTCATTCAGTCGCTGGAGTTTAAGTACCCGCTTAACGAGAACGACCCCGCCGACATCAAGGCCGCCAACAACGAGCACGTACTGCAGAACCAGTTTTTGCTCGACGCCACCTTCCGCGGCGACTATGCCCCCGACACCCTCGAGTGCGCCAACCGCCTGGCCGCCATCTCGGGCGGCACCATCGAGATCCTGGACGAGGACCTCGAGATTATGCGCGAGGCGGCGCTCTACAACGACTACCTGGGCGTTAACAACTACCAGTGCCGTTTTTTGAAGGCTTACGATGGCGAGAACGACCTGCACCACAACGGTACGGGCGAGAAGGGCACCGGTCGCTGGCGCGTCAAGGGCATTGGCGAGCATGTGAACAAGCCCGGCATCCCCACCACCGACTGGGACTGGATCATCTATCCCGAGGGTCTGTTCGATCTGCTCGTCTACATTAAGCAGCGCTACCCCAACTACAAGCAGATCTTCATCACCGAGAACGGCATGGGCTACAAGGACCCCTACAAGGACGGTTTTGTGGATGACCAGCCGCGCATCGACTACATCGAGCAGCACCTGCGTTGGCTGCTCAAGGCCATGGAGGTGGGCGTCAACGTGGGCGGCTACTTCCTGTGGAGCCTGCAGGACCAGTTCTCCTGGACCAATGGCTACAACAAGCGCTACGGCTTTTTCTACGTTGACTTTGAAACCCAGAAGCGCACGCCCAAGGCAAGCGCCTACTGGTACAAGCACGTGGCGCAGACCCGTCGTCTGGACTAAAGACTAGCGGGGTTGCCTGCCCACATAACCTGTCCCCATTTCTCAGCCGGGGGCGGCACGTCACACGGCGCGCCGCCCCCGGTCTTTTTGTTTTTTGGGCGGTTCGGGGGCCGTTTGTCTCGATCTGTAACATCTAACTGAGATTTTCGGCCCTAGCTGTTACAGATTGAGACGAACAGGATTGCTCTTTCCGAAGAATCTAAATCTGTAACACGTAGCCCGCTTTTGACCGTCTACCTGTTACAAATCAAGACAAACGGAGTAGGACCTAACCCCGTATGTCCCTAACAGTCGAGCGTTCGACCAGCGTACTCGGCACATGAATCGCCTCGATAGACGAGTTCTCTCCAATCGCCGCCTCAAACGCAAGTTTACCGACACCGCGCAAATCAAATCGCAGCGTCGTCAGCCGATTGTGAGGAACAAGTCCCTCAAGTGCGTCGTCGATACCAACCACGCTCACGTCGTCGGGCACGGACAGGCCCGCGTTCTCGAGCGCGGCGATAACGCCCAGCGCCATCTGGTCATTTGCCGCAAGCACGGCAGTCGGCGCCTGCGACCCGCCGGCAAGCACCTCGGCCGCAATCCGCTCGCCCATGGTGTACCCACTGTCCGCACTCCAATCGCCACGCAGCATCGGAGCGGCATCGATATGAGCACGACCCAGCGTATCGCGCCAACCGGCCTCACGAAAACGCGAGGAAATCGAGTTTTCCGGACCCGCCACAAACCGCATATTCGAGTGACCATGTTCCAGCAGATAATTGGTCAACAGCTCGCACGAACCATACTGGTCAGAGTCGATCGTCGTGCAGCGCGGATGCGCATACATGGACAGGATGACCGTTCGCACTCCCGGCTGGGGAACAAACTCCTCAAAATCGGGAGCCATGCGGTTCATGTTGAGAATCATGCCGTCGACGGGTCGCTCGACCATGCGGCGCGAGGCATCGGCAAGTGCATAGGGCTTGTCGCCGCCCATCTCGATCATAGTGACGGCAAAATCGTGCTCGCGCGCCGCTTGCATGATACCCTCGAGCGTCGCCAGGTTACCGACACGCGTGATGTTGTACATGCACAGGCCAATAGAACGATACGATCCGCCGCGCAACGCCGTTCCAGCAAAATTGGGACGAAAGCCCAGCTCTTCCATGGCGGCCAGCACACGCTTGCGCGTCTTTTCCGACACGTTGGGCATACCGTTGACCACGCGAGACACAGTCTGGCGGCTCACGCCAGCGAGCGCCGCAACCTCTGCCGCGCTCGCCGAACGACCATTCCCTTTCTGCTGAGCCATGCCTTCCACGCTAGCCTGCTTCCCAACTATTCCCCGCGCCCATGGCGCATCGTACATACATTGATAACGTACTCATGATACCCGAGCCATATACCACAACATGAAAACTTCGGTCAATCAAAACCGCTTACCGAACAAATACAACCGTTCGCGGCTGTTTGAAGTTGTTTTGTTTCTATACATCCCAACCGGATGTTAACGTGCTCATTGTCAAATGTTCACGTGCTCATTTTGGTTCTAATCATTTTAGGTTAGCGTTTATCGGGCTTTTTCACCCCTGAACGCTAACCAGGGAGCCTCCTGAGCGCAAACGCACAATATCGAACAGCGAGACGAGAGGGTGTATGCATATGTCTTTGCTAAACCGCGTACAGCAGCTGCCGAAGGGCTTTGTTTGGGGCGCCGCAACCGCCGCGTACCAAACGGAAGGTTCCACGAAGGTGGCAGGCAAGGGTAAGACCATGTGGGACGATTACCTTGTCGCCCAGGGTCGCTTTTTGCCCGACCCGGCCAGTGATTTCTACAACCGTTACGAGGAGGATATCCGCCTTTCTGCCGAGCATGGACTCAACGCCATCCGTGTGTCCATCGCCTGGACCCGCATCTTCCCCAACGGCGACGATGCCGAGCCCCTCGCCGAGGGCGTTAAGCACTACCACGAGTTGTTCGCCTGCTGCAAAAAGTATGGCGCCGAGCCCTATGTATCCCTGCATCACTTTGACTCCCCCGCCGCCCTGTTCAACCAGGGCGACTGGCTCAACCGCAAGACCGTCGACGCCTATGTGCGCTATGCCGAGTTCTGCTTCCGCGAGTTCCGCGAGGTCAAGAATTGGTTCACCATCAACGAGCTCATCAGCCTCTCGCACTCCCAATACATCCAAGGCAACTTCCCGCCCAACCATCACTTTGATGTGACGAGCGGCATCCAGAGCCAGCACAACGAGCTCGTTGCCCACGCCCGCGCCGTCAACCTGTATAAAGATCTTGACGAGACCGAGCACCTGGGCGGCCGCATTGGCATGGTCAACGTCCTGACGCCGGCATATCCTGCCACCGACTCGCCCGCCGACCAGCACGCCGCCGACCTGTACAACGCCTTCTACACCGACTTCATCATGGACGGCGCCTTCCTGGGCCACTACTCCGCGCGCACCCTCTCACTCATCAACGAGATTCTGCGCGCCAACAACGCCACACTTACGGTTGAGGACAGCGACATGGAGGAGCTCGCCAAGGCGGCGCCCCGCAACGATATGTTCGGCCTCAACTACTATCAGTCGGCGTTTATCGCCGCCTACGATGGCGAGTCCACCAACAGCTTTAACGGCACCGGCGACAAGGGTACCTCGTGCTTTAAGTTTAAGGGCGTCGGGCAGCAGGTCGATATGCCGGGTATCCCCACCACCGACTGGGATTGGCTCATCTACCCGCAAGGCCTCTACGACACGCTCAAGCACATCAGCGCCACCTATCCCAACCTCCCCGTCATCTATATCACCGAAAACGGCCTGGGCCACAAGGACCCCGAGCCCGACGCAAACGGCATCGTCGCCGATCCCGAGCGCATCGACTTTGTCGACCAGCACATGGAGAAGGTGCTCCAGGCGCGCGCCGAGGGCGTCGACGTCCAGGGCTACTTTATCTGGAGCCTGCAGGACCAGTTCTCGTGGGCCAATGGCTATAACAAGCGCTACGGCCTGTTCTACATCGACTTCGACACGCAAAAACGCTACATCAAGCAGTCGGCACTCTGGTACAAGGAGCTCGCCGACACTATGGCGGACGCGCAGTAGCGCATCGCCTCGCTTTCCCCCGAGAAGGGAGCGGCCCTATGCGATACAAACCCAGCCGCTCCCCTCTCTCCCCCTGGGACCGACCCCGCCTGCACCCGGGCTTTTAGCAAGCGGGAGACCATATAGGTTTTCAACGTCCATGCCATTAAGATTTCATGCAAAGAGGAGCGTGAACTATGGAATCGATCGTTAAGTTCTTGGAGAAAGGTCAGCCGTACTTCGACAAGGTCTCTAAGAACATCTACCTTCAGGCCATTAAAGACGGCTTTTTGGCAGCAATGCCCATCATCCTGTCTTCTTCTGTCTTCCTGCTTATTTCGACCCTGCCGGGCGTTGTCGCCACGGTCGGCGGCTTTACGCTGCCCGACTGGTGGAACGTCGACGTCGTGAACTTCTGCAACAAGGTTTACAACTTCACGATGGGCGTCGTGGGCATCATGGTCGCCGGCACCACCGCAAGCGCGCTGACCGGCTCCAAGAACCGCCGCATGCCTGCCGGCAAGGCCATCAACGCCACGAGCACCATGGTCGCCGCCATGTGCGCTATGCTCATCTTGGCCGTTACCCAGACGAGTGCCAAGATCGACGGCGCCGATGTCTCGGTGTTCTTTACCGACAACATGGGCACCAAGGGCCTGCTGAGCTCCTTTGTCGCCGCATTTGCCACGGTCAACATCTATGCCTTCTGCATTAAGCGAGACATCACCATCAAGCTGCCCAAAGAAGTCCCCGGCGCCATCGCCCAGAACTTCCGCGACATCTTCGCCTTCAGCTTCTCCATCCTGTTTGTCGCCGTCATCGACGTTATCTGCCGCACCTGCTTGGCCGTCCCGTTTGCCAACGTCATCTCCACGCTGGTGAGCCCGCTGTTCGCCGCTGCCGATTCCTACGCCGGCCTCGCCCTCATCTGGTTCATGATCCCGCTGTTCTGGTTCATGGGCATCCACGGCCCCTCGGTCGTTAAGCCTGCCCTCAACGCCGCGCTGTTTGGCAACATCACCACCAACCTCGCCACGCTGCAGGCCGGCGGTCACCCCGCCCTCGCCCTGACCGAGAACTTCGGTAACTACATCGGCGAACTCGGCGGCACCGGCGCCACGTTCATTGTCCCGATTATCTTCCTGCTCTTTATGCGCTCGAAGCAGCTCAAGGCCGTCGGCAAAGCCTCTGTCGTACCCGTGATGTTCGCCGTCAACGAGCCGCTGCTGTTCGCCGCGCCCATCATCCTCAACCCGTACTTCCTGATCCCGTTCCTGTTTGCCCCCGTGGCCAACGTCCTCATTGGTAAGTTCTTCATCGACTTTTTGGGCATGAACGGCTTTATCTATGCCATGCCGTGGGCACTCCCCGGACCGATCGGCACCTTCATCGACACCAACTTCCAGCCGATCTCTCTGGTCCTGGTTGTCGTCCTGCTGGTCGTTGACTTCTTGATCTACTACCCGTTCTGCAAGGCCTACGACAACGTCCTGTGCAAGCAGGAGACCGAGACCCTGGCCGAAGAAGAGGCCGAGGAGACCAAGGCCGTCAAGGCCGCTGCCGCCCCCGCCGTTGAGGCTCCCGTTGTCGAGACCGCTTCTGCCACCGAGGCCTCCGCAGCTCCGTCCGCCCTTAAGGGCAAGGATCTGAGGGTTCTGGTTCTGTGCGCTGGCGCCGGCACCTCTGCACTGCTCGCCAACGCGCTTAAGGAAGGCGCCGACGAGCTGGGCATCGACATTACCGCCAACGCCGGTGCCTACGGCAGCCACTACGCCATCATGGACCAGTACAACGTCATCGTCCTGGCTCCGCAGGTTCGCACCTATTACAGCGAGATGAAGGCCGACACCGACCGCCTGGGCATCATGCTGCTGTCGCCCAAGGGCAAACAGTACATCGACCTCACTAAGGATCCCAAGGGTGCCGTCGCCTGGATCGAGGAAAACCTCGAGGCATAAGACGCTGACGCCACCTGCCACTCGCAGACAAAAATGGCCCGTGCATCGATGTGTGGTGCGCGGGCCATTTTGTTTAGACCGCACCCGTCCTACCGTTCATCTCGATCTGCAACATGTAGACCACTTTTGACCGCTTAGATGTTACAGATCGAGACAAACGGAATAAGCCGGGCCAAAAATCTTAATCTGTAACATCTAGCAGGGATTTTCGGTCCTAACTGTTACAGATTAAGATGAACGAGCCGAGCACGTCTACGCCCGCAGATCCCGCACGCTCGCGCGCTCGACCAACACGCCCGAGACGAGCGTACGGCTTCTGGAGCTCGGGGCTTCCAGACCTGCGACGACCTCGTTAAGCGCACGGACGCCCAGCTCGCGGTGGCGAAACTTCACCGACGTCAGAATCGAGTTGGGAATCGTCTTGTAGAGCTCATCGTCGAAGCCGATCACGGACACGTCGTCGGGCACACTGAGCCCTTTGCCACGTAGAGCCATCATCACGCCGTTTGCCATGCAGTCGTTAGCAGCGAGGACCGCCGTGCAATCGGGTTTATCGGCAAGCACAAGGCCCGCGGCATAGCCACTATCCGCATTCCAATCGCCTTGCAGAGGCTCGGGCGGCTCAATGCCACGCGCCTCGAGTGCCGCACGCCAACCTTTCATACGGCACTGGCTCGACAGCGACTCTTTCTTACCAGAAACGAAGTACACGTTCTTGTGTCCGCGATTCAAGAAGTACTCGCATGCCATGCGCGCGCCGCCCTCTTGGTCGTCACTGACAGTGGAGCAGGTAGGATGTTCCATCGGTGTGATAATCACCGTCTTGAGGTCCTTCGGTGCCTCAAAGGTATCAAAGTCATCGACCATCTGACGCAGGTTGAAGATCATGCCATCAACAGGCAGCTGCGACATCCTGCGCGCCGCATCGGCAAGGGTCATCTTCTCCCCTGCGCGCTTCTTAATCATCGTGAGCGCAAAGCCGCGTTCCTCGGCGGCATCGGCGATACCGTCAATCATGTCCACGGCACCACCCGACAAGTGAAACAGCACGACGCCGATGCACCCGTAACGGCCCAACTTGAGCGAACGAGCGGCAAAGTTGGTTCGAAATCCGAGCGCCTCCATTGCCGAATGGACCTTATCGCGTGTCGACTCTCGCACGCTATCGGGCTCGTTGATCACACGCGAAACCGTCTTGAGAGAAACACCCGCGGCAATCGCCACGTCGTTCATCGAGACATTTTTCTTGCCCATCGTTGCCACTACTTCTCCAGTCGGTTTTGCATCGTTTGTTTTTTTACGTTCTAGCATACACTACCTGCCCGACTGACAAATCAGCCGTTTATCGGACAATATCGACCGTTCACCCGTAAATCCTTGTTGCTCTTCCAAAAATGTCTTACGTTGTCATTAACGAAATGACAACGTTGTCATTTCGCAATGCCTTCCTTAAGCAGGAAGGTTTCCGGGCAGTCCTGACCATCCATCGACGACCAGTTCCATCCACATGCATCGCGCATCAAGTAGCAAAGGAGCTTTATGGACGCCATCGTAAAGATGCTCGAAAAGCATCAGCCGTTCTTTGAGAAGATCTCGAGGAACATCTACCTCCAGGCCATCAAGGACGGATTCCTTGGGTGCATGCCCATTGTCCTCACCTCTTCGATCTTTCTGCTCATTGCCACCCTTCCCGGCGTAGTCGGCATCACGCTGCCCCAGCCGCTCATCGACTGGTGCAACAAGCTGTACAACTTCACCATGGGCGTCATGGGCATCATGGTTGCCGGCACCACTGCCAAGAACTTTACGGCTTCCATGAACCGTCGCATGCCCGCCGGCAAGGTGCTCAACGACGGCTCCACCATGGTGGCCGCCCAGTGCAGTATGCTTTTGCTCGCCGTTACGCAGTTCACCACCAAGTTCAACGGCTCCGAGCTTTCGGTCTTCGACTGCACCAGCATGGGCACGCGCGGTCTGTTCTCGGCCTATATCGCCGCGTTCATCACCGTGTGGGTCTACAAATTCTGCGTCTCGCGCGATCTGACCATTAAGCTGCCCAAGGAAGTCCCAGGCGCTATCGCTCAGAACTTCCGCGACATCATCCCCTTTGGCGGCGCCGTCATCATCTGCGGCATCATCGATGTCGTCGTGCGCAACCTCATGGGTGTCCCGTTCTCCGAGCTGCTTATCAAACTGCTCTCCCCGCTCTTTACCGCTGCAGAAACCTATCCTGGCCTTATCCTTATCCAGGCAGCCACCGCGTTCTTCTGGTTCATCGGCGTCCACGGCCCCTCGATCGTCCAGCCGGGCATCGACCCCATCCGTCTTGCCAACCAGGCCGAGAACCTGCAGGTTCTGCTGGCCGGTGGTCACCCCGCCCACTCCCTCACCTTTAACATGTCGCTCGTGGGTGAGTTCGGCGGCACCGGCGCCACGTTCATCGTGCCGCTTCTGCTGATTCTCTTTATGAAATCCAAGCAGCTCAAAGCCGTCGGTAAGGCCTCGATTGTTCCTGTTGCCTTTGCTGTCAACGAGCCGCTGCTCTTTGGCGCGCCGATGATTCTTAACCCCTACATGCTCATCCCCTTTGTTGCCGCCGGCTGCGTCAACGTGAGTGTTGCCAAGTTCTTTATCGATAACGTGGGCATGAACGGCTTCTCCTTCGTGGTGCCTTGGGCCACCCCCGCCCCCATCGGCATTTTCATCACCACGAACTTCCAGCTTATCGCCCTGGTATTTGTTGCGATCATCATCTTGCTGGACGCCATCATCTACCTGCCGTTCTTGAAGGCATACGATAAGCTGCTCTGCGACCAGGAGGCCGAGCGCGCCGCCGAGCTGGGTCTCGAGTCCAATGGTGCCGCTGCCATCGCCGCCGACGCCTCTGCGCCCGCTGTCGAGCAGGCGACCGCTTCCGTCGAGACGACTGTTGCCGCCGCCGACAGCAAGCCTGTCGCCGATCAGCCCAAGCCCGCTGCCGACGCATCCACCAAGAAGAATGTCGACGGTCTGAAGGTCCTCGTCCTGTGCGCCGGCGCCGGCACCTCTGCCATGCTCGCCAACGCCATCAAGGAAGGTGCCGCACAGACCGGAGAGAACATCGCTTCCTCCGCAGGTGCCTATGGCCAGCACACTGCCATCATGGATCAGTACGACGTCATCGTGCTCGCCCCGCAGGTTCGTAGCTACTACAACGACATGAAGGCCGACACCGATCGTCTGGGCATTAAGCTGCTCGCTCCCCGCGGTAAGGAATATATCGACCTTACTCGCGACCCCGCCGGCGCCATCAAGTGGCTCCGCGAGAACCTCGACTAGTTCCTCCCTCTGTAGGTGCCCGGATCCCCAGTTCGGGCACCTCCCCCTATTCGTATCCCACAGAAAGGATGTCTCATGACCAACCCCATGCAGTTCCCCGACGGCTTTGTGTTTGGCGGCGCCACCGCCGCTTATCAGGTTGAGGGCGAGACCCGCACGCACGGCAAGGGCAAAGTGCCCTGGGACGATTTCCTGGCTGCTCAGGGTCGCTTCTCCCCCGACCCCGCAAGCGATTTCTACAACAAATACCCGGTCGATATCGACCTGTGCCAGCGCTTCGGCATCAACGGTATCCGCGTCTCCATCGCTTGGAGCCGCATCTTCCCCAACGGCACTGGCGAGATCAACCCCGAGGGCGTCGCCTTCTATCACGAGCTCTTTGCCACCTGCAATAAAGCCGGCGTTATCCCCTATGTCACGCTCGATCACTTCGATACGCCCGAGGCCTTCTACCAGGACGGCGGCGAGGGCTTCCTGACGCGCACGACGATCGACGCCTTCGTCGAGTACGCCAAGTTCTGCTTTGCCGAGTTCACCGAGGTCAAGCATTGGTTTACCTTTAACGAGATTCCCGCGACCGCCGAGGGCAGCTTTATCGTCGGCAACTGGCCGCACGGCGAGAAGTACCGCTTGGACAAGGCCTTCCAGCTCATGCACAACATGATGGTGGCCCACGCCAAGGCTGTCGTCGCCTTCCACGAGGGCGGCTTTGAGGGCGAGATCGGCATTGTCCAGAACCTGGAGCCCAAGTATCCCCTCGACCCCAACAACGCCGCCGACTGCGAGGCAGCTCGCATGGCCGACGTCATCAACAACCGCTGGGTACTCGACGCCACCTTCCGCGGCCACTATGCAGCCGACACCATGGAGGCTGCGACCAAGCTGGCCCATATCGCCGGCGGCGAGCTCGACGTCCGCGACGAGGACATCGCCGCGCTGACCGCCGCGCTCCCCTACAATGATTGCCTGGGCGTCAACACCTACAAGTGCCAGTTCCTGCGTGCCGCCGAGGGCGAAAACGACATCAACCACAATGGCACCGGCGACAAGGGCTCCTCGCGCTGGTTCCTCAAGGGCGTGGGCGAGGCATGCGTGCGCGAAGGCGTTCCCACCACCGATTGGGACTGGATCATCTATCCCGAGGGCCTCTACGACCTGCTGCTGCGCATTAAGAACGATTACCCCAACTACAAGAAGATCTACATCACCGAGAACGGCATGGGCTATAAGGACGACTTCGAGGACGGCTTTATCGACGACGCCCCTCGTATCGACTACATGCGCCAGCATCTCGCGTGGATCCTCAAGGCGATCGACGGCGGCGTGAACGTCGACGGCTACTTTGTGTGGTCGCTGCAGGACCAGTTCTCCTGGACCAACGGCTACAACAAACGTTACGGCCTGTTCTACATCGACTTCGAGACCCAGGCTCGCTATCCCAAGGCAAGCGCGTACTGGTACAAGAACGTCGCGGAGACCGGCCTGCTCATGGCCTAGTTTCAGCCACATACCCCCTGTCGGCCGCATGCGAATCCCCCACAGGATCGCATGCGGCCTTTTTGTTTTGGCTCGGTCCGAGCAGGCCGTTTGTCTCGATCTGTAACATCTAGCTGAGTTTTTCGGCCCTACCTGTTACAGATCAAGACAAACGAGCGGCCCGAACTTGAAGATCTCAATCTGTAACACGTAGCCCGTTTTTTCATGTCTACCTGTTACAGATCGAGACAAACGGGTAACCCGAAGCAGAATATCTCGATCTGTAACATCTAACCCGGTTTTCTACTCCCAACTGTTACAGATTGAGATAATTCGACGACGCCGACGTTTTAATATACCGTGGTACAATTGTGTCCCAACGCAAAGGAGGTACCCATGTCAGCTTGTGTGCCCGTCCGAGATATGAAGGACACTGCTGCATTCACCACGCTTGTTGAGTCTGAGCGCGACGTCACCGTAACTAAGAACGGCTACGAGGCCATGCACTGTATCAGCAGCGACCAGTATCGCCTCATGCAAGAAGAAATCGCCAAGGCAAAACTGCTGTCTCGTATAATGTTGGCAGAAGACGAAATATCGCAAGGCGACTACAGCGACTACGAATCCTTCGCGGCTTCGATACGAGACAAATATGACCTATAACGTCGTAATACTCAAAAGCGCGCGATATGAGTACGAGAGTTTTGTCGGATACCTTGCCCAAATCCTCAAGAATCCGCGTGCAGCAGGCAATTTTGTCGCTGAGCTTGAATATCAGCTTCACCTGCTTCGCGAGCAGCCACTTTTACGCCCCCTCTCGCACATGCAAGAGCTGGCGGCACGTAATTACCGATCGTTTCCCGTCAACAACTACGTGTGTCTATACAAGTTTGAGCACGAAACAATCTATATCGCCCACATCTTTCATCAATCACAGGACTACGCCCGCCTAGTCTAGCCCACAAGCTGAATATTTGTTTTGAATCAATGCGTTGAGAAGGCGCACCTTGATCGAAAACTCTTTGATGCATGCACCACGAGCAAATCGAGTTCTATCTTCGCGGGATTTGACAAGGGCGATCCAACGTCCCGCTCGGACCCAAAGGAAGCAGAGTCATTTGCATCGTCGACCTAGCGGAGATGACCTTTGGGTCACATTGATGGAAGGCAGTTTGTCGGTGATTCGGAGAGCGCCAATGCGATCTCACGACGGTTGCACTCATTGTCTCAATTAGACACTCAACGAAACTCGGCCCCGCAGCTCAATAAACTGCGGGGCCGTTTTATACACCGACGAATCAACGACGAAGTGCATCCACTATTTGGCCAGCTCCTGAACGATCCAGTCAATTGCACCTTCGGGATCGTTGGTGAGGTCGATATACTGCTTGCCCCTTGTGGTGAGCAGTTTAATTCCAAGGCGATCAGTATCGGCCTTCATAGCGTCATAGTACATGCGTGCCTGGGGCGCCAGAACAATCACGTTGTACTGATCCATCGTCTCATAGTGGCTTCCGTACGCACCAGACTGAGAAACCAGATCAATACCCTTAGCAGCGGCACCTTCGCGAAGAGCATTTGCCAAGAGAGTCGAAGTGCCGGCACCCTGGCAAAGCACAAGCACGCGGATCTGCTCCGCCTTGCTCTTTACTGCCTCGATAGCTTTTGCGGCGTTTTCTTGTGCGGCAATAGCATCTGCATCCGAGGTTCCTGCAGCCTCCTTTGCAGACTCTTCCAAACAAAGCTGATGGTCGTATGCCTTACAGAACGGATAGTAAATTACAAAGTCAACGACCAACAGCACTGCAATCAATACAAGAGAACGTAGATCAAGACCTGTGGTGAGAAATGCACCGATTGGGCCGGGAAGCGCCCACGGCATGGTATACATGGGAGCGTTCATTCCAATTACGTCAATGAAGAACTTACCGATTATGGCGTTGACCATAGGAGCCGCTAGGAAGGGCACGAACATATAGGGATTGAGAACAATCGGCATACCGAAGAGAACGGGCTCGTTGACTCCAAAAATCACCGGGATAATCGATGCCTTGCCCATGGCTTTAAGCTGCTTGGAACGCATAAACATGATTAGGATAATAGGAACGATGAACGTGCAGCCAGAACCGCCCAGACCGCCGATGAAGCTTGTAAAGTCCTGCGTGAGGGCAATTGACGGGTGTCCACCTGCTTGGAAAACCTCAAGATTGGTAACGGTATTGCCGTAGAGCGCTGCATTGATCGGACTCATGACAACCGAAGCACCGTGAATACCCATAAATTGGAAAAGTGCGACCGCGCCTTCGATAAGCGCCATGCCAGGATAGGTGTCGACCGCGGAGAACAGCGGCGAGATTAGAGCGGATACCAAATTGGCGAACGGCACGGCAAGCAGCGTACGGCTCGCGAGATCGATAACGGCGCACGCAAGGATTGAAAACCCAAATGCAAAGATATCGCGAAAACTCTGCGCAATAGCGCCAGGGACCTCTTTGGGGAGCTTGATCGTCACGTTATGGCTAATGCACACCTTATATATATTAACGGTCAAGAACGCGGATACGAACGCAGCAAGAAAACCCTTGGTTCCCATATAGCCGGTTTCAAAAACAGATGTATCTGCGCCGCCAATCGAGACAACATCGTTCGTCACCGATAGCAAGAACATGCCGCACATGGCACAAACCATACACGAGGTGGGGTTAAGAGATTTGCCCGAAGGCATGCGGCGGTTCATCGACATGGCAAGTGAGCTCGCCGTGGTGCCGGCAACCATAATGCCAAGAAGCCCCATGGTATATGCATAGATTTTATTAAAGAAATCCAGCACCTCAGACGGAAGCGTGATGCCTACATAGGCAGGAAGTGTCGAAAGAAGAAGAAACAGGCTCGAGAACAGCACGATTGGCATGTTCGAGAGAAAGCCATCCTTAATCGCCACCAGATAAATGTTCTTTGAAATTTTGTCGAAGAGGGCCTGGTGTTTTTCAAGGAATTTGACGATAGCGTCCATAACACATCCTTTCATGATTGCCGGGCACACAACGATTTATCCGGACTCAACCGTCGTCGTCCCAGTTTGTATCCACGTATGTATGTGAATACATTCTCGTGCGAAATGTAATATCATTTGCGCGATTTGTCATAACCAATTCTTTTTCCGCTTTGTCGACATGTCAAGAATTCAAAAAGTTATTCGGTGAACGGCAGTTGATAAAAGAAAGATTTTCCCAGCTCAAGGCTATTTTTTCTGAGCTGTACAATAAGTTTGCAACCGTTTACCGATTGGATATAACATATTGAACACATTGTTGTAACAATATTAGAGACAGTGTCATAAGCCTATCGTTCTAGTCAAAGGAAGTAACAATGCCCAAACGATTGCTGAACATGTCCGCATCCGATTTTGCCACCACGTCACCCATGGATCTAAAGCAGGCAATTCTGGCTTCCGAGGGACGTACCATCATGGCGGAAAACGTACCCTCTTCCCAATTTCTCGGCGGCGTTACTAATGCCGAAATCGAACGCGCCGCAGGTGCCGACTTACTTCTGTTTAACGCACTCGATGTGTTCAATCCAGTGATTGCCGGCATTCCAGATGATCTCGATGAAAACCCGGTCACTTGGGTGAGGCGAGCATGCGGAAGGTCCATTGGCGTCAATCTGGAACCAGTTGATAATGATGCTGAAATGTCTGAAACCCGTACAGAAATCCCTATGGGTCGACGCGTCTCTCCCAAGACCCTAGAAAAGGCTAACGAACTCGGATTTGACTTTATTTGCCTCACGGGCAACCCTGGGACTGGCGTCTCCAACGATGCGATCGCCCATTCGATTAAACTCTCCAAAGAGCATTTCAATGGCCTGATCATAGCCGGGAAAATGCATGGAGCGGGCGTTGCGGAACCTGTCATGACGCTCGAAATAGCGCGTCAGTTTGTTGACCTCGGCGTCGATATCCTTCTCGTGCCAGCCCCCTACACTGTCCCCTGCTTCCAAGAAGCAGACCTGCGCGCCATCGTAGACTATGTACGCTCCCACAACGTAGGCAAGTCAATTGAAGAAAAGGTTCTCGTCATGGCGGCCAACGGGACAAGTCAAGACTCCTGCGACAGCGAGACCATTAAGAAAATAGGCCTTGCAGCAAAAGCAGCCGGTGCAGACCTCCAACATATCGGGGACTCCATGAACGGTATTTGCCTGCCCCAGAATATCTTCACGCTCGGACAAGCCCTTCGTGGCTACAGGCATCAGATCGTCATGCTGAGCCGCTCTGTGATACGTTAAGGTTATCTCGCTCACGCTATATCCCGACCGAGGCAACCATCAGATACCACCAACATGCAAACTGAGGCTCCAATGCTCGACACACACGAAAAACGGCCACTCTATTTACAGCTCACCGATGCGCTGCTCAAGCAGATCGTCGATGTATACCAAGCAGACGATAAACTTCCAACAGAAATGGAACTCTGCGACGAATACGCTGTAAGCAGGACAACCGTCCGACTTGCAATGAGCGAGCTGGAGCGTCGTGGAAATATCTATCGAATCCAAGGTAAAGGATCATTTGTTGCACCGAAACGCGTTGGTGAGCTCAATTCACTTTTAGACTTTGACTTTGCAAGCCATTGCGATGGTGTTGATCCGGATACCATCACTAAACGTTTCGGCGGCCTCACATCAGGTCGTTCAATTTCCGTAATGATGCTCCAGCAATTTGGATGCCAAAGTCGTGATGAGATTCAGCGTCTTGAATTGATCTACGAACTTGAAGGCAGCTTCATAGGCGCTGATACGTTCTTTATATCAAAGTCGCACGTTCCGAGTAATCAGTTAGATTTTCAGTCATTTAGCAGAATCATGGACGACTTGTCCAAGTCTATCCAATCTGTTCGAGAAAGCTATCGAGCACGTCAGCTTAGCGATTCCGAGGCCAGCAATTATGGTGTTGCAAAACTTCCGGTACTTGATTTAGCTCATTATGCTTATAACTCCGAAGGTAAACTAATTGCAATTGTCTGCCGCACCGTTATAACTGGGCGAATCCCTTATCAAAACTATATTTTCAAGTCCTAATGTTCTTTTTCTTTTGTCTCGATCTGTAACACGTAGCTGAGTTTTTAAGTCCTAACTGTTACAGATCGAGACAAACAGGGTAGACCCCGCCGAATTGTCTCAATCTGTAACACTAAGACCAGTTTTGGACGTCTAGATGTTACAGATTGAGATGAATGCACAGGCCAATCCTCCCAATCTCAATCTGTAACATCTGGTTGGTAATTTCACCCCTACCTATTACAGATTGAGACAATTTGATAGTGGAGTCCTCATTTACGCGTCATATCGCGTAGCGCTGACGCGCTGGTCCCACAATGACAGGAGGTAAAAGTCCTCCCGCATCGCCTGTTGGCGATCCTGCAGCGTTAGTTAGCAGATGACCTGCGTGTGTTCCTCGATGGCGGCACGATACTCGGCGGTAATACCCGGCTCGCACACCACGGCATCCAAATTGTCCAAGCGGCAGAAGGTGTAGAAGTCGCGCTTGCCAATCTTGCTGGAGTCGGCGATCAGATAGCGCGAGTCTGCCTTGCTAAAGGCGAGCTGCTGGATACGGCCCTCATCCATATTGGACGTAGACACGTCACCATCCAGAATGCCGTTGGCACCGATAAACGCCGCATCGATGCCCAGCGCACGCAGGGTATCCTCGGCCGTTGGTCCCACAAAAGCGGCGGTGCGGCGACGGTACATACCGCCTACCAGGCACAGGTCGCAGTCTTCGCGCGCCTCGAGCAGGTTAAACACCGAAAGCGAATTGGTCACAATGCGCAGGCGGCACGCCGGTAGCATCGAGGCCATCTGCTCAACCGTAGTGCCCGTACCCAAAAAGATGGTCGAGCCCTCCTCGATAAGCTCCACGGCGCGGCGCGCGATCTGCAACTTTTCCTCGGCATGCTTAGTGCGCTTTTCGCTGTGCGAATACTCATGGCGCAACATAGCGTGCGGGCGACTCTGCGCACTACGGGCGCCGCCGTGCACGCGCTCGATCTCGCCTAGACTCGCAAGCTCCTCAAGATCGCGGCGGATCGTCATATCCGAGACACCCAACGCATCAGAAATCTCTTTAACCGAGACCGTGCCCTGCTCCTCGAGCAGCTGCCGAACCTTATCCTGACGCTCCGCCTTAATCACGATGAATCCTCGCCGTTCTCTGCGCGCATATCATTCAAACAATAACGAACAAATTGTATCAGACTCGTACGTGTCAAAAATGAACGCCCACACAGCTCCAATCATCACTTTTTTGAGAAAAATAATCCCTGCTTTAGTAGGGTGTAGTGATAATTTTGCCTGTTCGCGCTACAGTTTGTCCGAAATACCTCGATGTTAGGAACCAAATGATCACTTCCGAGCTTTTCGGCACCGCGCCGTGCGGTACCCCCGTTCATCGTTACACCCTCAACGGGCCCGAGATCTGCGTTCGCATTATGGACTATGGCGCCACCGTGCTTGGTATCGACGTGCCCGACATCCCTGGCAACGTGCGTGATGTGGTGCTGGGCTTCGATAAGCTCGAGGATTACTTTGACAACCCCGCCTGCTTTGGCGCGACCATTGGCCCCGTGGCCAACCGCACTGCGGGTGCCACGATCACCATCGCCGGCACGGATTGGCATATGCCGGCCAACGAAGGCACCAACAACCTGCACAGTGACCTTGAACACGGCCTGCATAAGCGCGTGTGGGACGTTGAGCTCGACGAGGACCACAATGCCGTACGCATGACCGCCTCGCTCGAGGACGGCGAGCTCGGCCTCCCCGGCAACCGCACCTTTACGGCCGTGTTTACCGTGACACGCACCGGCGTCTTTCGTATCGAGTATGGCTGCGAGAGCGACCGCGCCACCTACGTGTCCATGACCAACCACACGTACTTTAACCTTGCCGGTCATAACGCCGGCATGGACTGTGAGCACTTCTTTGTTGCTAACGCCACTCACTACCTGCCCATTAACGAGCAGAACATCCCCACCGGCAAGATTGCTCCGGTCAAGGGAACACCGTTTGACTTTCGCGAGCTGCGCCCCGTCGCTCCCGGCATGGAGGCCGACGACCCGCAGATCAAGCAGGCACGCGGCTACGATCACTGCCTGTGCATCGATGGCTATCAGTACGGCCGTAATCTGCGCCGTGCGATGCATGTCGAGGAGATGTGGACCGGCCGCGAGCTGGACTACTACACCACCGCCCCGGGCGTGCAGCTCTACACCGGCAACTGGCTGGGCGACGAACATGCCAAGGATGATGCCAACTATGGCTGGGGCGCCGGCTTTGCCCTCGAGGCAGAGATGTACCCCGACACGCCGCACCAGCCGCTGTTCCCGCAGGGCATTGTGGGCCCGGGTCACCCATACAGCAATGTGATCGAATACCACTTTATGAGGCACTAGGCCCACAACGCGACATATTGCACAGCAACGCCCGCCGGCACCACCGCCGACGGGCGTTTTTTCATCTTTTGGGCTCAATTTCGCTGTGACTGTATGAGTGACATATCAAAACTATGCCCATTTACTACGTTTAGCCCGGGATGCTCGACCATGCACCGGTTTTTGCTAAATTCGCGAGCCGCCTACCTGCGGTTTTGTTTTTCTCAAATTCGACATGGGTAGCGCGTAGAGATGTGGTGTAAGAGGCGGGGCATGCCCCGCCTCTTCTCTTTCTTGAAAGGGAGGGGACACCGCCTAGAATTCGTCGTTGGAGTAATGAAGGTGACGAATGGAAGGAAAGGCGATGCCCCAAGAAGA
>DBFEIO010000015.1:0-9204 GCA_048330275.1 Collinsella sp.
AACACGTCCCGGGCCCTCTACGGGGCAGGGGCTGACGGCCGTCCGGGGCGGTCGGCCAGCGACCACCGGTACGGCTCAATCGTATAGCCATGCAACGGAAAAGAGCCGCCCTTTCGGACGACTCAAACTGTAATGGGGCTATTTTGACTACCCTGCTCCTCGAGTTGACTTGCTTGCCACGAAATGGGCTTATCTACTACGTTTTGGCGACTACTCTCGACCACACGGAAAATCGTGAAATAAAAATCGCAGGTAGACGGCTTGCTGATTTTTAAAAAAGACCCGCATGGTCGACCTATGCGGGTTAAACGTAGTAGATAGCCCGCTTTCGTGGCGCGACGTTAGCGGAATGTGTCAACGGGGCTGTCCCTTTGGCGCATTGGCTAGTCGAGGCGGACCGGATCGTGGGGGTAGGCGTTGAGAATCTCGACGCCGTTCTCGGTCACCAGGGCCAGGTCCTCGATGCGGACACCGGTGCGGCCGGGGAGGTAGATGCCCGGTTCGATGGAGAACGTCATGCCTGGCTCTACAACCTGCTCGTTGACCAGCGAGACGTCGCCCGGCTCGTGGTCCTGCAGACCAATCGAGTGGCCCAGGCGATGCGTAAAGTATTTGCCGTAGCCCGCACCCTCAATCACGTCGCGTGCGGCGCGGTCCAGGTCGCACATGCGCACGCCCGGGGCGATGAGCCCCTCGGCGGCTTCGTTGGCGCGGCGCACGATGTCGTAGATGCGTGTCGTCTCCTCGTCCGGCTCGCCCCAAAAGAATGTGCGTGTCATGTCCGAGCAGTAGTTGCGGCGGCGTCCGCCAATGTCGAACAGCACCACGTCGCCGCGCTTGAGCGCGGTGCCGTCGGGTTCGTGATGTGGGTCGCCGGCGTTGGCGCCAAAGCTCACTATGGGAGGAAAGCTAAAGCCCTCGCAGCCGTGCTTGCGATACAGGCCGAGCATCTGGTCAGCAATTTCGCGCTCCGTCACACCTTCGTGGACGAGTTTGATGGCATCAGCCATCACGGCGTCGTTGGCGGCGGAGGACACGCGCATGAGCTCCTGCTCGGTGGCATCCTTGTGGGTGCGTGCGGCGGTGACGGCAAAGTCACCCAGGAAAAACTCGCTTGCGGCGTGGCGCTCCATAAGCGGCATCAAAAAGCCGGAGCGCATGACGGTGTCGACGCCGAGCGGTTTGGTCGGATCGACCTCGCGCGCGATGGCATCGGTCACGATATCAGTATCGGTGTGGTAGGCAACGCGGGCATTGTCGTACTCGGGCAGCTGATGCAGCGCGTTGACCAGAATCACCGGCTCGGCACCGCGCGCGAGTAGCACGCCGCAAAAACGCTCGAACATATCGGCATAAAAGCCGGTCAGGTAATAGATCGACCATGGGTCGTTTACGAGCAGCTGTGCGCCGGGGTGCTGAGCCTCGAGTGCATCGAGCACGCGCGCCACACGCTGGTCATCGACATGTGCCATACATCGTCCTTTCGCTAGGTTGCCACCATGGTATCCCATGCCCGGCACATAGGGACGTTCCTTTTATGCTGGCACCTTGGGACACTCCTCGGCCTTGACATGGTTTATCTGGGATGATTGGGCAAGTAAGGTAGCCAAAAGAGCCCCGTTCCAAATTAGCTGCTTAGGCTGGGTCGATGTCCATGCTGGCGATGAGGTCGATGCTCGTGCCGAGAAGATCTTTCAGCACGACGTCGCCCATGCGGATGGGGGCGTCGATGACTAGGCCTCGGATGAGGTTCATGGCTTGGGCGTGGAGTTCAAGCGGGATGGCTTCGGCGGTGCGCACGGGGAGCAGGGCTTCGTCGCCGCCGGCGACGGCCGCGGTCGTGGTGAGCACGCGCATGGGGCAGGTGAGCTCCTGATGTGCGAACTTATCGCCGCGCGGGCAGTTATTGCCGGTTACGGAGCACACTTCCACCACGGCGCCATTGGCGTCGCGCTCCACCTCTACGGTCAGAAGGCACTCGGATGGGCAGGTGGTGCAGTTGAACTGCAACGTTACAATCGCGTTTGTGCTCATGGCCTTACGCCTCCTCAACGGGTTCGACGGACAGGACAATCTCGCTAACATCAAGGTCGAGTGCGCGCTGAATCACCTTTGCCGGCAGCGGGAAGCTTTCCATGACGCTCGGTTTAAACGTGCGGACCTTGCCTGCAAACAGTTCTTCGTCGCCTGCCAGAATGCGCACGCGGGCGGCATCGACCGGTCGGCGCACGCGGAAGTTGAGTTTGGTGAGTGCCACAGCCGTAATGCGTCCCGGCAGTGCGTAGCCAGCGATACCGGCAGGGGAGACCGTGAGCTGGCAGCCCAGGCCCGCGGCGCCCGCATCAGCCCCAGCACCACAGCCCGACGCGTACGCCGCCGCAGCCGCACCGGCGCGCTCGGATTCGGTCGTCACGTTGTCTGCCAGGTCGTGCACGTGCAGCACGTTGCCGCAGGCAAAGATGCCCGGCACGCCCGTTTGCAGGCTCTGGTCCACCACGGCGCCGCGCGTGTGCGGGTCAAGCTCAACGCCTGCGGCAACCGAAAGCTCGTTTTCGGGAATCAGACCCACCGAAAGCAGCAGCGTGTCGCACGGAACAATGCGCTCGGTCCCCGGAATGGGTGCCAGGTGCTCGTCGACCTGACTCACCTCGACGGCCTCCACGCGATCGTGTCCGATCACGCGCGTGACGGTGGTGGACAGGTGCAGCGGAATGCCAAAGTCGTCCAGGCAGTTCTTGACGTTTCGGCGCAGACCGTTGGCGTACGGCATGAGCTCGTACACGCCCTCGACCGAAATTCCCTCGAGCGTACAGCGGCGCGCCATGATCAGCCCGATGTCGCCCGAGCCCAAAATGACGGCGCGCGAGCCGGGCTTGAGGTTTTCGATATTGATATATCGCTGCGCCAGGCCCGCCGTAAACACGCCGGCGGGACGGCTGCCGGGGATCTTGATCTCGCTGCGCGTGCGCTCGCGGCATCCCATAGCAAGGACGACCGCACGCCCGGTGAGCTGAAGCATGCCGGTACGGCTCATGAGCGTGACGGTATGGATGTCGGCATCTCCCGCGCCCTCATTCGTGCCAGGGTCGCCCGCGCCCTCGCCCGAATCGATCCCAAGCACCATGCTGTCCAAGAACAGCACGATGTCGGTCTCGCGCACCTGGTCGATAAAGCGCTGCGCGTACTCGGGGCCGGTGAGCTCCTGCTTAAAGTGCGAAAGGCCAAAACCCGGGTGAATGCACTGGCGCAGGATACCGCCCAGATGCTGCTCGCGCTCCACGATGGCCACGTGCGCGCCGGCCTTTTGCGCGGCAAGCGCGGCCGCCATCCCGGCAGGTCCCCCGCCGATAACCACCACGTCGAAAGCCTGCGTTGCCACGGCCTCAACGGCGCCGCTATCAATTGCGCTCGATCCGAATTCCGCCATCCTAGCGCACCCCCTTCAGCGGTCCCTCAACCACCCAAGATCCGGCATCCTCCAACAGCACCTCGCTGGGGTCGCAGCCTAGCTCGCGCGCCAGGATCGCCACCACGCGGCTTTGACAGAAACCACTCTGGCACCGACCCATGCCGGCGCGGCAGCGGCGCTTGACGCCCTCGACCGAAACCGCGCCCGGGCGGCGTCGGATCGCGGCCACGATCTCGGCCTCGGGCACCGTCTCGCAGCGGCAGACAATCTGGCCCCACGCGGGATCGGACTCGATCAGCTCCTCCTTGCGCGACAGTGGTGCGCGGTCAAAGTCGTCCGGCGCGCGGCGAATGGGGTTCCAGTCCGTCCGCTCGTGCAGCTCCACGCCCGCCTCACGCATCACAAGCTCCATGCGCTCGGCAATGGCCGGCGCGCTCGCCACACCCGGCGACTGAATGCCCGCCGCCTGGAAAAGCCCCGGCACCACGGCCGACTGTCCAATAAAGAAGTCGTTCGTTCCCTGAATGACCGGACGCCCGCCGGCAAATGCGCGCACCACGCGGCGCGTATCCAGATCGGGCACCAGTTTGCGCGCGCCGGTCAGCAGCGCGTTCATATCGCTCGCATAGGTTTGCGTGTCGCCCGGCTCGCGCACGGCAGCCGTGGCGGTGATCACGGTGTTGCCGTGTACGGTGCCCGTGACGATGACGCCCTTCGACACCGGCGTCGGCACGGGGTAGAGCGGCATGAGCGTGTGCGGCTCCTTGTCCAGCACCACGATATTGCCCTGGCGCCAGACCATCTGGAACTCCTCGGCGCCCGCCATATGCGAGATGTCCGCGGCTCCGTTGCCCGCGGCGTTGATCAGATAGCGACAGCGTACGTCGCCGGCGGGCGTTGCCAGCGTAAAGCGCGCGGCTCCGTCATCCGTGCCGGCAACTTCAATGGCCTCCACTGGCGCAGACCGCATAAACGTCACACCGTTGGCAACCGCGTTTTCCAGCGCGGCGATGGCTACTTCAAATGGGTCAACGTAACCGGCCGAAGGGCACCATAGTGCGCACGTGGCCTGGGCACTCGCGCGCGGCTCCAGCTCGTGGATTCGCTCGGGGTCAATGATTGACAACTCGGGTACGCCGTTTGCCAGGCCATTCTGGCGCAGTTTCTCCAGGTGCGCGCGGTCCTCGTCGTTAAAGCCCAACACCATCGACCCGGTGCGGCGGAACAGAAAGCCCAGCTCCTGCGCCCACGTACCGTACAACTCGCAGCCACGGGCGTTGACCTGCGCCTTTACGGTGCCCGGCGCCGGATCGTAGCCAGCGTGCACCAGGCCGCCGTTGGCCTTCGACGCGCCCAGCGCAATATCGTTAGCCGCCTCGACCACGCAAATGGACAGGTCATAGCGCGCGAGCTGCCGCGCGATGGCGCATCCGGTGATGCCCGCGCCGACAATCGCGATATCAAACGTTTCTGTCACAGTGCCTCCCAGACGAGTTGACAGGCTGTCAATAAGACTATCCTACGGTCTGCGCGCCCCCAGTGCGGCGGCAATGCGGCGAACAGTCCTGCAACATCCGCCAACGGCAGGCGAGGGGAGACCCAGCAACGTCGACAAGCTCGTCTGCCGACAGCTACGGCGACCGTTTGTCTCGACCTGTAACGGTTAGACGAGGATTTGGGTTCTAGATGTTACAGATCGAGACAAACCTTCCGGCGGATTTTGAATGTCTCGATCTGTAACAGTAAGAGGGGTTTTGGGGCCCAAGATGTTACAGATCGAGATTGAAGTCGGGGAGGGACCCCTGTGTCTCGACCTGTAACATCTAGACCCGGATTCCGCTCCCACCTGTTACAGATTGAGATGTTTGTGTCCGCACCAGCCCCGCCCCTAGCCGTGGTCCCATATAAACAAACCCCGTGGTAAACTTGACCGGACTGTTAATATTCCGAAAGGTACCCGTAATGTCCAAGTACATCTCCGAGCTCATGTCGCCGCAGCTTATGGGCGTCGTCTATGCCTTCGTTGGCTTTATCATCGCCCTGTATGTGCTGTCGGTCGTCTATGTGTTCATCGATGCTCGCCGCCGCGGCGCCAGCGCCTACGTGGCATGGGGCATCATCGCCCTCATCCCGTTTGTAGGCCTCATTGCCTACCTGGTCCTGCGCCCGCACTCCTACGCGTCCGATCGCGAGGAGCAGGAGCTGGACATGGCCCTGCGCGAGCGCCAGCTTGCCCAGTACGGCACCTGCCCGCAGTGCGGCGCGCCCATCGAGAAGGACTTCGTCGTCTGCCCGGTGTGCGATACCCAGGTTCGCAACGTGTGCCCCAGCTGCCATCGCCCGCTCGATGCGCACTGGAAGGTCTGCCCCTACTGCCGAACTCGCATCCAGTAACGCATCCATCGCAGGGCCGGCCACAAGCCACGAGCGCCGCGCGCCCCGCAGTCCCGCCCCACACGATGAAGCATGCGTAGAAAATCGCCCGCCGTGCCATTAAGGTGCGGCGGGCGCTTGTATACCAAGGCAACCTGCCTATAATGATGCAAGTTAAAACGCCGAGCGCATCGCACGCACTTGCATCAGGCATCCGAGAGGAGAAAACATACCCATGAAGGCACTCTACAATGACGGTTCGGTGGCCGAGCTCCCGCAGGACGAGGTCACGCACGTCATCCGCCACTCCGCCGCGCACATCATGGCGCAGGCCATCAAGCGCCTGTACCCCGAGGCCGACTTTGCCTACGGTCCCGCGACCGACAACGGCTTCTACTACGACGTCGACCTGCCCGAGGGCGTCAAGATCAGCGAGGACGACTTCCCCGCGATCGAGGCCGAGATGAAGAAGATCGTCAAGGAGAACCTCAAGTTCTCCGTGTACGAGAAGCCCCGCGCCGAGGCCATCGCCCTTATGGAGGAGCGCGGCGAGAAGTACAAGGTCGAGCACATTGGCGACCTGGACGACGACGCCCGCATCACCTTCTACCAGCAGGGCGACTACATCGACATGTGCGTCGGCCCCCACATCTGCTACACCAAGGCGCTCAAGGCCTTTAAGCTCACCGGCGTCTCGGGCGCCTACTGGAAGGGCGACAAGGACAACAAGATGCTCACCCGCATCAACGGCGTCGCCTTTGCCACCAAGGAAGAACTCGACGAGCACATGCACATGCTGGAGGAGGCCAAGAAGCGCGACCACCGCAAGATCGGCCGCGAGATGGACCTCTTTATGATGCGCGACGAGGCTCCCGGCTTCCCGTTCTTCCTGCCTAACGGCATGATTCTTAAGAACACGCTGCTGGACTACTGGCGCGAGATCCACCACAAGGCCGGCTACGTGGAGATCTCCACGCCGCTCATCATGAACAAGCAGCTGTGGAAGACCTCGGGCCACTGGGACCACTACAAGGACAACATGTACTCCACCGTCATCGACGACGAAGAGTACTGCATTAAGCCCATGAACTGCCCGGGCGGCGTGCTGGTGTACGCCTCCAAGCCGCACTCCTACCGCGAGCTGCCCATCCGCGCCGGCGAGATTGGCCTGGTGCACCGCCACGAGCTGCGCGGCGCCCTGCACGGCCTGTTCCGCGTGCGTTGCTTTAACCAGGACGACGCCCACCTGTTTGTGCGTCCCGACCAGCTGACCGACGAGATCGTGGGCGTGGTCAACCTCATAGACTCTGTGTACCAGAAGTTTGGCTTTAAGTACCACGTTGAGCTTTCCACCCGCCCCGAGGACTCCATGGGCTCGGACGAGGACTGGGAGCGCGCCGAGGAGGGCCTGCGCACCGCTCTGGAGAAGCTGGGCATGGACTACGAGGTCAACGAGGGCGACGGCGCCTTCTACGGCCCCAAGATCGACTTCCACCTGGAGGACTCGCTCGGCCGTACCTGGCAGTGCGGTACCGTGCAGCTCGACTTCCAGATGCCGCTCAACTTTGATCTGGAGTACGTGGACGCCGACGGCACCAAGAAGCGCCCCATCATGCTGCACCGTGTGTGCTTTGGCTCCATTGAGCGCTTTATCGGTATTCTGATTGAGCACTTTGCGGGCAAGTTCCCCACCTGGCTGGCTCCCGTGCAGGTCAAGGCGCTTCCCGTCTCCGAGAAGAGCCGCGACTACGCCCACGAGGTGTGCGCCAAGCTGGAGGAGGCCGGCATTCGCGTGGTCTGCGACGACCGCGACGAGAAGATCGGCTACAAGATCCGCGAGGCCCGCAGCATCGACCGCGTGCCCTACATGCTCATTCTGGGCGAGAAGGAGGTCGAGGCCGGCAACATCTCCGTCCGCGATCGCTCCAACGAGACCGTTCAGATGAGCGTTGACGAGTTTGTTGCCAAGGTGACCGAGGAGATCAAGACTCGCGCCTAAGGCAAACTACACAACAATTAACAAAGGCGACCGTCCACACAGGGCGGTCGCTTTTTTTCATGCCCAAATAGGAAAAGCCGCTGGTTGAGCGGCTTTTTTTGTTGCACAAAAAGGTACAGGTTTTTGTAGAGGGGTATGGAGATGTATCTACCGGCAGGACATTTTGCGTAATCTGGGCAAACGCTGATTAATTGCTCGTATAATGTCGTCTGTCGAAAGATACAAAAATCTGTACTTTTGCGACTGCGCCTAGCTGCGAGCGAGAAGCCTGTTCTAAACGCCCCTGCATTTGCGTGCATCGCAAAGCAAAAAGAGGGGGGGCGAGAACATGGAACAGACGGCACGGCGCCAAGAGCAGCTGCCGGGCGCATTTAACGGCGCTACTACCAACAGCCAGCACGGCCGCGTCCGCTGGTATCTGGTCCACACGCCCAATGGAAAAGAGCGCGAGACCTGCGAAAAGGTCCGCTGCATTATCCCGCACAACCTTATGCAGGACGCTTTTGTAATGCAAAAGGAGTTCTGGTTTAAGCGGGACGGCGCATGGTCGCTCCAAACCAAACCCATGTACAAGGAATATTTCTTCGTCGCCACGCACGATGCCGCTGCGCTCGATAGGGCTTTGGCCCAGCTGAGCTTTGGCTGCCGCATCGCCGGCAGTAGGGAGCGGGCGTACATGCCCATGCCGGACGACGCACAGGACTGGTACCGCAGCGTTCTGGACGACGACGGCGTGGTGCGCAACAGCGTCGCGCGCATAGAAGACGGCGTGTTGCACATAGAACAGGGGCCCTTGGTGGGGCAAGAGGCCCGCGTAAAGAAGATCGACCGTCATAAGCGCTGGTGCCTGGTGAACGTGGGCAAAGGCGACTCCGCTTTTAGGGAGCTGCTTCCGTTGGACGTGCCCAGCAAAACGTAAGGAAGACGTTGCACCAGCAATTTATTTGGTTTTTGGATTCATAGATGGGGGGGGGTTCCTGGGGACAGGAACGTGAGTTTTATTGTGGCTGCTAAAGAAGTAACAGAGAGTAATGCGCCAGCGGGGGCCGCGCTGATTGCGCAGGCCATGAACCGGCGTGAGGGCACCGGTCGCTACAAGGCCATGCAATCCATCATGGACTGGGACCGCTCGCGCCTGGCCTACCGGGCCGTCAAGCGCACGTTCGACATCGCGTTCAGCGGTGTTGCGCTTGTCCTCATCGCGATCCCTAGCGTGGTGCTGGCAGCCGCCATCCGCCTGGAGAGCGAGGGCAACCCGTTCTACAGCCAGATCCGCGTGGGCCAGACCCGCCCCGACGGCAGCCTGACCACGTTCCGCATGTGGAAGTTCCGCTCCATGTACAGGGACGCCGACGAGCGCCTCGCCGAGCTCAAGGGGCAGAACGAGATCGCCGGCGCCATGTTCAAGATGAAGGACGACCCG
>DBFEIO010000016.1:0-14655 GCA_048330275.1 Collinsella sp.
CGGGTCGTCCTTCATCTTGAACATGGCGCCGGCGATCTCGTTCTGCCCCTTGAGCTCGGCGAGGCGCTCGTCGGCGTCCCTGTACATGGAGCGGAACTTCCACATGCGGAACGTGGTCAGGCTGCCGTCGGGGCGGGTCTGCCCCACGCGGATCTGGCTGTAGAACGGGTTGCCCTCGCTCTCCAGGCGGATGGCTGCGGCGAGCACCAGGCTCGGCAGGGCGATGACGGCCAGCACGCAGCCGCTGAATACGATGTCGAAGACGCGCTTGGCGGTGCGGTATACGAGGCGCGTGCGGTCCCAGTCCTTCACGGCTTGCATGGCCTTGTAGCGCATGCTTACGTCGCCGCTCTTCATGGCCTGGGCAACCAGCGCAGCCCCCACTGGCGCTCCTTCTGTATATTCAGTTTTTTCTGACAATATTTCCTTCAAACCTACGTCCCCGCCCCCCGGGGATCCTCCCTGTCCCTTTAAACAGTCGCCTACAGTTAGGCGATCGCCTTTTTAAGGTTTCGCATTGTGCGCTGCTCGGCCGAAAGCACGGCAAGGCCAACGCGCGTAGTCACGCGTCGGCCGCACAGGTCGAGCTCCAAATAAGCAGTGCTCTTGCGTCTATTAATGGTTTTGATAAGGCCTTCGTGGCCCAGCAGCGGACCTGCCATCACAACGACCTGATCACCGTCTTTTAAGGCCTCGCTCATGGGCACTACGCGGTCTCCCGCATGCGTAAAGCTGCCAATAAGCTGGACCTCTTCTTTTGCCAGCGGCACAAACTGACCGTCCTGGGATAGCACCCGGGCAAAGTCGTCCATGCGCAGCAGATACTGTTGCACCGTGCGAGGATCTGCCGTATCGCAGACAAGATAACCGGGAAAGAGCGGCTTGGTCGTGTTGCCCATTCGCCGTGTACTTTGATCTCGGTTTGAAATTGGGGATAAAAGAGCTCCTGCATGGCACCAGCCGGCACCACGTGCTCGATGCGCTCGCGCATTACGTCTTCGCGACCGTTAATGACCTGGATCACATACCACACGAGCACCACCCCCTTGCTGTCTTACGTGTGGCTCACGGGGTTTGGGTATGGCTTCGCCAGGGCGCTTGTGCGCGAAGGCGCTCCATATTCAAACCCTGAGCCCAGTTAGACAAGCACGTGGCTCTGCCCCACCGTGAACGGTATGTATAAGTGCAGTGACTAGAGACGCGGACGTGTATCGCAAAAAGACCGCGTCCCCAGCTAGCTGCGTGCGATCCAGTCAAGCGGGAACAAAACTGGACCGCACGCAAACAGCTGTAGGACTGCTGCGATTTGTCATAAAACGTCGAATCGAATGAAGAACCTGCAAGAACCTGCACATAGATAAGAACAAAGTCATTCGATGCGATACGCATGACGACGCTATTGGAGCTCGTGGTCTTTCTGGCACCGCCGTTACGGCCGGATGCTGATCGACCCTGTGCTTTGTGGCTTGCTGGAGCCGCGAGCACAGTTGAACCCATGTAACGATAGGTATTCTAGCACAGCAGGTGGCCCATACGTTTTGGGGCGTGTTGAGCAACATATTGGTTATTTGCCGTGGTTATGGGGGATATTGAGCCGTCTTGCATACATTGCCGCAGGTTTATGGGGGTGTGTAGGTTGGCGAGCACTGCCTGAGTTGTATTGCTGCCGGCGCGAATTGCTCAAACTATTATGTTTGGCTAACAAACTTTGTACAAAACCGGGAAGGTAGTTGCGCAACTTTTTGCGAGTGTTAGCGTGGGCGCCGCATTGCGAAGATGCTCGTCGCACAATAGACACGCTTGGCTACAGAGTCAACGCATTTTGAGGCGGTTTGTTGGACGACTTTTTGGATGAAGCTGGTTGTGGGCGTCCGGTTTATCGGGCGAGGTTGACGATCACTTCTCCCAGTGCGAGGTTCACCGAAAATAGAAGATAATACATATAGAACATGCGTTCTATATCTGATAAAATAGAGTCAAAGGTATAAAGGCAACGTGAGCCGGTACGGAGGCCCCCAATGGTACGTATCAGCGAGATGGATGCTTTATTCACAGCGACCGTCACTCAGAGCCCTTAGGCAGGTACGCGCCCCTGCTGGCCGACACCCATAAAGCTCGGCAGACAATCGAGTATCGAATTGGACATGCATGTGCCCAATGGATTGATGTGGAGCGCGAAAATGAAAGGCAATCAGATTGTTCTCTTTGAATCCAACGACCGAGAGGTCACGATTCCTGTCAACCTAGACAGCCAAACGGTTTGGCTGACTCAAGCCCAAATGGCACAGCTATTTGACAGATCTATCGGAGTGGTTTCGCGCCATATTAAAAACGTCTTCGCTGAAGGTGAGCTTGAGCAGAAAAGCAATTTGCATATTTTGCAAAAATGCAGCTCAGACCGCCCAACTACTCTGTATAGCCTTGATGTAATCATTTCTGTAGGTTACCGCGTTAAATCCCAACGTGGCGTTGAATTCCGCCGTTGGGCAACCAATGTGCTCCATAGGTATATTATTCAAGGCCATGTCGAAAACGAGCGCAGACTCGAGCAGTTAGGGACAGTCGCGCAGATCATTGAACGTCTACCAGACGACCTCGGTTCTCGCGAGATACTCGATATTGTTGAGAGCTATATAGATGTCTTTAAGTTGCTCGATGAGTACGACCGTGAATCTATCGATCGACCAAAAGGGCAAACGGGGATATATACACTTGAATACGAGCTGTGCATGAATTTAATCTCCCAAATGCGTGGACGTTTTGCGAGCGACCTTTTTGGCGTAGAAAAAGATGAGTCCTTCCGCAGCAGTATCTCGGTAATCAACCAGTCGTTTGGTGGGCAAGACCTCTATCTATCCGTACAGGAAAAAGCAGCAAATCTGTTGTACCTCATCATCAAAAACCATTTATTTCTCGATGGAAACAAGCGAATCGGCTGCAGCCTCTTTCTCTACTATCTAGATCGCAACGGACTGCTTTTTCGCGGCTTAGACAAACGAATCGCAGACAGCACGCTTGTTGCTGTCGCGCTCATGATTGCTGAGTCGAGACCTGAAGAAAAGGAATCTATGGTCTCTCTGGTTATGAACTTTTTGGAGTAGACAGGACGTCGAAGCATAATCTTCCACTTGGAGGCAAACATCGATGTGGTGGTTTCGAAGGCGCACAACGGAAGCCAATCCCCAGATGGGAGTCTGAGAGCTTAGAAATGAAAAGGCCACTCAATTGAGTGGCCTTGCATTCACGATGGTGGAGACGAGGGGGATCGAACCCCTGACCTCTTGACTGCCAGTCAAGCGCTCTCCCAGCTGAGCTACGCCCCCGTGACGAGGTAGTACTATAGGGGAAGATCTTCGGGGATGCAAGAGGTTTTTGTTGAAACTTTTTCTTACGGGTTTTCCTGGGACGGGGCTGAATTGACTGATTTTGACTTCGGCAAAATCAGTCAATTAACCCACCGTCCCGATAAAACCCTCACGCGGCAGCGCCTCACTTGTAGAGGTAGGTGATCGCGACGCCTTGGTGGACTTTAATTTTGGCCGTTTTCCTGACGACATTTGAGATGCCTGTGTCGGCCAACAGGCCAAGGGAGCTGTGATCTAGTTCCCACTCTAGGCCGTGTTCGCTTACCTTGGTGTTGGGGGCTATGGCGATGACGGAGAAGGTTTTGCCCTCGGCGCCCTCGATGGTCCAGGTCTCATCCTGGTGCAGGATTCTGGCCGTCACTTCGTCTTCTTCGATCCAGACGGGGGCGTCCACATAGCCTGCCAGTAGCCCCAACACAGACAGGGCCATGTCCGGGCGGCCACCGGTGGCGCAAGTCGCAACCACTTCGGCGCCTGGCCAGCGGCGGCGAACAGAATCGAGCGCCAATGCCAGATCGGTATAGTCCTTGTACGGGTCGTGGCGCTGTACTTCAAAATCGGCAGCGGCATCGACCAGAGCGCGCCCCTCATCGCTTACGGTGTCGGCATCCCCCACGTAGACGTCGCAGCTCAGGCCAGCGCCCAGCAACGCATCGAGCCCGCGGTCTACGGCTACGATGTGGTTGCACTCCCCTGCCAGGTGGCACAGCAACTTGGGGCTCGCCACCACCGGCGAGCCGCAAACCACTAATACTTTGCAAGCCACGGCCCTCGCCTAGCCCTCAAACGAAAGTACGCGGGCCAGGTCCAGGTCCTCATAGCTGTCGATAAAGATGTCGCAGTTGTCGCGCACCTCGTCACGCTCCATACGGCCGTGCGGGTCATAGATGCCCACGCGTTTAAATCCAGCGGTGCCGGAGCTCTTAAGCCCAAAGACGGCGTCCTCAAACACCCAGGGGCGCTCAAACTTGCGGCCGCGGCGCTCTTCCAGGCGACGCAACGCCAGCTCGTACACGTCGGGGAATTGCTTGGAACGTCCCGCCTCGCCCGTCGTGGTAATAAACTCCATATAGCGATCGAGCCCAGCACCCTCAAGGGCGGACTGCACCAGTTCGGCCGGCGTGGACGTGGCAACGCACATGGCAATACCGGCCTCCTGCGCCTGCTCCAAAAATGCCAAGAGCCCCTCGCGCGGCGGCACCTTGGAGTAGCCATCGATCAGGATGTCACTCAGCTCGCGGTACAGCTCCTCACCATTCGCGCCAATGCCCCACGTGTCGTGGTAGGCCTGGCACTCGTCCTCCAGCGAAAGATGTTCAAACTGGGCAAAATCGTCGACCGTAACATCAATGCCATGACGGCGCAACAACTCGGTCTGTGCATGGCCCCAGACGGAGGAGCTATTAACCAGTGTTCCGTCGCAATCGAAAATAAAAGCAACACTTGGAGCAGCGATGTGGTTCATAAACGAGCCTTTCGATGTCAAATGGTAAACAACCTGCTAAAAACGTTTTACCAAACGTCAGCCTAACAGTTTTGAAACCCTAATTGGTAAAACTGTCAAGAGTTTTACCACGCCAATTCTGCCAGTGGTATAAACATGGCGCTTACCGATTAAACGCCCCCGCAAATCCACTTTCGTCCATAAAACTAACGTACAGGTGTTATCGTAGTTTCTGTCGAAAGTTCCACCGAGCACGCGAGGTGGAACGAATCATAGAACTATCGCCGTCCCTTCGATTCGTGCAGCCTTGGATCTTTCGCATCTAGTCACCAAGGCAACACGCTGCCGCGTCATGATGGGATCAAACGTGAGCGATACAAAGCTAAAGCCAGCAACCAAAAAGCCTGCTACCCGCAAAGCCGCCCCGCACGCACCGGAGCTCTCCAAGGACGATGTCTACCTGTTTGGCATTGGCATGTGGGAGCGCAGCTGGGAAAAGATGGGCGCGCATCCCGACACGCAGAACCGTACGCGCGGCTGGCGCTTTTGCGTTTGGGCGCCCGATGTAAAAAGTGTCCATGTCATTGGCGAATTTAACGACTGGGATGAGGACGCCAACCCGCTGGTGCCCATGCATACGAGCGCTATTTGGGAAGGCTTTATTCCTGGCGCCGAGCAGGGTCAGCTCTATAAATACCTTATCGAGACCAACGAGGGCGAAAAGCTCTACAAGGCCGATCCGTATGCCTTTAAGGCAGAGTGCCCTCCGGGAACGGCAAGCGTATTGTGGACCCTCGACGGCTATAAGTGGAACGATGCCGCATGGCTCAAGCGCCGCGCCAGCCATAACCACATGTCGCAGCCCCTTAACATCTACGAGGTGCATATTGGCTCGTGGAAACGCCACGGCGACGCGCCGCAGGGCGAGCCGGACGAGTACGGCAACTACCCCGGCCCCATGGATCCCTTCCCCGCGCAGCGCGGCGAGTTCTACACCTACGACGATCTGTCGGTGGAGCTCGTGGACTACGTGCGCGACATGGGCTACACGCACATCGAGGTTATGCCGCTTATGGAGCATCCCTTCGATGGCTCCTGGGGCTACCAAACGACAGGCTACTACGCTGCCACGTCGCGCTACGGCAACCCGCAGCAGCTCATGCACTTTATCGATGCGTGCCACGAGGCAGGCATCGGCGTGATTATGGACTGGGTGCCCGGCGGTTTTTGCGCCGACGCCCACGGCCTTGCCACCTTTAACGGCCACATGCTGTATGAGCACGAGATTCACCCCAACTGGGGCACGCACAAGTTTGACTTCGCCCGCGGCGAGGTCCGCTCCTTCCTGGTCTCCAACGTGCTGTACTGGCTCGAGAACTTCCACGTTGACGGCATCCGCATGGACGGCGTGTCCAGCATGCTGTACCTCAACTTTGGCATCGACGATCCGGGCCAAAAGAAGTTCAACAAGTACGGTACCGAGGAGGACCTGGACGCCAGCGCGTTTATCCGTCAGGTCAACTGCGCTGTAGAGGCGCACTACCCCGACGTGATGATGATGGCCGAGGAGTCCACCGCGTGGCCGCTCGTGACCTATCCGCCGCAGGACGGCGGCCTGGGCTTCCACTACAAGTGGGACATGGGCTGGATGAATGACACCCTGCACTACATGCAGACCGATTTTCCGTGGCGCCCCGGCAACCACGGCCTGCTCACGTTCTCCATCATGTACGCCTTTACCGAGAACTTCATTTGTCCGCTGAGCCACGACGAGGTCGTGCACGGCAAGTGCTCGCTCATCGGACGCATGCCGGGCGACTGGTGGCGCCAGTTTGCCGGCCTGCGCACGCTCGCCTTCTACCAGATGACGCACCCCGGTGCCAAGCTCAACTTTATGGGCAACGAGATCGGTCAGTTTATTGAGTGGCGCTACTACGAGTCCATCCAGTGGTTCCTGACCGAGGAGTACGAGACTCACAGGCATCATCAGGCGTTTATCAAGGCGCTCAACCACCTGTACACCGCCGAGCCCGCCCTGTACGAGCGCGGCTACACCGACGACGGCTTTACCTGGATCGATGCGGACAACTCCAAGCAGTCCATCGTGAGCTTTGTGCGCCAGGGCGAGGACGTCGACGACGACCTGGTGATCCTGATCAACTTTGATCCGGCGAGCTACGAGAGCTTCCGCGTGGGCGTGCCGCGCGAGGGTGACTGGGAGGTCATCTTCGACTCCGACCGTCCCGAATTTGGCGGCAGCGGCTATGCCGGCGAAGAACCCTACACTTGCTCGAGCGAGCCCTATCCCTGGAACGGGCAGATGGACTCCATCGAGATCAAGGTGCCTGGCCTGGCTGGCGTGGTGCTTAAGCGCCGCGGTCCCAGCAGCTACAAGCCGCCGGTGGTCGAGGAGCCCAAGAAGGCGACGCGCAAGCGTGCGTCCACGGTGAAGCCCAAGCCCGCGGCTGCCAAGAAGGCTCCGGCTAAGGCGAAGGCTACCAAGTCCGCTGCCAAGGCCAAGACCGCCGCAAAGCCCGCTGCTAAGGGTACCGCGGCCAAGAAGCCGACTACCAAAAAGGCCGCTACCGGGGCCAAGTCTGCTTCTGTTAAGTCATCACCTAAGGATGCGTAACAAAGCCGTTACAGCTGTAATTACCCGCCTCGCCGAGGCGTAGGATACAAGTCATAACCGTTCCGGGAGAAACATCCCCGGGGGAAAGGAACGTATGAATAAAATCTTCGACAACAAGCAGGAGTTTACCGAGCTCTATCGCGATGCCGTCATGAGCATCAGCGGCAAGAGCGTTGAGGCCGCCAGCGACCTCGACCGCTTTAACGCCCTGGCCAAGCTCGTGGCCGAGAAGGCACGCACCGTTGCTACCAAGAGCGACGCCCGCGCCACCGCCGAGGGCAAAAAGCGCGTGTACTACTTCTCGATCGAGTTTTTGATCGGCCGCCTGCTCGACAACTACCTGCTCAATTTTGGCGTGCGCGACATGGTCGCCGAGGCGCTCGACGACATGGGCTTTGACCTGTCCGTCATCGAGAACCAGGAGCCCGATCCGGCTCTGGGCAACGGCGGTCTGGGCCGTCTGGCCGCATGCTTCCTGGATTCCATGGCAGCCGAGGGCATTGCCGGCTACGGCAACGGCATGCGCTACCGCTACGGCCTGTTTAAGCAGGAGATCGTCAACGGCAGCCAGGTCGAGGCTACCGACGAGTGGCTCACCCACGGCTATCCCTGGGAGGTCCGTCGTCAGGACAAGGCCGTGACCATCAAGTTTGGTGGCCACGTCGAGGGCTTTGAGGAGAAAGGCCGCACGTTCTACCGCACGGTGGACACGCAGGACATCCTGGCCGTCCCCTATGACATCCCCGTTGTGGGCTATGCCGGCGAGACCGTCAACAAGCTGCGCGTCTGGGCCGCCGAACCGGTCGAGGAGCACTTTGACCTTGAGGCCTTCAACCGCGGCGACTACGCCCTGGCCGACGCCGAGCGCGCCGAGGCCGAGGCCATCAGCGCCATCCTCTACCCCAACGACGCCGGCGAGCACGGCCGTCTGCTGCGCCTGAAGCAGGAGTACCTGTTTGTCTCGGCCGGCATTTACAGCCTGCTCGACACCTTTGAAAAGGAGCACGGCGAGAACTGGGAGCTGCTGCCGCAGTTTGTGGCCATCCACACCAACGACACCCACCCCGCCATGTGCGGCCCCGAGCTCATGCGTATCCTCATCGACGAGAAGAAACTCGAGTGGGACGACGCCTGGAACATCGTGACGCAGGTCGTGAGCTACACCAACCACACCATCCTGCCCGAGGCTCTGGAGAAGTGGCCCATCGGCACGTTCTCTAAGCTCCTCCCCCGCGTGTATCAGATCATCGACGAGATCAGCCGTCGTTGGCACGAGTCGTTCGACACCACCCAGGAGGGCTGGCAGGAGCGTCTGCGCCAGACCGCCATCCTGTGGGACGGCGAGATTCGCATGGCCAACCTGTCTGTGATCTGCAGCCACAGCGTCAACGGCGTGGCAAAGATCCACTCCGACATCATCAAGAACATCGTGCTCAAGGACTTCTATGCCCTGACGCCCGAGAAGTTCAACAACAAGACCAACGGCATCTCGCACCGTCGCTTCTTTGCCGAGGCCAACCCCACCTACGCCAAGCTCGTCACCGAGGCCATTGGCGACGGCTGGCTCAAGGACGCCTTTGAGCTGGAGAAGCTCAAGGAGTTTAAGGACGACACCGAGTTCCTGAAGGCCGTGGGCGCCTCCAAGCGCGCCAACAAGGAGCGTCTGGCCGCCTACGTTAAGGCCGAGACCGGTCTGGTCATTGACCCCAACACCGTCTTCGATGTCCAGGTTAAGCGCTTCCACGCCTACAAGCGCCAGCTCATGAACATCATGAAGGTGATGGACATCTACAACCGTCGCATCGCCGATCCCAACTTCCACGTGACGCCGACGACCTTCATCTTTAGCGGCAAGGCTGCCTCGAGCTACACCTTTGCCAAGGAGACCATCCGCCTCATTAACTCCGTTGCCGACGTCATCAACAACGATGCCCGCGTCAACGAGGTCATGAAGGTCTGCTTTATCCCTAACTTCCGCGTGAGCAACGCCCAGCTCATCTACCCCGCCGCCGAGATTTCGGAGCAGATTTCCACGGCCGGCAAAGAGGCCTCGGGCACGTCCAACATGAAGCTCATGATGAACGGCGCCATTACGCTGGGCACCCTCGACGGCGCCAACATCGAGATCGCCGACCTAGCCGGCCGCGAGAACGAGGCCATCTTTGGCCTGACCGCTCCCGAGGTCGAGCAGCTCTGGGCATCGAACAGCTACTTTGCGTGGGATACCCTCAACGGCGACCGCGAGCGTCTGGGCCGCGTGATGGACGAGCTCAAGGACAACACGTTTGCCGGCCTTTCGGGCAACTTCGAGAGCATCTACAACGAGCTCATGAACAACAACGACCCCGACCTGGTCATGGCCGACTTCCGCAGCTACGTGGATGCGTGGGAGAAGCTCACGAACAGCTACGGCGACCAGGAGACCTGGAACCGCAAGGCCCTGCTCAACACCGCCTCCTCCGGCTGGTTCTCGAGCGACCGCACCATTCGCGAGTACCGCGACGAGATCTGGCACGCGTAAAGGCGCGCGAGCTCCCTTTGCCGCACGGCATTACTCGACGGGCGTGACAGCGCGCCGCGCCCGTCGCTAATGGGTTAGGAACATCGATGACAGAAGGAGAAATCGATGAGTAAGAAAGAATGCATCGCGATGCTCCTCGCAGGAGGACAGGGCAGCCGATTGGGGGCACTCACCCAAAAGATCGCCAAGCCGGCGGTTAGCTTTGGTGGCAAGTTCCGCATTATCGACTTTTCGCTGTCCAACTGCTCCAACTCGGGCATCGACACGGTGGGCGTTCTGACGCAGTACCGTCCCTACCTGCTGCATGCCTATGTGGGCTCCGGCGAGGCGTGGGACCTGGACAGCCGTGACGGCGGCGTGTCAATCCTGCCGCCGTACGAGACGCAGACCGGCGGCGCCTGGTATGCGGGCACAGCCGACGCCATTACGCAGAACCTCGACTACATCAAGGCCAACGACCCCAAGTACGTCCTGATTCTTTCGGGCGATCACCTATATCGCATGGACTACCGCAAGATGCTCAAGACGCACATTGAGAACAACGCCGACCTCACGGTGAGCGTTATGCCCGTGCCATGGGAGGAGGCCAGCCGCTTTGGCATCCTGACCACCGACCCCGAGGACGGCCGCATCACCAAGTTCACCGAGAAGCCCGAGAAGCCCGATTCGAACCTCGCGTCCATGGGCATTTACATCTTCTCGGCCGATGTGCTGATCGAGGCGCTCGAGGAGGACGCTCTGGACCAGCGCTCGAGCCACGACTTTGGCAAGGACATCATCCCCAAGCTGCTCGGCGAGAACAAGCGCCTGTACAGCTACGAGTTCCACGGCTTTTGGAAGGACGTCGGCACCATCGCCAGCTTCCACGAGACCTCGATGGACCTGCTGGGCAACAACCCCGAGTTCGATCTGTTTGACAAGAACTTCCCCATCATGTCCAACATCACCACGCGTCCTCCGCACTACATTGGTCCGGACGGCCGCCTGGACGACTGCCTAGTCTCCAACGGCTGCAAGATCTACGGCACCGCTCGCCACTCGATCCTTTCGACCGATGTCATCATCGAGGAGCGCGCCGTGGTCGAGGACTCCGTGCTGCTGCCGGGTGCGCACGTTAAGAGCGGCGCGCACATCTGCCGCGCTATTTTGGGCGAGAACTCCACGGTCGAAGAGGGCGTGAAGCTCGGCTCTGTCGATACCACCAAGGATACGGCCGTCGTTGGAAATGACGTCGTTATCGGGAAGGGGGAATGATCCGATGATCAATCGCAAGGCCATCGGTTATATCACCGCTAACTACTCTTCGTCCTACGGCAGCGTCCTGCTCAAGGACCGCCCCATCGCGTCCGTTCCGTTTTTGGGCCGCTACCGCCTGATTGACTTTCCGCTGTCCAACATGATGAATGCCGGCATCAAGACCGTCGGCGTCGTCATGCCGGGTAACTACCGCTCGCTGATCGACCACGTGGGCTCGGGCAAGGACTGGGGCCTGGACCGCAAGAAGGGCGGCCTGTTCATGGTGCCCGGCAACGCGTACGGCACCACCAAGGGCGGCATGCGCTTCCTGCTGCGCGACATCATCTCCAACAAGACGCTGTTCCAGCGCTCGGAGAATCCCTATGTCGTGATGATGGGCACCAACATCATCTTTAACATGGACCTCAACACCATCATCGAGGCGCACGAGAACTCCGGTGCCCAGATGACCGTGGTGTACTGCAAGGCCACGCGCAATGTCGAGGACGAGACCAAACTCGAGATTAACGAGAACGGCCGCCTGACGGGCGTGAGCGCCGGCGTCGTGTACGGCGACAACGCCTCCATGGACTGCTGCATCGTCAACCGCGAGACGCTCCTCGAGATCATCGACCATTACCAAGCCGCCGACTATCTGGACCTGCTCGAGGCGCTCCAGGGCGACTTTGGCAACATCGATGTGTGCAGCTACGAGTACAAGGGCGAGGTCGTGGGCGTGTTTAGCGAAAAGTCGCTGTATCGCCGCAGCATGGACCTGCTCGACCAGACCGTGGCCGACCAGCTCTTTGACCCCGAGCGCCCGATCCTGACCAAGGCCCACGACGTGCCGCCTTCGCGCTATGCGACCGGCAGCCACGCGTGCAACTCGATCATCTCGGCCGGCTGCATCATCAAGGGCACCGTGCGCAACTCGATCCTGTCGCGCGGCGTCGTGGTCGAGGAAGGCGCTTCGGTGACCAACTCGATCATCAACCAGAGCTGCATCATCAAGAGCGGCGCCCGCGTCGAGAACGCCATTCTGGACAAGAACAACGTGGTCCCCACCAACACCGAGCTTCGCGGCACGCCCGAGAACATCCTGGTGCTGGGCAAGGCTCCGTTAACTTCCGACACCACCATCGTACGTTAACGTTGGCACCGCAACATCGCTCGTAACATGTAGAATAGCCGCCCGGTTTATGCCAGGCGGCTATTCTCGAATTGCAACATGGGAGACAATATGGCAGATTCCAGCAAAAAGATGCAGATCGTGTTTGCCTCGGCCGAGTGCGCACCGTTTGTTAAGACCGGTGGCCTGGGCGACGTGGCGGGCTCGCTGCCTGCGGCGCTTGTGCGCGCCGGCGCCGAGGTTATCGTGATGGTGCCCAAGTACGCCACCATCAAGGACGAGTACAAGGCGCAGATGGAGCACTTCTCCGACTTTTACGTGAGCCTGGGCTGGCGCAACGAGTACTGCGGGCTCGAGAAGCTCGAGCACGACGGCGTCACCTATATGTTCATCGACAACGAGCGCTACTTTGCGCGCGACTATCCGTACGGCTTCTTTGATGACGGCGAGCGCTTTGCGTTCTTCTCCAAGGCCATCACCGAGAGTCTGCAGCACCTGCCGGCCGGCTTTGAGTGCGACATCCTGCACTGCAATGACTGGCAGACAGCACTGGCGCCCGTGTTCTTGCGCGAGTTCTACCAGGGCCTGCCGCTGTACGACCGCGTCAAGACCGTGTTCTCGATCCACAACGTGGCGTTCCAGGGCCAGTTCAGCGACACCGTGATGGAGGACATCCTGGGCGTGGCGCATATTCCGGCGGCCGCCTCGCAGCTGCGTTGCGACGCCTGCAGCATCAACTACATGCTGGGCGCGCTGCGCTATGCCGATGCCATCACCACGGTGAGCCCCACCTATGCCAACGAGATCCAGACGCCCGAGTTTGGCGAGGGCCTGGACGGTGTGCTGCGCGAGCGCTCCTATGCGCTGCAGGGCATTTTGAACGGCATTGACGTGGCGGGCTTTGACCCGGCGACCGACAAGCGCATTGCCGCCAACTACACGGTTGATGACCGTTCCGGCAAGGCCGTGTGCAAGACCAAGCTGCAGGAGGAGCTGGGGCTCGAGGTTCGCGACGACCGTCCGCTTATGGTGATGGTCACGCGCCTGACGCGCCAGAAGGGCATGGACCTGGTCATGTACGCGCTCGACCGCATTTTGGCCGGCGGCGTGCAGGTGGCGGTGCTGGGCACCGGCGACCGCGACTACGAGGACGGCCTGCGCTACTTCCAGGACAAGTACCCCGGCACCATGGCCGCGCGCATCGAGTTCGATCCTGCGCTGTCGCAGCGTATGTATGCCGCCGCCGACATGTTCCTGATGCCTTCGAAGTTTGAGCCCTGCGGCCTGTCGCAGATCATCGCCATGCGCTACGGCACCCTGCCGATTGTTCGCGAGACCGGCGGTCTGAAGGACACGGTGATCCCGTATAACGAGTTTACCGGCGAGGGCACGGGCTTCTCGTTTAGTAACTTTAACGGTGACGAGATGGGCGACGCCGTATTCCGCGCGGCGCGCCTGTTCTGGGATAACCGCGACGCTTGGAACCAGCTGGTCACGCAGGCCATGAGCCAGGACTTTAGCTGGACGCGCTCGGCCGACAAGTATCTGGACCTGTACTTCTTTATGCACCCGGAGATTGAGAGGCCTGCGGCTGTTGTCGACGAGCCTGAGGCTGTTGCTGAGCCCGAGCCCAAGGCCGAGCCGGTTGTTGAGGCGCCCGCTGCTGTTAAGGAGCCCAAGGCTGAGGAGAAGCCGGCTGCGAAGCCTACGGCAAAGAAGACCACGACGCGTAAGACGACGACTAAAAAGGCCACTGCGACCAAGGCAGCGGCAACCAAGGCTACCGCTGCCAAGGCAACTACCGCCAAGGCAGCGACCACGCGCAAGCGCACCACCGCCGCAGCCAAGAAAGCCGCCGAGGCCGAGGCCAAGGCTGCTCCCGAGGTAAAGGCTGAGGCCGCCGCCGAGGCAAAGCCTGCGGCAAAGGCTCCGGCCAAGATCGCTGCCAAGAAGACGACCGCGTCCAAGACCACGACCGCCAAGAAGACCACGACCGCCAAGAAGACCACGGCTACGAAGTCGACGACCAAGAAGGCCGCCACGACCAAGGCAGCCGCTAAGCCGGCCGCCAAAGTCGAGGAGACGCCCGCTGCGCCTAAGGCTGAGGAAGCTGTCGAGGCTAAGCCGGCCGCCAAGACCACCACGCGCAAGCGCGCTACGACGACGGTCAAAAAGGCCACGGCCAAGACTGAACTGCACCCCAAAACTTGGACGGCTTAAATAAAAACTACGCCGCAAGGGACTGTCTCCGGAACTCCTCCGGGGTCAGTCCCTTCAGTTTAACCTGGCGCCTCCTCGTGTTCCAATGGACCACGAAGTCGTCGAGGT
>DBFEIO010000017.1:0-127415 GCA_048330275.1 Collinsella sp.
AGGAATTTCTCGGGGCCGCCTCTCGGCGGCCTTGCGAAAAACAAATCCAAGTTAGACCATTTCAAATGGTTCGATGTCTGCCCGGATGCGACACTGAATGTGTCCATCCTCGCAGTATCCGGTTCTCAAGGTGCACGCCTGCGCGGCTCATCCGGTCCGACCGGGCCGCGCGGCAAGGAGATATATTGCCAGACCGCGAAGCCTTGTGGGACGTCAATTCCACTCTTCACAAGTCCTACACAACATATCGCTTTCTATAGCTAATAGAAAGACTGGTGCGGATCTTCCGCACGTATCAGATGATGACCCTTTGGTTTAGAAATATATAGAGATCGGTCACCTGTAAGTGTCTATCTACCCGCGCTTTTAGCAATGTAAACCGCGCTTCAGATAAAAAGAGGGAGCGCCGCGCACAACGCGACACTCCCCTAGCGATTCAAGAGAATCTATTAGGCCTCGAGAGCCTTCTTGGCGATGGTAGCCAGCTCGTTGAAGGACTCGATGTCCTCGTAAGCCATCTGAGCCAGGACCTTGCGGTCGAGCTCGATGCCGGCAACCTTCAGGCCGTGCATGAACTGAGAGTAAGAGATGTCGTTCAGGCGAGCAGCAGCGTTGATACGGGTGATCCAGAGAGAACGGATCTCGCGCTTCTTGTTGCGGCGATCACGATACTGATACTGCAGGGAGTGCTGGACCTGCTCTTTAGCATGCTTGTAAGTACGCGAAGCGGCACCGTAGTAACCCTTCGCACGGTGCATAACGGTACGGCGCTTCTTCTTGGCGGCAACAGCGCGCTTAATACGTGCCATGTTCTATCAACTCCTAGACGGTAAAACGAAAAACGGGAACGCGAACTTAGGCGAGACGCGACTTGATGACCTTGCGGTCGGCAGCGGCGATCTCGGTCTCCTGACGGAAGCCACGCTTACGCTTGGTGGACTTCTTGCTCAGGATGTGGCTCTTGAAAGCCTTGGCGCGCATAAGCTTGCCGGTACCAGTCTTGCGGAAACGCTTCTTGGTGCCGCTGTGGGACTTCATCTTAGGCATGAAATACTCCTTAATCGGTTACAGAACACTAGTTACTTGCTATCGCTTGCCGCTTTATCCTCATCGAAGGCGCCCTTAATCGGGGCGAGCAGCATAAGCATGTTACGGCCTTCCATCTTAGGCTTGGACTCGACCGTAGCGTAAGGCTTGAGATCCTCGGCGAGACGCTCGAGAACGTTAAGGCCCTGCTCCGGGTGAGCCATCTCACGGCCGCGGAACATGATGGTGATCTTAACGCGTGCGCCCTTCTTGAGGAAACGCAGAACGTGGCCCTTCTTGGTCTCGTAGTCGCCAACGTCGATCTTGGGTCGGAACTTCATTTCCTTGACCTCGACCTTGGACTGGTTCTTACGAGCAGCCTTGGCCTTCATGGCCTGCTGGTACTTGAACTTACCGTAGTCCATGACCTTGCAGACCGGCGGCTCCGCGTTGGGAGCGATCTCGACCAGGTCGAGACCCTGATCGTCGGCGACGCGCTGGGCATCGCGGATGGCGAACAGGCCGAGCTGAGAGCCATCGACGCCAATCAAACGACACGAAGATGCAGTGATCTCGTCGTTGATGCGGGTGTCATCAGACTTAGCTATTTTCCCTACCTCCATTCATAAAAAAATAACCCGGCGCTTCTCAGCAACCAGGTCGTACACATAGACTTCCTCGATTTGAGGAAGGGAATCTAAGTTGTATGACCAGTCAGCTGCTCATTGGCGCCAAAAGGTGGGAACCCTCAGGTTCCTCTTTAGGGCATTGTGGGAACAACGCCTTGCGAATAATAACACGTACAGCGCGTTATCACATTACGTACACGAAAAAGGGACCTTGACCCCCTTGAACGCTCGCTTGCATGTATGGTGCTCGAGGCGAGACTCGAAGGGCCTTCGCTTCGCGAAGCCCCGGGCTTCGGGCGCGTGGCGCCCTCGCCACGCTCCGCTACAAACAGGCCACAGGCCTGTTTGCTTAACGCTTCGCGCGCTCACGCGAGTTCGGCACGAAAAAGGGGGCCGCAACCCCCTTGAACGCTCACTTGCATGTATGGTGCCCGAGGCGAGACTCGAACTCGCACGTTGTTGCCAACGGTGGATTTTGAGTCCACTGCGTCTGCCAATTCCGCCACTCGGGCACGCAATGCGTGAGTTAGTTTATCACAGCTTTCTACCGATTAGTCCGAAAATGGAACTTCGAGCATTTCGATGAGTTCGACCGTGCGGAGCATCTCGCGCCGACGGCATCCGCGACCGTCGACCGAAGCCTCACCCATCTGGTTATCGTAAGGGTCCTCGCGCATGCCGTCGAAAGAGGGCTCAAACTCTGCCTGGAATCGATTGTTGGCCACCATACGCCACGGGTCGAGATTGCCAAAGTAGTGACGGCGGCGCCACTCCTCCCCCATCCTGCGAGCAGAAGATCCAAATGACACGTCGGCGTTGAGCCATCCGGTCTGCGGCGTATAGAACTCTGCCCAGTCGTGCGACCCCACCGAATCGGGCGCAACATACAGGCCGCTCTGCCAACGGGCAGGCACGCCCGCGATACGGCACATGGTGATAAACGTGAGCGCCATAACGCCGCAATCGCCGCGGAGCGAATGCGCGCAGTCATCGGCAATAGATGCCAAAAGCAAGTACGGCGGCTGATAGCGATAGTCGATGTACTGCGTCAGGTAATCATAGATAGCACGGGCGCGATCGAGCGGATCCTCGAGCCCGTCAATGACACGGGCTGTCAGCTGCTGTAGATACGGCGTGAATGCAATGTGCGGACGGTCCTCGGAGGTGTCCACGGGCAGTGGCGCGTCCATGCAAGGATGCACCGGAAGCGCACCCCCATAGACATCACGATAAGCGGCATCAATTTGATAGCGATAGGTCACCGAGAATGAGCGCTCACTCGAAGAAGACCACGAGGCGGTACGCGCCGAAGCATTCGCGGGGGCAACAGCACCCTCCGGCGTCATATCGAGAACCTCGATATGAGACTGTTGACGACAGGCGGCGGCAACGGGTAGCCACGCGCGAACGGTCTCCCCTTCCAGAGCGCCGGGGACAGACACGGACGCTTTAAGCGTAATGACGCGAGCCAATCCGTTTTGTGACTCCATCTCCTTGAGCATCTCGTTGCGCAGTGCTATTCCGTCCGTAGAATCGGGCCGCATGCCGGGAACCTCTTTGGGATATACGCGAAGCGAATCGAGGAAGTTGTCGAGAACGAACAGTTCGCCATCGATAAAGCGCCAGTCAATACGCTTACGATTAATCAGGTCATCAAACTGCTCTTCGGTAAACTCTGGCCACTCCTCGCGAATCATCGCAATAGCCTGGTCGCGCGACACCGAAAAATGAAGCGGCGTCTCGAGCATGCGATACCGCTCGGCACGAACACAAGCAGCCAGCGAAGGCTCGGGGTTCTGCTCCAAAAGGCGATCGCAGGCAGCAACAGCCTGCGTCAAATACCCGGCATCCATAAGACGAAGAATCTCGGGCGGCAGTCCAACATCGAGATGACGAAAGTCATCACAGCAAACATCAGCAGAGCAACCAACTGGACCCTCGTCAATAACCTTCCCATCCGAAGGCAGCACATTAATAACAGCCATACCAAAACTCCAAGTCACTAGAACGCTTGAAGCCCATTGTAGCGAGATAAAAAGAAAGCCCCAACAAGGGAGCCATCAACACCGCTGAACGGTAGTCAAATAAATAATTCAGCCTCGTAACCCTGCGGCGTTAAACGAAGGAAGCCCCGTCCCCCGGAGCTGTTTTCTTGGCGCGACTTCTGGCAAAGCCAGGTGAGCGCAAAGGAAACAGTGTAGGGGGACGGGGCTTCCGGCGGGAAGTTTAGCGACGCTTACGCCTTGTTGACGGAGCCAAACTCCTCCATGAGCTCCTTGGTGCGGGCAACGATGTTGTCGCGACCAGGCTTGAGGAGCTTGCGGGGGTCAAAGCCCTTGCCCTGCTGATCCTTGCCAGCCTCGATGTACTCGCGGACGCCCTTGGCGAAGACGAGCTGCAGGTCGGTGTTGACGTTGATCTTGGAGATGCCCAGGGAGATGGCCTTCTTGATCTGATCCTCGGGGATGCCGGTGCCACCGTGCAGAACGAGGGGCAGGTCACCGGTCTGGGTCTTAATCTCGCCCAGACGCTCGAAGGAAAGACCAGCCCAGTCGGCGGGGTACACGCCGTGGATGTTGCCGATGCCGCAGGCGAGGAAGTCGACACCCAGGTCAGCGATCTGCTTGCACTCAGCAGGATCAGCGAGCTCGCCGCTGGAGGTCACGCCGTCCTCGGTGCCGCCGATGCCGCCGACCTCGGCCTCGATGGACATGCCCTTGGAGTGGGCAAGCTCAACGAGCTCCTTGGTGCGGTCGAGGTTAAGCTGGAAGGTCTCCTCGTGAGAGCCGTCATACATGATGGACGTGAAGCCGGCCTCGATGCACTTGAAGCAGTCCTCGTAAGAACCGTGATCGAGGTGAAGGGCGACGGGAACGGTAACGCCCGTGGCCTCGACGGCAGCCTTGACCATGTCGGCGCAGACCTTGAAACCGCCCATCCACTTAGCGGCACCAGCGGTGCACTGAAGGATCAGCGGAGACTTGGCCTCCTCGGCGGCCTGGAGAATAGCCAGGGTCCACTCGAGGTTGTTGGTGTTGAAGGCACCAAGACCGTACTTGCCGGCCTCGGCCTTCTTGAGCATGTCTGCTGCGTTGACGAGCATAAAAGAAACCTCCTGTAAGGTTGCTCCGATAACGCCTGAGATTTTACCACGGCGCACCCGAGCATAAACGTTCGTTTGTTCACGAATATCGTCCAAACAGACTTTTTTGACCGTTTGCCCTACGGAATTGACCCGTTGGGGAAAAATAGCTTGACGTTTGGACGCTTCTCGTGCTTCAAAAGCCGACTATTAAGCTACATCCGCATGAAAGGGTTCTGCATGAGCTCGCGTGCCATGGTGGTCGAATCGCCATGACCGGTTAGGCAAACGGTATCGGGCGGGAGAAGCCGGGCGAGCTTGGAGAGCGAGCGCAGAATCGCCGCCTCGTCTCCTCCAGAAAGATCGGTGCGGCCGTGCCCACCCGGAAACAGGGTGTCGCCCACAAAGGCAATGTTCCCCTGCTCGGTGGCAGCAAACAAGACGATCCCGCCCGGCGTATGCCCTGGCGTCTCGATCACCTGCAGGTAGATATCGCCCACCTTGATAGCATCTCCCTCGGCGAGCAGGTGCGTCGGCTCCCCGGGGTCAGGCGTCTCAATGCCCCACATAGCTCGCTGTTCCTCGATGTTCGCATGCGGCACCGCCACATCCTTAGCACACAGCTCATACTGGCAGCCCTCGCCAACGGTGGTTCGCACGCCTGCAACACCACCAACATGATCGGCATGGCCATGAGTGCATACGGCGCCAAACACGCGTACGCCGGGATGCTCGGCTCGAATATGCTCCACCAGGCGTTCGCCTTCCCATGCGGGATCGATAATCACGCACTCATTGTCCGAAATAACAGCATAGCTATTGGTCTGAATGGGACCGTTTACGAGCGTCTCGATCTCGACCGATCCCTTGGGAGTTAAATCCAAGGACACAGCACTCATGTCCCTCTCCTCTCTATAGAACTCGAGGCATCAAACGATGCCTCGAGTGTAGCGAATATCGATAATGTGACACGTTCGTCGCGACTAAACGCGGCGCTTAAGCTGGGCTCCACCCTCACCGGGCATCAGGCGGCGCGCGTCGTAGACCGAGTCAACGCTGCTGATAGAGGCCAGCAGCGGATCCAGACCACTCGCGTCCGAGATCTCGACCATAAAGCGCAGGGTTGCAATACCCTCGCGGTTGGTCGACGTGGCGGCAGAAAGGATATTGCCGCCCGCATCGCCAATGGCAATGGTGACATCCTTGAGCAGGCCCATGCGGTCCAGGCACTCGACCACGATCTCGACCTGGAAGAGGGTGTCGGCAGCGCCGTCCCACTCCACTTCGATCATGCGCTCGGGATGCTCCATAAGACCCTTGACGTTGGGACAGTTGGCGCGATGCACCGAAACGCCACGACCGCGCGTGATGAAGCCGACGATGTCGTCGCCCGTCACGGGGTTGCAGCAATGAGCCAGACGGACCAGTAGGCCGCTGTTGCTCTCGCCCTTGACGATAATGCCGTTACTGGCGCTCTTGCCGCGCTTTTGCGGCTTGCGGTTGGAGCCGCGAGCAGGCTGCTTCACGACCTCGGCGATAGCCTCGGCCTTGGTGAGCTGTTCCTCGGGCTTGGGGTCCAAGATTTGCTCGACCTTATTGCCCACAGCGCGCGGGGCAACCTTGCCGGCGCCGACGGCGGCAAACAGGTCCTCGAGCTGCTTGAAGTTAAACTGCTCCGCCACGGCGTTGAGCGCACGCGTCGAACGCGGCGTAGAAATGCCATAGCCACGCTTACGCAGGTCCTTAGCCAGCATATCGCGACCAGCAGCAGCGTCGTCGTCCTTGGTCGCAGCGGCAAAATAGCGGCGGATCTTTGACTTGGCGGAAGGTGTCTTAACGATCTTGAGCCAATCACGCGACGGCTTGGAACTCTTGTTAGTCAGAATCTCGACACGGTCACCCGTCTTAATCTCGTGCGTGAGCGGAGCCACCGCACCGTTGATTTTGGCGCCGACGCAATGGTTTCCCACCTCGGTGTGAACGGCGTAGGCAAAGTCGAGCGGCGTGGAGCCGGCACGAAGCGCCATGACCTCGCCCTTGGGCGTAAAGACAAAGATCTCCTGATCGAAGAGGTCGACCTTCAGCGAATGCAGGTATTCCTTGGCATCGGTGATCTCGTCGGAAGCCGCCCAATCGAGCGAATGCTTGAGCCAGTTGATCTGGTCGTCCAAACGTTGAGCGTCATTGGTCTTGGAAGCAGACGATCCGCCCGACTTCTTATAGAGCCAGTGGGCGGCAATGCCGTACTCGGCCTGCTCATGCATCTCATAGGTTCGAATCTGAATCTCGAGCGGGCGAGCCGTGGGGCCGATGACCGTCGTGTGGAGCGACTGGTAGTTATTGACCTTGGGCATGGCGATATAGTCTTTAAAGCGGCCGGGCATGGGGTGCCACAGCGTGTGCACCGCGCCGAGCGTGGAGTAGCAATCGCGCACCGAATGCGTGATGACGCGCAGTGCCACCAGGTCGTAGATCTCGGAGAATTCCTTGCCCTTGCGCTTCATCTTTTGGTAGATGGACCAATAGTGCTTGGAACGGCCGTTGATCTGGAAGTCTTCCAGGCCAATGCGGTTGAGCTCGTCGGTGAGCGTCTTGATGGTCTCGGCCAGATAGCGCTCACGGACCTCGCGCGACTCCGCCACCATGCGTGCGATGCGCTGGTAGGCATCGGGCTCCAGGTAGAAGAAGGACAGGTCCTCGAGCTCCCATTTAATGGAGCTCATGCCCAGACGGTCGGCCAGGGGCGCATACACGTCCATGGTCTCGCGAGCCTTAAACAGGCGACGGTCCTCACGCAGGGCTGCAAGGGTGCGCATGTTGTGCAGACGGTCGGCAAGCTTAACGATGATGACGCGGATGTCCTTGGACATGGCGAGGAACATCTTTCGCAGCGTGAGCGCCTGTTTCTCGTCCATACTGTCGACTTCGATGTTGGTGAGCTTGGTCACGCCATCGATGAGCTCGGCCACCGTATCGCCAAACAGGCCGGAAACATCGGCAAGCGAGGTCTCGGTATCCTCGACGGTATCGTGCAGCAGCGCGGCGCACACTACATCGCAGTCCATCTTGAGATCGGCCAAAATGATGGCCACCTCGACGGGATGGTTGATGTACATCTCACCCGAGCGGCGCTTTTGGTTGCAGTGCTTCTCGGCAGCAAAGCAATAGGCCTGCTCCACCTTAGAAAAGTCGTCCTCATTCATATATTTGAGGCACAGGCGCTCCAGTTTGTCGTAGCTGTCCGCCATAATCTCGGGCGGCAGCTCATCGGCATGCTTATAGTGCTCCATCTCCGAGAACGGCTGGAGGGTGGAATCATGGGCGGTACGGGCTGCGGCATCCATCGAGGTCCCCTTCCCCTAGGCCCGCGGTACGATCGGGCGGTTAACTTTGGCTAGCATATCAGAAGCGCACGAATCGAGCGCCCAACTCCGGAAAGCCGAGAACTCCATGCGCGAGCGCAATCCCTCCAAATAGCGAATTGACCTGCTCAATTGCACACGGCCGGGGTTTTCGGCCATCGCGATGCGACGGGTGTCGTCAAACCCCGAAACGCGACAGAAACCAAGCTCTTCGAAGATTCCCAGGCCACTTTCCACCGAGCGCTCGTCGACCGGCGTGCGAGCATCGATGGCAAGGCACATCTGCGCGATGTCGATATCGCTTGCGCAGAATGAATCATCCCCGGTCTTACCGCGGTTGGAGCGCCACATGGTCTGCAACGCACGATAGAGTGTGACGAGTTCGTCGCGCTCGGGTGCGTAGCAGTCGAGCAGGCGCTCGTTGATGCGGGCGTCGCGCGACGAATAGAGCAGGTGGATCACGGCGGGCTGTCCGTCACGACCGGCACGCCCGCTCATCTGGTTGAACTCAATGGCGCCAAACGGCATGTGGTACAGCACGACATGGCGGATATCGGGCAGATTGACACCCTCGCCAAAGGCAGAGGTCGAGACGATGCAGCTGAGGCTTCCGTCTCGGAATGCTTCCTCCACGCGGCGGCGATCGGAGCGCGCAAGCCCCGCGTTATAGAACGCGATATGGGTTGCGCAATCGGGCACACGCTTGCGCAACGTCTTGGCGAGCGCCACGGACTGGTCGCGCGAATTGACGTAAATGACGGTCTTCTCCCCCGTCGCCACGATCGACACCAAACGGTTCTCGCGGCTCGCAAGGTCGCGGTCGTCCTCGAGCTGCAGGTTCTCGCGCACCGTCTCGTCGACCACCGTGCGAGTAATCGGCAGCATGCGGGCAAGCTCGGCCACGACCGGAGCCGTCGCGGTGGCCGTCGCAGCCATAACAACCGGGTCGCCCAGGGCTTTGAGGATATCGGGCATGTCGAGATAGGCGCTGCGGTCGCCGCCCTTGGCAAGGCCGGCGTGGTGCGCCTCATCGATAACGACAAAGCCGATGCGGCCCGAACGCGCGAAGCGGTCACGGTGGATAGATAGGAACTCGGGCGTCGTGAGCACGATACCGGTGCGGCCCGAAGCTAGGCCGGCGAACACATCATCGCGTGCGGCCTCCACGGTCTCGCCGGTCAGCACGCCAACGCCAATGCCAAGCGCTGCCATCGTCGACGAGAGGTGATAGGCCTGGTCGGCAACAAGCGCACGCAGCGGATAGACAAAGATGCTCGCACGTCCGCGAAGGACAGCCTCGCGCGCAGCATGTACATGGAAGATGAGAGACTTGCCGCGGCCCGTTCCCATAACGGCCAAGACGCTCTGGTGGTCGGCCAAGGCATCGAGCGCCTCAACCTGCGCGCGGTGCGGCTGGTTCGATCCGATAAAGCTATGGATAAGCGAGCGCGTGAGCTCGGTATAGGAAAGCTGGGCGAGCGTCTCGCGCTTACGCGACTCCAGGCGCAGGCCGGAATCCGCCGGCTGCACGCCACGACGAAGCTCGCATGCCGGATCGTCGACGCTGGGCAGCGTGGTATCGCGGACCAAGACATCCTTGATCATGAGCTTGGGCTTCACACGCCCCTGCCAATGCTCGGCAACGGCCTCGAACACCAAGTCGACAGCGCTATCGCAGTTGATGAGCTTATCGATTTGCGGCACGCGGAACATAATGGCCGGCACACTCGCGGCGCCATCGGTCGCCACAAAGCGCATGTGCTCGCCGGTTTTGCCCACCACGGCGCGGTCGCACATCGTCACGCCCTCGGCAGCCAGCAGCGGCACCTTGTTGCCCTGGCCAAACGGCTCAAGACGGGAGATCTGCTCGATGGTCTCGATATTCAGCTCGGAAAGGTCGACGGTGGCGGCGACCTCGTCGGTGTCTTCAAAGTCCTCGGCGGGAAGCTCCGATAGCACGGCGGAAAGGCGGCGGCGGAACTCATCGAGCTTGGATGCCTCGATGGTCACACCCACCGCACCGGCATGTCCGCCGCGACGAATCAGCAGGTCGGAACAACGCTCGACGGCGTCAAACAGGTTAACTTTGCCCACCGAGCGACCAGAGCCGCGCGCGATACCGTCCTCGATCGAGAACAGCAGCGCCGGCACGTGATAGCGATTGGTCAAGCGGCTCGCCACGATGCCTTTGACGCCCTCGTGCCAGCCCTCGCCGCCCACGACGATTGCGCGCCCGCCGTCATAAGTCTCCTCGACCTTCGCCATGGCATCGCGCGTGAGCTCCGCCTCGATCTCACGGCGTTGGCGATTGATTTCCTCGAGCTCGGCTGCCAGTGCACTTGCTTCGATAGGATCACGGGCAAGCAGCAGGTCGAGCGCCAGCTTGGGATCAGCCATGCGGCCGGCAGCATTCAGACGAGGGATGAGCGAAAACGACAGGCCGTCGGCCGTAATGGTAGAAAGGTCGGCCTTGGCAAGTGCGGCAAGCGCGATATAGCCGGGACGGGCCGTCACGCGCATCTGCTGGATGCCCTCGGCGACCAGTGCGCGATTCTCGGGCGTGAGCGGCATCATGTCGGACACGGTGCCCAGCGCCGCGACCTCGATCAGCGAACGCCAATACGACGGCTTGCCCAAACGCTCGCCCAGGACCTGCACCAGCTTGAGTGCCACGCCGGCACCGGCAAGCTCGCGCGAGGGGCCCTCGTCCTCGAGCTTGGGGTCGGTCAGGGGCACGCCCTGCGGCACCTGGTCGGAGGGCTCGTGATGGTCCGTGACCACCAAATCGATCCCCAGGCTCTCCAGATAGGAGACTTCTTCCTTGGCGGCAATACCGTTATCGACGGTCACGATCAGCTGAGGGCGAGCGAGCTCGTTAACGCGGTCGAGCGCCGCGCGCGAAAGACCGTAGCCCTCGTCAAAGCGATGCGGAATAAACGGCGTGACATCGGCGCCAAACGTGCGCAGTGCCTCGGTCAACAGGCAGGTCGACGTAATACCGTCAACGTCAAAATCGCCAAAGACCGCAATGTGCTCGTGGTTGCAAATAGCACGCTCGACGCGGTCGGCAACGACCGACATGCCCGGGATAATGAGTGGGTCGGCCCAGTCGCGATCGAGCGAAGGCGTCAAAAACAGCTGACCTTCTTCGATGGATGTAATGCCGTGCGCGACCATAATACGCGCCACCAGCCCGGGAATGCCCAGGCCAGCCGAAAGCTCCTTTTCGAGCTCGGGGTTTTGCTGAGCGACCGCCCAGCGATGCGTCGTCTTAAGCGATGACATAGGCGCCCACCCCCGATAGGGGCAGGTCGCCGCGATACCTCTCACGGTTCATAGCGATGAGTCCTCTGTGTATGCCCGCTTCGGCAGGCAGATCTGTTGAACGGATTTATTATACCGTGCAGAGCAGACGCAAATCGCCGCAGCACGCCGCGGTTTCGGTAAACGATGCCGGTAATACCCTCGAAATATTCGAGCGTTTCTGACGCACGGACGCATGCGAGCGTCTAGCATATCCATTCAAAACGGGTTCACGGGCAAAGGGAGTCACAAGCGCATATGAAGCAATGGGTTGGACTGGGCAAGTTTCTCGCGGGGCACATGCAGGTCATCGTTCCGATTTGCGTGGCACTCGGCGTGCTCTTTCCCCAACAGATTGGCGTACTCAAGCCCATCGTTCCCACCTTGTTTGCCTTTATGACGTTTCAGGGTGCGCTCAGCAACACCTTTCACCAGGTAACCGAGGTGTTCCGCCGTCCGTTGCACCTAGTCTTGGCGCTGCTCGTCTCGGCGGTGCTTATTCCCATCGCGGCGTATGCCATGGGGTCACTCTTCTTTGGCTCCAACCCCAACCTTGTCTGCGGCATTGTGCTCGAATACAGCGTGCCCGTGGCCGTCACCGCTTTTATGTGGATCAGCATGTTCGGCGGCAACGGCCCGCTCGCGCTCACCATCATCCTGACGTCCTCGGTCATCTCACCTGTGACGATTCCGCTTACGCTCAAGCTCCTGCTGGGCGCCACCGTCTCGATCGACGTGCCGAGCATGATGCAGAACATGGCCTTTATGATCGCCATCCCCGCTGTGCTCGGTATTGCCATCAATGAACTCACGCGCGGCTGGGGCCACGAGAAACTCTCTCCCGTGCTCTCGCCCGCCTGCAAGTTCATGATGATGGGCGTCATCGCGTCCAACTCCACCGCTATGAGCGAGTACGTGCTGCACATAAACGCGGTGCGCCTGGAAGTCGCCCTCTTTATTTTGGTCTTCGCCATCAGCGGCTTTGTCGTCGGTTTTCTGGTCGCACGTGCGCTGCATCTGCCATATAGCGAGACGACTACCATGTGCTTTACCTGCGGCATGCGCAACATCTCTTCGGGTGCCGTCATCGCCACGCAGTACTTTCCGGGCGAGGTCGTGTTCCCCGTCATGTGCGGCACGCTGTTTCAGCAGGTGCTGGCCTCGATTATCGGGCATCTCTTTGAGTGCCTAACCTGCGAGGAGCGCGCCGCCCAGCGCAAGCGGGTCGAGGCTGGCCGCGACGCCATGGCGCGCTAGGCTGTCCGCATTACGCGGGTGTTAGTCTTGCTATACGAGCGTTTCCAGATGCGCACGCAGACGCTCAGCATCGATATCGAGCGTCGTCTCGGCATTGACTTGGGCCAAACGATAGCCGACAAAGTAGGGCGAAACCACCCAACGCGGCAGCGCCTTGGCAATGGTCCGACCGCCCAGGTGATAGAAGAACAAGTTGTACGACTCTGCGCGACCACCGTGGTGCTCGTTTAGGATATAGCGCAGAGCTACCTGGATCGCATCGGCAAAGAGATCCGCCTCGGCTTGGTCTCGTGCGTCATCGCTGGCGGCGATTCCCTGCGGGGCTGAAACGTTGATCTCAAAGAACCCCATGATCGGTTCGGTTGAGATATTGACCAAGATTCTCCCCTGTTGCCAGACATTGATGCCTTCGAAATTGGCAGAAGTCAGCGAAGTGTAGCCGTCTTCCTGCTCCAAACCCACAATCTGCATGTGCGGATGAACGAGACTACCGCCCGAGAGCGGACCCTTGTTCTTGTACATGAGAACGCTGCGATACTGCTGTGAATCGATCATCTGCTGCCAGCAACCCAGGGCAAACCGCATCACATGGTGGAGTTCATCCGGCTCATAGATCACCAGGTCGGCATCGTGATCGGCCGACTCGATCAGCACGGTTTGACGGGTGGCGCGCAGGGTCTTGAACTTATTCTCGAGCCAGATGCAGCCACCATCGCGCCGGATGATATCGGCAAGTTCCTCGGTATCGCAAAAGGGACACGCGGTGCCAGGGCGCCGGTTGTCGTCGGGCTTACCGTTCGCCTGCTGAACGTCAAATACCAGCGCCATGGGTTACGCCTCCAGCGGCACGATCTTGGTGCCATGGAGCTCGGAGACACCTAGCGCCGCCGCGACCGCGTCGCGATTTGCCGTAGTGATGCCGCCTCCGGGAAGGATGGTCAAGCGGTCGCCCGCATACTCGATCAAGCGGGCCAGGTTTTCGAAGTTGTCCTCGATCGGCGCACCGGCAGCACCACCGTGCGTCAGAATGCGCGTAACGCCGCAGTCGGCGAGCGTATCAATGGCGTCCAGCTGAGCCTCGGGCGAGAGCTGGTCAAAGGCCATGTGGAAGGTGATATCGATGGCCCCGCGCTTGCACTCCTCGGTCGCGCAGCCCGTAGCCATCACGAGGGCGCCGAGGGTGAGCTCGTCGAGCGCCCAGCCGCCGGCACAGGGCTTGCAGCAGCCAAAGACCAGGCCGTCAACGCCGGCGCTCACGGCAAGACCCAAGTCCATCTCCATCATGCGCAGCTCGTCCTGGTTGTAGTGAAAGTCACCGCCACGCGGGCGAACCATGCACATCACTCGCGCGTCATGCTCGTGAGCGTAGCTGACTGTAGCGCTAATAACGCCGGCGGAAGGCGTGGTGCCGCCAACGGCCAAGTTGTCGCACAGCTCAATGCGACCCGCACCGGCCTTGATGGCCACCGGTACCCGCTCAAAGTTCTCGGCGCAAAATTCATATAGCATAGATAGCCCCCGGGAGACATTTCGATTTCCACACGGCATTGTCGCACGTTAAATAGCAACCCGCACGATGGAACAAAACCTTGACAAGGAGTGTCCCAAAGTGCCGGCACATAAGGAACGTCCCCAGGTGCCACCTTGAGCGATGGGTACTCATTTAAGTACGTCCCCAATGAGTACCCGCAGGGGACAGACAGACCGGACTCCCTATACGACAACTGTTGACATCATATACTATGTGTCATATAGTAGGTGTTACACAGTATACTACGAAAGGAGGTGTGCGGATGGAGGCACAGATGAAGCGCGGCTTCCTCGAGGCCTGCGTGCTCGCGGCCGTCTCGGGCGAGGAATCCTACGGCTATCAGATCGTGAAGGACGTGCCCGCGAGTATGGGGCTCACGGAATCCACGCTCTATCCGTTGCTCAAGCGCCTGGAGAAGGCGGGCTGCATCACCGCGCGCTCCGCCGAGCACAACGGGCGGCTGCGGAGGTACTACCGCATCACGGACGCCGGGCGCGAGCGTATCGCCGAGTTCCTCGCCGAATGGCCATCCGTGCAGGAGATCTACCGTTACGTGGAGGGGGCGCACCATGACGCGCGATGAGTTCTTGAACCGGCTGGGCGAGCTTCTGGCCTGCCTGCCGGCAGATCAGGTAAAGGAAACGCAGGAGTTCTACGCGGAGGCCATCGCCGACCGTATGGAGGACGGCATGACGGAGGCCGAGGCTGTGGCCGCCATGGGCACGCCCGGTGAGGTCGCCGAGGCAACGCTCGACGAACTGCCCGCCGTGCCGCGCGCGATCGCGAGGACCAAGCGCAAGAGCACGGCACTTCTATGGGCGCTCGCCATCGTGGGCTCTCCGGTATGGATTCCGCTGCTGCTCGCGTTCGTCGCCGTTGCCGCTGCAGTCTACATCTGTATTTGGGTTCTTGCGCTCTGCGTGTGGATCGTGGCCGCGGCATTCGGGGGCGCGGGCCTGGTAGGGCTCCTGTTCGCCGTGGACGGCATCATTATCGGGCATGTTCCGTACGTTTTGGCCTCGATGGGAATGGGATTCGCTTCCATCGGTGTGGCGCTCCTCACGGGAGCCGGCGCCTGGACGGCGTCCAAGCAGATCGCGCGCCTCTCTGCCCTTTGGGCGAAGAAAGCCGTTTCGCCCTTCTGGAAAGATCGAGGCAATAAGAGCCGCATGGGCGCCGAAGCGGCGCCGCTCACGGCATAGGAAGGAGTGCAAACATGTCCAGCGTAAAAAGGATTTACCTTGCCGTAGCGGGTGGGCTTGTTGCCACGGGGCTCGTCCTGGCTGCTATCGGATTTGTGGCCTCCGGCTTTAACCTCGCTGTGCTCAACACGCAGATCGACCTGCGCGATGACACCATCATTCTGGGTGGTGTTGAAATAGACGACCCGACAGGGCTTCCACTCATCGAGCAGCTTGCCGAGGTCGGCGAGATCCATATTGGATCTGCAACGACTGGTTCGTCTTCTCCTCGCAAATGATCGAGCTCGTAGCAGCCGTCCCCCCCCCTTCGGGCGCACCACGACGGGCATGAGCACGCCGCGCTCGGAGCCTTTTTGCGAGACCTTCCGTCACGCTCTTCCTGCGTGGTGAACCGGTCATCGACCGACGAGAGGCTGATGGGAATCTCTCGACTTCGGGCCAATCCCGCTCACCGATCTGGTCTTCCTTCGTGATGCGCACATAAGCGAGCAGACACCGCGCAGTGCTTCAGCGCGGCCGCACTTCCACGTCTATGACGGAGGTGCCCGGCGGCGTCTTGGCAATCCCCTTGTTTGCAGGCGTTAGCGCGTGGGGATCGCCCACTCGGGGGTCGAGGCCGCCGAGGACGGCGGCGAACCTCGCGGTGTCATTCGACATCGCGAGGTTCCCGGACCATGACCACCTGGCCTCGTACCGCGGCATAGCCCCAAGGGTGAGGAGCTTCGGCACGTCGATCAGGGCGCCCGCGCAGCGTCGGCCGGTCCGCCGTTCGGCAGAACGGCGGAAGTCCCTAGCCGCCCAGGTAAGCCTTGCGGACGTTGTCGTCGTGCAGGAGCTCTTGGCCGGTGCCGGTCATGGTAATCTTGCCGGTCTCGAGCACGTAGCCGCGTGTGGCGATGGAAAGAGCCATCTGTGCGTTTTGCTCGACCAGAAGCACCGTGGTGCCGGCCTTATGCAGATCCTCGACAATCTGGAAGATCTGCTCAATCAGAATCGGCGCCAGGCCCATGGAAGGCTCGTCGAGCATGAGCAGCTTGGGGTTACTCATAAGGGCGCGGCCCATAACGAGCATCTGCTGCTCGCCGCCTGAAAGGGTGCCGGCGACCTGGCGACGGCGCTCCTTCAGGCGCGGGAACTGCTCGTAGACGCGCTCAAGGCCCGGAGCCACCGTGGACTTGGGCTGCGTATAGGCGCCCATCTCCAGGTTCTCCTCAACCGTCATCTGCAAAAAGGCGCGACGTCCCTCGGGAACCTGAGCCAGTCCCTTACCAACCAGCTTATCAGCGGGCGTATGGGTAATGTCCTCGCCCATGAACTTGATGGAGCCGGTCTTGGAGCGCAGCAGGCCCGAGACGGTCTTGAGCGTTGTGGACTTGCCAGCGCCGTTCGCGCCGATCAGAGCCACGATCTCGCCCTCGTTAACGTTAAAGGAGATGTCCTTGATGGCGTGGATGGCGCCGTACCAGACGTTGATGTTGTAGACGGAAAGCATCGGCTCTGCCATTTAGTTCTCCCCCTTATCCTGCTTGCCCAGATATGCCTCGATAACGGCATCGTTGTTCTGAATCTCCTCGGCCGTACCCTTGGCGATAACCTTGCCAAAGTTAAGCACGCAGATGCCCTCGCAGATGTTCATAACGAGCGACATATCATGCTCGATAAGCATGATGGCGATGCCGAAGGTGTCGCGGATCTTGACAATGTTCTCCATGAGCTCCGCGGTCTCGGACGGGTTCATGCCGGCGGCAGGCTCGTCGAGCAACAGCAGCTTGGGGTTGGTGGCAAGCGCGCGGACGATCTCCAGACGACGCTGAGCGCCGTAAGGCAGCGAGCCGGCCTGTTCATTTGCCAGGTGCTCCATGTCAAAAATGGACAGCAGCTCCATGGCGCGCTCGTGGGCGGCCTTCTCGTGCTTCCAATACGTCGGCAGGCGCAGCACGCCCTCAAAGCCGGAGTAGCGCTCCTGATTGTGCAGACCGACCTTGACGTTATCCTCCACCGTCATGGTGTTGAACAGGCGAATGTTCTGGAATGTACGGGCAATACCCATGCGGTTGACCTGATAGACCGACTTGCCCGAGGTGTCCTCGCCGTCAAGCAGGATGGTGCCATGCGTGGGCTGGTACACCTTGGTGAGCAGGTTGAAGACCGTGGTCTTGCCGGCACCGTTGGGGCCGATGAGACCGGCGATCTCGGTCTTGCCGATGGTTAGGCTAAAGTCGTCGACCGCCTTGAGGCCGCCAAACTCAATGCCCAGGTGGATGCACTCGAGCGCCGGTCGCTGGCCCAGGTCGCGGTCGGGGACAATGGCGCCAGAAGGATACGGGACCATCTTGCCCTTGTTGAACTCAAACTTACTGGGCATCGGCTGCCACCTCCTTCTTGGGAGCAAAGCGATCCTTAATGCGTGCGAAGAACGCCTTGAGCTGCGGGTTGTTGGTAAAGATCATGACCAGGATCAGCACGATGGCGTAGATGAGCATGCGGTAGTCCGAGAACTGACGGAGCAGCTCGGGAAGCACCGTGAGCAACGCCGCCGCGATGACGGAGCCGCGCATATTGCCCAGACCGCCCAGGACCACGAACACCAGGATGAGGATGGACGTGTTGAAGTCGAACTTAGTGGCGGAGAGCTGCGAGAAGTTACCGCCGAAGAGGGCTCCGGCAGCACCGGCGAGAGCGGCGGAAACCACGAAGGCGATCATGCGGTACTGGGTGACGGAGATACCCACGGACTCGGCAGCGATCTTGTTGTCGCGCACGGCCATAATGGCACGGCCGGTACGGCTGCGGACCAGGTTGAGTACAATCACGAGCGCGACCATGACCAGGATGGCGCCGGCAAGGAAGGTCGAATAGGTCGACACGCCCGATGCGCCCTGCGCGCCCTTGATGATGGCGGTGCCGTCCTCGAGCAGGTGCAGGTCATCGATCGTGGAGTTACCCGTGATGTTAAAGATCACATGCAGGCCGCGGGAGTCGACGCCCACGATAAGGCAGGTGACGATCTCTTTGATGATCTCGCCAAAAGCCAGGGTCACGATGGCCAGATAGTCGCCGCTCAGGCGCAGGACCGGGATGCCGATCAAGAAGCCCAGGATGGCGGCAGCGATGGCGCCGACCACGATACTGATGATAAGGCGCACCGGATCGGAGGGAACGGCGCTCTCGAGGGCGACCGCGGTAACGATGCCCGTATAGGCGCCGACGCTCATAAAGCCCGCGTGGCCCAGCGACAAGTCGCCCGCGATGCCGACGACGAGGTTAAGGGAGATGGCCATGACGATATAGGCCGTGATGGGAACCAGCTGACCGGCGATCATGCGCGGAATCATATGGTTGGACTGCATAAAGAACACGATGGCGAACGCCACAAGGCACATGGCGTACGTAACAAAGTCGTGACGCGTCTGCTTGTCTTTAAGAAACTTCATAACGCTCACCTACACCTTCTCGGGGACGTACTTGCCCAAGAGGCCGGCAGGCTTGACGAGCAGGACGATGATCAAAACACCAAAGACGATGGAGTTGGCAAGGCTCGTGGAAATATAGGCCTGCGCCATCGCCTCGATGATGCCGATGAGAATGCCACCGACAAAGGCACCGGGGATGGAGCCGATGCCGCCGAAGACGGCGGCGTCGAAGGCCTTGATGCCAGGCATGGCGCCCGTGGTGGGCTGCAGGACCGGCGAGTAGGAGCACAGGAGCACACCGGCGATGGCGGCAAGGGCGGAGCCGATGGCAAACGTCATCGAGATGGTGCGGTTGACGTTGATGCCCATGAGCTGAGCGGCGGCCTTGTCCTCGGACACGGCGCGCATGGCCTTGCCCATCTTGGTCTTACCTGTAAAGAACATCAGACCGGCCATGATAACCAGGCAGGCGACGATGGTGACGAGCGAGACGGCACTCACGTTGAACTTGGCCAAGAACTCCGGCACCGGGAGGGTGACGAGCGAAGTGAAGTTCTTGGGCGTGGCGCCCCACAGAAGCTGCGCGGCGTTCTGCAGGAAGTAGGACACGCCGATGGCCGTGATCAGAACGGCCAGCGGGCCCGCCTGACGCAGCGGCTTGTATGCCAGGCCCTCGATGAGAACACCGAGAACGGTACAGACCACACAAGAGAGAATTACAGATGCCCAGCCCGGGAGGCCGAGATACGACGTGGCACAGAACGAGACATAGGCACCGACCATGATGACGTCGCCGTGAGCGAAGTTCAGCATCTTGGCGATACCGTAGACCATGGTGTAGCCCAACGCGATGATGGCGTAGACGCTGCCCATGGACAGGCCGTTGACCAGGTATTGGATAAAGACCGTCATGTTCCACATCCCCCTTTCGAATAGGTTTCCAGTTAATGTATGAAACAGGGACGTTACACTGTCCCTAGATACCAAGCAAGCAGGGAAGGCCAAACCTCCCCTGCTTGGGATCAAAACCGCTCTATGTAAGGCGGCTTATTAGGCCTGTACGTACTTGCCGTCGGTGATGACGTATGCCGTGGGCTCCTTCTGGACCTGGCCCTTATCGTTCCAGGTGAGCTTGCCGGTCAGACCGTCAACGGTAATCTTGAGCATAGCCTTGGGCAGCTTCTCGGCGACCTCGGTCGGGTCGGCGTCGACACCAAGACCGGCCTCCTCGAGGGCCTCGGCCACCGCGTGCACGCCGTCGTAAGCGTCGGCGGCAAACTGGTCCGGAGTCTCGCCATACTTATCCTTGTAAGCGTTGACGAAGTCGGCGTTCTTCTCGTCGTCGGCGGAGAACGGGGTCATGAGCAGCAGACCCTCGGCAAGAGAGGTGTCGAAGCCCTCAACGCCCAGGATGCCGTCCATGCCGTCGCAGCCCATCATCTTGACGTCGTAGCCCATGTCCTTGGCGTTCTTGAGCAGGACGGACGCCGGCGTGTAGTAGATCGGCGCAAAGATCATGGTGGCGCCGGCCTGCTTGGCCTTGGTGAGCTGGTTGGTAAAGCTCGTGGCGGAGTCGTCCTTAAAGGTCTCCTCGTCAACAATCTCGAGCTTGGATTTAGCGGCCTGAACCTTAAAGGAATCTGCGATGCCCGAAGAATAGGCGTCGCCGGAGTTATAGAACAGCACGAACTTCTCGTCCGCATACTTCTGCGCCAGGAACTTGGCAGCGTTGACGCCCTGGTTGGGATCGGTAAAGCAAACCTGGAAGACGCAATCCTTGCCCTTGGTGACGTCCTCGGAGGACGCGGACGGAGTGATCATGAACGTCTCGGGGTCGTTACCGCACTCGGCGGCAACGGCAACCGACGCACCCGTGGTGGTCGGGCCGACGAGGGCCTGCATGCCCCAGTCGAGCAGGGTGTTAAAGGCGTTGACGGCCTTCTCGCCGTCGGCCTGGTCATCCTCGGCCTTGCTGGCAAGCGGCAGCTCCTTGGTCGAGAAATCCTTGCAGCCAAGCTCGACACCCTGGGTAACGGACTTGCCGTAGGACGCGTTGGCGCCGGTCAGCGGGCCGATGGTGCCGATCTTAAACGAAGCGTCGCCCGAAGCGGAACCGCTGTCGCCGCCGTTGGAGGAGCAGCCAGCTAGAATAGACATCGCCCCCAGACCTGCTGCGCTCGCGATAACGCTCCTGCGATTCATAACAGGGTTCAATGACTTACCGGTGAGGCTCGACATGCGGCTCTCCTCTCAAATCTCGTCGGGTTTCGGTTACCCAACAGGCCATCCTTCGCCGTGTTCGGCGTTCGCAAAATAGTAGACGCTTTAGTTGAGAAAAGTGGCGATTATTTCAACTTTTCTTTTGTTTTGTCCGTTTATCCATAATTATGCGTATTTCTATTGGTTTATGCAGTTTAGCCACTTTATTGTGTGAAAGTAATGTTTCCATTCTGTTACAAGCGTCCCTGCCCTGATTAAAACAGCCTCACCGGTAGCGCTTTATGCGCACTTAGGCGGCGATGTACTTGCCGTCCTGGATCACATAGGCTGTAGCGGGCTTCTCGACTTGGCCCTCGTCGTTCCACGTGAGCTCGCCCGTCAGGCCCTCGATCTTGATCTTGCGCATGGCCTTGGCAAGATCGCCGGCAATGTCGGCGCCGTCGGCCGTGATGTCGATGTCTGCCTTATCGATAGCCTCGACAATCGCATGGACGCAGTCATAGGCATCGGCGGCAAACTGGTTGGGCGTCTCGTCGTAGGCGTCCTTATATGCCTTGACGAAGTCGGCGTTCTTCTCATCGTCGGCAGAGAACGGGGTCATGAGCAGCACGCCCTCGGCAAGAGAGGTGTCGAAGCCCTCAACGGAGAGCAGGCCGTCCATGCCGTCGGTGCCCATGAGGGTCATGTCGTAGCCCATGTCCTTGGCGTTCTTGAGCAAAACGGACGCCGGCGTGTAATAGATCGGGGCAAAGATAAGCGTGGCGCCGGCCTCCTTGGCCTTGGTGAGCTGGTTGGTAAAGCTCGTGGAAGAGTCGTCCTTAAAGGTCTCGGTATCGACGATGTCGAGCTTGGATGCCTTGGCCTGCTCGGCAAAGGCGTCGGCAACACCCGAGCTGTACGTATCGCCGGAGTTGTAAAACAGGGCGATCTTGGCGTCTGCATACTTCTCGGCCAAAAACTTGGCAGCACTCGCGCCCATGGTGGGGTCGGTAAAGCAAACCTGGAAGACCGTGGTCTTGTCCTTGGTGACGTCGAGCGACGAAGCCGAAGGCGTGACCATGAGCATATCGTCGGCGATCTCGCCCGAGACAGCGACGGCGGCACCAGTCGTGACGGGGCCGACGAGCGCCTGCATGCCCCAGTCGCACAGGGTATTGAAGGCGTTGATAGCCTTCTCGCCGTCGGCGACGTCATCCTCGGACTTAAGCGAGAGTTTGAGGTCCTTGGTCGAGAAATCCTTGGCGGCAAGCTTGGCACCCTTCTCGGCCGAAACGCCATAGGTTGCCGCGGCGCCGGTCAGAGGGCCGATGACACCGATCTTGAAGGTCTTGCCGTCATCGGCGGAGCCGCCGTCCGAGCCACCCGACGAGCAACCAGCGAGTGCGGCGGTGCTGCCGAGCGCCGCAGCGCCGGCGAGAAAGTTCCTACGGCTGAGCGTGCTGTTGATGTTGAACATGGTGTCCCCCTTTTTCGCTGGCCGCGGTGCGGCCGTCTTGCGGTACAGGGCAAACCTTATGGCGCAAACGTTGACAGTTTGTTACGGAGTTCCGTTTGTAGCGAGCATGTTTCCAATGTTTCCGCAGCGTTTCGGGGGTGCCGTTTTGTGCGGCTCCTGTTGCCTGGCGAGCACGCGTCCCCGGTTCACGCTAGAATGCACTCAACCTTTAAGCGGTTTATCCATCCATAAGATGCACGAAGGAGTTATCTATGAGCGAACCCCTGCGCACCGTGAACGTCGGTCTGATCGGTCTGGGAACCGTCGGCGGCGGCGTGGCCCGTCTGATCAAGAGCCACCACGATGAGTACCTGACAGCCTACGGCATCGACCTTAAGCTGACCCGCGCCTGCGCGCTTGCCTGGGAGCAGGCTGAAGCAGCCGGTATTGAGCGCGAGGCCTTTACGAGTGACTGGCATGATGTCGTCACCGACCCAGCCGTCGATATCGTCGTCGAGCTCATCGGAGGCGAGCACCCCGCGACCGAGATCTTCACCACCGCCTTCGAGAACGGCAAGCACGTCGTCTCTGCCAACAAGGCCCTGCTGGGCCGTCATGTCGAGACGCTCGCCGAGAAGGCGCGTGAGTGCGGCGTGCAGATTAAGTGCGAGGCCAGCTGCGGTGGCGGCATCCCCATCGTCAGCACGCTTGAGCACGACCTGGTGGGCAACAAGATCCTGACCATCGCCGGCATCCTCAACGGCACCACCAACTATATCCTGTCGCGCATGGACGCCGAGGGCGCCGATTACGCTGACGTGCTCGCCGACGCCCAGGCCAAGGGCTATGCCGAGGCCGACCCGTCCGCCGACGTCGACGGCTTCGATGCCGCCAGCAAGACGGCAATCCTCGCCTCCATCGGCTTTGGCACCCGTGTGACCACCGACGATGTCTACCAGCAGGGTATCCGCACCATCGGCGCCGAGGACATCGCCCAGGCCCGCGAGCTCGGCTACACCATCAAGCTGCTCGGCATCGCCCGCAACACCGACGCCGGCGTCGACGTTCGCGTGCATCCCACGCTCATCCCGGCAGACCATATGCTTGCCAAGGTCAACGGCGCCATGAACGCCGTCTACGTGGTAGGCGACGCCGTGGGCGAGACCATGTTCTACGGCGCGGGCGCAGGCTCCTTCCCCACCGCAAGCGCCGTCGTGGGCGATATCCTGTCGCTCTCCGAGCAGATCAGCCGCGGCGTGGCTCCGCTGCCCGAGATTGAGCCCTATGGCCACAACCTCACCTTTAAGCCCATGGACGAGCTCCAGACCAAGTACTATGTGCGCCTGAAGGTCGCCGACCGCGTGGGTGCCCTGTCCGAGACGGTCGACATCTTTGCCAAGCACAACATCTCGATCTCGCTCATCAACCAGGTCGAGGACGGCAAGTCGGGCGTCAGCGATGCCTGCTCGGTCATCTTCCTGACGCACCGCGCGCTCGAGAAGGACGTCCAGGCTGCCGCCGCCGAGCTTGCCAGCGTCGACTGCGTGGCCGAGGTCGCCAACGTCCTGCGTATCGAGGACGTCGAGGCCTGGACCGAAGGCGTTATGGCGAACTAACCCAACGCTCGCCCGGCAATACGCGCTTTGAGGGCTCCCGTCCGACGTGGGACGGGAGCCCTTTTGTCTCCTGCCCTAAGCACAACGGCAGAGCATATTTGCGCGAGCCGCTCACCGGTAACGCGGGCTACCGTTCACCGATATGCAAACGCGACCGATTCCGGCTACCGCTACGCTGTGCTGCGAATGTCCGCCCGCGATGAGAGGAAGCACCATGTTGCTCGAGGGCAAGAAAGCAATCATCACCGGAGGCACGCGCGGTATCGGCTATGCCATCGCCTGCCGTTTTATCGAGGAAGGCGCTGCCGTCACCGTTTTTGGCTCGCGCCAGGAGACTGCCGACGCGGCCGTTGAGAAGCTGGCAGCCACCTATCCCGACGCCAAGGTCTGGGGCCGCTCCTGCGACCTCACCTCGCTCGAAGCCGTGACCGAGGCCTTTACCCAGGCTGCCGCCGACATGGGCGGCTTGGACACGGTCGTCAACAATGCCGGCATCTCCCAGCGCTCGCCGCTCCTTAACTATACGGCCGAGGAGTTCGCAAAGGTCATGGACCTTAACGTCGTCGCTGTCTTTAATGGCCACCAGGCTGCCGCCAAGATCATGACCGAGGCAGGTCATGGCGGCACCATCACCACCACGAGTTCGATGGTCGCCAAGTACGGTCAGCCCTCCGGCGTTGGCTATCCCACGTCCAAGTTTGCCGTCAACGGTATGGTCCAGTCGCTCTCGCGCGAGCTCGCCCCCATGGGCATTCGCGTCAATGCCGTCGCACCCGGCGTGACCAAGACCGATATGGTCGCCAACCTGCCCGAAGAGGTCATCAAGCCCATCATCGCCACCATTCCGCTGGGTCGCATGGGCGAGCCCGAGGATGTCGCCAACGCCTTTGTTTTCCTGGCGAGTGACATGTCCTCCTACGTCACGGGCGCCGTGCTCCCCGTCGACGGAGCCGCCCGCTCCTAAAGGTCGCAAGCCACGACTTCGAACCTCAACGAAGCTCAACGCAAAAGGCGCGCTGCCTGCATCAACCGCAGACAGCGCGCCTTCTATTATTTGGACGGAACCCGTATCCCGACATTCCTTGCTACTTACCGTCGTCGTCCTCGGCTTCTTCTCTTGCATAGAGCTCCAGCATACGGCGGCGGTATTCGCGTACGGCGAGCTTGGCGCGCTCCAGGCGGCGACGCTCGCGCTGGGTCAGCTCGGACGGGTCGACCTCGTCTCCATAGGTCTTATCGGCAAGCAGGTGCGCCGCGTCCACGATGCGGGCATCGATGTGGCCGCTCGCCGCCTCGGCAGAAAGACGCTCGGCAATCGTATCGAGCGTAGGCAGGCCCTCGAATACGCGACCATGGCCATGCGAAGTCAGCAGCTCATGCTCGCGCGCGAGCAAGCTCGCTAGGTCGTGGTGAGCGCGCAGGATGTCGAGCGCATCGGATGGATGCTCGGCAACCTCTGCCACGGCGGCGACCGGTGCGGCGTCGACCACGCGGTAGAAGAGCTGCGCGAGCAATGGCATCAAGAACACCGTGATGGCGCCGGCGGCAACCATAACCGACGCGATGTCTTGCGACAGCGCACCCGCGTTGACGGCAACGCTCGTCACGGCAACGATGATCGGCAGCGCCGTGGTGCAGTAGAGCGCCACGGTGATGCGGCCATACGCCGAGACATCGCGCGTCGCAGGACAAATGCTCATAGAGATAAGAATGGGCACGGCACGAATAATCAACAACGCCACGATAAAGCCCGCGAGCAAGCCCGGGCGCGACGCCACGGCCGTCAGGTCGATCTTTGCGCCCGATACGGTAAAGAACACCGGAATCAAAAAGCCGTAGGCCAGGCCGTCGAGCTTGGTCTCGAGCGTATGGTTGCCCTCGGGGATGATATAGCGCAGGACAAAGCCGGCGGCAAAAGAACCCAACACGATGTCGAGATCAAAGACGGCCGAGAACGCCACGAGCGTGACCAGGATGAGCACCGTCAGGCGCACGAAGGTCTGCGACGTGGTATCGGCGCGCTCCTCAACAAACGCAAAGAAGCGGCTGCCGACGCGCTTGGAGCGGCTTGGGACCACGGCCAGCAACACGCAAACCACCGCAAACAAGCCAAGGATAACGAGCGTTTGGATGCCAGTGCGGGCAGACAACAGCACCGACATGGCGAGCACGGGACCGAGCTCGCCCCAAGTGCCATACGCGAGAATCGAGTCGCCCACGCGCGTGCCGGTGAGCGAGCGCTCACGCATGATGGGCACAAGCGTACCGAGCGCCGTCGAAGTGAGGGCAAGCGTCACGGCGATACCGTCGAAATGACTGACTGAGAACCACGGGGTAAAGCGCACGGCAAGCCAGGCGATACCAAACGTGACGACCCACGTCGCCAAGCCGTAGCGCCCCTCGACGCCCGTGATGCTCTTGGGGTCGATCTCAAAGCCGGCAAGCAGGAACAAAAAGGCCAGGCCCAGCTCGGACACAAGCGAGACCTCAGCATCTACATGGATGACGCCGAGCATATGGGGTCCCAGCACCGCGCCGAGCACGAGCAAAAAGACCGTCTCGGGAACGGGTTTTCCGGGAATCGCCGAGGCGATAAAAGGACTCGCAAAGGCCACGAGTGCAATGATGGCGAGTGAAACGAATGCCATGTGATGCCTTTCTCTTGTTTGCGCTTCACTGTAGCACCCTCGCCGTCCTCAACGCGCCGCGAGCTGTCGTATCATAGTGAGGTTTACAAACATGTGGCTCAAGGCGACTGCGAGGCCCACCCCGCAAACCGACCGCTGCCGCATACCGTACCGTACGCCCAACCGATCAGGAAGGCAGGAACCAATGGTCTCTCGTATCTACGTGGAGAAGAAACCCGGGTTCGACGTCGAGGCTCAGCAGCTCAAGAGCGAGCTGACCGAGATTCTCGGCATCAAGGGCATCGAGGCCCTGAGGATCATCAACCGCTACGACGTCGAGGGCATCGACGAGGAGCTTTTCCGCTCCTGCGTGCCGACCGTCTTTAGCGAGCCCCAGGTCGATGTGACCTACGACGAGCTCCCCGCAAGCGATGGCGCCGTCTTTGCCGTCGAATTCCTGCCTGGCCAGTTTGACCAGCGCGCCGACTCCGCCAGCGAGTGCGTGCAGCTCATCAGCCAGGGCGAGCGCCCCGCCGTGCGCTCCGCCAAGGTCTATATGATCTCGGGCGCTCTGGACGAAGCCGCCATCGATGCCATCAAGCACTACGTGGTGAACCCCGTCGAGGCGCGCATCGCCTCGCTCGACCTGCCCGACACGCTGTACATGGAGACCCCCGAGCCCCAGCCCGTCGAGGTGCTCGACGGCTTCCGCGAGCTCGACGAGGCCGGCCTTGCCGCCTTTATCGCCGATCGCGGCCTTGCCATGGACGAAGCGGACATCGCCTTCTGCCAGCAGTACTTCCGCGATGAGGACCGCGACCCCACCATCACCGAGATCCGCGTGATCGACACCTACTGGTCCGACCACTGCCGCCACACCACCTTCGGCACCGTCCTGGACGACGTGACGATCGACGACGCCGTGGTGCAGCAGGCCTTCGACCGCTACATGGAGATGCGCCACGAACTCGGCCGCGACGCCAAGCCCGTCTGCCTCATGGACATGGGCACCATCGGCGCTAAGTACCTTAAGAAGACCGGCGTCATGACCGATGTCGATGAGTCCGAGGAGATCAACGCCTGCACCGTCAAGGTGAAGGTCGATGTCGATGGCGAGGACCAGGACTGGCTGTTCCTCTTTAAGAACGAGACCCATAACCACCCGACCGAGATCGAGCCCTTCGGCGGTGCCGCCACCTGCGTGGGCGGCGCCATCCGCGACCCGCTCTCGGGCCGCAGCTATGTGTACCAGGCCATGCGCGTCACCGGCGCCGGCGACCCCACCGTCCCGGTTTCCGAGACGCTCGAGGGCAAGCTGCCGCAGCGCAAGCTCGTGACCACTGCCGCCGCCGGCTACTCCAGCTACGGCAACCAGATTGGCCTTGCCACCGGCCAGGTCAACGAGCTCTATCATCCCGGCTACGTGGCCAAGCGCATGGAGGTTGGCGCCGTCGTGGGCGCTACCCCGGCAAACCACGTGCGTCGCGAGTGCCCCGCCCCCACCGACAAGATCATCCTGCTGGGCGGCCGCACCGGCCGTGACGGCATCGGCGGTGCCACCGGCTCCTCCAAGACCCAGAACACCGAGTCCATCGAGACCTCGGGCGCCGAGGTCCAGAAAGGCAACGCCCCGGTCGAGCGCAAGCTTCAGCGCCTCTTCCGCCGCGGCGACGCCTGCCGCCTGATCAAGCGCTGCAACGACTTTGGCGCCGGCGGCGTCTCGGTCGCCGTGGGCGAGCTTGCCGACGGCCTGTACGTGGACCTGGACACCGTGACCAAGAAGTACGACGGCCTGGACGGCACCGAGCTCGCCATCTCCGAGTCCCAGGAGCGTATGGCCTGCGCCGTCGCCGACGGTGACGTCGAGGAGTTCATGGGCTACGCCGCCGAGGAGAACCTCGAGGCGACCGTTATCGCCGAGGTTACCGCCGAGCCGCGCATGCGCATGGCCTGGAACGGCGTCGCCATCGTCGACCTGTCCCGCGAGTTCCTCAACTCCAACGGCGCACCCAAGCACCAGGTCGCCCACGTGTGCGCCCGTAGCGTGTGGCAGCCCAGCTGGGCCGGCACCACGCTTGCCGAGCGCATGACCTCGCTGGTCACCGACCTCAACGTCGCCTCCAACAAGGGCCTTTCCGAGCGCTTCGACTCCACCATCGGCGCCGCGACCGTACTCATGCCCTTTGGCGGCAAGACCCAGCTCACCCCGAGCTCGGCTATGGTCGCCAAGTTCCCCGTGGACGGCGAGACCACCACGGCGAGCGCCATGGCATGGGGCTTCAACCCCTACCTGATGGAGGCCGACCAGTTTGCGGGCGCTTACCTGTCCGTGGTCGAGTCCATCGCCAAGCTCGTAGCCGCCGGCTTTGAGCACAAGCGCGCCTACCTCTCCTTCCAGGAGTACTTCGAGCGCCTGCGCACCGAGGCCGAGCGTTGGGGCAAGCCCATGGCAGCCGTCCTAGGCGCCCTTATGGCCCAGGTCGACCTGGGTGCCGGCGCCATCGGCGGCAAGGACTCCATGAGCGGCTCGTTTGAGGACGAGGCCGGCGAGCTCAACGTTCCGCCGACCCTGATCAGCTTCGCTGTCGCCGTGGGCCGCGCGGCGCGCGCTGTCTCCCCCGAGTTCAAGGGCCTCACGCACCGCGTCGTCCGCATCGCCCCCGCTACCTACGGCGAGGATTACCGCCCCGACGCCCAGCAGCTGCTCGCCGCGTTTGACGCCGTCGAGGCGCTCACCGCCAACGGCAACGCCCTGGCCATCTCCACGCCCGGCTACGGCTGCGGCGCCGAGAGCCTCTTTAAGATGTGCGTCGGCAACCAGATTGGCATCGAGCTTGCCGAGGACGTGGACGTGGAGAGCCTCTTCACCCCGCTCTACGGCAGCTTTATCGTCGAGCTCGCCGAAGACGCCGAGCTGCCCGAGATCGCCGACGGCGTTGTCGTCGAGCCCCTGGGTACCACTGTCGAGGGCTATGTCATCGACACCGGCTCTGAGGTCATCGAGCTCGCCAAGCTCCAGGAGGCCTGGGAGAGCGGCATCGAGGGCGTCTTCACCTACCGCAGCGCCGGCGAGACCCCCGAGGTCGAGACCATCGACTTCCGCGCCAAGGATATCCACGTGTACGGCGGCGCCAAGATCGCCCGCCCGCGCGTGATCATCCCCGTGTTCCCCGGCAACAACTGCGAGTACGACAGCGCCCGCGCCTTCCGTGCCGCCGGTGCCGAGGCCGACACCTTCGTGATCAACAACCTCACGCCCGAGGCCGTTGCCGAGAGCACCCACGAGCTTGCCCGCCGCATCCGTGCAAGCCAGATCGTTATGATCCCCGGCGGCTTCTCGGGCGGCGACGAGCCCGACGGCTCTGCCAAGTTCATCACGGCGTTCTTCCGCGCTCCCGAGGTCACCGAGGCAGTCCGCGACCTGCTCAAGGCCCGCGATGGCCTGATGCTGGGCATCTGCAACGGCTTCCAGGCCCTGATCAAGCTCGGCCTGGTGCCCTACGGCGACATCGTCGACGCCACGCCCGATGCGCCCACGTTGACGTTCAACACCATCGGTCGCCACCAGAGCCGTCTGGTGCGTACCCGCATCTCGTCCAACTTGTCCCCGTGGCTGTCGCAGTGCAGCCTGGACGACCCCTACACCGTCGCCATCAGCCACGGCGAGGGCCGCTTTGTCGCCAATGACGAAGTGCTCGCCCAGCTGATCGCCAACGGCCAGGTCGCCACGCAGTACGTGGGCGAGAACGGCAAGCCCAGCATGGATCTCTCCGTCAACCCCAACGGCTCCGCACTCGCCATCGAGGGCATCACGAGCCCCGACGGCCGCGTCCTGGGCAAGATGGGCCATGCCGAGCGTCGCGGCGACAACCTGTACCGCAACGTGCCCGAGCATGTCCCCGGCGATAAGTTCATGCCGATCTTTGAGAGCGGCGTGGCCTACTTCGCTTAAACCTTTCCCATCGGGTACAATCCCCTCGGGTAACAACACCCGCCACCGACACATCCGGTGGCGGGTTCTTTTTTGCTTCGCGCATGCAGGAAGGACATCATGGAAAGCCGCAAGCCGTATCTCGCCACCCTGCCCGGACTCATCCTGGGCTGCCTCGTCTGCTGCGCGCTCTGGGGATCGGCTTTTCCCTGCATCAAAATCGGCTACGCACTCTTTGGTATCCCGGCGCACGATAGCGCCTCGCAGCTGCTCTTTGCGGGCTTGCGCTTCACGCTTGCCGGCGCCCTGGTTATCGTTGGGATGAGTGCGGCCCAACGCCGCCCCCTCATTCCACAGGCTCGCGACATCAAGCCCATCTTTGTCTTGTCGCTCTTCCAGACTATCGGGCAGTACTTCTTTTTCTATCTGGGCCTCTCGCGCGCCAGCGCCATGTCGAGCTCCATCATCGAGGCCAGCGCCAACTTCCTCGCAATCCTCTTTGCCGCCCTGGCATTTCACACCGAGAAGCTCAATACGGCCAAGGTGCTTGGCTGTGCGCTGGGCTTTGCCGGCGTCGCGCTCGTCAACCTCTCGGGCGCAGATGGCACCTTTGGCTTCAGGCTCGATGGCGAGGGCTTTATCCTAGCCTCCACTGTCGCGGGTGCTCTTTCGACCTGCCTGATCGGCATCTTCTCGCGCAAGCACGACGGCGTCTTGCTTGCCGGGTGGCAGTTCTTGGTCGGCGGCCTGGTCCTCACCGCCATCGGCTTTTTGATGGGTGGCGCGCTCTCCCCCACGGCGATTGTCCCCGCCATCGTGCTCATCATCTACATGGCGCTTATCTCCGCGGTCGCCTACTCGCTGTGGTCGCGCCTGCTTGCCGTCAACCCCGTCAGCCGCGTGTCGGTCTTTGGGTTTATGAACCCGGTCTTTGGCGTACTGCTGAGCGCACTGCTGCTTGGCGAGGGCGCCAGCACGAGCCCCGTTACTGTCATCGTTGCCCTGCTCTTGGTCTGCAGCGGCATCATCATCGTCAACAAACCCAAAAAAGCCTAGAGAGCTCACCTTTTTAGGGAGAGCCTTCACACACTTTAGCTTAATGGAATGCACTGGTTCTCGTTGATTTCGCACCGAGTCGCGGCGGCAGACGCCCGTCTTGCCGCACCGCGCCTGGGCATTATGACCGGTGGCCCCCACAAACGCAAAAGGGGCGCACGACCATCGCAACGGTCGTGTGCCCCTTTTCCTAGCGTATCTGAACGCCGGCTTTCTTCTTCTCGCGCTTTACGCGGTAGAGCTCCGCGTCGGCAGCACGAAGCAAGTCTTGCCAGGTATCGACGCCATCACCAACCCGTGCGTAGCCGATGGACATCCGCAACAGATACGGAACCTCGGCGCGCGAGCTCGTCGTTGATTGTCGCGCACAGATGCATGATATCCTGTTCCGCCACTGCCTTTTGGAGCACCACGAACTCATCGCCACCATAACGTGCGATAAAGCCGCCAGACGCCGAGCAGACTTCTTTGAGCGCAGCGGATATGACCTGAAGAGCGTGGTCGCCCTCCACATGCCCATAGCGATCGTTAATCTGCTTAAAGCCGTCGGCGTCCATCATAAGCAGATATACATCTTCGGCCTGATCCACATTTGAGAAGAGCGACAGCATATAGGTCTCAAAACGGTTGCGATTGTTAAGTCCAGTCAACGGGTCGGTCGAGATGAGCTGCTCCTGGTAGATGATGTAGAGCAGCAACATGCTAATCATTATGCCGACACAAAGGCCGGGCACCGAGTATACGACCTGAAAGGTACCGCCCACCAGGGCCGGAATGGCGAAAAATGCCAAGGTTCGATAGATGGCCTTCGTCTGCAGGCTCTCGACCCTGCGAGATTGCACAAACGCATGCAGGGACGTATGTATAACGTAACAGTAGCTGACGATGGGCTGGATCATATAGGCAAAGCCGCGACGATACACGCCCTGCGAATCGATATAGAACAGGGCGTGCGTCCAGTAACTGGTAAACGCCAGCACGACCACCAGAGCCGTAGGCAACGCTACAAGCACCACCCTATAGCGCGAGGTCAAAAGGCGAGAACCCTGCACCGTCTCAGAATAGATAAACCAAATGAGACACGCGATAGCAAAGAGCGAAAACGAAACCGCGTTGGAAATCCAGTTGGCAGCAATGCCCAACGTGCCGTCCACACCGTCCGAAAGCGTCCAGATCATATCGAATAATATGTACGCGGCAGAGGTGTAGCCAAGCATGCTAAACAATAACTGCTGGGTGCTCGAGAACAAGGAGCGACGACTTCGCACGGCAAGCCCGATAAGAACAATCATGCATAGCACGAATATCTCAATCTTGAGTGCCTTAACCACTAGCGCCATCCCTTCAATATCCAAGTGGTCAGAATCGCCCAATTCGAATCAGGGCAATAAACACCCCTTTACTCCGCAGGGGTAAAGGGGATAATAGCAGAGCGCCCGAACATCACTGCAAAACAGTTTCTGTTCGGGCGCCCATACGGCGCGAATTGCACACGCCGGCATCATTGATGGGTATCGATTGCTACTCGCCATCGATGTCAGTCGCGACGGCCTTCTCGATGGCCTCGACACCGACAGGCGACAGATCCTCCTTGCCTTGGCAGAACTTCTTGTCGACCCAGCCAGTCAGAATCGGAGCCATGATTGCCGTGATGATGACGGCGGTGGCGATCTGGGCGTACGCGGTGGGTGCAAGCTCGGCGTAGCGCGGTGCGACCTCGGCGAGGGCAACTGGCGTGGTCATAGCCGTGCCGGCAATGGTGGAGCAAGCCACAGCGGCCTTGCCATTGCCGCCGCACAGACGCTCGAACGCAAAGGTGATGGGGCCAACGATAAAGAGGGTGATGAGGCCCAGCAGGATGCCGGAAATACCGCCGGTGATAAAGCTCGACAGGCTCATGGACGCACCGAGCTGAAATCCGATGACAGCGATCGCGGGATTGGCGCCGGGGACCAGCAGGTTCTTGATAAACGGGAACAGGTTGCCCAGAACCATGCCAATAACGAGTGGCAAGATGGAGCCGATAATGGTGCCAATGGGAATGTTGGCGAGGCCGGAAACACCGAGGATGATCATCGTGACGGCGGGGCCGGCCGTAAAGAACAGGATACCGACGGCGCCCTGCTCAGACTCATCACCGAACTCGCCCATGATGCCCGTATAGAGCGCCATGTTGCAAAACGTGATGCCGCCGATGACAGACACGGAGCTCAGACCCAGGAAGTTGTCGTTAAAGAAATATGCTACGCCCAGGCCGAGAGCCGCTGCGACGACCAGCTTGGGGATTAGCACGACGATACCGGTCTTGATGGCACCCGGCGTGGACTTAAAGCTGATGCCGGCGCCCACAAACAGCAGGATCGCGGCGACGATGGTATTGGAGCCACCGCGGCAGGCAGCCGTAAAGAAGCCGCCGATCTCAAAAACCTGCGGGCAGAAGGTGTTGAGCAAAAGACCGACGATCATCGGATAGATCATGATGTCGCCCGGGATGCGCGGGACCTTGAATTTCTTTTGCTCGTTGGCGGTCGCTTCCTGTGCCATGAAACCCCCATTTCCGCTGACGGGTACAAAAGCCCACGTCACGCTTTGCTACAGTAAAGTTTGACCATGGTACCAGAAGAAATAGACCAGCTCGGTGAAAAATTGGATTCGTTGGCCGGGATGCTAAACGTGCCCCGCTCTTATACGAGGCTCAAAACGATATAGAACACGATGCCCGAAACACAGCACCACAGCATCGATTTTGTCTTGATTGCCACCACCACGACGCCGGCAGCCGCAATCCAGGGAACCAAGGCAGGCCAGAGTCCCGCGTCGAACGCGCCTGGGCTCACCAAGTCGTTGGCGACCAGCGCGGCAAAGGCAGCGGGCGGGATATAACCCAGGGCCTCGGTAATGCGGGGCGACAGGGTCCGCCCGCGCAAGGCAAACGCCGGCGCGATGCGAAAGAACGCGATAGCAGCCCACGACGACAGCCACAGAACCAAGAACTCGTTAACGGGCATCGCGGGCACCTCTTCCGTCAAATACAGCATCGCACGCCAGCGCAATGGCAATGCCGACCACGACGCTTGCCGGCACGGCAATATTCGTGAGGCCCAAGAACTTGCATACAGCGACGGACACCGCGCCCGAAACCGCCGCGACAACGTTGCCGCGCGACAGCCGCTGCGAAAAGAGTAGACAGGTAAAGAGCGACGTGCAGACGAAACTAGCAATAGTGGTGGGAACATCGACAACGGCACCGACGATGGCACCCATCGTGCACGAAGCGCCCCATGTCGCGATGAGGATCACGTTGAGCACGAAGGATTCGCGCGGGCCCCAATCCTCCCCCTCAACCAGCTTGGCAAGCGAGATGCCGTATGCCTCCTCGGTAAGCGTCGCAGCAACAGCCAGCGTCTGACGCTTCGAGGCGCCCGCCAGATGGGGTGCGATCGATGCCGAGTAAAGAGCGAAGCGCGAGGAGATGGCGGCGACGCTCGCGATAATCGAAGGTGCCGGTACGCCCGCCAGCCAAAGATTGCAGATCATAAACTGGCCGCTGCCCGTCACAAACGTGCTGCTCAGAGCAAAGACCATCCAGGGCTCCATTCCCGTCTGCTCCATGATCATTCCGCACGGCGCGCCTATTGCAACATAGGTAAGCATCACTGGCCAGACGATTTTAAAGATCCTAAGGACCATGCCACTCCCATTCTGGTAAGTCGTCTGCAGCGCGCCTTGCAACGCAGCAGAAATATCAACCGGTGGCAATAAAGTTCGCCTACAATTGCCACCGGATCGAAAGACACAACTTTTTAGGAAGTCATTATGACAGCTATCGATCGAGACCGGGCGCGCGCGGCCTTCAAAAGCTACACCGATGCCTACGACGCCACCAACCCACGCATCGCGCTCAAAATCGAGCATACGTACCACGTGGCCGAGGCATGCGATGCCGTAGCGCGCGAGCAGGGCTGGTCGTCAGAAGATATTGACCTGGCATGGCTTTGCGGCCTGCTACACGATATGGGCCGCTTTGAGCAGTTGCGGCGCTGGGACACCTTTAAGGACGCCGAGAGCATGAGCCATGCAGCGCTGGGCATCGAGGTCCTCTTTGGCGAGAATCCCGCCGATGCACCCGCCGTAACGAGCATCCGCGACTTTATCGATGACCCGGCAGAAGATGAGCTCATCCGAGCGAGCATTGCCTATCACAGCGATTTCCGTCTACCCGCACAGCTCGACGAGCGCACGCGGAGCTTCTGCGATATCGTGCGCGATGGTGACAAGATCGACATTATGCGCACCATCGCCGACAGCACCGTCGAGACCATCCTCAAGGTGGATGAGGACACGTTTCTCGCCAGCCACTTCTCGACACCGGCGCTTACCGCCTTTGACGAGCATCGCTGCGTCGCGCGTGACGAGCGCAACGAGCCGGCGGACTACCTGGTGGGGCTCATCTGCTTTATGTTTGAGCTCGTCCATCCGGCAAGCCGTGCACTGGCGCGCGAGCAAGGCGATATCTATCGCCTGCTCGACGCGCCCTTTGGCATTACGCGACCCTTTACCGACCCCGCCGCGCAGGCAACCTGGAGCCGCCTTAAGGACGAGCTGCGCCGCTGGCTGGCAAGCGCTTAGCACTCGAGCTTAGCCAGCAGCTCCTCAACGATCTCAACGGCGTCACCGACAACCTTGTACTGTGCAGCGCCGAAAATGGGGGCATCCGGGTCCTCGTTGATGGCGACAATGCACTCCGCCCCACCGATGCCGGCGAGATGCTGGATAGCACCCGAGACACCGATGCTCACGAGGAGCTTGGGCGAGACCGAAACACCCGTCTGGCCAATTTGGTGGCGATACTCCAACCAGCCTGCCTCCACAATGGGACGCGTGCAACCAAGCTCGGCACCCAGGGCATCGGCGAGCTTTCGCATCAGGGGCAGATTCTTCTTGGAGCCGATGCCGCGGCCCACCACGACCAGGCGCTCGGCGTCGGCAATTGATGCCTGCTGTCCCCACTCCTCAGCGGGAATCGAGATCTCGACGCGGGCCTTAACGTCATCCGCAAGCACTACCTGGGCAATCGTGCCGGAGCGGCTATAGTCAAACTCGGGCGCCTTAAAGATACCGGGGCGCACCGTTGCCATCTGCGGACGGTGGTTGGGGCAAATGATGGTGGCCATCAAGTTGCCACCAAACGCCGGGCGCGTCTGCTGCAGCAAGCCCGTCTCCGTATCCATCGAAAGCACGGTGCAGTCAGCCGTGAGGCCCGTCTGCAGGCGCACGGCAACGCCAGGCGCCAGCTCGCGGCCAAACGCGGTCGCGCCGTACAGAATTGCCTCGGGCTTGCGCTCGGCCACCAAATCGCAGATCAGCCGGGCGTAGACCTCCGCATCGTTCTGGCGCAGGCGCTCGTCGCGACACACTAGGACCTCGTCCGCGCCGGCACAAACCAGGTGTTCGAGGTCCCCGAGCGAGCCCTCGGGGCTCATACCGACCAGTGCCACCAGACGGCAGCCGCGGGCATCGGCAAGCTCGCGCCCCTTGCCCATGAGCTCGTAGGCCACAGGAGCCACGGCGTCGTGCTCGTCAGTCTGCACGAAGACCCAAATGTCTCGATATGCGTCAAGGTCTACCGCACCGGCGGCCTCGTCGCGCTCGATCGAGATGGCGTTGACGGGGCAGGCGTCGACGCACCCGCCGCACAGGATACAGCCGTCGGTTACGCGGGCACAGCGATTGGGGCGCTCGCCCTCCACCACAATGCCGCCCGAGGCGCAGGCGCGAACGCAGCGACCACAGCCGATGCAGGCTTCGCTATCGATAATCAGCCCGCTCATCTATGCCATCCCCTCGATAATCTTGGCAAGTTTTACCGCCTGCTCGGACGCCGTTCCCTCAACGGCCTCGCACGTTTGGTCACGGTCGGGCACAAACGAGCGCACGACCTGCGTCGGTGATCCGGCAAGGCCGCAACGCGAGGGGTCGGCGTTTACGTCGGCAGCGCTGGCCACGCGCACGTCTGCATCCTCGGCCGCGCGAATACCGGCAATACTCGGCATGCGCAGCTGGCCAATCTCCTTGGCAGTCGTCATCGCACACGGCATCTCCAGGTACACTGTCTCCTCGCCGGCATCGCAGCCGTGAACGAGCGCCAGCGAGCCACACGTCGTAAATCCCGCGCTCTGCACACAGCTCACGTCGGTCACGCAGGGGATCTCAAAGGCGCCGGCCAGCTCGGGGCCGATCTGGGCCGTATCGCCGTCCACTGCCATCTTGCCGCAGATGAGCAGGTCAAAGTCCTCATCGAGTGCCTCGATGCCGCATTTGAGGGCATAGGTGGTGGCTAGGGTATCGGCACCCGCAAAGGCTCGGTCGGTCAGCAGCAGCGCGTCGTCGGCACCGCGGGCGATGCAGTCGCGCAGCAGCGATTCGGTCGCGGGGATGCCCATCGACACCACCGTCACACGCACGTCCATGCCAAAGCCGATAAAGTCGTCCTTCAGCGCTAGCGCGCATTCGAGGGCACTTGCATCGAAGGGATTAATGACCGCCTGCTTGCCATCACGCACGATAGTATTGGTCTTGGGGTCCATCTTGACCTCGGTGCTTCCGGGCACCGCCTTGACGCACACCACCATATGGAAATCACTCATCTTCACGCGCCCCCTTTCTGGACGAGTTCATCCAAGAGCTTCTCCGTAAACAGGTTGCCGCGACCCAGCTGGCCGGCAGGATCGAGCTGGAGTTTGAGACGCGCCGACTCGACCATGGCCTCTTGGCCGTACATCGTCTCCAAGAAGCCCGCCTTGATCTTGCCGACGCCATGCTCGGCAGAAACGGCACCGCCCATGGCCGTGACCTCGGAAGCCCACTGAGCAAAGAGTTCTCCACCACGACGGTAGTCTTGCGCATCGCGCGGCAGGATGTTCACATGCAGATGGTTGTTCCCGATGTGTCCCCAGGCAGCAGACTCAAGCCCGCTTTCGGCCAGCGTGCGGCGAGAGAGGGCCATGACATCGGCAAGGCGTGCATTGGGCACCGACATATCCGATCCCAGCTTGGTAATGGTGGGGTCGATGCGGCGGCGCTCGTCGATGAGCATGTTGACGCTCTCGGGAACCGCATGGCGGAAGAACCGCTGGCACTCGCGATCGACCTCGGTGCGCGCGACCCAGGTCGCGTCGTCGCGCCCGTTCGCAAGCTCCAAAACCCATCCCAAGTGGTACAGCTCCTCGGTCGCCTGGGCTTCATCATCGCAGTCGAGCTCCACGTAGACACAGACCTTTGCCTCGTCGTCGAGCGCCGGCAGCGAGGCAAACGCTGTCGACTGCTCGCGCTGGCGACGCAGGATATCCAGGGCGCCCGCATCGAAATACTCGATAGCAGCCGCGTGGGACAGGACCGGGCGCACGAAATCGGTAAAGGACACGGCCTTGTCTTCGCTATCGAAAAAGCAACTCACACCCCATACGACCGAAGGTGCCGCCTGCAGGGCGATCTCGAGCTCGGTAATGACGCCGAGTGTGCCGCACGCACCGATAAAAAGATCGATGACGTCCATATCGTCCGCAACAAAATACCCCGAGGCATTTTTGGTCTTGGGCATGGTGTAGTCAGGAAGATCAAGCTCGAATGTATGACCCTCTGCCGTCACGAGCGACAGGTGGCGGCCCTGGGCAAAAGCCTCGCCGCGCTGAAGCTCAAGCAAATCGCCATCAGCCAGTGCGACGTGGAGTCCCGTGATATGCGGGCGCATGGGACCGTAAGCGTAGCTGCGGGCGCCGGAGGCGTTGCATGCCGCCATGCCGCCCAGACAGGCAGATGCCTCGGTGGGATCGGTGGGAAAGAACTGCTCGGGGGACTCTTGGAACTCCTCGTAGGCCTCAAGCGATGCCTGGTCCCAACCAGCGGTCGGCAGTACCTTCTTGCTCAGCTGCTTACGCAGCTCCGAGAGCACAACGCCCGGCTCCACGCGCAGCAGAAATTGGCCTTGTTCATCGCGGCGAAGGCCCAAGTAGCGATTCATACGGGAAGTATTGAGGATATGCCCACCGTGGGGCACGGCACCGGCGGCAAGGCCGGTTCGGGCGCCCTGAACCGTTACCGGAACACGCTCGGCATGGAGCGTTTCCAAAATGGCACGGACCTCGTCTTCCGTTGTCGGAAACGAGATGCTCGACGCTTCGCCCGATGCGCGAGACTCATCGCGGCCATACTCTTCGAACTCGTCGGTGAAGGGTTTGATGGTTGCAGACACGCGAACTCCCCCTTTAGCTAACTACAGTGTTTGCAGGGAGATGTTACCGCATCGTTTCGTCGACGTGTTCGAGACCGTCTCCATAATTGGCGATTTTTACGTTCGTGCAATTCGGCGAGCGGCAAGGTTTCCTCGGCAGACGATGCTTTTGACACATATCGCCCCGCCGTCGCCGATCGCGTAAATGTCGCTCGAAAAAAGTTGGAGTAATTTTTACTGCCTTTTACCTGCGGAGATGTCAATCCGTCAAGTATTTGGTCAGAAATTGGTCAAGTAGCGGCTGATACGGTCGGCGTCGACAGCCAAAACCGATAGAAGTTTTGGCCCCAGAAGCAGGGAGGTTCCCATGGCATATTACTGGCCCCAGTACGGCGTCGCCATCGAGGTCGACGACGATCCCTATCTCCTGCCTTTCGACGAAGAGGCGTTCCCCGATACGGCGGTCTACCACGTCACCACCGATGTTATCTGCGACCCCGAGTCGTTCTCGGCGCTCGCCCACCACATCGCGCGTATCCACGACATCGAGCTCCCTCACGACTTTGACGAGCTCATCTACTCGCGCCGCCTGATGCTTCACATGCTCTTTGGAGCGGACCCGTCCACGTTCGCACGTGTCTACACCACCAAGGACGCCGCATGAGTGCGAAGAAGCCGCCCCGCCTCGCAGGACTGGGGCGTCGCAAGAAACTCGTCGTTGTCTGCCTGGCTATCGTCTGCGCCCTCATCGCCGTAGGGCTATACGCCTGGCAGTCGCAGCCCGTGCCCGAAGCGGGCGCCTCAGTCACGACGGCAGAGGGTAAATCGCGACAAGAAATCCAAGATGAGCTCGATGCCATCGTCCGCGACAACATGATGACGATTTCGGTCGCGCCGGTCGCTCAGCTACAGGAGGACGGCAAGCTGCGCGTCAACGTGCAAAACGTCCAAGACAATAAATATCCCCAGCGATTCCGCGTCATCCAAAACGACGAGACCATGTACGAATCCGGTGTGGTCGAGACCGGCAAGACAATCGAGACGTGCCCCGCCGGCGACATCAAAGAAGGCGAGGCATACATCGAGATCCAGGCACTCGATGCCAAGACCCTCGACAGCCACGGCAATCCGACACGTGTCAAGGTACGGGTTGAGCAAGCCGAGAACTAGCTTTTTCGGCCGACGCGGCACCGCACGCAATTCACCAGCATTCGTCCAATCATCGCGGGGACGGCCCGCGGCGAATAGAAAGGAACGACCATGGACATCACCAGGAACATGAACGGAGCCAGAGCGCTCGTCGTGGGCGCAGGGCTCGCGCTCGCGCTCGCAATGGGCGCCGCCCCGACGCCAGCTCTGGCAGCCGGGCGCGCTGGAACCACGAAAGTAATGGTCAGGACCGAGATCGACAACGTTGAGTTCAAAGTTCCGACGGTTATTCCCTTCGTCGCCAAGGCCGACGGCACGCTTCAGGGCCCCTCAGAAGACGCGACCACCATCGACAATCATTCGGCCTACGGCATCCATGTCACCAACATGAAGATCGACGCCATGAACACCTGGACCATTGCCGCCGACGCCAAGGCCGGAACCGCGCAGAACTCCATCGACTTTAAGGTCGGCCCCGACGGCGCACTCCAGAACGCCAGCGCCGCAATGCAGGGGACGGGCCTCGATCTTTCCAAGAATGCAGCCTTCGACATGGGCTACCAGGGCATTGCCGGCGGCACGGACAAAATTAAGCTCAAGACAAGCGGAAACGTCGCCCGCGTCACGCGCGACATCTTCCACGTAACCGGCGAAGGCGATCAGGTTGCAACGATCACCTGGACGGTCGAGCCCGGTGCGCACGCGGCATAAGGCCGTCGCCCTGGCCGCCGCCGTCAGTATCCTAGCGTTTGCGCCAGCCATGGCCTTTGCCCAGCAAGAACAGGCGCAGGCCGCCACGCAAGTGACGGTCGACCTCTCGGAGCTCGACCGCGGCAACCGCGAGGAACCGTTGGCACAGACAGACGACAGACGATGGCTCTTGGCAACAGGCGCCACGGCAGCAGGCGCGGGAACCGCCGGCCTCGGTCTGCACATCAAACGCAGCCAGAAACGAAACACGGACAGGCCGCACTAAATTAGCTAAGGAGACCCCATGGCATCGAAGAACCTTTTGCCCGTCGTCGCACTCTGCGGCGCGCTCGCAACCGGAACGCCTGTCGCCGCTTGGGCGACTCCCGTCATGGCAGGCTCCTTACCAGCAGCCCTAAGCTCCGCACCAAATCCGTCGAGCGCCATTGCGTGCAAGCGTTTTTCGATCGCACAGGCCGCAATCTCAACCTCGGGATGTCTTCGTCGTAATACGGACGGCTCGATAGTCGTGGATATCAATCGTTCGAACAAGGCAAACGGCTCCCAGGCGGGGTGCGCTGTCTGCACATGGCGCTCGGTTGTGCTCGATGCAGATGGCGATCCATGCAATTTAGAGCTGCGCATCGACATCGCTTCGGTCGATGACTCGGCGAACGGAGCGAAGGTCGCCTTCGACGGTGCGTTTTTCGAGAAAGGAGGCGGTATATGTCTGGGCTGCGCCGCCGCGAATGCAGGCGACACGCAGCCCACCCTCTCATTCACAGCATCGTTGCGGCTGACCAAAGCCGACACCGATGCCATCGCGGCGGGAGAAGCATCCCTGCTGTTCTACGCCGTCAGCACCAAAGACACAGACGCTCATTTCGAGAAGTCAGCCGGATCACTCAGCCTTACACGAGGGACAGAGGCAGGCCCTATTGAAATCGATTCCCACGCGCAAAGCAGGCAACGCATTCTTGCCGACCCGGCGCTTCTCGAAATGGAGTGGAACGGATCCGGAGCCATCGGAATTCTCCCCTCCGCGCTTAACGCCAAGACGCTCCCCTCAAACGACGAACCCATCAACGCAACCATACAAGAAGAGAGCACGGACAAAGAAGCAGGTGCGGGCGACACGCCGTCGCCGACAAACAGCGTCCCAGCTTCTTTCGAAGCACCGAATGAGCCCGCTACCGGTCCAAACGATCCCGAGCTCGCAGACAGTCTGGGGCTTGCTGATCCTCAGGAGATCGATGAAGGTAACTGCTGCGTGCTTGCCGCCCTCGACCACACAGAGGTCATCGACGCCGCGAACATCGAAGTTGCCGCCGTCAATCAGCCCGTCCGCAAGTCGGCCATCATCGCATTTCCCGAATCCATCGAAGTCGTTTTTTTGCCATCGGGCGAGGTCGTGGCCCCAACACTGCTCACCTTGTTGGGCGCCAAGAATACTCGAAACGAAATTAAAAAGGTCACGGTTGTCGACCCTGCAACCACCGCTAAACTGCGTCTATACGCCGTTGCCCCAGATGGAAGCAAGACCTTGGAATTCGATGGCGACACACTTCTAGCCTGGCGACGTCTGGACATTATGCAAGACGTCTCGTATCAGATCGAACTCGAAGGGTTTGATCGTGCCCGCGATGCCAATATCATCGCCGCGGCTATTGAATCCCCACAGCGGCTTATGACACTGCGCTTTGACTACTATCCCTATGTCCCGACAACCACCTGAGGCTTAAATGCTGCGCATCATTCCTAATACCACTTATATAACGTATTAGACGAGTCGCGATGTGCCTCGCATTTCGTTCTGCTACGATTGCCACGTTGGCATCAATACAGGAGGGCTCATGCCGGGCTTGGGAACAATCATAAACGTTGCGCTTTTAGTTGCGGGCGGTCTTTTGGGATTAGCGGGCGGCCGCTTCATTACACCGCGCATCCAAGACACGCTCATGAAAGCATCGGGGCTGTGCGTCCTGTTTATCGGCCTGGGCGGCACCATGCAAAAGATGCTCATCATCGATGGAAAGGCGCTAGCGACCACCGGTACCACCATGCTCATCGTCTCATTTGCGCTCGGTTCGCTCATCGGCGAGGCCATCAACTTGGAGGCCGCCATCGAGAACCTTGGCGAATGGCTCAAGCGCAAGACTGGCAGTGAGGGCGATAACGAGTTCACCAACGCTTTTGTCTCGACTTCACTCACCGTGTGCATCGGCGCCATGGCCATTGTGGGATCGATCCAGGACGGCCTGCTCGGCGACTGGTCAACGCTTGCCCTCAAGGGCGCACTGGACTGCATCATCGTCTGCACCATGACGGCCTCGCTTGGCCGCGGCTGTATCTTCTCCGCCCTGCCCGTCGCCGTGTTCCAGGGGACGATCACGTTGTTTGCCGGCGCGCTCTCCCCCATCATGACCACAGCTGCCCTCAACAGCCTTTCGCTCGTAGGCTCCATGCTCATCTTCTGCGTCGGCGTCAACCTCATCCGTCCTCAGACCTTCCGCACGGCCAATATGCTTCCCTCCGTCGTCATCGCCGTCATCTACGCCCTCCTGTTCTAAATCTATCAACGCAGCGGTATCTCGAACATCTGTTTGATGCTGTGCTATGATATGAGGTCACCGTAGCTGCGTTCGAGAGGAGGAGCGGTGGCCGACCAGGACATCAAGATGCTCATCGAGCGCATTATGGCCGAGGCCCGGACCCATCAGTCCGCCCGCTTCTCAAACGAAACCTACGCAGACGAGCCGATTCTCAAAACCGGCCGACAGATGCAGAATTTCCTCCCCGACCAGTACCGTAAAATGCGCGAGATATCGCGCTGGCAGGATGACCCCAGGGGCGGTGCGGGCCGCTGGCTTTCGGAAGCCGAGCTTTTTTACCGCCAGGGCCTGCTGATGGCCGACTTTGAGGACGACTGTCCCTACAACGGCACCTTTAAGTCGTACTTTCCCACCTACAACGCCATGAGCGACCGGCAGCTGCGCGGCTACTTTACCTGGCGTGCCCAAGTGCGCCGCGGAACCGTCGAGGAAACGTCTACGTCCTTTGCCTTTCTGTATCTCTATGAGCTGATCTGCGGCATTGGCGTAGATAATCCGCTCGATGGTTTTAACCTGATCAAGGCTTTTTGGGATGTCTATCGCGCCTTCGAGCCCGGCATCGACCGGTTTGCGCGCGTGTGGCTGCAAGATTACGCCGTGTTCCACGGACTCGACCCCAAGCTGCTTCGTGACTCTAAAACCGTCATGTTCGATAACGCCCTTATCGAACTGCGGCGCGCGGCACGAGACCTTGTACCGGCACCGGCACCGTCCGGCCAGACCCCTAAGCGTCGCAAAACCTCCGAGCCCACGCTCCCCCTTCCGCCCGATGAGGTGCGCGAGGAGCGACTCATGGCCGCCATCAACGCCCTCTCCACGTACAACCTAAGTAACTCGCGGCTCGACCGCAGCCACCACCGCGATCTGCGCCACGTGGCATGCGCCGTGTATGTCCGCATGGCGCGCTACTATGACACGCACCGAAAGACCGGCATCGTGGCGAGTTTATTTGGGGAGGAGACGGCCATGCCCTACACCATGTTTGCCTCGGCCGTATTCTTTGCGCCCGAGCGCCACGAGGACTGCGAATACCGCCTGGATCCTATCCATATCTACCGTTGCCAAAACGGCTTTTGGGAATGCATGCGTATCCACGGTAGTAGGCAAAAGAGCAGCAAGCTCGGTGAAATGATGCGCGCCTGCGACCAACGCTTGCGCCTGGCGCTGGACCCCGCCCATCCCCTTAAGGAAGAAAAGGTCCCCAAATATCTGGCCAAGATTATCGATGACGAGATTGTGGCATGGCTTTCGTGGGACGCCGCACACCAGCCCGTCAAGATCGATATCGATTTGAGTCAGCTGGGGCACATTCGGAGCGCTGCCGCACAAACGCGCGAAGCGCTTTTGATCGACGAGGAACGCGAGGACGGCGCGTCCGCAGAAGCCGAGGCAGCGGACTCAGGGCAACCGGAAGCCGAGCCCGTAGCCGACGCGACGGTCGAGGCGGTCGCGGCGGCCGCAGGGCAGGACGAGTCCGACGAGCCGACCATATCCACCGAACAGTTTGGTGTCGTGGCACCGCTTCTCGCGCCGACGCCCGCGTTCGCAGCTGCTGCGCCCGCTGACGCCACGAACGAACTCGCGCCCGCCGCAGACGCCTATCTCCGCGCGCTGCTCGAGCACAACGCAGTACAGGCGGAATCGGCGGTAGCGCAATCGGGGCAGAGCGAGGACATGCTCGTCGATACCATCAACGAGGCGCTCTTTGACCTGGTGGGCGACACCGTAATTGAATTTAGCGCGGCAGGGCCGCAGATTATCGAGGACTACGAAGCAGACGTGAGAGGATACCTAGACCATGAGTGATACCGCATCCGCAGCACCTCGCGTGCCCAAGCGCGTCGCTGCCGTCATTCTCAACTCGCTCAAGGGCGGCGTGGTCCCGCGCATCGGCCTTCCTTACATCACCGTAGGGCGCGAGGTCGAGATCCGCGCCCTGCTCACCGATCTGAGTCTCATCGCCGACGGTGGCGCGAGCTTCCGCTTTCTGGTCGGTCGTTACGGCGCCGGCAAGAGCTTTTTGCTCCAGACCATCCGCACGCACGCCATGGGCGAGGGATTCGTCGTCGCTGATGCCGACCTGTCGCCCGAGCGCCGCCTGCAGGGCGGTCAGGGACAGGGCCTTGCCACCTACCGCGAGCTCATCCGCAATATATCGACTAAAACGCGCCCCGAGGGCGGTGCGCTCAACCTTATCCTGGATCGTTGGGTCGCCTCGTGTGCCGACGTCGACGAGTCGGTCGTCAATGCCCAACTGGCCCCGCTCGAGGAGATGGTCCACGGCTTCGACTTCACCCGCATGCTTCGCCGCTATCGCACGGCCGTATCCGAGGGCGACGAAGAGGCCATGAGCCGCGTGACCAAATGGATCCGCGGCGAATACCGCACCAAGAGCGAGGCGCGCGCCGAGCTGGGCTCCTCAACCATCATCAGCGATGACGACTGGTACGACTACGTCAAACTCATCGCGCGTTTTTTGGTTTGCAGCGGCTACAAGGGCATGCTGGTGCTCATCGACGAGCTCGTGAATCTGTATAAGATTCCCAACGCCATCACGCGCCAGTACAACTACGAGAAAATCCTGACCATGTACAACGACACACTTCAGGGCAAGGCGCAGTACCTGGGCATGATCATGGGCGGCACGCCGACCTCCATCGAAGACCGCCGCCGCGGCGTGTTCTCCTACGAGGCCCTGCGCAGCCGACTCGCTCAGGGCCGCTTTGCGCGCGAAGACCTTAAGGACATGCTCGCGCCCATCATCCGCCTGCAGCCACTCACCTATGAGGAGCTGCTGGTGCTCATCGAAAAACTCATGCAGATCCATGCCGGCTACTTTGGCTGGACGCCCACGCTTGCCGAAAACGACTTGGTGGACTTTCTCAAGATTGAGTTCGGCCGCGTGGGAGCCGACACGCACTTGACGCCGCGTGAGGTTATCCGTGACTTTATCGAGCTGCTCGATATCCTGTGTCAGAACCCCGATGCAAATGTGGCCGAGCTGCTGCAAAGCGTCGGCGGCGACGCGCTGGCGCCGGCAGCCGCAACAGGCGACACCGGCACCGCAGGCGGCGACCGCAACTTCGCCGAGTTCACCATCTAACCTACCAAAAAGGGACAGGTTTATTTTGGCAGGTTTTATCTGGGCAAACGTTGAAGCAGTAATGCAGCAAGCCGTTGCCAGCCGCGTTGAGAGATTCGTTGTTGAAAGGAGGCCCCGTGAACGCCTTTGACCGCTACGCCCCGTTTATCCAAGACTTCATCTACTCCCACGATTGGGAGAGCTTGCGCTCTATCCAGGTTGCGGCGGCAGATGCCATCTTCAACACACAGGACAATGTGCTCCTGACGGCATCCACGGCTTCCGGCAAAACCGAGGCGGCCTTCTTTCCCATCCTGACCGAGTTTTGGGAGAACCCGCCCGCAAGCGTGGGCGCCCTCTACATTGGCCCCCTCAAGGCGCTCATCAACGACCAATTCGTCCGCCTCAACGACCTGTGCGAAGAAGCCGACATCCCCGTCTGGCACTGGCATGGCGATGTCTCGCAATCACACAAGGCCAAACTCATCAAAAAACCGAGCGGCATCCTACAGATTACGCCCGAGTCGCTCGAGGCGCTCCTGATCCATAAGCACATGGCGATCCCGCGCATGTTTTGCGACCTGCGCTATGTGGTTATCGACGAAGTCCATTCGCTCATGCGCGGCGACCGCGGCGGGCAGACGCTCTGTCTTATCGAGCGCCTCTCGCGCATGGCAGGCGTGCAGCCCCGCCGCATTGGCCTTTCGGCCACCATCGGCGACCCCGAGCGCACGGGCGCCTTTCTCTCGCAGGGAACGGGGCGCGACTGCGTTATCCCCCGCTTTGAGGAACCGCGCCGCGTGTGGCGCATCTCCATGGAGCACTTCTACAACTCGGGCCCCCAGGCTCAGCAACGAGGATTCGTAGGCACAGGTCCACAAGAAGCCGAGGTGCTTGCTTGCGAGCGTATTGAGACGGCGGCGCCCGCGGCGCTGCCCGCATCCGGACAAGACATGTGCCACAGCGGACAGCTTGCACAGGAAGAACGCCGTCAACGTCGCGAGCAGGCGCGGGGCAAGGCCGCTCCCAAAGACCGTCGCACTTCCTCGGCCCCCGAGGGCGAAGTCGACATTCCCCGAGCGACCGAGCAGGCGCTCCTCAACCCCACCGACACCGCACCCGACAACGCCGACCCCGGCATGGGCTATATCTTCGAACACACCCGCGGCCGCAAGTGCCTGGTCTTTGCCAACTCGCGTGAGGAGGCAGAGGCCGTATGCTCCATGCTGCGCAGCTACTGCGAGAGCCGACACGAGCCCGACCGCTTTCTCATCCATCACGGCAATCTTTCGGCATCGTTGCGCGAGACAGCCGAGGAACTCATGCGTGACGAGGAACAGGCACAAACGACCGTCACCACCTCTACGCTGGAGCTCGGTATCGATATCGGCCGCCTGGAGCGTGCGTTTCAGATCGATGCGCCATTTACCGTCAGCTCCTTTTTGCAGCGAATGGGCCGCACGGGACGCCGCGATCTTCCGCCCGAGATGTGGTTTGTCATGCGCGAGGAAGAGCCCGAGCCGCGCACGATGATGCCCGAGACCATTCCGTGGAAGCTCCTGCAGGGAATCGCGCTCGTACAACTCTATCGCGAGGAAAAGTGGGTCGAGCCGCCCGAGCTCGATCGACTCCCCTACAGCCTGCTCTACCACCAGACTATGTCGACGCTTTCCAGTACCGGCGAACTCACGCCGGCAGAGCTTGCCCAGCGCGTGCTCACGCTCAGCTATTTCCATCGCATCTCGGCCGATGACTATCGCGTACTGCTGCGTCACCTCATTAAGATCGACCATATCCAAGTCACCGAGGGCGGTGGGCTCATCGTGGGTCTCGCGGGTGAGCGCATCATTAACAACTTTAAGTTCTACGCCGTATTCCAGGAAAACGAGGAGTTCACCGTTCGCAGCGAGTCGGCCGAGTTGGGCACGATCGTCAATCCGCCACCGCCCGGTGAGCGCATCGCCATCGCCGGACGCTGCTGGATTGTCGAGGAAGTGGACTGGAGGCGCCACACCGTCTTTGCCACACAGGTAAAAGGCCGGGTGCCGGCCTACTTTGGCGACTGTCCCGGCGACATCAATACACACGTACTCGAGCGCATGCGCAAGGCGCTCAACGAGCACGCGGCATATCCGTACCTTATGGGTAACGCACGGGCCCGCTTAGCACAGGCTCGTCATACGGCCGAGATTTCGGGTGCGGGAACCAAGCCGCTCATCAACCTGGGCGGCGACACTTGGGTGCTCTTCCCCTGGCTGGGCAGCTACGCCTTTTTGGCGCTCGAGCGCATGCTCAAGATTAAATGTGCCGCCGAGCTGGGCCTTCGAGGGCTCGACCCGTCGCGCCCGTACTTTATGCAGTTTAAGATGAAGGCCGACGAGGAGACGTTCTTTGAGGTGCTCGCCGCCGAGGCCGAGAAGGACTTCGATCCCATCGAGCTCGTCTATCCTGGCGAGGTGCCTTACTTTGACCGCTACGACGAGTTTGTTCCCGAAGAGCTCGTGCGCAAGGGCTTTGCCGAAGGCGTGCTCGACATAGAGGGCATGAAGCAGCGTGTCCGCAGCTGGCGCGACCACGCCTAGGACCAGTCTTTTTGGGACGGGGAGACTTACTTGTCGTGAAGGACGGTGCCGAGGAAGTCGGTGTCGAAGGGCACGGCTTCGGCAAAGGCATAGTCACCGTCGCTAGCGATGAGTAGGTAGTTCTCCTCGCCGCCGAACTCTGCATCGCCGCATGGGACCACCCAGGCGTGGGCGAATACCTCGAGTGCCGTGGCAGCGCAGTCGCGAAGGAACGCCACATCGCTCCCCTCGTTTGCGCTCACGATATTGGCCACGTAGATACCCCCGGGGTTCAGGCTGCCCCGCGCCAGACGCAGCGCCTCAACGGTCGCCAGCTCGCGCACGGGCTCGGCACCGCCAAAGCAATCGCTCACGACCACGTCGTAGCGACGATGGCCCACGCTCGTCACACCCAGATACGAGCGAGCCTCGGCGGTAATCACCCGCAAGCGATCGCCCACCGTACGCTCCAGCTCGTCCAGGTAGAACCAACGGCGCGCCAGGCGCGTAATCTCGGCATCGTACTCAATGACATCCATGCGCAAGCTCTCGTGCGACATCAGCGCAAACTTGGGATAGGCAAACCCGCCGCCGCCCAGCATAAGCACACGGTCGATACCGTGACCATAAGCGTCACGCATTGCATCCTCGGCCTCAAACGCATCGTCAAACGCACGATAGTACGCAAAGACGGGCTCCGCCCAACGCTCGCCAACGTAGCTTGCGCTTTGGTAGACGCCGCCTTGCACCAACACGCGAATCTCATCGCCGCCCTCATCGTGCACGCGTTTCACACGCGCCAACCCATTGCGGGTTCGCGCAACCTGCAGACAGGCAGCACGAACAGCGACGGCGGCCGCACCAAGCGCCGCGGCTCCCAGAGCAACGCCGGCAACGACACCAGCAGAAACACTCGGCTTGTTCATTTAGAGCTCCTTTTGCAGATAGAGTCCATGGTCGTAAAAACCCAAATGGCGATAGTACTCGCGCGTACCAATCGCGCTGATCACGTTGATGCGCGCATAACCCGCATCCCGGGCAATCTCGCACGCACGCTCTACGAGCAAACGCCCCAATCCATGGTGCTGGGCTGCCTGGCCTTGATCCCCCACGCGCGCCGCCATGCCATACACGTGTACCTCGCGAATCATCGCCTCGTCCGGCATCGTCGGCAACTCGTCCGCATGTGTGGCAACAAACGAATGGTCGGGCAACGACAACCGCAAAAAGCCCGCAATCTTGCCCTGCGGCGTCACCCACTGCAAAAAGCGCTCGTGCGTCACCGGCGTCTCGTACGTCACTTCCTCGTCAAGGGTCAACTCGTCCAGGTCAGCACCCGCCGTGCTGATCTCGCGATAGCGAATCTCACGCACCATCGCGCCTTCTCCACGAGCCGACAAGCGGTTCTCAACGAGCTGGCGCAGGTTGGGTTTCTTGTTGCCCACCATAATGTCGTCGGAACTAAAGTCGCGGATCATGCGACTAATGCGGCAGAACGCCGGCGTCACCACGATGTCGTCGGCTAGCACATCGAGCAGTTCTTCCTCGGTATAGGGGCGCCACTCGCCGCGCTCGTAGCAGCCCACCAGACGCGAGCCCTCGATGAGCGCGCACGGGTAGACCTTGACCTCGTCGGGCATAAAGGCCCCCTCGGTCATAAAGCGCTCGTAGTCGCGCTTGTCCCCCTCGGGCGTGGCGCCCAGCAAGTTGAGCATAAAATGCGCGTGGATTTTAAAGCCAAACAGGCGCGCGAGCGAAAACGCCCGCTCGATCTGCGCCACCGAAATGCGACGTTCGTTGATATCGAGCAAATGCTGGTCGAGGCTCTGGATGCCCATCTGAATCTTGGTGCAGCCCAGGCGGCGGATGAGCGTGAGGGTCTGCGGCGTTACGGCATCGGGGCGCGTCTCGATAACGAGCCCCACCACGCGATGCTTCGCCGTCTCGTTGATGCGCTGCTGGCGCTCGAGCTCTTCCATCGTTGCTGTCTGCCACTCGGCGACCTCGCCCCACGGCGTACCGGGGCCGTACAGACGACGCACTGCGCGGTTATAGCCGCCCACGGCAGCATCCACACGCTCCTGCTCGTCGGCAACGCCGGCAGCAAGCTCAGCCTCGTCTGTCGCAATGCCGGCAGCCCGATAGCGCCCGCGGCGCCCTGTTACCACCGGCGGCAGCGCATCGGCGGGAGCGTCATCGAGCAGGCGCCCTGCCTCGGCACGGCTGATGCCCGGACGCGCCAACATGGGGTTTGCCGCAACGCCGGCGACGGCATCGTCATTGAGCGCACGGAAAAGCTCCGACATAAACCATGCCTGATACCCTTGCGGATAGTCACTCCAGGTGCCACCGAGCACGATAAGCTCTATCTTGTCGGTCGCATGACCCATCTGCGAAAGCGCCGTCAAACGGGCACTCACCTGCAGATACGGATCAAAGCAATTTTGCTCCGCACGGGCACACGCCGGCTCAGCGTGCAGATAGCTCTTGGGCATGCGCAGATCGTTGGGGCAAAACAGGCAATCGCCCGAGCACGGCCACGGCTTGGTGATGACGGTGATGGTCGCCACGCCCGAAGCCGTACGGCGTGGCTTCATGCGCAACACCTGCAGCAGTTGACCCTCCAACTCGGCATCGACATTCCACGCAGCCCACCGAGCCGGCTCCTCACGTTTAACCCGCTGGCAGAACGGCAGCAGACGGCGCTTGGCCAAATCGCGTTTGTCGGCACCCTCACGGCGCGCCTCGGCATGTATCAGTTTGACGAGCGCTTTGTCGTCCACGGTTTCGCCGCGACGCAGAGCCTCGAGTATGTTCAAGATAATCTGTTCCATGCCCCCATTGTAAAGGCAAAGGCGCCGGAGCCCGTCACGGCTCCGGCGCCTCCATCAAAGAGCGTGCCTATATGTACCGATCTCCGAAAACCGCATGTCACTCCGGATCAAACGACATGTCGCCCGAACCGACCTTAAAACGATACGTGGCTGACTTATCACCGTTGTCGAATTCAAGATTCAATATGGTCTCGCCATCGTAGCCAAGCGGAAGGAAATCGCTCTCGAAGTCACCGCTGCCCACGGTGAGGCTCGCCTTAAAGCCCGTAGAGTTCGGAACCGTTATCTCCACATTGCCCGAGCCCACGCTTACGTCCATCGACTTCGCGGGGGCCTGGTAGAGCTCGAACGTCACATCGCCCGAACCGACCTCGGCATTCAGGGTGTCGGTAACAGTGCCCGCGAACTCGATGTCTCCCGAGTCCAACGTCAAATCGAAGTCGTGGCACGCAATGTCCGTAATCGTCAGATCCCCCGACCCCACATTCGCCGAAATGTCCATCATGTTATCGGCAAGCTCGCGTGGCAGCTCGATGGTGACCGTACGGTCAAGCGCACGCTCGTCATCGCAGTCGAACTGGTTAATCTTGAGCGTAGAGCCCCTAATCTCGGCCAGATTTTGGGTTGCCGCATCGTAAGCAGTTACTCCTTTTGCAACGCGACCACTCTCGATGACACGCACCGGTCCATCGGAAACGTACTTGATATCAACCGTACCCGACGTCACATCCAGGTCAAGGGACTGGAATGAGTCGGCATCGAAGGTTTCACTCGAAAGCTTTTGAGACTGAGCGGAGTAAATACCGTCATCCAAAACATCGTCCTCGTCAAACGCATCGTCCTTACCAGACAAGCCGGATACAACATCGTTGAGATTCCACGGTCCATCAAAATGAATCAAAGTCCGCGAAGTGCCAACGACAAGCCCGATGATGAGCACAAACGCTCCGATGCCAATGCCCAAGCGCCTCTTAGACTCATGCGAGAGCTTCATCATTCATCACCTTCTTTGGCACTCGACTCAGCGGTGGTCGCGGCAGCCGTGTCAGCGTCAACCGCTGTGGAAACGTCCTCCCCCTTAGTCCTAGCGACCGCCGGCGCCGGACCAACCCGGATATCCCCACGCGCCCAATCGCCATCGAGCGCACGTGCCACCCAGTGATAGATGGGAATCGTAAAGAAGATCAGTGCGGCAAAGGGGGCGCCACCAAACAGGAACATCAGCAAAAAGAACAACAGCCAGCACACGGCCCAATACGGGAACGACTGGAACGGGCCCTTCACCGGAGTCGAGCCAACTGCGCCGTCACTCGTCACCTGCGCCGTAGCGGCATTGGCGGCCTGCGCACTCCAGCTTGCCGCTTGCGCCGCCTTGGCCGCAGCATCACTCGCCTGCGCAGCTGCCTCCGTGGCGCGCGCCGCCGCCTCATGGGTGCGGGCACGTTCCGCCGCCTCGGCCTCGCGCTGACGGGCGCGGTCCTCGTTCTCAAACTCGATATCGTCCTCAATTTCATCGCTCGGATTGAGCAGCTCGTCCAGGCTCACGCCATAGAGTTTGGCGAGCGAGATCAGGTTCTCGGTATCGGGCGAGCTCTCCGCGCGCTCCCATTTACTGACCGCCTGGCGCGACAGCCCCAACTTTCGTGCCAGCCCTTCTTGGCTAAAGCCCTTGCTACGACGAAGGTCGGCGAGCCGCTGCGCAGTTTCTACATTCATGGTTCCTCCTATGTTTTTGCCAGCCGTGCCGCCGGACCGTTTTTTTCTTAAGGCGCCTTGCACAGTTAAAAATCTATCCGCCACCGCCAAAAGCATGCCACCTATTCTAGTGAGATTTTTGACAACCGGCGGTTGCGGGTGCATATGAGCTGCGGAAATGTGTCCAAACAAAGCAATGACCCGTAGCTTGGTTGTCCCCGTTGCGGCGTTAACGGTAGTATGGTCGTACTGTTTATTCCGCACCGCCAACGGAGGGAGTTCCGCGCCGTGAACCGCGATTTCGCCTCATCGCTCATCCAGCTCAACAACACGTTCTATCGCGAGCACTCCGCCTCCTTTTCCGATACGCGCCAAGCCCCGTGGCCCGGCTGGGTGCGCACCATGGACATCGCGCTCGGACAGCTCGACGTCGCCACCATCGAGCATCCCGTCCGCGTCTTCGATCTTGCCTGCGGCAACATGCGATTCGAGAACTTTGCCGGCGGCGGCGCACTTGCCGCCAAGGGCGTCGATGGCGCAAACCCCTCGGCAGACGCCAGCTGCCCCTTCGAGTTCTATGGCGTCGACTCATGCCAGGACCTGGCCATCGATGCACGCGGCCACGCCCTGCGCATTCCCAACCTGCACTTCCAGGAACTCGACGTGCTCGATGCCCTCATGAAACTCAATCCCGCCGAGACGCCCGACGTGCTTTTCGACGCCCCGCTCGCCGACATCTCGGTCTGCTTTGGCTTTATGCACCACGTGCCGTCGTGCGAGTACCGCGTACGCGTGCTCGACGCCCTGGTGCGCCAGACGCGCCCGGGCGGCATCATCGCCATCAGCTTTTGGGAGTTTATGAACGACGAGCGCATGGCGCGCAAGGCCGTTCGAGCCGAAGCCCGCGCCGAGCTCACCCCGCCGTTTGAGGGTTACGATTCCGCACAGTTTGAAGCCGGCGACCACCTCATCGGCTGGCAAAACGACCGCCACGCCTACCGCTATTGCCATCACTTTGACGATCAGCAGATCACCGACCTGGTGCGCGGCGTGCGCACGTTCTACAAGAGTGGCGAGGTTCCCGTACGCGAGCTTGAGCGCTTCCATGCCGACGGTCGCAGCGGCGAGCTCAATCGCTATGTGATCCTCAAGCGCCTGTAGGCACCGACGACTCGCGCCGGGACGCACCGCATCTTTCGGGCAAACCATGCCCACCCTTTTTCGACCCATTGACGGAACGTGCAGCTATGCGTTCCATACTTATGACCAAGGAGCCTCATGGGAGCCGTCCACGTTCGCACGCCTAAGAACTTTGTGCTCGAGGAGCGCCTGGAGCGCTACGCCGATGCGATTGAGACGAACCCCGAGGCCTATGCCGGAGATTGGCGCAAGGCCTGTGCGCCCGCAGGCAGCGAGCCCTTCGAACACCTTCACCTGGATCTTGGCTGCGGCAAGGGAACGTACCTTGTAGAGCGTGCGGCCCACGAGCCAAACACGCTCTTTATCGGCATGGACCAGGAGCCCATCTGCATCGCCTATGCCGCGCAGAAAATCTGCGAGCAGGAGCTGTCCAACGCGCTCGTCCTGCCCCGAGGTGCCGCATCGCTGCCGCAGCTGTTTGCCGCAGGCGAGCTCGATGCCATCACCATCAACTTTCCCACGCCGCAGCCCAAGGCCAAATACGCCAAAAAACGACTCGTCCATGTCGACCATCTGATGCTCTACCGCCCGCTCTTTGCAGCCGGCGCCACCGTCACGCTGCGCACCGACAGCAAGCCACTGCGCGACTACGCCCTAGGACAGTTTGCCGCAGCCGGCTACGACACGCTTTGGGTAAGTGACGACGTGCGCCGCGACCATCCCGAGCATCCCGAGACCGAATATGAATGCCGCACGCGCGAGATGGGTGCCGTCGTCTATGGCATTTGCGCCACACCCGGCGCACGGCCCAGCGATGAACAGCTCGCGGCGGGCCGTGCGCAGGAGCAAAGTCTTGCCTGCTACCTGCCCGAAAACCTCGATGAGCTCGCCTATGTACCCCTGGGCATGGAAGAGGCCGTTGAGAACTTTAAAAACCGCGCCCGCAAGGGCAAAAAGCGCCTGCCTCAGGAACGCTAGTACCGCGCGCCCATTTCCTGCATTTTCTTGCCTGCGAACGCATCGATGCGACGCTACGCCATAATAGTTGGCGGACAAACGGCGAGAGAAAGCAACCACATGGCACAGACCACGACAGATACCGCCGCCAGCACCGTCTCCGGCGCCGGCGCCGCCAGCTCATTCTCGGGCGGCACGGGAACCGAAGCCGAGTTCGGCTCGCTCGGCGCGCTCTCCCCCACCTGGTGGGAGCCCGAGGACGGCAGTGAGCCCGAACCATGGCTCACGCCCGATCAGGCCTTCGAGCGCTTCTTTGAATGGACGAGCAATCGCGGTATTGAGCTGTGGGACCACCAAGAAGAGGCCCTCATGGACCTGGCTGCCAGCGATCACGTCATTTTGGGAACACCGACCGGATCGGGCAAGTCGCTTGTCGCGCTGGGCATGCTCTTTATGGGCATGGCACAAGGCAAGCGCTGTTATTACACGGCCCCCATCAAGGCTCTGGTCAGCGAAAAGTTTTTCGACCTTGTGCAGGTGCTCGGCCGCGATAACGTCGGCATGATCACCGGCGATACGCACATCAACACCAAGGCGCCCGTCATCTGCTGCACGGCCGAAATCCTTGCCAACGACGCACTGCGCGAGGGCGAAGATGCCGATGTCGGCTGCGTGGCCATGGACGAGTTCCACTACTTTGCCGACCCCGACCGCGGCTGGGCCTGGCAGGTGCCGCTGCTCACCCTGCCTCACACGCAATTCATGCTCATGAGCGCCACGCTCGGCGATGTCACCGCGATCGCCGCCTCGCTCGAGGAACACACCGGCGCTACCTGCGACTTGGTCGTCGATGCCCCGCGTCCCGTTCCGCTGAGCTACGACTATGTGACGACCTCCCTCGAGGGCACGGTCGAGCTCGCCATGCGCCGCGGCGAGGCCCCGCTCTATATCGTGCACTTTAGCCAGGACGCCGCACTTGCGACGGCGCAATCCCTCGCCAATTTTGGCATCGCCAGCAAGGAGCAGCGCGAAGCCATCAAAGAAGCGGCAAAGGGAACGAGCTTCTCGACGGCCTTCGGCAAGATCCTCAAGCGCTTGCTCGGCTGCGGCGTCGGCGTGCACCATGCTGGCATGTTGCCGCGCTATCGCCTGCTGGTCGAGCGTTTGGCGCAGCAGGGTCTGCTGCCCGTCATCTGCGGTACCGATACGCTCGGCGTCGGCATCAACGTACCCATCCACACCGTGGTGCTCACCGCGCTCACCAAGTTTGACGGCTACAAGATGCGTCGTCTGCGCGCCCGCGAGTTCCATCAGATTGCCGGTCGCGCCGGCCGCTCGGGCTTCGATACCGAGGGCATGGTGATTGCCGAGGCGCCCGAGCACGAGATCGAGAATGCCAAGCTTATGGCCAAGGCGGGCGACGACCCCAAAAAGCTCCGCAAGATTAAAAAGAAAAAGGCCCCCGAGGGCTTTGTCTCCTGGAACAAGCAGACCTTTGAGCGCCTGATCGAGACGCAGCCCGAGACACTCAAGCCGCGCCTGCGCATCACGCACTCCATGGTGATTAGCGTGGTCGAGCAGGGCGGCGATGCCCGTGCCCGCGTGCACGACCTCATCGAGACAAGCCTGCAAACGCCCGAGGAAAAGGCAAAGCTCGAGGTTCGTGCCGACGAGATCTTTGCCACGCTCATCGACTCCGGCGTCGTCGTGCGCACCGAGGTGCCGCCCGCACCCGATGCTCCGGCTGACACCGTGCCGGGCATCGACTACGCGCTGACGGTCGACCTGCCCGAGGACTTTGCGCTCGACCAGCCGCTCTCGCCGTTTTTGCTTGCCGCGCTGGAGTTGCTCGATCCCGAGAGCGAGACCTATACCATGGACCTCATCTCGATGGTCGAGGCTACGCTCGAGGACCCCAAGCAGGTATTGCGCGCACAGGAGCGCGCCGCACGCGATCGCGCTATGGCCGAGATGAAGGCCGACGGCATCGAATATGAGGAGCGCTTGGAGCGCATTCAAGACGTCACGTACGAAAAGCCGCTCGAGGATTTGCTCGACGCCGCCTTTGACAAGTACTGCCAGGAAGTACCCTGGGCAAACGACTACCAGCTCTCTCCCAAGAGCGTCCTGCGCGATATGCTGGAAAGCGCAAGCGATTTTAAGGGCTACATTCAAAAGCTGGGCATTGCCCGCTCCGAAGGCATTTTGCTGCGCTACCTGGCAGAGGCTTACCGTTCGCTCGATCGCACCGTGCCCATCGAGAAGCGCGACGAGCGTCTGCGCGACATTATCTCGTGGCTGGGCTTTGTGGTGCGCTCGGTGGACTCGAGCCTGGTGGACGAGTGGGAGAACGCCGGCAACCCGGCAGCCCTCGACGCCGCGCCGCCGCAGGGCATCGACGAGGTCGTGGCGGACCGCCGCGGCTGCACGCTGTTGGTGCGCAACGCGCTCTTCCGCCGCGTGACCCTTGCCGCCCGCGAGCACGTGCGCGACCTGGGCGAGCTCGACGAGGACTGGGGCATGAGCGAGGTCCGCTGGCAAAAGGCGCTCGACGCCTATCACGAGCAACACGAGGAAATCTTCACCGACGGAGATGCCCGCAGTGCCGCAATGTTTTCCATCGATGAGTCCGACGAGAAGACCGATCACGTATGGCACGTGCACCAGATTTTTGCCGACGAGGATGGCGACCACGATTTTGGCATCATGGGCGATGTCGATCTGGACGCCACGCAAGACGGCGGCGAGGTCATCTTCAAAAACTACCGCGTCGGCTTTATCGAGGACCTGCTCGAGAACTAGCCAAACAAACTGGAACGGAATAAAACGGGGCCGTTGGCACTATCGCCAGCGGCCCCGTTTTTTGCACTATCCGCTATGCTTTACTCGGCATCCTCGACCTCATACGAATCCGCCTCGGCTGGCTCATCGTTTGTCTCTGCCGCAGCCCCGCGTGCCTCGTCAAACGCCGCCTTCATGGTCTTGTTTCCCCACGTGAGCTTGCGAATGGTAAGATCGTCGGCCTTCTTGTTGGCTAGGCGCAGATTGTTCTCGGAGGACAGCAACGCCTCCTTGGTTTTCTGCAGATGGCTAATCGTCTTGTCGATCTCATCGATTGCCGTTTGGAACTTGCGGCTCGCGATCTCGTAGTTGCGGCCGAAATCGTTCTTGAACTTCTCCATCTTGGCTTCGAAGTTCGTGACGTCGATATTCTGCTGTTTGTACTCCGCTAGCTCCTGTTTATAGCGCAATGAACCCATGGCAGCGTTGCGAAGAAGTGTAATCATGGGAATGAAAAACTGCGGGCGAATCACGTACATCTTCTCGTAGCGATAGCTCACGTCCACGATTCCCGCGTTATAGAACTCGCTCTCGGGCTCGAGCAGGGTGCAGAGCACCGCATACTCGCAGCCTTTCTGGCGACGATCGTGATCGAGCTTCTTAAAGAAATCCTCGTTCTTGTGTTTGGTCGCGGTTTCGTCGTTCTCGTTTTTCATCTCGAACATAATCGAAATGACCTCGTTGCCGCTCGCATCGCACTCGCGGAAGATAAAGTCGCCCTTGGTGCCCTCGGACGCATCGTTATCTTTCTCGAAGTACGCGTTAGGAAACGCCGTCATGCGCAGACGGTTAAACTCGGTCTCGCAGTGCTGTTCGAGCGACTCGCCCACCATCTTGGTGGACAGGCGGACCTTCATGTCCTTAAGGCGCTCGATCTCTTCATCCTTGTAGCGAATCAGGTCATCGCTCGCGCGCTTGGCCTGCGCAAGCTCGAGCTCATGTGCTGCCTTGGCCTGCTCTTCGCGCGAATCGCGCACCGCCAGCTCGCTCGTCAGTTTGGCACGCGCCTCATCGCGCTCTCGCTCCGCCGCGGCAACCGCCTCCGACAGGTTCATTTTTGCCATCAGCTCCTGCTCGCGCAGCTGGGCGCGCAGGCCCTCGGCCTCCTGCTCAGACTGAGCCTTTGCGGCGGAAAACTTCTCCTGCACCTTCGCGCGGTAGTCTGTGAGTATGCGTTCGGCCTCGCTACGAGTGGCATCGAGTTCACGCTGCGACTCTGCCGCGGCAGCGGCAAGCGCCATCTCCTGGGCCTTGTCCGCCGCAGCAAGCTTGGCCTGCAGCTCGGCAATCTGGGCATCTCGTGCAGCTACATCGTTTTGAGCAGCATTGCGCGCCGCCGACTCGGCAAGCTTGGCTTCGTCATCCTTGCGCCCCAGCTGCGCACGCAAGTTGTCGATTTCGCGCTGGAGCTCGGCGTTCTCCTTTTGAGCGTCGGCACGGGCCTCAACCGCCGCGCGCTGGCTTGCACTCTCGCGCTCTGCGGCAGCGCCCTCGAGCTTGGCACGCAATTCGGCAAGCTCGGCATCACGCTTGGCAACCTCTTGTGCCAGCTCCTGAGCCGCGGCGTTTTTCTGCTCGGCAAGTTGAGCGCTACGCTGAGACTCCACCTCCTGCAGGGCGGCCGTCGAACGAGAGCGCTCAAGCTCCAACGCCTGCTCCCCCTCACGCTGGACGGCCTTTACACGCTCATCAAGATCGCGCGAGAACTCGGCATCGCGCACCTGCTTGACGATATCCGCATAACCGGACGCATCGACCTTAAAAACTTCGCCGCAATGCGGGCACTTGATCTCGTTCATAGCAGCTCCTCGATGGACGCAAATTTCAACCTTCTACACTCTACCGCGCCACGCGGACAAAAAAGGCGCCGCAGCCATAATGGCAGCGGCGCCAGATCCACCGCGAGGGTGCCTATCCCCTTTGTGGTGGCTTGGGTCCTTACAGGTCGCGGTAGTCGATCAGGCGAAGATCGGATTGAGACTCAAGCCAAGCGCGAAGCTCGGGGTCGATCAGCGCATCGACTTCCTTGGTGCGGTCGGTCGTAAGCGAGCTGTTCTCCAGGATAAAACGATCGAGATAGCCCGGATGACACACAAAGACGACCGTCTCTCCGTCCACCATCTCGCGAACCGTCTGCATAATCGAGTCCTTGGGTTCGTAGCCTGGCTCCATCGAATGCATCACCATGCGCAGGTCGGTGGCACCGCAACGCACCACCGCCGTGGGATCGAAGCTCGCCTTCTGTTCCTTAAGGCCCAGTTCCTGAGCAACCGCCGAGATCGCTCGGTTAAGGTTTTTGCTCATGACGGCATGGGCCTCAAAGTAATCGGGTTCGCGGCCCACAATCTCTACAAAGCGGTCATGCTGCGCGCGGATCTCGATGCAGGCCTCATCAAAGTCGATCAGTTCTTCGTCGCGCTTAAAATGCTCGCGGAAGGTACGGCTGCTATGGAACTCACCGCTCTCGTTGAGCATGCTCGGAATGAGCTCCGGGTCGGCACACGGCTTGCCCAGGCACACGTTGGTATGCTGGCCCACCGCAATGCCGGCGTCCGCCACGAGCGACCAGCCACGCTCGGCCTCGGGCATATTGGGCATCAAGCCCGCCGAGCGCACCAGACCCTCATTGATGCTGCGGGCAATCCCCAGGTTAACGGCATACGAATAACCGATATCGTCGGCACGAATGAGCAATTGCTTCATATTGACCCCCATCTACGGAAAGGGGCACTTGAAGCGTAGCCAAGTGCCCCAGATAATTGTCCTACCAAACGGATGCTTTAGGCCTTGGCGGCAGCAGCGTCCTCGTCGAGCTGCTCCTTGGTAAAGCCAAAGAGGTAAGTGATGACGGCTGCGGAAACAAACGCAGCGCCCGAGGCAACGCATCCCCAAACGAGATTAGCAGTTCCGCCGGCAACAAATCCAGTAACGCCCAGAATATTAGTCGCGCCCAAAACATACGTGGTCACATTGGTGAGAGCCGCGATCAGGCCGCCGGTGGCACCGCCGGCAACCATGGCACCCAGGCAGCGGGTGTACTTAAAGCCGCAGCCATACAGCGCGGGCTCCGTCACGCCACCGACAATGCCGGAGAGCGAGAAGCCAAGCATGGCACCCTTTTCGTCGGTCTCCTTAAGGCGCAGGAAGGCGCCGAAGGCCATACCCCACGTGGCGAACTGGGCGATACCGCCCGCGACCATAACGCAAGAATCAGAGCCCAAGGTGAGCAGTTGCACAATGCCCAGGGTAAGCAGAACCTGATGCATACCGGTCATAACCAAGAACTCCCAAAGCGCGGCAATGGCGACGAGGGAGAGGATCGTGACGATGCCGCCAGTGTTACCGAGGCCGAACATAAAGTTGCCGACCAGGTTGCCCAGAATGGAGCCGATCGGAGCTAGAGCGCACAGAGAAACGGGGATCATCGCAGCCATGGTGCACACGGGCACAAACACCGTGGAGAGCATGTCGGGGATAATCTTTTTCATGAACTTTTCGACGACCATCAGCACTGGCATGGAGAGCACCATGGGAAGCACGGTCGCAGAATAGTTGTTTAGCTGAGCCGGGAGCACGCCATAAACCATGGTGGTCGTAGCACCCGAATCAGCAGCGGCATTGACCAACGTCATGAACTCGGGAGCAATGAGCACGCCGCCGAGCATCATGCCAAGCGGCTGGCTGCAGCCAAGCTGTTTTGCAGCAGCCCAGCCCAGATAGACAGGAAGGAAATAGTAGCCAGCGTTGTAAATCCAGTTGTAGAAGAAATTGTAGATGTCGGAATCGGCAGACCAGATACCGAGCATGCCGTCGCCGCAAAGTACGGCAATGGTGCGGAACATGGCGGCACCCATGATGATGGGGATCGTCATGACCATAGTCTTGGACAGGTAGTTGAGGGTCTTCTTGCCCGCAGTCTTGAGCGTCAGCGGCTCCTTGGTGCCGTCATCGAGGTTCTCGTCAATGGAGCCTTCGCCCTTGACGCCCAGCGCAATGGCGGCGTCATAGACCTTCGGCACGTTCTGGCCAATGATGACCTGATACTGGCCGCCAGACCACTGTGCGCCCAGCACGCCCTTGATCATCTTTACTTCATCGTCATTGGGAATGGACTGATCCTTGAGGTTCAGACGCAGGCGGGTCATGCAGTGCGTCGCGTTCGTCACATTGGAGGCGCCGCCGACGGCAGCAAGCACGTCCTCGGCAATCTTCTTGTTATCGACAGCCATGTCGAATCCCTTCTCTTCCAACTAAAGGCCGTGGGACTTCACGGCACCAAGACGCACGATTCCGCTCGCGCCTGCGCAGCGCACGATATCAGTTGGCAAGAGATTGATTTGCATGTGATTCCCGGGTGGATCGACATGAAAAAAGCCCCGCGCACAACCGACAGAGACCCAATTATGGCCTCGGCAGAATCGGTAGTGCCTCTCGGAGCTGCGCCGTGAGTAACACCCAACACACGGCGAGTATATGCGGCAGATGCGTTCGTTGCGGCTCAGATTACCGACGAACGGTAGCAAACGACCCGCGAACGGTCGCCATGACGGAAAGGAAATACCATAGAGCCTATTTATCCGAGTGGACAGAAGCCACGCGGTTCACATGCATGATCAGATAGACGAGTTCTTCTTGGGCCAATGGCTCGCCAAAGGCCTCTTGAATCAGATCGTCGACACGATGAGCGCAACGCGACGCCGCCGGATACTGCTCCACGAGCACGTCGTAAAGACCGGAGTTCTCGGTATCGATCGGCTCTTTCTTTGCCACGCGGTCGAGCAGATAGCGTACATGAGTGGCAAAGCGAGTAAAGGCGAACGACGAGCGATCAACCTTCACACCCAACTCTTCTTGAATAATCGCGACCGTCATATCGAGCAGATGCTCTTCATGTTGTTCAGCCAGCACGCGCCGCTCGCTCGGCTTAACCGATGCGTTGACAATCGACATGGCAATGCCCGCGGCCTCGCTTCGGGGCATACGCACGCGAAAGCTTTTCTGAATGCCGCGAACGGCCAGCTCGCCCAAGCGGTATTCGATGGGATGCAGCTGCTCCAGATCGCGCTCGAGCGACAACGACACCACCATATGTTCGCGGGCGCGCTTAATGGCAAACTGAATATGGTCTGCCAATGTAATGGGAAGGTTAGGACTCAATTCGTACGAAAGCTGTCCGGTCGCGATATCGGCCAGCTGAGCAGAAAACTCCAGCACCTCGGGATCGACCTCATCGATAAACGCCAGGTACTTTGAATCAATGCCGTAAAAGGTACGTGTGATGACATCCAGGTCGACTTCATGCGGCATATCGCCAAAGCCGATACCGCGACCCAGCGCGATAAGCTGACGCCCCGCGCCGTCTTCGCAGATAGCGGCGTTATGGTTAATGCGCTGGATAGCCCTCATGGATTCATCGCTCCCACTAAAACGCGCCGCACAGACCATCCGCGCGGCGCGTTCATTCTACCTGCACTTACAACTACAGTCCAAAGAAGCCCAGGATCTGGTCGCGGCTAACGGGCTTGTAGTTGTTGGCATCGAGGCCAACGTCGTAGCGAAGGACTGGACGCTCGCGATCGCGATTGCGCGTATTGGTACGGTCTCCCCTGCTGTGGATGTGCCCGTGCAGCATGATGGCGCCGCGCGCCTTGCCATTCCAGCTGAGCATGGGGTAATGGCTCATCACCAGACGATGGCCCTTCGCGTAACCGGGAGCGATCTCCAGATAATCGCGCACCTCATCCCAAATGTGCGGCGCGTCCTGATCTTCCCAATCGCCGTCATGGTTACCACGGATGAGCGTTATGTTCTGACATTCGATGCGCTCGCGCAGGCGCACCGCCTCCGCCAGGGGCAAACGATAGGTAAAGTCTCCCAAGATATAGAGGCGGTCGTCCACAGCCGCGCAGTCATTGATGGCATCGATGACCTTGCGGTTCATCTCCTCGACCGAATCAAACGGTCGATCCATGTCGTGCAAGATATTCGTATCGCCCAGGTGCAGATCGGCGGTAAACCACATCATCGTCTATGCCCTCATTTCGCAGCGCGTACAAGACTTGTTTAGTATACAGACGCAGCGATGCGACAGTTACCCAAAGAGCCCGTCCAACAGACCTCGGCGGCGCTTGTCTTGCTTTTTCGAAGCGTCATCCTGAGCCTTCTTGCCCTGTCGCTTTTTACGATCTTGTTCCAGCTCATCGTCATCGAGCAGTAAATCCCACTCAAACGGATCATCCGTCAAATCGAACAGGTCATCGTCATCAAACATGACTGCCTCCCTTACCGATTAGCGAGCATCCACCACATAGTTGAGAAGTCTACGGGCCCGTGCGGACACAAATTCATCCCGTCCGCGTCTTTCAATCGTTTGCCGCAACGCTTGCGCGACGGAACGCTTGCAGCTAAGATAGGGACACGGATGGCACCCGTGGCTGCGGATCTTGCCAACTCCGATACACGTTTTCATCGTGAGAAGTGGCCGTCTTCGCTTACGCGGGGACGGCCACTTTGTTTATCCCTATGTCATCTGATTCTAATGCACAAACATGCGCACGAACTTGTGCTTCCAGCTTGTATAAGGGGCGTAGCGGAATGGCACGTCCAGCCACGTTGCCTTGTTCACGATGCTCTTCTTGTGGCTAAACGTGTCGAAGCTCTCGCGTCCATGGTACTGTCCCATACCGCTCGCCCCCATGCCGCCAAAGCCCATATAGCTCGTGGCCAAATGCATAATGGTGTCATTAACACAGCCACCACCAAAGGGCACGTAACGCACAAAGCGCTGCTGAGCCTCACGGTCCTGGCTAAAGATATACAGGGCCAGCGGCGTCGGACGATCCGTAATAAACGTCTCGGCCTCGCCTAGGCTCTCAAACGTCAGCACCGGCAAGATGGGGCCGAAAATCTCCTCCTGCATCACGGCGTCATCGGGGGACACGCCGTCCAAAATCGTCGGCTCGATCTTGAGCGAAGCCTCGCGCGCGGCGCCTCCAAGCACGACCTTATCGGGATCGATCAGCCCGCGCACGCGCGCAAAATGCTTGGCGTTGACGATATGCCCGTAATCTTCGTTATCGAGCGGATGCTCGCCAAACATACGGCGGGTCTCTTCCTTGATGAGACCCAGCAGCTCGTCGTGCACGCGCGTGTCGACCAGCAGGTAGTCGGGCGCCACGCAGGTCTGCCCCAAGTTGAGCCATTTACCAAAGGCGATACGGCGTGCCGCGACCTTCAAGTTAGCCGTCGCATCCACGATGCAGGGACTCTTTCCGCCCAGCTCAAGCGTCACGGGCGTGAGGTTTTTACTTGCACGCTCCATGACGAACTTGCCGACCGGAACGCTACCGGTAAAGAAGATCTTGTCCCAGCACTCATCGAGCAACGCTTCGTTTTCGGCACGGCCGCCTTCGACGACCGTCACCAAGCACGGATCAAATGCCTCTTCACAGATTTGCTTGAGCACCGCGCTCGATGCCGGAGCATAGGCGCTCGGCTTGATGACCACAGTATTGCCCGCGGCGAGGGCGCCGGCGAGTGGCTCGAGCGTCAGCAAAAACGGGTAGTTCCACGGAGCCATGATGAGTGTGACGCCATAGGGCACGGATTGCGTCTTGCACACACTCACGGCGTTGGCGAGGTCACACGGACGCAGGCGCGGGCGGCTCCATCGGGCCACGTGCGTAATCTGATGACGAATCTCGGAAAGCGACGTGCCGATCTCGCACATATAGGCCTCGTCATGCGACTTGCCCAGATCGGTCTTGAGCGCATGGGCAATATCGGCCTCGTGGGCCCGCACCGCATCGCGTAAACTCACGAGCGCACGACGTCGAGCATCGACATCAAACGTGGCGCGCGTCTTAAAAAAGGTGCGCTGGTCGCCGACGATGCGCGCAATTTCCTCGGTGTTCATGGGCCCTCCTAGTTCTCGCCCTCAAACATACCACCTGCAACGACTTCGTACATATGCTCGAGCTCCAAGCGGTCCATTAAAAGCGGAACGGGGTACAGGGGATTGGCCTCGGCATCGGCATGCGTCGCCATCTCAGGAATGTCGGAGCGGCGAATGCCCGTCACATATTTGGGAATGTCCAAGGCGGCGTTCATTCGATCGACCCAATCGATAAAGGCCTCGGCCGCCAGGCTATCCTGCGCGTTAACCGGCGCGATACCGGCCATGCGGGCGAGATCGGCGAGTTTAGGAGCAGCGGCTTCGCCATAGGCACGAAGCATGTGCGGCAAGATGATGGCGTTGGCCAAGCCGTGGGGAATCCCGTAACGCCCGCCCAGGCTGTGCGCGATGGCATGGACGTATCCAACATAGGAGCGCGTAAAGGCAACACCCGCTTTATACGCCGCCGAAAGCATATTGCGGCGCGCACGCATGTTCTCCCCGTGCTCATAGGCCTCGAGCAAATTGTCGTGGATGAGCTGCACCGCCTGGCGCGCCATCTTGCGCGTATAGGGCGTGGTGCTGCGCCCGATAAAGGCCTCGACGGCATGCGTCAGGGCATCCATGCCCGTTTGCCCCGTAATGGAGGCGGGCAGGCCGCGCGTAAACTCGGGGTCGTGCACCGCATAGCGCGGGATCAGCACAAAGTCGTTGATGGGGTATTTGTAGTGCGTCTCGTCGTCGGTAATTACCGCTGCAAGCGTGACCTCGCTTCCCGTGCCCGCCGTGGTGGGAACGGCGATGAGCAGCGGCAGGCGACGATGGACACGCAGCAGTCCGCGCATCTTGTTGATGGGTTTGTTGGGTTGCGCGATGCGCGCACCCACGCCCTTGGCACAGTCCATGGCAGAACCGCCGCCAAAGCCGATAATGGCCTGGCAGGCGCGCGCTCGATACAGAGACGCCGCTTCCTCCACGTTTGAGACCGTGGGGTTCGCTGATGTTTTGGCATAGATCGCAACGCCGATTCCCTTGGACGCGAGCGCCGTCTCGAGCGGTGCCGTGAGCCCCAGACGGGCAATGCCGGGATCCGTCACGATAAGAACCCGCTGTATCGAACGCGCCTGAAGCACTGTGGGCACATCCTCAGCGTGCTCCAGAATGCGTGGCTCGGTATAGGGCAGCACCGGCAATGCGATGCGAAAAACCGTTTGATACGTTCGGCACCAGGCGCGGCGGGCTAGATGCATAAAGGAAGCTCCCTCATTTGTTGATTGGTCAACATTTGCTCGACCGATTGTACTCAGTGGCGGTCAAAGACGGCCTGCCAATCGTTAATCAATCAACATCTTCATATCTCAAAATTGTTTTATTAAAAAACATTCCTAATAGGCTTCACATTTGGTTGCATTTATGGATAATAGAACCCGTCAAGACGCACGTCCGGAGAGGGCCCTTACGGGACCGGACAAGCGCCCCATCGCCATCGATCGAAAGGATCGAATCATGAAGTTTGTTTGCCCCGTTTGCGGTTATGTGGAAGAGTTCGACGGCGACCAGCTGCCCGAGGACTTCAAGTGCCCCCAGTGCGGTGTTCCCGGTTCTCGTTTCCTGAAGCAGGAGGAGGGCCAGCTCGAGTGGGCTGCCGAGCACGTCGTGGGCGTCGCCAAGATGGAGGGCGTCTCCGAGGACATCGTTGCTGACCTGCGCGCCAACTTTGAGGGCGAGTGCTCCGAGGTCGGTATGTACCTGGCCATGGCTCGCGTCGCTCATCGCGAGGGCTATCCCGAGATCGGCCTGTACTGGGAGAAGGCTGCCCACGAGGAGGCAGAGCATGCCGCCAAGTTCGCCGAGCTCCTGGGCGAGGTCGTGACCGACTCCACCAAGAAGAACCTCGAAATGCGCGTTGAGGCCGAGAATGGCGCCACCGCCGGCAAGACCGATCTTGCCAAGCGTGCCAAGGCCGCTGGTCTCGATGCCATCCACGACACCGTGCACGAGATGGCTCGCGACGAAGCTCGCCACGGCAAGGCTTTCGCCGGCCTGCTCAAGCGTTACTTTGGCTAAGCCAACCGCCTGAGACATAACCTCTAGCTCGAAGAAGGCCCGGACCGTATTGGTTCGGGCCTTCTTCGTGGGCTTATTGCAGCTGCTCTTGAAGAACGCTGAGCGACTGAGGGCTCAGGTCGTCGTATTGTATGAGGACGCGAGATGGAGCGTTCTTAGTCGATGCCCGATCAGCCGTCCACAGGCAATCGGCGATGTTGACATAGGAAATACGAGCGTCAGCGAGAGCCTTCGCGAAACTCTCCCCCGCCTTGTCCTCGGCCGGGGCAACAGTGCAGTAAAGGCCCGCGTCTGCATGCTCGATCGAGACCTCCCCTGCCGGAAACGCTTTCCGTACAAGCGCTGCCAGGCCATCGCGTGCCTCGCGAGCACGCACGCGCACGCGGTTCACATGCCGCTCGTAATCACCCGATTCCAGCAAGCGCGCTAAAGCGACCTGGTCAACAGAGCTCACCGACGAAGCGTAAAAACCAAGGTCGCGCCCAAACCGTTCCATCAGCTCATCGGGCAACACCATGTACGCCAAACGCAACGCCGATGAAAGGCTCTTCGAAAACGTGTTGGTATAGATGACCGATTGAGCGGCATCGATCGACGCGAGCGCGGGAATCGGCTTGCCGGCAAGGCGAAACTCACAATCAAAGTCGTCTTCGATGAGATACCGACCTGGCCGCTCGGCGGCCCAGCTCAGCAACGCATAGCGACGTGCAATGCTCGTAACAAGACCGGTCGGATACTGATGAGACGGCATCAGGTGAAGGACATCGGTCCCCGTTTTCTGCAGCGCGCTCAAGTCCACGCCCTCAGCATCCAACGGGACATGCCGCACTTCGCAACCCATGGCCTGATAGATGCGCGTCAAGCGCAAATAGCCTGGATCCTCGACGGCATACACCTTGTCCGCGCCAAGCAACTGAACCAACATGGTATCGAGCAGCTGGGCGCCCGCACCGATAACGATATTGTCGGGATTGACATTCATGCCCCTTGTCCCGCGCAGATGGTGCGCAATCGCACGTCGCAGTCGAGCGGTGCCCTGTGCCGGTGCGGGCGAAAAGATTTCACGCTCGTCTTCGGACGTCAGCGTCGCCCGTAGCGCACTTTGCCAAAGCCGCGCCGCCTCCAAAGCGGAAGGAGAAAGTGCGTCGAATCGCTCTGCCTGCCCCATGGCATCATGCGTGCTGGGACCAACAGGAACGGCATCTCGGTCGATATCCCCCGCAGCCAAAGCCAAAACCGGCGCATCCGGAAGCTCGCACGCGTAGTAGCCGCGACGCGGCATTGAGCAAATATAACCCTCGGCAAGCAACTGGCTATATGCATTCTCGATGGTAATGACACTGATACCCAGATGACTCGCAAAGGCGCGCTTAGACGGCAGATGCTCCCCTGCCGCAATGCGCCCGGCAACAATATCATCGCGAATTTGCTGGTAAACATACTCATAAAGCGATGCTTCGCCGCGATTTTCCAAATTGTAGTCAAGCATGAGTTTATCACCTGACCATATCGAACCGTTCAATCTGGCATTAGTCTGACCTTGTTATTATCTCGAAAACTGAGTATTTCGCCATACCCAGCTCCCCGATAGGATGTTCCGTCAAGCAATGTACATGCCAACCAAGGGAGCAACCATGGCAGAACAGACCAGCAAGGCCGATCGCGTCAAACTCAATCGCGAACTCGCGCAGATGCTCAAGGGCGGCGTCATCATGGACGTCACCACACCCGAGCAGGCGCGCATCGCCGAGGAGGCGGGCGCCTGCGCCGTCATGGCACTCGAGCGCATTCCGGCCGATATCCGTGCCGCAGGCGGCGTCTCGCGCATGAGCGACCCCAAGATGATCAAGGGCATCCAGGAGGCCGTCTCCATCCCCGTTATGGCCAAGTGCCGCATCGGCCACATTGTCGAGGCGCAGGTCCTGCAGGCCATCGAGATCGACTACATCGACGAATCCGAGGTCCTCTCCCCCGCCGATGATGTCTATCATATCGACAAGACCCAGTTTGACGTGCCGTTTGTCTGCGGCGCCCGCGATCTGGGCGAGGCGTTGCGCCGTGTTGCCGAGGGCGCCACGATGATTCGTACCAAGGGCGAGCCGGGCACGGGCGACGTCGTTCAGGCCGTGCGTCACATGCGCAAGATCCAAAAGCAGATCCGCGACGTTGTTGCTCTGCGCGACGACGAGCTCTTTGAGGCAGCCAAGCAGCTGCAGGTTCCGGTCGAGCTGGTGCGCGAGGTCCATGCCACGGGCAAGCTCCCCGTCGTAAACTTTGCCGCCGGCGGAGTCGCGACCCCCGCCGACGCCGCGCTGATGATGCAGCTGGGCGCCGAGGGCGTCTTTGTTGGCTCGGGCATCTTTAAGAGCGGCGACCCCGCCAAGCGCGCCGCCGCCATCGTCAAGGCCGTGGCAAACTTCACCGACGCCAAGCTCATCGCCGAGCTTTCGGAGGACCTGGGCGAGGCCATGGTGGGCATCAACGCCGACGAAATCGAGATCATCATGGAGGAGCGCGGGCGCTAGTCCAGCAGAAAGGATCGCACATGAGCGATTATGCAGACCAAACGGTCGCCGTGCTGGCGGTCCAGGGCGCTTTTGCCGAGCACGAGGCAAGACTGTCCGAGCTGGGCGCACGTTGTATCGAGCTGAGGCAGGCGGCCGATTTGCAGCAGGACTTTGATCGCCTGGTACTTCCCGGCGGCGAGTCTACCGTTCAAGGGAAGCTGCTTGATGAGTTGGGCATGCTCGAGGAGCTTCGTGCCCGTATCGCTGAAGGTATGCCCGTCCTGGGCACCTGCGCCGGCCTGATTCTGCTGGCTCACGATCTTGCCGCCCATGACGATAAGGGCACGCCGCGTTTGGCAACCATGGATGTACTTGTCGAGCGCAATGCCTACGGCAGGCAGCTCGGCAGTTTTCGCACCCAGGGCCAGGTGTCCGGCATCGACGGTGAAGTGCCGCTGACGTTTATCCGTGCACCCCGCATCGTTGAGGTGCACGGCGATGCCGAGGCCCTGGCCGAAGTCGATGGCCGCATCGTCGCCGCCCGCCAAGGCAACCAGCTCGGCGTCACCTTCCACCCCGAGCTCGACGAAGACACCCACCTCCACGAACTGTTCCTGCAAATGTAGGCAGAATTTAAACGAGCGTGGATTTTCGGACATACAACAAATGAGAGTGGATAATCTCCCACTTTGAGCTTGAATGCAGGCTCAAACCGGGAGATTATCCACTCTCATCCTATGTAGTCGTTGGAGACGTTCTTAAACGACTAGTCAAACAAGAACGTCCCCAATGACCATATTGCGATAGACGACCACGTTTGCCCAGATAAAACCGACCAAAATAAACCTGTCTTTTTGGCGTCCCTTTTTTGCAGATTTGGACTATGGGAACGCCGATGCTTTGGCAACGCCAGCGAGCGCCACCCAGGGCGAACAAGTTGGCATGAAAAAGGCAAGGCATAGACCTTCTGGTCATGCCTTGCCTTTTGAATGACAAATTGTCGCCCTGGGTGGCGCGCAGCGTCAACTAGTTACGCGGTTCGTAGAACCGCGTAACACCTAAAAGCGGTTGCCGCGGAAGCCGCCACCGTTGCGGCCGCCACGATCGCCACCGCGACCGCCGCGGTCGTTACCACGGTTGCCGCCAAAGCCGCCACGGTTGCCGCCGCGGTCGCCATAGCCACCACGGTTGCCACCAAAGCCGCCGCGACCGCCACGGTCGCCAAAGCCGCCACGGCCACCGCGATCGCCACCGCGACCGCCACGGTCGCCACCACGGCCACCGCGATCGCCAAAGCCGCCGCGACCGCCACGGTCGCCGCCACGGCCACCGCGCTCGTCACGGCCGCCGCGAGGACCGCGGTCCTCGTCCAGGCCCATGGCGACGAGCGGAGCGATAACCTTATCGAGAGCGGCCATCAGCTCGGTGGCCTCCTCGTAAGAAAGCTCGGGCAGGAGCTTCTCCTTCTTATTGGCAAGCTCGACTAGGCCCTCAGCGGCATCCTCGGCAGCGAAGACGACGATCTTGCGCATATCGCCCTCGGCGTCGTCGATGCGGCCGACCAGGTCGGCAGCCTCGGCCTCGGCCATCAGGCCATCGAGCTCACGAAGGCGCATGCCCAGCAGGTCGGACATTTCCTTCTGCTCCATCTTGGGCTTGAGGTCAAGAAGCTTGATGGCGCGCTCGATGTTCGCCATGCGCTCGGCCTTGGCCTCCTCCTCCTTGGAAATAGCAAAGCGACGGCTGCGCAGCAGGCGGGCGGCCTTCTGCATCTTGTCCATCAGCTCTTCGTCATCGTAATCAGCGGCGGCCTCGACAACCTCGGCCTCCTCGGCAGAAACCTCGTCAGCAGCCTCAACCTCAGCAGCTTCGGTCTCCACGGTCTCGACTGCCTCGACCTCGGCAGCCATGGTCTCGTTCTCGGTCTCGTTCATGATCTCTTCGTTCTCAGACATGAGACTCCTTCTTGGCCCTCTCGGGCATCATCGCCCCATTCGCGGGGCCCGTCGCGCACTCTTTGCGCTTTATACATTCATGCCTCTCGGCAAAACGTCCATTAGTTTATGGTGTCGCCATCCAATCTAGCTGCAGAATCTATGTGCACACATTAATGCGACATGTCGCGGTATCATGGCCTGAATCAATCATGTCCACCTTAAGGAGCCCGCCATGATCAAACCCATCATGAAATCCGAGTTCTTTTTGCGCCTGCCTTCCGAAGACGCGGGCCCCGATGACGCCGTGACCGGGCAGGACCTCCTGGATACGCTCCATGAGCATGAGCACGAGTGCGTGGGCCTCGCCGCCAATATGATTGGCGTGCGCAAACGCATCATCTGCGTAAAGGACGGCAACAGGGCGCTCCTGATGTACAACCCTCAAATTCTTGAGCAGGTCAATGCCTATCAGACGAGCGAAAGATGCCTTTCGCTGGTTGGAGAGCGCCCCTGTACCCGTTATCGCCGCATTAAGGTGGAGTATCTGGACGAGAACTTCGTCCACCGCATCAAAAACTTCTCGGGCTACACCGCCGAGATCATCCAACACGAAATCGACCACTGCAACGGCGTCGTTATATAGTTCCGCGAGTCAAGGAAAATGATTTGTTTTCCTCCGTCCCTAATGGACCATGGCAACGACGCAGGCTGAGCATACGGCAGCGAGCGAGCCGCATTTGCACCAAGGTGACGTGAAACGAAAGGGCGCTGACCATCTGGTCGCGCTCTTGAAGTTGAACGTCAGATTGGTGTGAATGCGGCTCGCGCAGCGTCAAGCGGTCCGCCGTTCGGCAGAACGGCGGAACTAATTAGGACTGGCGGTAGTGATCGAAGAAGTCGGCGAGGTCTTCGAGGGACTCTTTGAGCACTTCCATGCGCGGCAGGTACACGATACGGAAGTGGTCGGGCTCAGCCCAGTTAAAGCCGCCGCCGCGCGTGATCAGGATCTTCTTCTCGTGCAGCAGGTCAAGGGCGAACTGCTCGTCATCGGTGATGTTGAACTTCTTCACATCCATCTTGGGGAAGATGTAAAACGCCGCGCGCGGCTTGACCACCGAGATACCATCGATCTTGTTGAGCGCCTCATACACAAAGTTGCGCTGCTCGTAGACACGGCCGCCGGGACGGACGTAGTCGTTAACGGACTGATGTCCACCGAGTGCCGTCTGAACGATCGACTGAGCCGGCACGTTGGAGCACAGGCGCATGTTCGAGAGCATGTTGATGCCCATAATAAAGTCACTCATGCAGCGCTGGTTACCCGAAAGCACCATCCAGCCAATACGATAGCCCGCGATCATGTGCGACTTGGAAAGGCCGCTAAAGGTGACGCAGGGCAGGTCGGGGGCGAGTGATGCAATGGAGACGTGCTCGTAGCCGTCCATGCACAGGCGGTCGTAGATCTCGTCGGCAAAGATCATGAGCTGGTGCCTGCGCGCGATTTCAACGATGCCCTCGAGCACCTCGCGTGGATAGACGGAACCCGTGGGGTTGTTGGGGTTGATGATGACGAGGGCCTTGGTCGCGCTCGTGATCTTGGACTCCATATCCTCCAGGTCGGGATACCAATCCGCTTGCTCATCACACAGATAGTGAACGGGATGACCGCCGGCAAGGGTTGCGCACGCCGTCCAGAGCGGATAGTCGGGGCTGGGGATCAGAATCTCGTCGCCATTGTCGAGCAGCGCGTTCATCGAAAGCTGAATGAGTTCGGACACGCCGTTGCCCGTGTAGATGTGCTCCATCTGAACATTGGGCAGGCCCTTGATCTGCGAATACTGCATGATCGCCTTGCGCGCGGAGAACAGGCCACGCGAGTTGGAATAGCCTTCGCAGTCGGGCAGCTGCTGGCGCATGTCCTTGATGACCTCATCGGGCGTGCGGAAACCGAAGGGCGCCGGGTTGCCGATATTGAGCTTGAGGATGCGCTCGCCCTCGTCCTCCATACGGGCGGCCTCGTCGACGACGGGACCGCGCACGTCATACAGGACGTTATCGAGCTTGGTGGATTTAGAAAAAGTACGCATGGTGGCGCTCCTTGCAATTTGAGCTGAGGGATGGGGTTCGGGCTTGGAATCGTTGCGGGGAGATGATTCCTCGCCTTGGTCGGCGTCACCGGCGAGCAGCCAGGTAACATCGACCTCCAAAATACGGGCGAGCAGCTCTGCCACATCGCGCCGCGGAATCGTCTTGCCGCTCACATATTGGCTCATCTGACTCTTGCCGAGTTTTTTGCCGAGCATCTCCGATGCGCGGATTACGTCCGACTGGCGAACGTCGCGATCGGACATAGTCTGTCGCAGGCGATCGCTAAACGTCTCTTGGGCCACAGGAACCTCCTTGCTGGCAAAGTTCAATTTATAGAACACGAATTGAACCAGAGTTCAATTTAGCAAGCAGTATAGCGCGGCACCTCATTTGAAAGTTCAATTTCAATAATAAAATGAGCCAAACCTCAAGATTTATCCCAAAGCGACAACGGCGTACGCTCATTTAGAGGTATTCAAGGAATCGAGCGGCGGCAAGTGAAACATCGGCCGTTCGATATATGGCGTTGATCTGCCGATGGGGATGTCCTTCGAGCGAACGAATGGCGACATTGAACTGGCAGCGGCGCAAGATGAGCGCCGGAAGGACGCTCACGCCCAGGCCGTCCTCGACCATGGCCATAATCGCATAGTCATCCCAGGTCGACAGCTTTGAGCGCACGGTCAGCCCCGCCCGACGGAACAGCGGCGTAATCTCGTCATCGGTGCCGCGTTCCAGCAGAATAAACTGCTCGTTGGCCAAATCGGCAAGAGAGACGACCTCTTCAGTGGCAAGCAAAGAGTCTGCCGGCACTACCGCCATCAACTCGTCGCGCACCAAAGACCGCGACGTCATGCCATTTTCTCGGGGCTCATGCGGGATAAAGCCCAGATCGCAGCGGCCCTCTGCCACCCATTGTTCAATCTCTGAATAGTCGCCCATCAGCAACTCGTAATCAATGTCTGGATACTCGGCACGAAAACGAGCAATCACCGGCGGCAGCACGTGGGTCGCCACGCTCGAAAACGTACCGATGCAGATTTTGCCGCGCATGAGCCCACGCATCTCATCCACGCGTCGCTGCAAGCGAACGAATTCCTCGCAGAGCGCCTCGACAGCCGGCATGACCTGCCGCCCGTCAGCAGAAAGAACCACACCCTCGCGACTGCGGTCGAGCACCTTAAAGCCCCAATCGGCCTCAAGATCGGCCACCATGCGGCTCACGCCCGATTGCGAATAGCTCAGGCGCTCGGCGGCGCGCGTAAAACTGCCGGCGCGCACGGTCTCGAGCAGCACCTGCATCTTTTGAATATTCGTTTCCACGGCAGTCCCCCATCCTTGCATGAGCTTTTGTCATGCCAGCCATGCATTATATTCGCTTTTCTTCTAAAGCCAGTTCACCCATAGTGAAGATACTCGGATATAGAGGGGATGTCAGCGCATGAACAACGGACTGTTTACGTACTTAGCAGCATTGCTATTGTTTGGCTCCAACGGCACCATCGCCGCTGCCATCGCGCTGCCGAGCTCCGATATCGTGCTACTACGCACGTTTTTGGGCGCACTCTCGCTTGTCACCATCCTCGCCATCACCCAACGCCATAAGTTGCAGGCGCCATCTCGCCCCCGCGAAGCCGCAGCCCTCCTCCTCTCGGGAGCCGCGCTGGGCGCCAGCTGGATTTTTCTGTTCCGCGCCTACCAGACGATCGGCGTCGGCGTATCCTCGCTGCTGTACTACTGCGGCCCCATCATTGTCATGGCGCTGTCCCCACTCATCTTCGGCGAAAAGCTGACCGGCGGCAAAATCGCCGGCTTCATCGCCGTTGCTTGCGGTGCTTTTCTCATTGCAGCGCAAGGTCTAGGCGGCAATATGCCCATTGCTGGTATCGCTTGCGGAATCGCCTCGGCATTTTGCTATGCGCTGATGGTCATCGCTAGCAAGGGTGCGCCACACATCGAAGGCCTCGAAAACTCCACGCTCCAGGTGAGCGCCGCCTTTGTGACCGCACTGGTCCTCACGCTCATCACGCAGGGCGTCCCCTCATTCCTGTCCGCCGGCGTCGCCGCCGGTATTGATTGGCGCGCCGTCGTCATGCTCGGCGTCGTCAACACCGGCATCGGTTGCCTGCTCTACTTTAGTGCCGTTGCCAAACTGCCCGTCCAGACCGTCGCGGTTGTCGGCTACCTCGAGCCGCTTTCGGCCGTCGTGTTCTCCGCCGTCCTTTTAGGCGAAGCCATAACACCGGTCCGCCTGATGGGCGCCGCACTTATCATCGGCGGCGCGCTCTTTTGCGAACTCGCCGGCAAACGCGCAAACGCCAAGGCCGGCATCGCCCAAGCAGCACGTGCTTAAAAGCCCCTCTTCAGCTCAAAGCAGGGGCGCGTCCGCGGTTATCACATTGCAGCAAACCACACAGCCGGAAGTGCTCCTGCTTTGAAATGCTATCTGCGCAAACAACTGCTCCCCAGATGGGGATTATTGTCTAAAACACCCCAATGTGCCAAACTGCTCTTATATGTATAAAGATGGCATAAAGGTCTGCTGCTCTTTGCAGAGGCCAGATGTCTAAGGGAGTCCACGTGGCACACAACAAGCTGGAGGCAAGCCTCCAAGACCAGCATGTGCAGGGCGGGCATGGCGCCATCCCCCTCTCCGCTGGCATGCTGCTCGTAACGCTCGGCGTCGTCTATGGCGACATCGGCACGAGCCCCATGTACACCATGAAATCAATCGTCGCTAACAACGGCGGCATCGGCACTGTCAGCGAGGACATGATCCTGGGCGCGCTTTCGCTCGTCATCTGGACCATGACGCTCGTGACCACGGTCAAGTACGTGCTGATCGCCATGAAGGCCGATAACCACAACGAGGGCGGCATCTTCGCCCTGTTCAGCCTCGTACGCAAGGTGGCACCGTGGCTGATCCTTCCCGCCATGATCGGCGGCGCGGCGCTGCTCGCCGACGGCATCCTCACCCCCGCGGTCACGGTCACCACGGCCATTGAAGGCCTGCGCACCATCGAGTGGGGTCACGCGCTTTTGGGCGACGGGCAAACCAACGTCATCATCATCACCATCATCATTATCTGCGGCCTATTTGCCATGCAGCGCGCCGGTACCTCGTCAATCGGCAAGCTGTTCGGCCCGCTCATGACGCTGTGGTTCCTGTTCCTGGCAGGCGCCGGTCTGTTCAACATGCTCGGCAACCTGTCCATCTTGCGCGCGCTCAACCCCATCCGCGGCATTATGTTCCTGTTCTCGCCCATCAACCACTCGGGCATCATGGTGCTCGGCTTTGTCTTCCTGTCGACAACCGGTGCCGAGGCGCTCTACTCGGACATGGGCCACGTGGGCAAGGCAAACATCTATGCATCCTGGCCGTTTGTTAAGGCGGCCCTCATCCTTAACTATCTGGGTCAGGGAGCCTGGCTGCTCGCCAATAACTCCAACCCCCAGATGCTCGCGATGGATATCGTCAACCCGTTCTACATGATGCTTCCCGAGCCCCTGCGCCCCTTTGCCATCGTGCTTTCGGCCGTAGCGGCCATTATCGCCTCGCAGGCGCTCATCACCGGCTCGTTCTCGCTGGTATCCGAGGCAACGCGCCTCAACCTTATGCCGCATCTGCGCATCCACTACCCCAGCGACACCAAGGGCCAGCTCTATATTCCGCTCGTCAACAACATCATGTGGGTCGGCTGCATCTTCATCGTGCTGCTGTTCCAGAACTCCGAGCGCATGGAAAGCGCCTATGGCCTCGCCATTACCGTGACCATGCTCATGACCACGACGCTTTTGACGAGCTATATCGCCGGCATTCTCAAGCACAAGCTGGGCGCCTGCATCTTCGCCCTGCTTTTTGGCGCCATCGAGCTCTGCTTCTTTGCCTCGTGCCTCATCATGTTCTTTGACGGCGGTTACGTCATGATCTTCTTGGCCTCGCTGCTGTTTGGCCTTATGTATGTGTGGCGCCGCGGCACCGCCATCGAGCGCACGCAGACGATTCTGCTGCCCGTCTCCAAGTACATCGATCAGCTCAACCGTCTGCGTAACGACGAGACCTACCCCGTGCTCGCCGACAATCTGGTGTTCCTTACCAACAGCCCCGACCCGCTCACGCTCGACCGCGACGTGCTCTATTCCATCTTGGATAAGCATCCCAAGCGCGCCAAGGCATACTGGTTCATCAACGTGCACGTTACCGATGAGCCCTATACGCATGAGTATTCCGTTGAGACCTTTGGCACGGACTTCTTGTTCCGCGTGCGCTTGGACCTGGGCTTTAAGGTCAACCAGCGCGTTAACGCCTACCTGCGCCAGATCGTTGGCGACCTGATGGCATCGGGTGAGCTGCCGCCGCAGCATCACACCTACTCCATCTACGAGACCCGCGGCAACGTGGGCGACTTCCGTTTTTGCATGCTACGCAAGATGCTTGCCCCCGAAACGGACATCAACCGCAACGACCACCGCGTGATGGCCATCAAGTACGCCGTCCGCCGCGCCTGCGGAAGCCCGGCACGTTGGTATGGTCTCGAGAACTCGGCCATCATCATCGAGTACGTGCCGCTGTTTGCCCGCATGCGCCCAGCCGTTAAGCTCGTGCGCACCCAGGTGCCGCTCGAGGTTCAGATCGAGGAAGCCGAGGAAATGGAAGTCGACATCTTCTCGGACGACTTGGTCAACGGCAACGAGGCCGGTAGGAATATGAACGTCGATCCCACTGAGCTGCTCGAGAGCGTCGCAGATACGCCCGAACAGCAACAGCTCGACGGCCTCGAGAGCGAACAACTCAACGACGCCAACTTCTAGCGACGCCGCGAATCGACGACAGCGGCCCTGCATCTCACGGGAGACGCAGGGCCGCTTTGCGTTGCAGTAAAGCTAACGGCTACGAACGACGCGGCTCGGGAACCACGAGCCTATCGGGGCTCGCGCCCTCGGCATCCATCAGGCTCACGTAGCGAATCGACGGATCTCCATACATCGCGTAGTAATAATTGCCCGTGCGCGCGCTAAAGCATCCGGTATAGATAGTCTTCTCGAACTTGCCATCGCCCATCCTGGACGCCCCCTCAATCATCACCACGCCCTCGAGTGAACGGAACATGCGGACGACGTTTTCGGTCTCGCTCTCCTTTTGCGGGTAATTGGCATTGAGGTACGCCGCCTTTACAAAACGGCTCGGCGAATAGCAATCACCCGGAATACCGCGCATGCCGGCACCCGCACCATAGGGCTTGAGCTCGGCGCCACGCCATGTCGCCGTCTGCGGAAAATCGCTTGTGGCCGTGATATAGGTGCGCAGGTTTTCCATGTGCCACGGGAAGGTCGGCTGGTTGGCAAGGGTGTCGACCGGATCGTCGTATACATGCAGGCCGTCAGCCATCATCTCGACCACGATGCTACGCTGGCTGTCGCCGATAATCCAATGGAGCAGCGACACGCCCAGCCCCTCTCCGGCAGATTTGGCGACAATCACCGTGTCGCGCAGCGCGGCCTCGACCTCGTCGACCGTCGAGAACGTCGCTGCCACCCACAGGGGAAACTCATAGGCCGCGATATTGGTCTTGCCGTCGATAGGGTCCTCGGCATACTCGGCATAACCCGGGAAATTGAGACCCGCCACGGCGAGGCCCGCATCGTTACCGCAATCGAAAAACATGGGATAGTTCTTGTAATCGATGCACATACCGATCACCGCGTGTGCCGCTGTCGCGTCGTCGATAAACGAATACGGAATGTGAAACCCGCGCGGCATCACGCGAACCTGTTGGCCGTAGTCAAAGCTCCAGTCGAGGTTGCGGCCCAGATACATGTGGCCAGAATTATCGGTAAATCGAATGCTCGTGCACATAGCGCCTCCCAGCTTTACGTTCTTGCTAAGGTTATTGTCACCAAACAAAAAGGCGCTAAACACAAAAGCCCGGACATGACAACAATGTCACGCCCGGACCAAAAGAGACGAAGTGCGGTGCTGTAGTCACCCTAGACAAGTTTACCTTGGCAGTGATCGATCATATGCTGGATCATCTGTGCCTCAAAGCCCGCGTAGTCGCGGCGGCACTCCTTCATCTTGCCGTCGACGATCTGGTCAAAGGCAACCTTGCACTTGATATAGCGCGTGGACTTGGTGACCTCCTCGTGCGTCAGGCAGCTCTCCTCCATCTTGCTGGCGCCCAGGCCAAACACCAGACGGGGGTTGTAGAGCACGTGGGGCTCGCCGGCATCGTCCAGATAGACGCAGACCTTCTTGGTGACGCCGATCTGGTTGGCAGCCAAGCAGCCGGCATCATCGAGCGACTTGATGGTATCAATCAGATCCTGAGCGACCGACTCGTCCTCGACAGTCGCAACCTCGCAACGCTGGGACAGGATGGCCTCGTCGTGGCAAAGCTCTTTAATCATACGTTCCTCCATAGGGGTCGTTGTAACCGCTTAAGTATACGGTACCCACACATTCTCATGCGAAAAATACCGTCCGTCTGCTACAAAGCGCCGAACATCAACATGCGAGGAACAACAGCGTCGTAAAGGGGCTATAGTGGGAGCGTTCGTGTCAATCGGCCTAAACTCGGGGCCGAACAAGGAAAGGGTATGCATGGACGAACTTTTTCACGTCAGTGAGCGCAAGTCCACAATCGGGACCGAACTTCGCGCTGGACTGACAACATTCCTGGCGATGGCCTACATCATCGCCGTCAACCCCGCAGTGCTCTCGGGCGCCGGCATCGATGCGGGAGCGCTCGCCTGCGCCACCTGCCTGGGCGCTGGCATCATGACCATCTGCATGGGCATCTTCGCTAACCGCCCGCTCGCCTGCGCGTCGGGCCTGGGCATCAACGCCATGATCGCGGGCATCACCACCACCATGTGCGGCGGTGACTGGCACGTGGCCATGAGCGTCATCTTCCTCGAGGGTGTCGTCATCTTGCTGCTCGTCCTTTGCGGCCTGCGCGAGGCCATCATGGACGCCATCCCCGTGGTCCTGCGCCACGCTATCTCGGTGGGCCTGGGTCTGTTCATCGCCATGATCGGCCTGTGCGACGCCGGCATTATCACCGCTGGCGCCGGTACACTCGTCGGTCTGGGCGACATCACCTCCCCCACCTTTATCGTCGGCATCATCTCCATCGTCGTGACGGTTGCCTTGGCCTCCCGCAACGTGCCGGGCTCGCTGCTCATCGGTATCATCGTCGCCGTTATCGCCGGTATCCCGCTGGGCGTCACCCATGCGCCCGAGGGCCTCATCGCACCGCTCGACTTCTCGACCTTTGGCGCCCCGTTTGCCAGCACCGCCGATGGCAACATGGCCATCGTGAAGGTTCTGACCGACCCGATGCTGCTCGTCGTTGCCTTCTCGCTGCTCATGAGCGACTTCTTCGACACCATGGGCACCGCGATGGCCGTCGCCAAGCAGGGCGAGTTCTTGACCGAGGACGGCAATGTCGAGGACATCCGCCCCATCCTGGTCGTTGACTCCGTGGCCGCCGCTGCCGGTGGCTTTATGGGCGTCTCCTCCATCACCACCTTCGTCGAGTCCACCTCTGGCGCTGCCGACGGTGGCCGCACGGGCCTCACCTCCGTCACCACCGGCGTGCTGTTCATTCTCGCCGCGTTCTTCTCCCCCATCGTCACCATCGTTTCCAGCGCCGCCACCTGCGGTGCTCTGGTCTACGTCGGCTACCTCATGATGAGCGAGGCCTCCGAGATCGACTGGTCCGATGTGTCGCAGGGCTTCCCGGCGTTCATGATTGTCGCCGGCGTGCCCTTCACCTACTCCATCTCTGCCGGCATTGGCCTGGGCTTTATCGCCTACGTGATCGTCGCGCTCTTTAAGGGCGAGGCCTCCAAGATCAAGCCGCTCATGTGGATCGCAGCACTTGCCTTCCTCGTCTACTTCTTTGTAGCGTAGGCGCAAGATTTGCAATACCAAACAGCAAAGCGCGGAGTCGCATCGAGCGGCTCCGCGCTTTGCTTTTAAAGCCAGGCGCCACACGGACGCGCGATGTATTGCTTCGCAAGTTTTGGACGTTTTGCTCTCCAAACGGCACTACCGCCGGCTACATCCTGCAGATATGCTGGGCGTAATCGCATAGGCCCTATGAGGATGGGAGTAACCATGGCCGCCTTGTTCACGACCCCCAAGCGCAATGACAAAACCTCTGGAGCCCATTTTGTCGAGCCCGACGTGCGCCGTCGCACGCTGCTCGCACACGGCAGCTGGCGCCGCGTGACACGCCGCATCGTTGTAGGCGCCGTATGCGCGCTCACGGTAAGTTCGCTGCTCATGCCGAGCGTCTCGCTCGCGGCCGAGTGGGTGGACGTCGGCGGCACCCAATACAACGCCGGCACCGCGGCGGGCGACGCCGCCGGCACCTGGAGCTGGGACGGCGCCAACGACATGAAGCTCAACGGCTATAACGGCGGCGCGATCGAGGCAGCGGGCAAGCTCAACGTGAGCTACGAGGGCAACAACACCGTCACTAACGACAACGGCCGCGGCATCAAGGTTAAGGATGGCGCGAACGAGAACGCCGAGCTTAATATTCAGGGCGACGCGTCCAGCACGCTCAACGTGACATCTTCTCGTGACGCCATCACTTCCGTCGGCAACATCAACATCGACGGCGCTGGCACTGTCAACGCCACGAGCACCGAGCACGATGCCATCGATGCCGGGGGCGATGTCACCATCAAGGGCTCGGGAAACGTTAACGCCACGGGCGATTCGGATGGCATCAGGGCCGACGGCAACATCACGATCGACAACAGCGGAACCGTCACCGCCAAGGCCACCGAGGATCAGGGTATCGATGCTAACGAGAACCTCATCATAAAGGGCGGCGGCAAGGTAGAGGCAAGCTCTATCAAAGACAATGCGATTTGGGCCGACGGCAACATCGAGATCTCGGGTGGCAGCCAGGTCAAGGCAAGCTCCGAGGAAGACGCCGCCATCGACGGTAAAAACAGCCTCACGGTCACGAACGCTTCCCTCAACGCAAGTGGCGTTGGGTATGGCATCTATGTCTACAAGGGCATCACGCTCGATGGCGCGACCGTGACGGTCCGCGCAAGCTCAGATGGCGGGGAAGCCAGCGCACTCTTCACCGATGAGGACGACATCGTCATCAAGAACGGCTCGACTGTGGATGCGCTCGCAGAAGGCAGGTTCTCGGTTGCAATCTCCACCAGTAATTTCTACTCCGACGAAGCGGGTGGCCATATCTACATCAGCGACTCCGTTGTCAAGGCCATAGCCCGCTATGCCGAGACCGGCGGCGACGGCCCCGACCACTACAGTGGAGACCAAAACGACGAAATCATCCCTGAGTCCGAGGGCCTGAACATCGGCATCTTCGCGCAGACCGAGAAGGGCATCACGCCCGCGACCATCTCGATCGTCCGCAGCAAGGTCACGGCCGAGGGAGACACGGCGGCTATCTTCGCCCTTGCCATGAGCGCGGACGGCAAGGCGATCGGCACCATCGAAATCAAGGACGCCATCATCCAGACGCCTGCAGGCGGCAAAGTCATTGACTATCGCAACAAGGAAGAGCTCAGCGACGGCATCGTCTACGAGGCGGGGCAGACCATTGGCACGGGCGATGCCACGATTGACTCCCCCTATGACGCCGCTGTCGCCAAGAGCACGGTCATCGTGCCTCCCGAGGAGACCAAGCCCGAGGAAAAGCACGGCAAGACCAAGCCCGAGGGTTCCAAGTCCGAGGGCACGAAGACAACCAAGACCGTTGCAGTTGCAGCCAAGGGAGCCAAGACCGTCGGCAAGCTCGCGGCAACCGGCGACACCTCGAACACAGCCATCGTGGCAGCCGCCCTTGCGGGAACAGCCGCCATCGCCGCAGGCGCCCTGGCGAGTCGCAAACGTTCGTAAACACTTTTTCGCACAGGACGGGTGGATCGCAGCCCTTGCCTTCCCCGTCTACTTCTTCGTAGCGTAAGGGCAAGGCTGCAAAAGCTGAACAATAAAGCGCGGAGTCGCCATGCGGCCCCGCGCTTTTCTTTTAGCGTCAGTCCCTGCGCCGGCGTGCGGCCTATTTCTCCCCCATTTTGGCCATTTTGCCCTCCAAACGGCACTACCGCCGGCAACATCCAGCAGATACGCTGAACCTAGCCGTATAGGCCCTATGAGAACGGGAGCAACCATGGCAGCCTTGTTCACGACCCCCAAACGCAATGACACTACCGCCGGAACCCATGTTGCCGAACCCGACGTTCGCCGTCGCATAGGACTCGCGCACGGCAGCTGGCGCCGCGTGACGCGCCGCATCGTCGTAGGCGCCGTGTGCGCGCTCACGGTGAGCTCGCTGCTCATGCCGAGCGTCTCGCTCGCGGCGGAATGGGTCAAGGTCGGCGAAACCAAATACAACGCCGGCACTGCGGCGGGCGACGAGACCGGCACCTGGTCGTGGGACGGCGCCGACGACTTGAAGCTCAACAACTATAACGGCGGCGAGATCCAGGCCGCAGGCAAGCTCAACGTGAATTACTCGGGAAACAACATCGTCACTGCCGACTGGATCGAAGGCATCAAGGCTTCTCATGGCAAGAATGAGAACGCCGAGCTCAATATCCAAGGCGACGCGGGCAGCACGCTCAGCGTGACATCTACTGAGGACGCTATCCTCTCCACGGGTAATATCAACATCGACGGAGCCGGATCCGTCAACGCCACGAGCGCTGGGTTTGATGCCATCGACGCCGAGGGCGATCTCGCTATCAAAGGTTCGGGCAACGTCAACGCCACGGGCGTATCGGATGGCATCAGGGCAAACGGCAATATCACGATTGACGACAGCGGGGCCGTCACCGCCAGGGCTACCAAGGACAAGGGTATCGGAACCGACAAGAACCTCACCATCAAGGGTGGCGGCACAGTCGAGGCAAGCTCAGCCGATGGTGAGGCCATTTGGAGCGGCGGCAACATCAATATCTCGGACGGCAGCCAGGTCAAGGCGAGCTCCGAGAAAGACGCCGCCGTCGAGGCCAAGGGCAGCCTCGCAGCCACAAACGCCTCCCTCAACGCAAACGGTGTTGAATATGGCGTCTATGCCCACAAGGGCATCACACTCGATCATGCAAACGTGACAGTCCGCGCAAGTAAAGGCAGATACGGTGACGCCATTGCCCTCTTCACCTACCAAGACGATATCGTCGTCAAGAACGGCTCCACCGTGGACGCGTTTGCGGAAGGCGAGGTTTCGGCTGCATTCTCCACCAGAAACGATCGACCCAACGAGGAGGGTGGCCACATCTACATCAGCGACTCCGTTGTCAAGGCCATAGCCCGCTATGTCGAGAACGGCGACGGCCCCATCCCCTACAGCGAAAACCAAGATGGTGAGACGAGCCCCGAGCCCCAAGGCGAGAACATCGGCATCATCGCCCAGACCAGCGAGGGCGTCACACCCGCAGTCATCTCGATCATCCGCAGCAAGGTAACGGCCGAAGGAGATACAGCGGCAATCTTTGCCCGTGCCATGAGCGCTGACGGCAAGACAATCGGCACCATCAAGATTGAGAACGCCGCCATCCAGACGCCCGAAGGCGGCAAGGTCATTGACTATCGCAAGCTCCGTGACGGCATCTACGAGGCAGGCCAAGCCATCGGCACGGGCGACGCTGTGATCGACTCCCCCTATAACGAAGCTGTCGCCAAGAGCATGGTCATCGCACCTCCCGAGGTAGCCAAGCCGGAAGACCCCAAGCCCGACGAGACCAAGCCCGCAGAAAGCAAGCCCGCGGAGTCCAAGCAGAACCCCAAGCCTGAGGGCTCAAAGCCGACCAAGGCCGTTGCGGCTTCAATCACGAAAGCCAAGACTACCGGCGTGCTCGCGGCAACCGGCGACACCTCGGGTGCGGCCATCGTGGCAACCGTCCTTGCGGGAACAGCCGCTATCGCCGCAGGCACCATGGCGAGCCGCAAGCGCTCTTAGACGCCTCTGCGCACATGGCAGCTCCCGCGAAGGCCCCGAGTCCCAGCACCGTTTAACAACGCCACCGCCGAGCTCCCCTCCGGCGGTGGCGTTTTCCATATGCGTCCGCAGGGTATGCACGAGATTGTCTTTGGTCTAGCCCAACCTGCATGAGCCGGCGTGCGACAATGGGGGCCGTCGATATCACAACGCCGAGAGAAGCCCGTCATGGAAGCGCATCAAAAGCAGATAACCGTTCATGCACAGCATGCCGAAAGCGCACCAGTCATCTATCTTCCCGTGGTCATGGGCGACGGCACGGAGGTTTATGAACGCTGCCGAGAGCTCAACTGCCCGCCCTTCACGCTTGTCGGCATTGGCAGCCTCAACTGGAATCGCGAGCTGAGCCCCTGGGGATGCGACGGAACCGTGCGCGATGCCGAGCCCTTTGGCGGTCAGGCATCCGGATTTCTCGATGAGCTGTTGAACTGGATAATCCCAGAGGCCGAGTCGTCGCTTCCTCAGCCGCCCACCTGGCGCGGCATTGCCGGCTACTCGCTCGCGGGCCTCTTCGCGCTCTGGTCCCTCTGGCAAACCGACGCCTTTAGCCGCGCCGCAAGCGCATCGGGGTCGTTGTGGTTTCCCGACTTTGTCGATCGCGCCAGCACGGCCCCTTTTGCCGGCAACCCACAGGCCGTCTATCTGTCACTCGGCAAAAAGGAAACCAAGACGCCCAACCGCATGATGCGGCACGTGCTCGACGATACGCGCGCGATGGAAGAGCTGTTTATCGAGCGTGACATTCCAACAATGCTGGAGCTCAACCCCGGCAACCACTTTGCCCAAACCGACCTGCGCATGGCGCGCGGCATCCACTGGGTTCTTGTGCACTAAAAAGCCGGCCATGCGCATCGGACGCATGGCCGGCTTTTTAACTGATTTGGACACAGCCGCTATTCGGTGGACTCCTCGAGCTCGGAGACATCAAACTCAAAGTCGTTACCCGGCAGAATCGCGTTGAGCACGATACCCACCAGCGAGCCCACGGCAAGGCCGGAAAGCGAAATCGTCACGCCGCCCAGCTCCAGCACGATGGCACCGGCGGTGCTATAGGCAATGCCGAGCGAAAGCACGAGCACCAGAGCTGCCACCAGCACGTTGCGGTTGTTCTGGAAATCGACCTGGTTTTCGATAAGGTTGCGTACGCCCACGGCACTGATCATGCCATAGAGCACGAGCGACACGCCGCCGATTACACACGCCGGCATGGCCGCAATGACGGCCGCGAACTTGGGGCAGAACGAAAGCACGATGGCGCAGCACGCGGCAATGCGAATCACGCGCGGGTCGAACACACGCGTCAGAGCAAGCACGCCGGTGTTCTCGCCATAGGTAGTGTTGGCCGGAGCACCAAAGAGCGAAGCCAGAATCGTGGCAAGGCCATCGCCGAGCAGCGTGCGATGCAGGCCGGGATCGGCGATGTAGTTACGCTCGCAAGTGGAGCCAATAGCGGAGATATCACCGATATGCTCGATCATGGTTGCGAAGGCCAGCGGCATGATAGTGATGATGGCCGTCGTGGCGAGGCCGCTATCAAACTGCGGCCCAAAGAGTGCAAACACTGTGTTGTCCCACACGACGGGCAAGCCAACCCAGGGAGCGGCGGCAACGCCCGAAAAATCGACCTCGCCCAGCGCGGTCGCAACGGCATAGCTCACCACAACGCCCAGCAAAATCGGCACAATCTTGACCATGCCGCGACCCCAAATATTGCAGATGACGATTACGGCGACGGCAACCACGGCAACGAGCCAGTTGGTCTGGCAGTTGGCAATAGCGGAGCTTGCCAGGATCAGACCGATCGAAATGACGATGGGGCCCGTCACCACCGGCGGGAAGAAGCGCATGACGCGCTTGGCACCAAACGCACGGAAGAGCGCCGCGAGCACCGGATAGAGCAATCCGGCGCAGGCAACGCCCAGACAAGCGTAAGGCAATAGCTCGGCCTCGCCGTTGGGTGCAATGGCAGCATAACCGGCAATAAAGGCAAACGATGAGCCCAAGAATGCGGGGACCTTACCGCGCGACAGGAAATGGAACAGCAGCGTGCCCAAGCCGGCAAACAAAAGCGTTGCCGAAACCGAGAGACCAGTGAGCACGGGCACCAGCACCGTGGCACCAAACATGGCAAACAGGTGCTGTAGGCCGAGCAAAAACATGCGCGGGCGACCGAGCGACGATGCATCGTAGATGGCATCGGTGACGGCGGGTGTCGAAGACTGGGACATGGAAGTCCTTTCGAATGGAAGGGCGATCAGGCATATCGGATAACCTGCCCGAACGATACGATCCGAACCATTGTACGCGATACGCCACGTCTCGCACGCGCCGCCACCTGCAAACGCTAGCGCTATTTCCAAACGCGCTCGGCAATGCGCTTGACCAGCGCGATCTTTGCCCACTGTTCGTCCTCAGTCAGCTTGTTGCCAATCTCGCAGCTGGCAAAGCCACACTGGGGCGACAGGTACAGGTTCTCAAGCGGCACGTACTTTGCGGCTTCGCGGATGCGCTCGACGATAACATCCTCGTTCTCGAGCTCTGCCGCCTTGGTGGTTACCAAGCCCAGCACGACCTTCTTGCCCGGGGCAACATACTTGAGCGGCTCAAAGCCACCGGCGCGCGGCGTATCGAACTCAAGGTAGAACGCGTCGACATCCTCGTGCGCAAAAAGGTACGGTGCAATGGGATCGTAACCACCCTCGAAGGCATACGTGGAGTGGTAGTTGCCGCGGCACACGTGCGTGTTGATAACCAGATCGTCGGGCTTGCCCGCGATGGCAACATTGTTGAGCGCCACGCCCAGCTCGCTCACCTTTTGCAGGTCAACCGGACTCATGCCGGTCTTGGACACAAAGTCGGTATCGCAATAGATGCCCCAGGTGCAGTCATCAAATTGGATGTTGCGGCAGCCCGCGGCATACAGGTCGGCAATCACGGTGCGGTATGCTGCGGCAATGGCATCGGCGAGCTCTTCGTCGGTCTTATAGACGGCACGCAGGCTCTCCTGCTGGCCATCACAGCGGTCGAGTGTGACTTCGGAGAACGTCTGGATCGGCGCCGGAATGGTCTGGCGCGCGATCTGGCCCTCACCCTCGAGCGACTTGACAAATTTGAAGTGCTCGACGAACGGATGGTTCTCGCCGCTAATGGGACCGGTTACCACGGCGGTGTCGGCGGTAGTCTCCTCATCGTGAAACATGTAGCCCGTGCGCGAGGCGCGGCGCTCAATGCCATTGAGGCCCCACATAAAATCGAGGTGCCAGTAGCTGCGGCGGAACTCGCCATCGGTAATCACCTGCAGGCCGGCAGCCTTCTGCTTGGCCACTAAGTCGCGGATGGCCTCGTCCTCGACGGCCTTAAGGCCGGAAGCGTCGAGTTTACCCGCGACATAGGCGGCACGGGCATCCTTTACAGCCTGCGGACGAAGAAAACTGCCGACGATATCGGCGCGAAACGGCGCGTTCGGTTGAATCGAAGTGCTCATAGATATCTCCCTTTGCATTGGTTGCTTTACTGGGACAGAGTATGAGCGCTCATATGGTCATCGTAAAATATACGTTTATAACAGTTTGATATAGATGCTTCCTATATCAGTCTGGACTGTCATAAAGAGACTTGAACCGTGCGGAGCACAGCAGCCTAGATATGCTGACGAATCGCGTCGATATAGGCCCGACCGTAGCGCGTGAGCGTCGTGTTCTTGCGCGTGATGATGCCAATCTCCATGTACTCGTCCACGTCGAGCGGAATCGAGATAATGCCGGGGCCGTTGAGCTCGTGGCTGATCACGCCCGAGCATACCGTGTAGCCGTTGAGGCCCATGGCCAAATTGAACAACGTCGCACGGTCGCGCACGCGGATATTTTTGCGACGCTCGAACGTCGAGGTCAGCTCCTCGGAATAGTAAAACGAGTTGTAGCTGCCCTGCTCGTAGGACAGGAACGGGTAGTCTTCCAGATCCTCGAGCGTCACGCTGGAGCGGCCCGCCAGCGGATGGTCGGCGCAGACGAAGACATGCGGCGTGGCGCAGAAGAGCCCTTCGAACACGAGCTCGTTGGTGGCAAGCATGCGCTCGATGACCTCGCGATTGTGCTCCGACAGATACAGGATGCCGAGTTCGCTTTTCATATGCGCGACATCCTCGATAATTTCGTGGGTCTGCTCCTCGCGCAGGGTAAAGTCGTAGCGCGCGGCATCGAACTCGCGGATCACATCGACAAACGCATTAACGGCAAAGGAATAATGCTGGCAGCTCACACTAAAGTGCGGCACCTGCTCGGACGTACCTTTGTACTTGCCCTCGAGCAGGTCGGCCTGGTCGAGCACCTGGCGCGCGTACCCCAAGAAGGTCTCGCCTTCCTCGGACACAATGACACCCTTGTTGGTGCGCTCAAAGATATGCACACCCATCTCGTTTTCGAGATCGCGGATCGACGCGGTAATCGAAGGCTGCGACACAAAGAGCCGGCGCGAGGCCTCGGTGATGCTACCGCATTCGGCAACCTTAACAACATATCTGAGCTGCTGAAGCTTCATAGCCTTCTCCCTAGACGTTCGTGACGCCAAAACCTGCCGCGTCCATTTGGCTCATAAACGACGGCATCTCCCCCGTCGCGGCGCAGGCGGCAATCTGATGCAGAGCCCCGGCAACCGCATCATCTGCCGCAGCGCCGATATGCCAGCGTGCGGCAGCCGTGACGGCCTCGTTGGCATTGGCGACTGCAACGGAGTTGGGAACGGCATCGATCATGGGCAAATCGTTATCGGAATCGCCGAATACGGCCACCTCGTCGGGCGTCAGGCCCAAAGCACGCGCCAGCTCCAGCGCAGCGCAGCCCTTGTCCCAGCCGGTCGGAAGAACGTCGAACAGGCGCACGCGGTTGTTGGGAAACACAAGCGAGAGTTCCGGCACCTCAGCGGCAACACGCTCGCGCAGCTCGGCGAGCTCCTCGCGCGAACGGGCACTCCAGATATTCGCCTTGTATACCGGGGCATCGTCAACGACAGGACGACAGGGAGCCTCTTCGCCCTTGAGCCACGCGTTGCCGCCTGACTTCATGGCGCGACGCACACGCTCGGGATCGCTTGTCACGCAATAGGCATCGTTATTCCAAAAGTCATCACCCAGACGGTAGACCTTCAAATACGTATCGTCGGTCTCCTGTTCAAAATAATCGGCTAAGCGCATCAGAGCATCGTTATCGATTGCGCGCGAGGCGACTACTTCGCCGTCGACAAACATCACCTGGCCGTTACAGAACGCACCGGTCGAATAACACTCGGAACGGTTTTTGAACATCCAGCCCATCGCGGACGGCTGACGACCCGAAACCGGCCCAAAGTGCAAACCCGCCGCCTGCATGGCATGAATACCCTCAATGGCGTAGTCGCTGGCGCCGTCATGCCCGGCTGGAATCAGTGTATCGTCCATATCGGTCAGCACAAGTTTGATCATAAGGTCCCCTCGGTCATTCTTAATCCCATCTATTGTACCGACCTGCCAAAAAGGGACAGGTTTATTTCGGCAGGTTTCATCTGGGAAAACGCAAAGTCCCAGTTGTTACCTGCCAAAATAAACCTGTCCCTTTTTGGCAGGTGCGCTAGTATAGGGAACAACAGATTCGATGCGGGAGTGCCGGCGGTGCAAACCACAAGGCTGAGAGGGCAATGGGCCCAATCCTTTGAACCTGTCAGTTAATGCTGGCGTAGGGAGCATGCCGCCTTTACAGGGGCGCTGTCTATGCACAGCGCCCCTTTTCTATGCCAAGGAGGCATGTGCAGTGATTGATTCGGAACAGCTTAAGCAAAATGTGGTCAAAGCCGTGGAGGAGATTCGTGCCACCAATCCGATGGCCGGCTCCATCACCAACACGGTGACGATCGACTTTGTCGCCAACGCGCAGCTCGCCGTGGGCGGATCGGCCGCCATGGTCTATCTGCCCGACGAGGGCGAGGCGCTCGTTGCCGGCGGCGGCGCCATCTACCTCAATATGGGCACGCTCTTCCCCATCTACGAACAGACGATTCCCCGCGCGGCCAAGGCGGCACACGACGCCGGCAAGCCCTGGGTGCTCGATCCGGTGGGCCTGGGTATCGGTAGCCTGCGCACCCAGCTGGTAAACGAACTCAAGCAGTACAAGCCCGCCATCGTGCGTGGCAACGCCTCCGAGATCATCGCACTCGCCGGGCTGTGGGGTCTTGAGGGCGAGGCGGCCGATCTGAGCCGCGTGCGCGGTGTCGATACCACCGACACGGTAGACGCCGCCCGCGATGCCGCCGTGGCGCTCGCCCGCTACACCGGCGGCGCCGTTGTGGTCTCGGGCGAAGTCGACCTGATCACCGACGGCATGACCGTGGCCAAGTCCCACGGCGGCAGCCCGCTCATGTCCAAGATCACCGGTTGCGGCTGCTCGCAAGGCGGCGTGCTGGCTGTGTACGCCTGCGCTGCCGACCCGTTTACGGCCGCCGTCTGCGGCACCGCCGTCTACAACGTTGCCGGCTCGCGTGCCGCCGCTGTCGCCGACGCCCCGGCAAGCTTTAAGGTCGCCTTTATCGACGAGCTCTACCGCGCAACCGCCCAGGACATCGCCAACAACCAGCTCGACCTCGAGGAGGCATAGGCCATGTCCGAGCCCGCAACCAATGCCGGCATGAATACGCTCGTCGCCGTGGCCATCGCCCCGTGCGGCACCGGCGATGAGCTGTCCGCCGAGGTCGCCGAGGTCGTGCGCGTCATTCGCGAGAGCGGCCTTCCCAACCGCACCACCTCGATGTTCACCGAGATCGAGGGCGACTGGGACGAGGTCATGCAGGTCGTGCGCGACGCAACCTTTGTGTTGGCGAGCAAGGGCATCCGCACCGAAGTCGTGCTCAAAGCCGATATTCGACCCGGATTTACCGACACCATGACCGGCAAGCTCGAGCGCATGGAAGCTCAGATCAAAAAGCAGGAGGAAGCACAATGAGCATCCGCGACAACCTTGATATCTCGGCCTATCTGGTGCTCGGCCCCGAAAACACGCTCGGGCGCCCCGTGGGCGATGTGGTGGCCCAGGCACTCGACGCCGGCTTTACCTGCATCCAGGTGCGCTCCAAGGTGGCAAGCGCCCGCGAGATCATTGCGCTGACCGGCGACGCCGCGCAGGCAATCGCACAGGCCGGCAAGACCGGTCAGGTCGCTTTGCTGATTGACGACCGCCTGGACTGCGTACTCGCCGCGCGCGAGCAGGGCATTGCTGTCGACGGCGTGCACGTGGGTCAGAGCGACATTCCCGTCGAGGTCTGTCGCAAGCTGCTGGGGCCCAACGCCATCGTGGGCCTTTCCGCCCGTTGCGAGGAGATGCTCGAGTACGTCAAGACCGCCGACATGAGCCTAGTCGACTACCTGGGCATCGGCCCACTCCACGAGACCGAGACCAAGCGCGACTGCGGACGCGCGGCCGACGGCTCTATCATCACCAAGAGCTTTGAGGACCTGGCCGCCCTCCACGCGGCAAGCCCCGTGCCCATCGTGGTGGGCGGCGGCGTCAAGACGGCCGACCTGCCACAGCTCAAGGCCACCGGCGTCGACGGCTTTTTCGTGGTGAGCGCCGTCTGCGGCGCCGATGACCCCTACGCCGCGGCTAAGGAGCTCGTCGACACCTGGCAGCAGGCGTAAGTCTAGGCCGAGCAGCTGATTCGCAGCCTCATATCTTCAGCAATGGAAAGCGCATCCCAGTTTGAGCCTCCATTCCGGGATGCGCTTTCCGCCAAGATGGCGGCAGCAGCCTCTACCCTGCCAGATATGCCTCCAGTGCCGGCAAGGTCGCCTCCGCATCGCGGCGACCAATCTGGTAGATGCGCTCAAGTTCATCGGGCTCGCGACACAGCGACGGCACCTTCACCGATTCGCTCGGACGCACCACAAAGATCTCGCCGGCAGCCTCGCGACGTGCCAGGTCATCGAGCGTGGCATTGTAGACCTCATGCCGGTGCTCAAGCGCTGCGACAAACTCCGGATAGTGGCGGAACACGCGCCGCAGCATGGGCATCACGCTGTTGGGCTGCTTCACAAAGCCCGCCGGCTGCGTGAGTACCACGATATTGCGGTCATACCCCTGCGCAAACAGCCACGCGCTGGGAATAGAATCAGCCACGCCACCATCCAGATACTTATGCCCGTCAATAGCAACGGGACGCGTCGCCACGGGAATTGCCGACGACGCCCGAATCCACTCGATATCGCGCTCGTCGCCATACGGCAGATCGTGATAGACGGCCTTGCCCGTCTCGATATCGGTACACACGCACGTAAATCGCATGGGACAGGTGCGATACGCCTCCAAGTCGATGGGATCGCGCTCGATAGGCACCTCGTGATAAGCAAAGTCGGCATTGTACATATCGCCGGTTCGCAGCCAGCTGGTCACGCTCGCATAGCGCTTGTCGGCGCAATAGGCCTTGTTATAGCGAATGGCGCGGCCGATCTGGCGCGATTTAAAGTTGTAGCCAAACGCCGCGCCCGCCGAGACGCCCACCATATGGTCGCAGGTCAAACCGTGCCCCATCCATACATCGAGCACGCCCGCTGTATACATACCGCGGTAGCCGCCTCCCTCGAGCGCAAGCCCCACCGTGCGCGTCATATTTGACTGTGCCATGCGACCATCTCCGTTCCTGCGTTTTAAAACGGGACAAGTATACCCGTCAACATATACCGTCCCAGTCGCATTTTTATCGAACATCGCATCGTCGCGCTACTGCTTGTCGAATAATAGCCGCCCACAGCATGTACACCCATATATAATTGTGCACCGTTGTTTACACTACTCAGCTGTTATCAACAGCGAACATTAGCCGGTAAATTAACTCAACAACGCAGCAAGGCGGGGGCCTGGATACATGCAAAGCGCTGAGCAACGACGCGTGTACACAACGAGCTCGCCCGACGCAATCCGCCCCGACCTCAGAAAGCCGCTTAGAGCATGGATACTGTCAGCAATTACACCGAAACGCTCGAAAAGACCGTCCGTGACCTTCTCAAGCGGCAGGAGGATCTGATCAGGACTGCCTTTACCGACCAGCTTACTGGGCTTGGCAACCGCGGCGGTTTTGCCCGTTCCCTCGAGGAGCTCTGGGAGCAGGACGCCCCCGTTACCATGGCGTTCATCGATATCGACAATCTCAAGCACTGCAACGACGTCTTTGGGCATGACGAGGGCAACCGCTATATCTTGCAGGTAAGTCTCTATCTTAAGCTGTATATGAAGGTGGGCGAAGCGGCGTTTCGCATAGGCGGCGACGAGTTTGCCATCCTATCTACGATTGCAACCGAGGACGACCTCGCCGAACGTCTGAAACACTGCCGAACGGTTCTGCTCAAAAACAACGATTCCGAGATGCCCCACTCGTTTAGCTACGGAGTGTCACATGCCGACCCCGCCCTGGGCGAAGCTTCCAATCGCATGACGCTCGATGCCGACCATCGCATGTACGACTACAAGCTACGTCATGCCATGCACCTCGATCGACGCAATATCACGCAAGTCCACGCCGACGACTTCGAAATAAGCGATCGTATTTTTGACGCCTTTTCGATGCTCAACGAGGGCCGTTATTTCTTTATCGAGAACTTGGACAAACATCGCACCCTTTGGTCACAAGGTGCCTTGCGCGATCTTGGCCTTCCCTCGGAGCACATAGACAACTGTCGCGATTACTGGAAAACGCGCGTCCATCCCGACGACCTTGAGGCCTGCATCAACGACATCGACCAAGTCTACAACGGCACCAAGCACCGTCGCGTCATGCAGTATCGTGTGCGCAACGCCGTCGGCGACTACGTCCTTTGCCGTGCTCGCGGGTTTCGTATCGACGGCGACGGAAATGTCCCCTCGCTCTATGTCGGCGAGCTCGTCAACCACTCACTTGCCGAAACCGTCGACGCTGCCACAGGCCTCGGAACGCAGCGCATGCTGGTCAACGCCATCGACGCCTGCCGCCGCGATCGTTGCGAGACAGGGCTTATAGCGGTGCGCGTTCGTGGCACGACAAAACTCAACGAGCTCTACGGGGCCGAGGCTGTCGACAACATGCTTGCCGAATACGCAGGCCGCATGCTGTCGATCACCCGCGGCAGGAGCCGGGTCTACCGTTCACGAAGCGTCCAGTTCGTCGTGCTCAGCAACGAACTAGACCACGAGGCATTCGAGCAACTGACCCGCCACCTTAAAGAGGCCGTTTTCGCTCCTGTTCGAATCGCAGGCGACACCATTACTCCCGTCTGCCTTGTCGTCCCGGCCTTTTACGAGCACTTAACCCATCAAGCGACCGCCGTTTTAGGCGAACTCGACCGTCGCCTTCGCACGGCCGGCGGGCTTGCTCCCAACGACAGCCTCCCCATACCCGAGGCGGAGCGCAAAAGCGCCATAGCCGAACGTATCGACTCGCTCACGGGCCTCTATCGACCCAGCGAGTTTATGCGGCGCGCCAACGCATTTCTCGAGGCAAGGCGCAACGGCACCTGGTGCATCGCCACAGTCGACATGGGCCACATGCGCCTGTTTAATGAATGGCACGGCCAGGCCGAGGGCGACCGCGTACTCGCCGATGTGGGCACGGTCCTCAAGGACATCGAGAATGCCGATATGGGCGTCGCAGGGTACTGGGGCCAAGATGACTTTTGTGTACTCATCCCCTTTAAGCACATCACCGTCCATCAAATCTACAACCGCGTTCGCGAGGCCGTAGCCAGACATGATGACGGCGTAGGTTTTTGGCCGTCCATGGGCGTTTACCCCATCGACTCCAATGAGGAAATCACCATCGATGCGCAGGCAAAGGCCATGTTTACCAATCGACGCGCAAAAAACGACTTTAAGGAGCGCATTGCTATTTTCCGCCCCGCGGAGTACGAGCGCGAAGTCGCGTTCCACCGCACGCTGACCGAATTCCAGTACGCGCTGTCAAATGGTCGCATCACGTACTATCTTCAGCCCCAGGTCGATATGGAAACCGGCGAGATTATTGGCGCCGAAGCACTCACCCGCTGGATTGACAAGGACGGCTCTCTCATTTCGCCCACAACGTTTATCCCCGCACTCGAGGAAAGCGGCTTTGTAGTGACGCTCGACAAGTACATTTGGCAGGGTGTCGCCATATGGCTTCGCGAGCGTCTCGATCGCCGTCTTCGCGTGGTTCCGGTCTCGCTTAATGTGTCGCGCGTGGATATCCTTGCCTGCGACGTTGCCGAACATATGGGGGCGCTCGCCGCCCAATACAACCTACCGCCCGAGCTCATGCGTATCGAGATCACCGAGACGGCTTATACGGGAGAATCCGAGGCCGTGGATAAGCTGACCGCAGATCTGCACACCCGCGGCTTCTCGACCTATATGGACGATTTTGGCACCGGTCAGTCCACGCTCGCGATGCTCAAGAACGTCAACGTCGACGTCATCAAGCTCGACCGCACCTTTGTGCCCACCGACCGCGATCAAGGCCGCAGCACGCAAATCATTTCATCGATGCTCGAAATGGCGCAGTCGCTCCATCTGCCCGTCGTGGTCGAAGGCGTCGAGACAAATGAGCAGGCAAACATGCTACGACAAATGGGCGCCCGCTACGCTCAGGGCTTCCTCTACTACCGCCCCATGCCTGCGAAGGATTTTGAGGCATTGCTCGATGGTGGCAATAACAACTGATACGCTCGCGCGCAAAACGCCACCGTCGAAGGGGGCATTTGTCTCCATTAGCTAACTTATATCCCCAATTCAAACCGAATTGGGGATATGATACAAACCGTTGTTCCGCCCAAGGAGGTTATCCATCATGAACGAGTCATATCGCCTGGGCGAGCAATCGATTATTGCCTATCTTCAGCGACTTGCGAACGGCGTCTCGACCGCCGAACTCGATGTTGCCGCGCTGCCTGCTGAGCTACGCGCCGTTGGTGAGCAACTGCAAAAGACGCATGCCATCCTGCAACAAGAGCGCCAGCTGCTTGAGCGCAACGCCTATATCGATCCGCTCACCAACTTGGGCAACCGCAACGGATTCGACCGTCACGTCGAGCAACTCTGGCGCAAAGGCGACCCCTTCACCTGCGCCTATATTGACATCGACCATCTCAAGCATTGCAACGATAGGTTTGGCCACGCCGAAGGCAATCGCTATATTCTGAGCATCTGCCGCACGCTCTCCGAAACCATGGAGCACGATGAGATGCTGTTCCGTATCGGTGGAGACGAGTTTGTGCTCATCTCGCTCTCCGCAAACGAGATTGAACTCGAGCAGCGCTTGGAGCAGGTACGTACCAGGCTGATCGAGGCGAGCTCAGGTGGCAAGGCGCCCATGATCGGCAGCTTTAGCTTTGGCTGCTCGCGCGTCGATCCACTTGCTGGCGACACGCGTCGCCAGATGACGATGGATGCCGATCGCAAGATGTATCGCTATAAGCTTATGCATCGTGTGCAGCGACCGAAAGACGATGACGCGCCGCAACGCCCAATCGTCGATCAGCTTCCCTGCAACGACCGGGTGTTCCAAGCGATCTCCATGAGCTCCGAGACGCGCTATCCGTTTATCCTCAATCTCGATACGGGAGAATCGCAATGGTCGGTTAACGCCGTGCGCGATTTTGACCTGCCCTCCCAGCACCCTTTTAACTCACTCGACATGTGGCTCGCCCGCGTTCATCCCGAGGACCGCGACAACGTACGTGCCGAGCTCGACATGGTGATAAACGGCACATGGCACTTCCACTATATGCAGTATCGCGTAATGGATGCCACCGGAAAATACGTGCTTTGCGACTGCACGGGCTACCGCTTGGACGGTACCGATACCGAGCCCGGCATGTATGTGGGCATTATCATCAACCGAAGCTTGGCAGATACGACCGATTCCGTGACCGGCTTGGGCGATATTCACGCCCTGATCAACGCCATTGGCGAAATGCGTCGCGTGGCGCGCAAGGCTGGTTTGATCGCCATCAAAATCGACGATATCGCTCAGGTCAATGCCCGCTTTGGCTTTGATGCGGGCGACCGCGTTTTGGCAGAAAGCGCCGCCTGCCTCATGGAATGCTCGCGCGGCAAGGGTCGCCTGTTCCGCTCGACGGGGCCGACGTTCGCGGCGCTTTTCGACGACTTTGATCCCGAAGAGACCGACGCGATCGCAGAAGAAATCGAGCGGTTCCTGGGTTCTCCCGTGCTCATCGGCTCGCTTGAATATCAGCCACCCATTCGTGTGGCGACACTTCATCTGGACGTTGTCGATCGACAGCCCGTTTCCATTTTGAACGAGCTCAAAGCGCAGCTTATAGAGGCACCGCAAGTACCGGGCACCAAGCTGGACTAGCGTTGTGGGGCGCGACGTGAAACACAAGCCGTTTCGCATCGCGCCCCACGCCATCTGCCCTCTCGTGCGATAATCCTCCGCAGAAGTCACCGACAGCAGAGGGAGTTTGTGATGAAGGTTCTTTTGGTCAATGGCAGTCCCAAGGCAAACGGCAACACCGCCCGCGCACTCGCCGAGGTCGCCGAGCAGCTCAATGCCGAAGGCATTGATACCGAGGTGTTTCAGCTGGGCGCCAAGCCCATTCGCGACTGCATCGGCTGCGGTCAGTGCGGCAAACTTGGCGGTCGCTGCACCTTTGACGACGACGTGGTGAACGAGCTCATCGCTGCCGCCGAGCAGGCCGACGGTTTTGTCTTTGGCTCGCCCGTCTACTACGCGCACCCCAGCGGCCGCATCCTTTCGGCCCTCGATCGCGCCTTCTATGCAGGCGGGCATGCCTTTGAGCACAAACCCGGCGCCGCAGTCGCCGTCGCCCGTCGCGGCGGCACGTCGACCACCTTCGATGTGCTCAACAAGTACTTCACCATTAAGCAAATGCCCGTGGTTGCTTCCACCTACTGGAACAACGTGTTTGGCCGCGTGCCCGGCGACGCCGATGGGGACGCCGAGGGCCTTGCCACCATGCGAAACATCGGCAAAAACATGGCCTGGCTCCTGCGTTGCATCGAGGCAGGACGGGCCGCCGGTATCAACGCGCCCGAAGCCGATCGCGCAACGACCAACTTCATTCGATAGAGCGGCGGAGCCATGAATATTCAAATCTTCGGGACTAAGAAGTCGTTCGACACCAAGAAAGCGCAGCGTTTCTTCAAAGAACGCCGCATTAAGGTGCAGTTTATTGACCTTAAGGAAAAGGAGATGAGCAAAGGCGAGCTCACGAGCGTGATGCAGGCGGTCGGCGGTATCGACAAACTGCTCAACCCCAAAGCCAAGGACGAGGAGACGCTCGCGCTCATCCAGCACCTCACCCCTAGCCAGCGCTTCGATAAACTGCTCGAGAATCAGCAGGTTCTAGCCGAGCCCATCGTGCGCAACGGCAAAAAGGCCACCGTCGGTTATTGCCCCGATGTGTGGGGAGCCTGGGAGTAGCCTGTGTTATTTGCCGGCGCGTGGGTATAAGAGCAGGCGTTTGGCATAAGATTTAACTGTAAGCCATGTCTAACAAAGGAGGGCACATGCCCAACAAACCCGTGAAGATCATCATGCTTACCGGATACCTCGGTGCCGGCAAGACCACGCTGCTCAACCACATCCTCGCTAACGACGGCGGCATCCGCGCCGCCGTGATCGTCAACGATATCGGCGAGATCAATGTGGACGCCAGCCTTATCGCCGACGGCGGCCTTTCCGAGACCGACGACCTCATCCCGCTCACCAACGGCTGCATCTGCTGCACGCTTTCGGACGACCTTGCTAACCAGCTGCAGGGCATCGCCGATTCGGGCAACTTCGACTACATCATCATCGAGGCTTCGGGCATTTGCGAGCCCATCCCCATCGCCTACACCATCTCGAGCTTCTGCGACGAGGCCAAGGTGGGCGGCGAGCCCAAGCTCGCGCTCGACAACATCGTGGCCGTGGTCGACTGCGCCCGCATGTACGACGAGTTCAACGGCGGCCGCGACCTGCTGGCTGAGGATATCGACGAGGACGACATCGAAAGCCTGCTCATCCAGCAGATCGAGTTTTGCTCCACGCTGATCCTCAACAAGACCGATACCGTGAGCCCTGAGCAGATCGCCGAGCTCAAGGCCATCGTGCGCAGCCTGCAGAAAGACGCCGTGATCGTCGAGGCCCAAAACGGCGAGGTCCCCATGGAGGAGCTGCTCGATACCGACCGCTTCGACTTTATGCGCGCCTACAACTCCGCCGCCTGGATCGAGGCCATGGAGCATCCCGAAGAGCACGACGACCCCGAGGTGCTCGAGTACGACATCGAGACCTTTGTGTACTCGCGCCGCAAGCCGTTTGACCTGCAGAAGTTCACCGATTTTGTTGAGCAGGAGTGGCCCGACGAGGTCATCCGCGTCAAGGGTCCGCTGTGGCAGACCGGCGATCCGGACATGTGCTACATGTTTGAGCAGGCCGGCCACCAGATGCGCCTGATGGAGAACGGCCTGTTTGTCGACTCGGCGCCCGAGGGCGAGAAGCAGAAGATCATCGACGAGAACCCCGAAATCATGCAGATTTGGGACGACGAGACGGGCGACCGCATGACGAGCCTGTGCATCATCGGCCGTCACATGGACAAGGATGCGCTCATCGCCTCCCTCGATGCCTGCCTGACCGACTGGCACCGCGCCTAGGTTTATCCAAGCGGGTTTTTTTCCGCCTACGTATAACCGCCAAACCACCACGAAGGTGCCCTTCGTGGTGGTTTTTCGTTCTGAGTCAAGGAGATTCATGTTCAACATTGTGCTGTATGCGCCCGAGATTCCGGCCAATACGGGCAATATCGGCCGCACCTGCGTGGTCACCGGCGCCCGCCTGCATCTGGTGGAGCCGCTGGGGTTTTCGCTCGATGGCAAGACGGTACGTCGCGCCGGTCTGGGCTACTGGCAAAACTTGGACGTGACGACCTATGCCGGCTGGGAGGATTTCCTTGCGCGCAACGGCCTCTCCCCTGCCGACGAGCGCCTGCATCTGCTGACCAAAAAGGCACGCCGCACCTATGCGCAGAGTACCTACCGCGATGGAGACTACTTGGTCTTTGGCAGCGAGAGCTCGGGCATTCCCGAGCCACTGCTTGCCGCGGCGTCCGAGCGCTGCGAGCGCATCCCGATGCTGCGCGATTGTGACTCACTCGATAACGCCGAGGCCTGGGAAGCCCACGAGGAATCGCTGGGACATACCGAGGACAGCCACGAGGCCATCCTTCGGCAGGATATCTGCGGCAACTTCGTCGACCCGGACGACTACCGCATCAGCGCCCTCAACCTTTCCAACAGCGCTGCCATCGTCCTCTACGAAGCCCTGCGCCAGACAGACTTTCCGGGAATGTGACAAAGGAACTGTCCCTTTGTCACATTCGGTTATAGATAGCGACCGGTGATGCTTGCGGAGCAGGCCGCGATGTCGCCCGGCGTGCCGGCGCAGACGATTTGCCCGCCGGCGTCGCCACCGCCCGGGCCCATGTCGATCACGTAATCGGCGTTACGGATAAGGTCGAGATCGTGTTCGATCACGACAACTGTGGCGCCCTTGGCAACAAGGCCGTCGAACACGCTCAACAACACCTGAACATCGAGCGAATGTAGTCCGATCGTGGGCTCGTCGAATACGAATACGGCATCGTCCTGCACACGACCCATCTCGCTCGCAAGCTTTAGACGCTGCGCCTCGCCGCCCGAAAGCGCCGGTGTGGGCTCACCAAGCGTGAGATAACCCAAGCCCAGGTCGTGCAAGGTCTGCAAGCGCGCCTGGACTTTCTTGAGTCCCAGTGTGGCGTCGATGGCCTCGTCCACACTCATGTCCATGAGCTGCGGCAACGTAAGCAGGCTCCCGTCCTTGCCCTCGCGATGGATATGCGAGGCCGCGTCTGCATAACGCGAACCACGACATGCCGGGCAAATGATCTCGACGTCGGGCAGAAACTGCACGTCGAGCGATATCGAGCCCGTGCCATCGCACGTAGGGCAGCGCAGAGTGCCAGTGTTGTAGCTAAAGGCACCTGCCTTGTAGCCGGCTGCCTTGGCCTCTGGCGTGCAGGCGAAGGCGCGGCGCAGCTCATCATGGATGTCGGCATAAGTCGCCACCGTCGAGCGCACGTTGGCGCCGATGGGCGTAGCGTCAATCAGATTTGCGCGGGCAATGCCCTCGGCATCGACCCAACGCACGTGCCCCGGCAGGCGCTCGCCGGCTGCCTGCGCCTTGAGTGCCGGAATGAGCGTCTCGAGCACCAACGTCGTCTTACCCGAGCCCGAAACGCCCGTCACCGCAACCAAGCGACCGCGCGGGATATCGACTTCGAGTGGCTTGACGGTATGGATGGCATCGGTTGCCATGCGGATATGGCCCTGGTCGAACATCTCGTCGTCAGTCACCTGCGGACGCAAGCGCTTGGGCTCTGCGCGCAAAAACGGAGCGATGCGGCTGCCCCGCGATTGCTCGACCTCGCCTACCGTACCAGTGGCAATCACATTACCGCCGTCTGCTCCGGCAACGGGGCCCATCTCGACGAGATAGTCGGCTTCCGCCAGTACGCGCGTATCGTGGTCGACAACAACCACGGTGTTGCCGTCATCCACCAGATCGCGCATCACACCTACCAGGCCGTCGACATTGGCAGGATGCAGGCCGATCGAAGGCTCGTCCAGCACATAAAGCACGCCTGTCGATCGGTTGCGCACCACGCGAGCAAGCTGCACGCGCTGGCGCTCACCCGTGGAGAGCGTGGCACCGGCGCGGTCGAGTGAAAGGTAATCGAGACCCAGGTCGACCAGACGACGGGCCGCGCTCAAAAACGAATCGCAGATATCCGTCGCCATGGGCCGCATCTCGGCCGGCAAGGATGCGGACACCCCACGTACCCACTCAATCGCATCGCCAAGCGTCATGGCCGCGGCCTGTGCCAGATTGATACCGCGCACCTGGGGCTGGCGCGCAGCCTCGGAGAGACGCGTGCCGCCGCAGTCGCGGCACGGGCCCTCGCGCAAAAAGCGCGCCACGCGCTTGAGGCCTTTGTCGTCCTTAACCTTGGCGAGTGCATTCTCGACGGTATAGACGGCGTTGTAATAGGTAAAGTCGAGCGGCGTGGCGCCCTCGCCGTTTTTGGGAACGTAGAGAATGTGCTTCTTAACCGCCGGGCCATGGAACACGATGTCGCGCTCTTGAGGTGTGAGCTGGTTAAACGGCACGTCGGTGCGCACGCCCATCTCGCCGGCCACCTGTTTCATCAGATCCCACATGAGCGTGCCCCAGGGAAGCACCGCGCCCTCGTTGATGGTCTTTGACTCGTCGGGCACCAGGCTCGCCTCGTCCACCTCGCGCATGACACCGGTGCCGCCACAGGTAGGGCATGCACCGCCGCTGTTAAAGGCAAGGTCCTCGGCGCTCGGCGCGTAGAACTCGCAGCCGCATGCCGGACACGTGAGCGACAGGCCCGCAGCCACGTTAAGGCTCGGCTCCACACGCGCCCCGCAATGCGGGCACACGTGATGGGCGCAGCGGCTAAAGAGCAGGCGCAGGCTATTGTTGAGCTCGGTCATGGTGCCAAAGGTCGAGCGCACGCCCGGCACGCTCGGACGCTGGTGCAGCGCGAGCGCCGCCGGCACGTGCAAGACCTCATCCACCTGGGCATGTTCGGCCTGCGTCAGACGACGGCGAGTATAGGTGCTGAGCGCCTCCAGGTAACGGCGCGAGCCCTCGGCGTAAAGAACGCCCAGTGCCAGCGAACTCTTGCCCGAGCCCGACACGCCGGCAATACCCACGAGCTTTCCCAGCGGAATATCGATATCGATATCTTTAAGGTTATGGACGCGCGCGCCACGTACCTCGATAGCACTTGGTTGTTGCGACACCGTCATCGCTCCCCTTCCTGTTAGCCGAACGTGGCAAAGGGACTGTCCCTTTGCCACGTTACTCGCACTGTGCCTGCCTGCGCCAGTCTTCGCGGGTCAAATACGTAAAGTACTCGGTACGCACATCGCCCATAAGCTCGCAGGGCACGTCGCGCTCAACGTGATGTGGCGTGAACCCGCATTTTTGCTGGACGCGTAACGACTTGTTATTGCCCTCATAGTATCCGCACCAAAGCGCCTTGCAGCCAAGCGTATCGAACGCATAGCGCTGCATGGCTCGCACGGCTTCGGGAGCAAAGCCTAGACCCCAGAATGGCTTGGCGATCCAATAGCCCACTTCAAGTTCGAGACCGTCATCTCGACGGTTTAACTCGCAGCGAGATGGCATGAGCCCGATGCTGCCCACGGGCTCATCTGTCGCAGCCAAGCAAACGGCAAAGGTATGGGGCGCCGCAAAGACTGCCCGAATGATCTCCCTGCTTTCCTCAATGCTTCGATGGGGTGGCCAGCCCGCAGCCGGCCCCACGTCCGGGTCGCTCACATATGTAAACAAGCTCGCCGCATCCGCCTCGCGCCACGGACGAAGCGTCAAACGCTCAGTATGAATCGCCATTATTTAGCCTCTCAAATATCGATGCGACAAAGGGGCCGTCCCTTTTCACATCACTCGTGCCATAAAACTCGATCGCGAATGTACGCGCCCAGCATGGGCACGGTAAACCGGACGAGGCCGTATCCGGCAGCCTCGATGACGCGCTCGCGAATCAGGCTTGCGCGATATTTACTCGCCCAGCTCTGGGTACGATCACAACGCTCAATGATATCCGCCATGCGCGTCGGTTTGTTCTCGTCAACCGCCATAGCCTCGATAAATAGGCGCTGCGGGCTACGCAGCCCGTAATACAGGGGCGCGTCGACCGCTTCATAGAACTCGGAGACGGCATCGGCGTAGCCAGCCTCGACATCGCACGCTTCAATGATCTGCGAGCCACGCCGGACGGCAGACCGCCACATGTAATAGCCCACTAGCTGAACCATATAGGGATGCCCCATGCTTTTGCGCGCCGCATGGTCCGCCGTCTCCGCGTCAACGTAAAGACCAGCGTCTTTGACCGTCTGGATATACGAATCGCGCACCTTGGGCAAAGATATCGCCCCCAGCGTACGCTGCTGGGCACGCCGCAAAAACGTCACGCTCGGCTCTTCGAGCAGATCGTCAACCATACTGGGTAATCCGGCAAAAACAAGCGCAAGGCCGCGCTGGTCGCTATCGGACAAGCCCGTGGCATCCTGGTCTCCGAGCACCTGCTGATAGAGAACGGCAAGAGCCGCCAGCTCCTCGATAGACGCAGATTGAGCCTCGTCAATCGCAAACAGTATGCCCTTGCCTGGACCGAGCTTCTTGAGGCGCTCGTTGACCAGCCCTCGCAACGTCTCGCCCTTTGCTCGCGCCGCCTCGACCGACATTCGCCCAAACGACGGCCCAAACTCCATTGACGTCACAACGGGTTTATTCGAGCGAAGCGCGTCGGCCAGGCGGTCGCACAAGCCAAGCGAAGCGGAATCGGAGACAACCGCCCATCCGCGCTCGCTGGCTAGACGTTGCAGCTCCCGCAGGAGAACCGTCTTGCCGCAGCCGCGGTTTCCCGTAATGAGCATGAGCCTGCCCGGCGCTCCGGCGCCGTTGTCGAGTCCTTCCTCAAAATCTTCGATGACCGACTCTCGACCGATGAGTATCGGAGGCCGCTTGCCAGCCGTGGGCTTAAAGGGATTTGGATTCATGTCGGCCTCCTCGGATTGGCAAACGCTGCCTATAGTTATACCAACTTATACCGAGTTATACCAACAGCAGGTGACAAAGGAACTGTCCCTTTGTCACCTATGGCCGAAGAGCTCTGCGTCTGCCGCTCGCCAGGGGCGAAAGGTAGCGGGATCGATCTTTACGTGCGCCGCGGCGGGTACGTCGTACCATTTGACCGTGTAACCGGCGCCGTGAGAGCAAAAGACCGAATCGGGCGTGTTGGGCAGATCGGCCTCGGGCTCATAGGCGGCCGTCTCGATTACGCGCTCGGCATCATGGCATGCCGCATAGCCGGCGAACTCCAGGTACAGATGCCCACGACCACTCGTGTAGGCAGCCACCTCCAGCGCGTAATCCTGCACCTCTGATGCCGGTACACGACCCACAAGCTTCGCCCGGTCGCCTGTCATCGTCGGCGGCTCGTACTCGGCACCCATGCGCGTGGCATCCGAGAGCGCCCGACCCACGCACTCCCCCGGCACCTCGAGCTCAAAGCGATACCACGGCTCCAACAGCACCGCCGCGCCGGCCTCGCGCGCCTGCATCAAACCCTGGCGAATCGCGCGGTACGTGGCCTGGCGAAAATCGCCGCCCTCGGTATGTTTGGCATGCGCACGGCCGCCCGTGAGCGTAATGCGCACATCGGTGATGGGCGAGCCGGTCAGCACGCCCAGGTGATCGCGCTCCATGGCGTTGGTGAGTGCCAAACGCTGCCAGTTAAGATCGAGCTCGTCGGTCGAGGTCACGGTACCAAACTGCACGCCCGAACCCGCTGGCAACGGCTCCAGGCGTAGATGCACCTCGGCATAGTGGCGCAGCGGCTCAAAGTGGCCCACGCCCTCGACCGGCTGCGAAATAGTCTCCTTATAGAGAATGCCGCCAGACTCAAACGCAACCGAAAGGCCAAAGCGATCTGCCAACACCCGCTGTACGACCTCGAGTTGCACGGCGCCCATCAACTGCAAATGAATCTGCTCAAGATGCGTATTCCAGCTTACGCCGAGCATGGGATCCTCGTCCGCCAACTCAGTCAGTGCCTTGAACACCGTATGGACATCGTGCTCGTTCGGCAGCACCGTATAGGTGAGGACCGGCGCAATGACGGGCGCATCGCCCGCGGGCTCCGCGCCCAGGGCGTCCCCTGGGCGAACGTGCGCAAGACCCGTCACGGCGCAGATGCCGCCAGCGGCAACTTCCTGGGCAAGCTCATACTTCTCGCCATTATAGATGCGTACTTGATCGACCTTTTGCTCCCATGCCTCGGCACCGGAACGTCCGTCAATCATCTGTTTGGCATGCAGCGTGCCGCCGGTCACTTTAACCCAAGCCAAGCGCTCGCCGCGATCCCCGCGGCTGACACGATAGACGCGCGCGGCAAACTCCGAGAGCCACGCCTGTTCACGCATCAGCGCGCATATGCCATCCAGCAGCTCGTCCACGCCCTGGTCCCTGAGCGCCGAGCCGGTAAAACAGGGAAAGAGCTTGCGCTCGGCAACCATGCGCGACAGCGTTGCGACGGAAAGCTCACCCGCCTCAAGAAACTCCTCGAGTGCCGCCTCGTCCAACGCAGCAGCGTCCTCCTGAACGGCGCCGCCCGCCAACAGTTCGCTGGCATCCAGGCAGCCCTCGGAAAGACGTTGCCCAAGTTGTGCCAGCAAAACATCGCGGCCGGGATTCTCCAAATCAATCTTGTTGATATAGATGAACGTCGGAATGTCATAGCGCGCAAGCAGGCGCCACAGGGTTTCGGTGTGCCCTTGCACGCCGTCGTTGGCGCCCACAACCAAAATCGCGTAGTCGAGTGCGCGCAGTGTGCGCTCCGCCTCGGCAGAAAAATCGACATGCCCCGGCGCATCCACGAGCATGACGTGGGTATCGCCATGGTCGAGCACGGCCTGTGACGAGAAAATCGTGATGCCGCGCTCGCGCTCGATCTCGTTCGTATCCAGATGCGAATCGCCATCGTCCACGCGGCCGCGCTTGCGAATGCGACCCGCGTTGAACAGCATGGCCTCGGCCAGCGTGGTCTTACCGGCATCGACATGCGCCAAGATTCCAACGACCGCTTGCTTCGACATGGCCCTCCTCTTATTACAAGCCCATCGCCGCGCGGCAACGGGCATCCTCGTCCCACACTGGATGATACAATTTACGGGCCGGCGGGCGAAGCGGGCCCTATCCCCCGACCGAGCTCATCGCCCCGCGTTGCCGCGCGGCGATTTTCGTAGGTTCGCGCCTTGCGAAAGCCGGCACCTCCCCTTTTTGTCTGCCCGGGCCCATCTAGGGCAGTAACAACGCGAGCCCCACAACTGCGAGGAGCCACCATGAAGGCATTGCTCAACGAGTTCAAGGAATTCATCAATCGCGGCAACGTGATGGACATGGCCGTCGGCGTGATTATCGGCGGCGCATTTACCTCTATCGTGACCTCGCTTACCGATAACATCATCAACCCGCTTATCTCCGTGATTGCCGGCGGTAGCGCCACCGAGATCTCGGGGTTGGTGGTGCCGGGCACCAATATCGACTTTGGCGCGTTTATCGGCGCATGCATCAACTTTTTGATTGTGGCGGCGATCGTCTTTGCCATCATCAAGGCCTTCAACAAGGCGCAGGAGATTGGCGACAGGCTCGCCGGTGCCACCACCGAGGAAGCCGCACCTGCGCCCGTCTGCCCGTATTGTCTGGAAGAGGTGCACGAAGGCGCGACCAAGTGTTGTCACTGCGGAAGTGAGCTGCCCCGGGCGTAGATGTCTTAGAGCCGACAGCGCGCAGCGCCTACTACCTTGCAAAACAGCACAGCAACCAAAAATGGCCCCGCCCGGGGCCATTTTCGTTCGCGCGCATTGCTGACACGAGCCCTTGCTCTTATACCTCGCGCAGCCAGTCAAACGCAACACGCGGCGTGCCGTCTGACACATACACGACGCCGGCACGCTCAAACCCTGCCTTAATACTCGCGCCCTGCATGGGCAGGTTGTCCTGGTGCGTATCGATGCGCAAGTGATCGGCACGTTCTTTGGCAAAGGCAAACATCGCAGCCGCGATACCGTGCACGGTGCCGTCGGATGCCACACGGTGCAGCACGGCGTACGGAGTGTCGCTACGCCATTGACCGTCCTCAATTACGTCATAGCACTCGTCCGGGCCCGGTAAAAAGGCAAACGTCGCCACCACGCGGCCGTCGACTTCGCACACATAGCTGCCACCGGCGGCGATATCGGCAGTCAGCTGCTCGGCAGAAGGCGTGCCCTCGGGCCACTGCGTGGCGTTGCCATGCGCACGCATAAAGGCGCGGGCCGCGCCATAGATAGCCATGACGGCGGGAATGTCGGTATCGAGGGTTTTTCTGATCATCACGCGGCGACCTCACGTTTATTGGTATCACTTTGATTGAGCAATGATACCAACGTTTGGAGAGGGGCGCGAAGCAGATGGGGAGCAAAAAGCGAGCCGCCTGGTCAAAAGCCAAAAGCGAGTTTTTGGGCGCTGCCACGGGCGGCGATATGAGCGACCTGTTTGCACGCGAAGACGAGCGCCGCGACGCCCTGGACGCCGAGCGCGATGAAGCCTGGCGCTACAAGTCGTGCGAACGCAAAAACCGTTACGACACGCGCGCCGAGGCCGAGGCAGTTATGGCCGACTGCGAAAACCGCGGGCGGCGTGGTTTGGCCTGCTACAAATGCGAATACTGCGGCGGATGGCACCTGACGTCGCACCCTTGGAAATAGACCCCGCATCGGCACGGCACTGACGGAGCGCCAACCATCGCACTCAAGCTACGGGCGCGGCGGCACCAAAACATCGTAGCGGACGGCCTTGCCCGCAAGCTGATAGCTCGGCTTAACGCCGGCAAGCAGCGGCCCCTTCACCGGCCGTTTGATAACGACCTTGCGCGGCCGCACCGCAAGCGCGGCTTCGACCAGCGCCTCCTCATCGGCACACGGCTGTTCCAGATGATGCAAAAGTTGGAACTTCTTTTTAACCGCCGCGCTCTTGGTGCGCTCGGGAAACATGGGGTCCAGATACACCACGTCGGGAGCGGCGAACTCACCCTGCTCGATCAGCTCAGCTGTATGGCGAAGACCGGCAATGCTGTCCTCGCCGGCATGTAAGCGCATGCGTGCCACGGCTGTCGCAAGCGCCGGATCATCTGCCGCACGATCCAAGGCATCCTTGAGGAGCGCCGCAATCACGCAATCCTGTTCATACAGATCGACGGTAAAGCCCGCGGCTGCCAACAGCAGCGAATCCTCGCCAAAGCCTGCCGTGGCATCAATTGCCCACGGATGCTCAACGCCTTTCGCGCGCGCGGCCTTTACCAACAGCTCTTGCTGCAGACGGCCCTGCTTGAGCCGTGGAAGCATGCGGGCAAAATCGGCTCGCAACTCCATCGAGCCATCGGTGAGCGTGAGGCCCTCGGGTGTCCTGGTTAACTCGAGCCCTGCCGCCCGAGCAACAGAAAAGGGATCGACGACGCCCATGGACACTCCTTAGCAAACAAAACGAATACATGGGCGCCATTCATGTCGGCACCCAACCGTCCGTTATTGTCCCACATGCGACATGGTCCACAGCATCCCAATGCAAAGCACCGCCATCAATCCCGTGCACACGGCAGCAATCACAGAATCACTCATGCACCTTCCCAACGACCGCGGCTCATCCACTTGCTTGGCTCCGTACATCATGGCTCCTCCTTCGGTCCAGCTCTTACCATGGCATCATCATCGCAGCGCCGTACATGAGCTGCCATCGATTTGACTTACGCCCAGCTTTCCTTTTTGAAAGGTTGGACCATGCAGGTAAGAAACGCTTTCAGGCGCATGCATCGCCCCGTTGAACTACAATGTGCTTCACGATATGTGCCGCAACCTGGGTGCGACAGATTCTCCGCGCCCGCATCGAAAGGACCAGCTATGAGCGCCGCTCGCAAGACACTCAAAATCCTTGCCCTGATTTATTTTGTTCTGGGCATCGCCAGTCTCATCATGGGAATCGCCGGCATCGCGACCGGCAAGCTCGAGTCCACCTACGGATCGAACGCCATGCTCGCCGCGGCCGTGGTTATCGCCAAGGGCGTTGTCGATCTGGCCGCCGGCGTTGTGGGCATCAAGGGTGCCAACAAACCTTCTCAGGTAGACGGCGCGTTTAAGCTCGGTATTGTTGCCGCGGTCGCCACGCTTGCCAAGGCGGTGCTCACGCTTCCCGCGCTCGGCGGCAGCGCCGTCAACATCGGCGCCTTTGTCCTCGTGGTGTACGACCTGTTCTTTGTTCAGCAGGCACACGCCGTTAAGGCCGAAAACAAGGACCGCCTGTAAGCGCTCGCTTCTCATAACCTCTGCAGCCAAGCAACTAAAAAGGGCCGATCGCGCATCTCCGCGGTCGGCCCTTTACGTTTGCCCAGACAAAACCTGCCAAAATAAACCTGTCCCTTTTTGGTAGGTTATTTACCGTGGCGGTACTCGGCGATGATGAAGTCGATGTCGGTCTCAAGGGTGTCCAGGTTTGCCAGGCGCTCTTTGTCGGCAGGGCGTGTGCGGTAGTAGTACGGCGTCATCTGGAACACCGCCTCGATGTCGGCCTGGGTCTGAAGCGTAATATTCGCAGATACCCGCTGCGTTCCGACCAACTCGAGCTCGGTGGTCTGCGGCAGCTTCTCGTCGTTAAGGTACGGCGTATCGTAGAGCACCTCCTTGAGCCCAAAGAGATGACGGGCACCCGGCACCACGGTGTAGAGCGAGCCCTCGGGCGCCAGCACGCGAGCAAACTCACGCTCGTTAAAGGGGGCGAAGAGCTCGGTCACCATATCGAAGGCGCCATCAGCCACGGGGATGTCCTTCATGTTGGCCACGAAGTAGGTCGCATCGCCGCGCTTGGCAGCCAGGCGCACCATCTCTTTGCCCAGGTCGAAACCGTAAGCATCCACGCCCGGCACCGCGCCCATGGCGCTGGTGTAGTAGCCCTCGCCGCAGCAAATATCGAGCAAGGTCAGCTGCTTGCCCGTAGACACCCCGTGCTCTGCCGCCCGCTCGTGCACCAGCTCGACCATCGCATCGCGCAACGGTGCGTAGTATCCACGGTTCAGAAAGTCACGACGGCTGCGTGCCTGCGACTTGGGATCGCCCATGGAGTCGCCGCTCTTGGACGAGCGCAGCAGATATAGATAGCCCTCGCGCGCACGGTCAAACCGGTGTCCGCTCGCGCATGCAGCACCGCGTTCATTGTCCACCAACGGCTCATGGCAAACGGGACACAACAACATGGCAACTCCTTAGCGCGAACAACACAACGCCCACTATTGTCGCACGCCTCCCCCACCTAGTCATTGGAGACGTTCTTGAATGACTAGTCGTTTAAGAACGTCCCCAACGACTAGTCGATTAGGAGTATCATCATCTGCGCAAATAAGCACGAAAGAGCATGTTAGAGATTGAGAGCGCATGGCTGACACCGTATCTAAGCACATTGACATGACCACCGGCTCGCTGTGGCGCAATATTCCCCTGTTCGCCTTCCCCGTGGCCGCCACGAGCATCTTGGAGCAGCTGTCGAACCTCATCGCCACGGTCATCATCGGTAACTTCTCGGGCGACCAGGGAACCCTCGCCATGGCGGCGGTCGGCTCCAATGTTCCGCTTACCAGTCTTATGCTCAACCTGTTTATTGGCATGTCACTTGGCTCCAACGTGGTCATCGCCAACGCTATCGGCCGCAACGATCAGAACATGGTCAAACGCGCCGTCCATACCTCGATTTTAATGGCGCTTGTGGGCTTTGTCGTCATCGCTCTGGGCGAGATCTTTGCCGAGCCCATGCTCGCCGCGCTCAACGTTCCTGCCGAAACCATGCCACTCGCTTCGCTCTACCTGCGCGTCTTTTTGCTCAGCCTGCCCTCGATCTTGCTCTACAACTTTGAGGCCGCGATCTTCCGCTCCGTCGGCATCACCCGCATGCCGCTACAGGCGCTTGCCGTGTCCACCGTCCTCAACATTGGCCTAGACCTCATCTTTGTCCCCGTACTCCACTGGGGCGTCGCGGGCGTCGCCATCGCCACCGCCATCGCCTACACCGTCAGCGCCGCCACGCTCTTTATCCGCCTGCTCAAGACCGACTCCGTCGTCCGCGTCACCCCACGCGACTTAGGCTTAGACCCCGTCGCTCTCAAGCGCATCGTCAAGATCGGCCTGCCCGCCGGCATCCAAAGCGCCGTCTTTGCCGTCGCCAACATCATCATCCAGTCTGCCATCAACAGCCTGGGCACCGAGGTCATGGCGGCATCGAGTGCCGCCATGAGCCTGGAGTACGTGTGCTACAACCTGCTCAACAGCTTTAGCCAGGCTTGCACCACCTTTGTGGGACAAAATCACGGCGCCCGCCAGATCGACCGCTGCACCAAGACGCTCAAGGTCTGCCTGGTCGAAGGCGGTATCGTTGCACTCACCACGATCATCGTTATTGTCGGTCTGGGACGCGAGATCCTATCGCTCTTTAACAGCGATCCCAACATCGTCTCGATCGGCTATATCCGCGTGTGCTCAATCTTTCCGGCGTACGCCTTTAGCATGTTCTACGAAAACATGTCAGGCTACCTGCGCGGCTTTGGTATCTCGCTCACGCCCGCCCTCATCACCATGATCTGCGTCTGCGGCATCCGCTTCTATTGGGTGTTCTGCGTGTTCCCGCACTTTCGCACCTTTGCGAACATCATGATGGTCTACCCCATCAGCCTGGGCACCACGGCGTTCTTTATGGTCGTGGCGGTGCTACTCTGCCACCCGGCACGCACCTATCGTGTCACCCAAGCCAAAGCGACAGCCCGCTAAACACAGCACTCAACGCCACACCAGTCATTAATTGACAATATGAGAGCTCATATAGTCGATAAAGCGCCTCGTGGCGATGGGCATGGTGTCCCAGCTGCGCCAGGCGGCCACCACGTCGCGCGAGGGGGCATGCACGATGGGCCGCACACGAATATCGGCTCGCATGCCCTCCACAGTACGACGGTAGAGCATGCTCACGCCTAGGCCCTCCTCCACCATCGCCATGATGGTGTAGTCGTCGGTCACCTCGCTCATCACGTGCGGCGACAACCCATGCGCCGCGAATGCATCGAGCACCAGGCTCTGTTCGCCCTCATCCAGCAGCACAAACGGCTCGGACGCCAGGTCGGCGAGTGTCACCTTTTCCTTTGCCGTCAGCGGATGCGCTGTCGGCAACAATGCCACCAACTCGTCGTGATAGACCACACGCTTCTCGAGCCCTGCGGTAAACCCGCGCGCCGTAAAGCAAAAGTCAACCACGCCATCGTGCACCCATTGAGCGTTGCGCGTGTAATCGCCCTGCTTGAGGGTAAAGCGTACGCCCGGGTGCAGCGCACCAAAGTCGCGAATCACGCGCGGCAATACGGTGCGGCTCACGTTGGTAAACGTCGCGATACGAATATCCGTCGAGGAGAGCCCCAGCAACTCCTGACGTTTGCCCTCAAGCTCGGCCTCGGCAGTTACGATCTGTCGCAGATACGGCAGATACTGCTTGCCGTCGCGCGTAAGCGAAACGCCCTGCTTACCGCGCTCGATAAGCGTGGTACCCAGCTCGCGCTCGAGCGCTTTGACGGCCTGGCTCACCGCACTTTGCGTATAGCCCAGTTCGTCCGCCGCGCCCTTAAGACTGCCGCGATCGACCACCATACAAACAATCTGATACCGCGATGCCATCGCGCCTCCACATCGATGCAGCCGTAAAACGTTTTGTCAGTACCATTTCTGCCAACATTAGTATTTCTTAATCATACTGAAGATACATTCGCTTTACTACATCCACATCTGGGAGCAGAATCCTTTTTACGAAACCGTTCTGTAACAAAAGGAGTCCCATGGATCGCAAAAAAGCAATCGCGCTCTCATTTTCCGTTCCCGTCGCATGGGGCTTTTCGTATCCCCTCATGAAGATCGGCATGGACAGCATGAACGCCACGAGCATCGTCGCGCTACGCTGCATCATCGCCTTTGTGGCCTGCCTGTTGCTCTTCCACAAGCGCGCTTTCCGCATCAACCGCGACCTTATGGTCCGTGCCGCCATCATCGGCGCCATCATGGCAACCGAGCTCACCTGTATGTGCCTGGGCTCCAGCCTCACCTCTGCCTCCACTGCCGGCTTTTTGCAGAGCCTGACGGTCGTGATCGTGCCGTTTGCCAACGCCGCCCTGCTGCGCCGTGCCCCCGAGCGCAAAGTGCTCGTCGGCACCGCCATCGTCACCTGCGGCATGCTGCTGCTCTCGGGCGCCGACTTCACCAGCCTGAATCCCGGTGCGATCATCATGCTGCTCTCGGCCTTTATCTATGCCAGCCACATTATCGTGGCCAAGCGCTTTGTCGAAGAAGTCGACCCGCTGGCTCTGGGCGTTTGGCAGCTGGGCTTCGGCGGCTTATTCTCGGGTATCGCCGCATTCACCTTTGGCGGTTTCACGCTTCCCGGCACACCCAGCGAGATCGTGGTCGTCGTCGCGCTCGCACTCATCTGCTCTGCCTACGGCTTTATCACCCAGACGCTCGTGCAGCCCCACGTGCCTGCCGAGACCACCGGCTTCGCTTTCTCGCTCGAGCCGGTCTGCTCCGCTGTCTTCTCGTTCTTCCTGGTCGGCGAGGTCCTGAGCCCCATCGCATTCTTTGGCGCCGCCCTCATCCTCACCGGCGTCATGGTGGCAACCGTCGAGCTTCCGCGCCTTCGCGCACATGGACAGGCTCGCATGGCAGGAGCGCCCGAGCAAGTCTCGTAGACCCCGCTCTTCATACAGCCGTGGCATAAAGGCAACCGGTGCGCCTTTACAATAGATGCCAACAGAGCATCTGCCATAAAGGAGCCCCATGGACACCGTAACCCGCGACCGCAACATAGCAACTTGGTTGGGCGATGCGCCGCAGCCGGTACGTGACACTACGAACCAGCTGCTCGAGCGCATCGCCCTTTTGCGTGTCGAGCAAACCATCTACCCGGCACAAGACGACATCCTCAATGCCCTCGCCTACACGCCGGCCGACCAGGTCAAGGTTGTCATCTTGGGTCAAGACCCCTATCACGGACCCAACCAGGCCATGGGGCTGTCGTTCTCGGTCCCCGCAACGCAAACCAAGTTGCCGCCGAGCCTGCGCAACATCTATAAGGAACTCAAAGCCGATCTGGGTTGCCCCATTCCGGCCACGGGAGATCTAACGCCATGGGCACAGCAGGGCGTATTGCTCCTCAACACTACGCTCACCGTGCGCGAGCATGCCGCGAACTCGCACGCCAAGCTGGGCTGGAGCGCGCTCACCGACTACGTTATCGAACGCTGCTGTCAGCTGCCCCAGCCGGTAGTCTTTTTGGCATGGGGCCGCTTTGCCCAGCAGATGGTCGAAGGCAAGCTCGCCGCTACCGGCGCGGACAAGGCAACCGGCAAGTTATGCCTGGCTTCTACGCACCCCTCGCCGCTTTCGGCCAACCGTGCCACGGCAGAACTCCCCGCTTTTATGGGGTCGCGCCCCTTCTCTGCCGCCAATCGGCTACTCGAACAGCACGGCTCGACCCCCGTCAACTGGACTTGCATCGGCTAAAAATCGATACATCAAAAACGCGCCCGACGGCTTTCCATCGGGCGCGTTTCCTATTCGGGCCAGACAAACTGGGTGCGGCCGGCCTCGCCGCCATCAATGAGCAGACTCTGTCCGGTCATAAACCGGTTGGTCACGCCCACAAAGTAGATCCACTCGGCGATCTCTTGGGCGGTGGCCCAGCGTTTAAGCGGCGTGAGCTCCATAATCTGGCTCCACAGTTGTTCGTCTTCCATCACGCAACGGTTGAGCGGCGTGATAACGCCGCCCGGGTCCACACTGTTGGCGATGGCCTGCGGTGCCAGGCGGTTTGCAAGGTTCTTGGTGTAGGCGATAACGCCGCCCTTGCTGGCGGCATAGGCGGGAAACTCCGATCCCGTATGCCCGCTCGCCGACCCCACATTGACCACGGATTTGATAGACGGCGCCGGCCTGGCGACAAGCCCCTCCCCCACAAAGGCGTAGCGCTCGGTCACGTTGATGGTGCCATACAGGTTGGCGGCGATGTCGTCTGCCGAATCCTGCGTACCGGCAACGTTCACGATTACCTGAGGCTCAAGGTCACCTGGAAACGAGTTAGGCTCGCGAACATCAACGATCAGATGGCGGTAGCGCTCGTGTTCGATCGCCGCCGGCAGCAGGTCAAAGCCCACGACCTCGTAGCCCTCGTCCAAAAAGCGCCGCACGCATGCAGCTCCGATACCACCCGAAGCGCCCGTGATCAAAACCCGCATACTTGCTCCTTAGGCGGTTGCGTGGCGCTCGAGGTACTCGGAGCCCACATTCTCGCGCTCCCAGCCGCGCACGACCTTGTAGCCCACGGGGCTCAGGAAGACCTCGCACAGCAGCTCGGCAACAGCGCCGGTCAGCGAGCACATGAGGACCTGCACCCAGGTCCAACCAAAGAACGTGTGGCTCACCACGATGGCGAAGACCAGGTTGTCGATAAACTGACCAACGCCCGTGGAGACATAGGAGCGGAAGGCAAAGCTCGCAAAGTTATTCTTTTTGAGCATACGGCCAAGCGACTGGTTGAGCGTGGAGTTAACCACGGCAGAAACGAGCATTGCCAGCGAAGAGCCCAGCACCACGTACCAGGTGCCGCCGATGGTGGCGTTAAGGGCGGTGTTGACCTCGATCATGCCCGTGTCGTAGTAGGCGCCCCACATGCCGGGCGTGAGCGAACATGCCCAAAAGCACAGGCTCACGGCCAGGTTGACCAGCAGCGCGAGGATAGAGATTTTGATGGATGCCTTGGCGCCAAAGCGCTTGCAGATCATGTCCTGGCACAAAAACGAAACCCAGCTCACCACAAAGCCACAGTCGAGCGCCAGATACGGCAGGCTGATGAGCTCCTTGTTGGCCAGCAGGTTCATCATGATGACGCTCACGAAAAACAGCGAAACCGTTGCCGCGGGAATGCTCCGCAACAGGACCTTGTAGTCCTCCATGACCTTCTTGATCATTATGTACTCCTTTGGTTTTAGGTTTAACGAGCAGGATATCGGACCCGAACTGCTCGGACGTCACGGGCTTGAGACGACGATGGGTATAATAGCCGCTCATACGGCATCAGGCAAGTAAACGGCGCGGCAGCCCCGCAGGGCCACCGCGCCGATGCGCTAAAAGGCCACGTTGCCAAACTCCGACAGGATAAGGTCGGGGTTGTGGTCAGTTGCCCAATCCACGTTCCACGGGCTCGTGAACAGCAGCAGCTTACCGCCGCGCATGTCCTCGACGCGCAGGGTGTCGCGCGTGAGCGAAAGAGCCGGAATGTCAATGGTATCAGGGTCGTTCTGGATCCAGCGAATGTCCGTATAGGGCAGCGGCTGGCGACGAACCTCAACGCGGTACTCGGCCTTAAGGCGGCGCTCGAGCACCTCAAACTGCAGTACGCCGACCACGCCCACGATGACGCTCTCCATGCCGGCACCCAGCTCGCGGAAGATCTGGATGGCGCCCTCCTGGGCAAGCTCCTCCATGCCCTTCACAAACTGCTTGCGCTTGAGCGTATCGACCTGCGTAATGCGGGCGAACATCTCGGGGGCAAACGTCGGGATCTGCGGATACTGCACATGGCGCTTGCCAGAGCACACGGTGTCACCGATGCTAAAGATACCCGGATCGAACAGGCCCACGATATCGCCCGCGTATGCCTCGTCCACGATGGCGCGGTCATCGGCCATCATCGACGTGCCCGTGGCAAGCTTGAGTTTACGGTTGCCCTGCACGTGGAAGGCGTCCATGCCACGCTCGAACTTGCCCGAGCAAATGCGCACAAAGGCGATGCGGTCTCGGTGGTTCTTGTCCATATTGGCCTGGATCTTAAACACAAAGCCGCTAAAGTCGTCGCGGCAGGGATCGACCGGCTCGCTGGTGAGCGTATCGATATAGGCGCGCGGCGTCGGGGCCAGGCGCAGGAACTCCTTGAGGAAGGGCTCCACACCAAAGTTGGTGAGCGCCGAGCCAAAGAACGCCGGGCTCAGCTTGCCGCAGGCCACAGCATCCAAGTCGAGCTCGTCGCCGGCGCCATCGAGCAGCTCGATGTCGTCCATCAGGTTCTTGTGGTTCTCCTCGCCGATGAGCTCGTCCATGGAAGGATCGCCCAGCTCGGCCTCGACCTCGGCGACCTTCTTGGTGGCGTTGGCATGACCGTCGCCCTCAAAGGCAATGACGCGACGAGTCTGACGGTCGAACACGCCACGGAAGTTGCGACCACTGCCGATCGGCCAGTTCATGGGATACGTATTGATACCCAGGACGTTCTCGATCTCTTCCATGAGCTCAAACGGATCGCGAGCCTCGTGGTCGAGCTTATTCACAAAGGTGAAGATGGGAATGTGGCGCAGCGTACAGACCTTAAAGAGCTTTTTGGTCTGGGCCTCGACGCCCTTAGCGCCGTCGATGACCATGACTGCGGCGTCGGCGGCCATAAGGGTACGGTAGGTATCCTCCGAGAAGTCCTGGTGGCCGGGGGTATCGAGGATGTTGACGCAGGCGCCATTATAGGTGAACTGCAGCACCGAGGAGGTAACGGAAATGCCGCGCTCCTTCTCGATGTCCATCCAGTCCGAGACGGCGTGCTTGGCCGAGCTCTTGCCCTTGACCGAACCGGCAGTCTGGATGCTGCCGGTATAGAGCAGCAGCTTCTCGGTAAGCGTGGTCTTACCGGCGTCCGGGTGGCTGATGATCGCGAATGTGCGGCGCGACGAGATTTCATCCGACAGGCTTGCCATGCGGATCCTTTCTTGCATTGAGTGCATTACGTCGATGTAACCGCACTATTGTAGCCGCGAAATCCCGCTCTAGGGCGCCTATCAGGACAAATTCATCAGTTGGGGCCTGGGTAGCCGGCCCAATCCGAATTTGTCTCTTGCGTAACTGTACATAGTGTATATATACTGTGCTTACCGGTTATATACACGTGTAGCCCAACAGCTAAGGAGCCGCTGTGGACATCATCCTATCCAATTCGAGCGACAAGCCCATCTACGAGCAAATAGCCTCGCAAGTCAAAGCTCAGATCCTTTCGGGCGCGCTCGCTGCGGGAGCCAAACTCCCCAGCATCCGTGCACTCGCGAGCGATCTTGGCGTGAGTGTCATCACCACCAAGCGCGCCTACGCCGACCTGGAGCAACTCGGCTTTATCTGCACCGTGCAGGGCAAGGGCTGTTTTGTCGCCGAGGGCAACCAAGAACTCTTGCGCGAAAACCAGCTCTGCCATATCGAAGAGCTGCTTGCGAAAGCGGCGAGCCAAGCCGAAGCCTTGGGCGTCACGCGCGACAAGCTGCACGAGATGCTCGACCTCGTAGCCCCCGAAACCATGCAGTAGCCATCTGCAAGAAAGGCTATACCATGCAAAAGTTGCTAGAACTTAAAGGTGTATCGCGCCGCGTGAGCGACCGCTTTTCACTGCGCGACGTCACGCTTGCCGTGGAGCCCGGCCAGATCGTTGGCTTTGTGGGCGCAAATGGCGCCGGCAAGACGACGACCATTCGCGCCGCGCTTGGGCTTATAAAGCCCGATGCCGGCGAGGTGCATCTGCTTGGACAGCGCTGCGACGCCAACGCGCCCGACGAGACGCAGCGCCACCTGCGCTCCCGCATCGGGCTTGTCCTGGACACGTGTCCCTTCCCCTCCACGCTCAAGGTGGGCCAGGTCGAGAAGCTCGTAGGCCCGGCATACCCCACGTGGAGCTGCGAAACGTTCGCCGGATTCATCGACCGATTTGGCCTCGATCCCAAGACGAAGGTCAAGGACCTCTCCCGCGGCATGGGCATGAAGCTGCAGCTCGCCTGTGCGCTCAGCCACAATGCCAAGCTGCTCGTTTTGGACGAAGCCACCGCGGGCCTCGATCCCATGGCGCGCGAGGAACTGCTCGACGAGTTGCTTGCCTTTGTCGCCGACGGCCAGCACAGCGTGCTGCTCTCGAGCCACATTACATCCGACCTCGATCGCACTGCCGACCGCGTCATCTGCATCGATAACGGCTCGATTGTGTTTGACCTGCCGCGCGAGGACATTACCGACCGAGCCGGCATCGCCCACTGCACCCAAGCACAGGCCGCAGAGCTTATGGCTTGCGTCGAAGGTGCCCGCGCCGCCCACCACGCCTATAGCGTGGACGTGCTCGTACCCAACCGTCGCGAGGCGCTCGAGGCCTTCCCCGAGATTCCCTGCGACCGGGCAACCATTGATGACTATCTTCGCCTCATACTGAAAGGGGCTTCGAAATGAAACGCGCCTTTATGTCTGAGCTCGCCATCGTCCGCACGCTTGTCCCGAGCATCGCGGGCGTCGGCCTGTTCATCTTCGTCGTACTGACCCTCGCCAACGCATCGGATGGCGATGCCAGTATGAGCGCCGGCGCCTGCGCGGTCAGTGCCATGTCGCCCATCGTGGTCATGAACTCGCTGGCCGGCTACGACAATCAAAACGGATGGGAGCGCTATCGGGCAACGCTGCCCCTCTCGCGCAAAGACATCATCTGCGCACGTTACCTCTGCATTGTTGCCTTCTCGGCCATCATGGCGTGTGCGACCGTGCTTTTGAGCACCATCACTCTTCCGTTCTTCGATCACACGGGCATGCCCTCGACGGGACAGATCGTCTTTGAGACCACAATAGCCTCCGCCGCATCGATGCTCATCTCCCTCATGATGGTGTTTCTGGCACAGCCGCTGTTCTTTCGATTTGGACACATGGAGGCGCTGCGCCTATCCCTTGGCCTGTTTGCCCTGTTTGGCTGCGGCACCATGGCAATGCTGAGTTCCTCCAACCCCATCAGCAACTGGCTCATGTCGATTGCCGGAGCGAATCCCGATCCCGCCGTTCTTGGCTGTCTGTGTGCAGGAATTGCCGTACTGGCGCTCGCGCTATGTGCAATCAGCTGCACCGTCAGCACCAAGGTTTATCGAGTACGCGATTTGTAGCCATACGAAACTTGACCCACGTAGGCCACAATCGGTCGCAATCGCCCATCCGCAAATCCATGGCAAACGGCATGTCCCCGGCGTGCGCCACCGTACTACTTGCGCAGCGGTTTGGGCAGCGGAATGCCTGCCGCAATGACGGCGGCGATGATCATGCAGACGATACCCTTGAGCGGGAAGCACATGAGCAGCAGGCCCACGACCATGACGGGCTGACGCATGACGGCGCCCATCGTCGAGGCGGTGCAGACGGCGACGCAAAAGACCGGATCTGCGCCGGTGAGGATGGCAAGGCCATAGCCCAGGCTCACACCCGAGAAGATAACCGGGAAGAAGTGGCCGCCGCGCCAACCAAGGTTGATGAGGGCGGGCGTCAGCATGGCCTTAACAAGACCGGTCGCGATAAGCACGCCAGCGGGAATGGTCAGATAGGTTTCCATGAGCACATCGGCCTGGGTCTCGCCGGCAAACATGGTGTAGGGCAGGACCGTGCCACAGATGGCGAGCGCCAGGCCGGCCAGCATGGCCTTGACGACCGGGCGCTCCCCTATTGCATGGGACAGTGCCTCGCTTGCATGCTCAGAGACAAAGTACAGCCAACCGCATACGGTGCCGACCAACGCCAGCGGAATGAGCCAGACAAGTTCCAGGTTACCCACCTGGGCGGCCTCGAACCTGGGCATGCCCATGCCGCCGCCCATAAGCTGGCCGAGCAGCAGATAGGTGCCCAGACCGCCGGCAATCGCGATGCCGTAGACCACGGTCTTTTGCGCCTTGGGCAGCTTGATGGTGATCTCATCGGACGCGGAGTCCTCGCCAGCGCCCTGGCCGTCGGCGCTACCGGCGAGCGGCGCCACAAAGCCAAACACGGGCGCGGTAAAGAGCGCCGTCAGGGCAGCCTGGGTGCCCAGCAGCGTGAGCTCCCTAAACTCGGCGCCAAAGCGACGCATGCGGTCGCCGACCCAGCTGCACAGACCCGCGATAACTCCGGTCAGGCCGGCCTCCGGTCCAATACTTCCGCCAAACAGCAGCGGCAGCAATGCCGCAAGCGAAAGCTTGCCGAGGTTGTCGTACGGGTAGCGACCGTCTTGTTTAACCTTGGCCATCACCTGGTTGAGGTCATCGGTCTTGGTGCCCGTAATCTTTTCGTACAGACCGATCAGCAGGCCGCCCAGCAAGCAGACAAAAAACGGGTACGGCAGAAAACCGAACGGGCCGCTCGCGAGCTCAGGCGAAGCGACGCCCAGCGCGTGCGGAATCTCGGTCCACAGATAGTCGACACCGTGCTCCATCGCAAAAAAGAACAGCCAGACCGCGGCGCCTGCGAACGCACCGGTCACGGCAACGCTAACTAAAAACAGCGCACGGTTTTTGGGTTTTGCAAGACTATCCATCGGGACCTCCCGTGGTCAAATTCGGCAAAGATACGTTTTATTGTAGAGCGAGCGTTGCCCGAACGAGCCAACCGTCTGCGCCGCAAACGGCACCATTGGGAGTCATAGTGGGGCAGGCTCAAGACTTATCCGTTGATAATCGAGGCAATCTCGCGCAAATCGTCGGCAAAGTAGATGCCGTGCTGGCGCCTCGGGCTCGAAAGCCCTTTATCAATCATGTGCTCGAGCAACGCCTTAAGATCGTTGTAGTAGCCCCCAAGGTTGTACAAAATGCACGGCGCATCGAGATGCCCCAACGACACGGCGGACATGACCTCGGCAATCTCCTCGAGCGTACCCGTCCCACCGGGAAAGGCGATGAACGCGTCACCGAGCTCAATCATCTTGGCCTTGCGTTCGGCCATGTCACTCGTCACGATAAGGTCGTCGATACCGTCATGTTGAAACTCGGCCTCGATAAAAAAGCTCGGTTCAACACCCGTCACGTGTCCACCTGCCTCGAGTACGCTATCGGCGAGCGCACCCATCAGACCCGACTTGGACCCGCCGTATACCAACGCGTGTCCGTTAGCGCCAATCCAGTCGCCCAGCTCCTGCACCGCGGGCAGAAACGCCGGGTCATTGCCGACGCTGGCACCCAGGTATACCGTGATATTCATATTCAGTCCCCCTCGTCGTGACGCGCGGCGCCCGTTCTAGCGTTGGCGTCGGCGATATTCGCGCACACGGCGCGATAGGTCGGCAAGCTCGTCACGATCGAGCTCTTCCAAATGCTCCAGATCATCCATAAGGCGCGCCATGGTGTCCTTTTGGCGCATCTTGATGAGCGTGTTGCAGTAGTTCACCGCCACGCCCGTGAGCATGGCGATGTAGAAGATGCTGATGACGCTCAAAACGACGGTGATAGCGCGGGCAACCGGCGTCTCGGCCGGGATATCACCGAAGCCGATCGTCGATACGGTCTCAAAGCTAAACCAGAGGCCGTCGCCAAACGTAAGGGTCGTGGGCTCGGACAGCCAGACGGCCGTCGAGCACAGCAGATAGAAGACGAGAAACAGGCCCGTGATGCGCGCAAAGCCAGCCTGGCGCAACACGTCGGCAAGCGTCCTCAACTTGTTCATCGCGACCCCTTTTCCCAGACGCCCAATCACATTCGCTCGGTATTGTCCCACGCCTCCCCCGCAAACGGAACTAGTCATTGGGGACGTTCTTAAACGACTAGTCAGTTAAGAACGTCCATTACAGTCGAAATTGTCAGCCCGGGACCGTCTCGGGCTACGATTGAGGCGCGCCCAGAACGGGCCGCCGACCGGGCGCCCGCGCACGGCCGAACGTCCCTGCCCCCGAGAGGGCCCGTTGGGTGCTGCCG